>NZ_JBNJRY010000006.1:0-335633 GCF_050435325.1 Paenarthrobacter sp. TE4293
GGTATTAGACCCAGTTTCCCAGGCTTATCCCAGAGTCAAGGGCAGGTTACTCACGTGTTACTCACCCGTTCGCCACTAATCCCCCCAGCAAGCTGAGGATCATCGTTCGACTTGCATGTGTTAAGCACGCCGCCAGCGTTCATCCTGAGCCAGGATCAAACTCTCCGTTGAAGTAAAACAAATCAAACAGACACAACCACACCCACCGGAAATAACGGCGAACACGGCTGCACAAAATTCGAAACCAGCTGAAAACCAGACCACCACACACGGGGGTGCGCAATGATCCAGCCATAATTTCAACCAATCAATAAAACAATCGGCATCAACAAACTTGGCACACTATTGAGTTCTCAAACAACAGACACTACCGGCACCACCCACACCCCACAGGGTCCAGGATCGCTCCGGAGCAACTTTTCAAACTTACACGCTGCCTGCCTCCGGGTCAAATCGGCAAGCTTGACTTGATTTTCCTTGCGGTTTCTTGTCAGTTTCACCGGCCTCCACTGGGGAGCAGCGCGGGTACTAACTATACCCCTACCTGAGGGAGATGGCAAAACCCATCTCCCGGGGGGTCCACCGCCACCGCGGGATCCCCGGAAACTCAGGGAAGGAGGGCCTGGAGCAGGTAGCTCCGGACCCTCCCCTCCCGCGGAATCCTTGGAGCCGGCCCACTTCGGCCGGCCCTACTCATACGGCCTTACTCAGCGGGCGCGAACCAGGAAGCACCAAGCGGAGGAAGTGTGACGGTCAACGTTGCGGGCTGTCCGTCCGTACCGGGTGTCGTGGCCTGCAGCGCTCCCGCGTTGACCACCCCCGAACCGCCGTAGTTTTCAGAATCGGTATTCAGCACTTCTGTCCACTCCCCGGCAGCCGGTACGCCAACGAGATAGTCCCGGTGCGGACCACCGGAGAAGTTCACGACGCAGACCAACGGTTTGCCGTCCTGATCCCAGCGAATAAACGACAGGACATTGTGGTCGGCGTCCCCGCCGTTGATCCACTGGAAACCACCGGCCTCATTGTCGCGCTCGTACAGAGCCGGCGTAGACGTGTAGAGCCCGTTGAGATCCTTGACCAGGAGCTGCAGCCCTCGGTGCGCCGGGATATCTGCGAGGAACCAGTCCAAGCCGTACTGCTCGGACCATTCGGCTTCCTGCCCGAACTCGGTACCCATGAAAATGAGCTGCTTGCCGGGGTGGGCCCACTGGTAGGCAAAGAAAGCACGGAGGTTGGCCAGCTGCTGCCAACGGTCGCCGGGCATCTTCCGCAGCATGGAGCCCTTGCCGTGAACAACTTCGTCGTGGCTGATCGGCAACAGGAAGTTCTCGGTGAACGCGTAGACCAGGGAGAACGTAATGGTTCCGTGGTGCCACTTACGGTTGATGGGGTCCTCGGAAATGTACTTGAGCGAATCGTGCATCCACCCCATGTTCCATTTGAGTCCGAAGCCCAGGCCGCCATGGTTGGTGGGTGCGGTGACGCCGGGGAATGCCGTGGACTCCTCAGCGATGATGATGGCACCCGGGTGCGACTTGTAGACGGTCGCATTGACTTCCTGCATGAAGGAAATCGCCTCGAGGTTTTCCCGGCCTCCGAACTTGTTGGGACGCCACTGACCTTCCTCGCGGGAGTAGTCCAGGTAGATCATGGACGCCACGGCATCCACGCGCAGGCCGTCGATGTGGAATTCCTCCAGCCAGTAGAGAGCGTTGGCCACCAGGAAGTTCCGGACCTCACTGCGTCCGAAGTCGAAAATCAGGGTTCCCCAGTCCGGGTGTTCGCCCAGCGCGGGGTCCGAGTGCTCGTACAAGGCCTGGCCATCAAACTGGGCCAGGGCCCAGGCATCCTTGGGGAAGTGGGCGGGAACCCAGTCCAAGAGCACGCCGATGCCCGCTTGGTGAAGGGAGTCCACCAGGAACCTGAACTCATCCGGGTGTCCGAAGCGTGAGGTCGGAGCGAAGTAGGACGTTACCTGGTAACCCCAGGATCCACCGAAGGGGTGCTCAGCCACCGGCATGAACTCCACATGGGAGAAGCCAAGCCATTTCACGTAGTCCACGAGTTCCTTGGCCAGTTCCTTGTAGCCAAGGCCCAGCCGCCAGGACCCCAGGTGCACTTCGTAAACGCTCATGGGCGAGTTGTGCGGGTCCCTCCGCGCACGGGCGTCCATCCACTCCGCGTCCTTGAAGCGGTAGCTGGCGTCGACCACGCGTGAGGCCGTCAACGGCGGAACCTCCGTGCCGAAGGCCAGCGGGTCGGCCTTCTCGATCCAGTCGCCGGCCTTGGTCAGGATCTCGTATTTGTAGCACGCCCCTGCTACAACGCCCGGGATGAAGAGTTCCCACACGCCTGAAGAGCCGAGGGAACGCATTCCGTGGGAGCGGCCGTCCCAGCCGTTGAAGTCGCCCTTGACGCGGACTGCCTGGGCGTTGGGGGCCCATACTGCGAATGAGACTCCGTCCACGTCGCTCAGTGCGGAACGGTAGTGCTGTACGTGCGCACCGAGGACATCCCAGAGGCGCTCATGACGGCCTTCACCAATCAGGTGCAGGTCCACCTCACCCACGGTAGGCAGGTAGTGGTACGGGTCATCAATGGTGACGGGTTCGGCGTCGTACACCACTTCCAAACGGTAGTCCGGCACGTGGCCGGCCTGCAGCGGTTCAAGGACGGCAGTCCAGACGCCGTGGGCCTCATGCGTCATGTCGGTGCGGCCGGCTTCGGTCACCACAGCCACGGATTTCGCGAGGTGCTTTACGGTGCGGATGGTGACGTGGCCGTGATCGTCCAAGTGAGCGCCGAGCACGGAGTGGGGCGCGTGGTAGGCGCCGGCCGCCACGCGTTCCAAGGTCTCGGAGTCCACGTGCAGGGGGACTCGGGGCCGTTCGGTGCGTGCAGAGCCAGTCATGTCATTACCTTCCGCTGTAGCTGCCGCATGCTTGCCGCGGCTTGTGTTGTCGAGGATTCGTCGCGAGGCGTTGACCGGGATCGACAACCAGTCGGGCCGGTTACGCAGCTCGTAGACCACCTCATATAAGGCCTTGTCCAGCCACAATGCCACAAAGAGCGGCGAGCGGCGGTCTATGGCTCCCGGAGTGACATCGATGTACCCCTCAAGGAACGCTGCAGCGCAGTCGTCAACCCAGGTTGCGGTCACTGCGGCGTCCGGATTCTCGCGCATGGCGGCCCCGGCGGCGTAGTCGAAGGAGCGCAGCATGCCCGTGACATCCCGCAGGGGAAGATCCGGGGTATTGCGTTCATCGATGGTGCGGAGCGGCTCGCCTTCGAAGTCCAGGATCGCCCACCGCCCCGGCCGCCCCTCAGCGCCGGGAACCAAAAGGATCTGGCCCAGGTGGAGGTCGCCGTGAACGCGTTGCAACTGGCCAACGTCCCGGGGATCCAGGGCCGCCAACAACTCGTCGAGGTTCTCGTCATAGGGCCCGACGGCGGATGCGGCCTCTGCCCACGACTGGCGGACGCGTCGGGCTACAGTCGCGATGATGTCCGGGCCCTGTTCCTGTCCGTCCTGGGTGCCGAAGGTTTCGGCAAGCCGGGCATGGACCGTCGCGGTCGCCGCCCCGAGCCCGCGGGCCTCTGCAGTGAAATCCTTGCCGGCCGCCGCTGCCTCTACGGCCAGGCGCCAGGCATCGAGCCCTCCGAGCAGGAACTCGTGCGCTACCGTCAGTTCGCCGGTGGCCGCGGTGGAACCGTCCGATGCCGGTCCCTCCCACGAGCCGGTTATCCAGCCGAGCGTCGCCGGAACCTCGCTGGTTCCCGCTGCGGTCAGTGCGGCGCCAAGCTCGACTTCGGGATTCTTCCCGGCGGCCAGCACCCGGAAGATTTTTAGGATCGCTGCTGAATCGCCGTCGTCGATGATGACGGAGGTGTTGGATTGCTCGCCGGACAGCACGCGGACGGACGTGGGGTTTTTCGGGAGCGCCACGCGGCCGCGGGTGAGATGCCCCTGGGCACCTCCCACCGCTCCCTCGCTGCGCATCAGCTCCAACCAGGAGGTGACGAAATCCGGATCGTAAACGGCGTCGTACACCAGGTGCAGCCCCGAGGCATCCGTGAACTCGCCCAACAACGCCGCCGGGGCATCCACCAGCGGTTGGCTCCTGTAGCTCAACGGAACCTGCACAACGTCAGTCCGGGGACCGCCGTCGGCCGTCCGGTAGGTCACCGCCAGCAGCACCACCTCAAACGCAGTGTCGTTGCCAAGGCCCGGGAGGCTGAAGCCTCCCACCTGCTCCAGCACAAAATCGGGGCTCTTGACCGGGAACCAGCGCTTGGTTGGCAGCCAGTTCCGGAGAAGTCCTTCAACGGAGGGGTTCAAGTTTTCCTTGCTCATCTCATCCTTTGGAGGTCACCACGGGAATCGCCTGGGTAAAAGGCGACGAGGGATTGGAAAACGCCGAGCGGACCCGCAGCCAGTAAAAGCTGTGGCTGCCCAGCATCACGGTCAGGTGACCGTTGTCGCCGACGGCCGGGAAGGGCTGGCCGCCGAAAATGTCGCGCAGGCCGCGGCCCGCGAATTCGGGAATGTCCAACGTTGCCGCCACGGGGTGCTGGGAAAGGTTGAACACGCACAGAATGGTTTCCGCGTCCTCCCCCTCCGGGTTGCCCGCCGGCAGTTCCCGTACATAGGCCAGGACCACCTCATGGTCCGCCTCGATGTGCCGGAATCCACCCAAGCCAAACACCGGGTGGTTCTTGCGGACGCTGAGGATCTGCCGGGTCCAGCGCAGCAGCGAACCTGAGTGCGCAGCCTCCGCCTCAACGTTGGCCATGCTGTAGTTGTAGACCAGCGACTGGATGACCGGAAGGTACAGCTTGCCTGGATCCGCACCGGAGAAACCCGCGTTGCGGTCGGGATTCCACTGCATGGGGGTACGGACGGCATCACGGTCATCGAGCCAGATGTTGTCTCCCATGCCGATCTCGTCCCCGTAGTACAGGAAGGGGCTGCCGGGCAGGGAAAGCAGCAGCGCGTTGATGAGCTCAATCTCGGAGCGGGAGTTGTCCAGCAGTGGCGCCAGCCTGCGACGGATGCCGATGTTGGCCCGCATCCGGGGATCCGGGGCGTACCAGCCCAGCATGGCTGCGCGTTCCTCGGCCGGCACCATCTCCAGGGTGAGTTCATCGTGGTTGCGCAGGAACGTCCCCCACTGGGCACCCTTGGGAATGTCCGGGGTGTCGCGCAGGGTCTCGATAATGGGTGCGGCCTTCTGGTCCCGCAGCGCATAGTAGAGCCGCGGCATGATGGGGAAGTGGAACGCCATGTGGCACTCCGGAGCTTCCTCGGTGCCGAAATACTCCACCACTTCATGGGGCGGCTGGTTGGCCTCCGCGATGATCACCCGGCCGGGGTAGTTCGCGTCCACCATCCGGCGAAGGTCCTGCAGGAACGTGTGGGTTGCCGGGAGGTTCTCGCAGTTGGTGCCGTCTTCCTCGAACAGGTACGGAATGGCGTCTGCCCGGAAGCCGTCGATCCCCTGGTCCAGCCAAAACCGGATCACGTCGTAGAGCGCTTCGATGACTTTGGGGTTCTCGAAGTTCAAGTCCGGCTGGTGGCTGAAGAAACGGTGCCAGAAGAACTGCCGCCGGATGGGATCGAACGTCCAGTTGGATTCCTCGGTGTCAACGAAGATGATGCGCGCGTCCTGGTACTTCTCGTCCGTATCGCTCCACACATAGAAATCGCCGTAGGGACCCGTGGGATCCTTCCGGGACTCCTGGAACCAGGGGTGCTGGTCCGAGGTGTGGTTCAACGGAAGGTCGATGATCACCCGGACACCCCGGGCGTGCGCCTCCGCCACCAAACGCTTGAAGTCGCTGATGGTACCGAACTCATCCAGCACCGACGTGTAGTCCGCGATGTCATAGCCGCCATCGCGCAACGGGGAATGGAAGAACGGTGGCAACCAGAGGCAGTCAACGCCAAGCCACTGGAGGTAATCCAGTTTCTCGATCAACCCATGGAAATCGCCGGAACCATCCCCGTTGGCGTCCGCAAAGGCCCGCACCAGTACCTCGTAGAACACTGCCTTGCGGTACCAGTGTGGATCATGCTGGAGACCGGGGGCGTTCAGCTCGAAGGTGTTCTTCGGAGTGAAGTACTGGCTCGGGTTCTGCGGAGAAAAACTCACTAAGGCTGCCTCCGGATGCTCAGGATGTGTGCCGGCTCTACATGGGCATCCAGCCGGACGTAGTTGTGCTCGCCCCATTCCCAGCTCTGGCCGCTGATCAGGTCATCCACCCGGAACCGGCCGTCCTCCGTGAAGTCCTGCGGGTCCAGTTGCAAGGCTGCGAGGTCCAGGGAGACCGTGCTTTCGCGGGCGCTGTGCGGATCCACGTTAACCACGATGATCAAGGTGTCCTTGGTGCCGTCCGGCAGCGTTTTGTGCTTGGAGTACACGATCGTGGCATCATCCGTGCTGCTGTGCAGGGTCAGGTTCTGCAGGTCGCCGAGCGCTACGTGGTTCTTGCGGATGGTGTTGAGCCTGGTGATGTAGGGCGCCAACGTCCGTCCGGATTCCGCGGCACCCTCCCAGTCCCTCGCCTTGAACTCGTACTTCTCGTTGTCGATGTACTCCTCGGCGCCCGGGCGGGCCACGTGCTCGTACAGCTCGTACCCTGCGTAGACGCCCCAGAGCGGGCTGGCCGTCGCGGCCAACGCAGCCCGGATGCGGAAGGCCGCCGGACCGCCAAACTGCAGGTACTCGGTGAGGATGTCCGGGGTGTTGACAAAGAAGTTCGGGCGGAAGAACGCCGGACTCTCGTGGCTGACCTCGTGGAAGTACTGCTCCAGCTCGGTCTTGGTGTTCCGCCAGGTGAAGTACGTGTAGGACTGCTGGAACCCCGCGCGACCCAAGGCATGCATCATCGGCGGGCGTGTGAAGGCCTCCGCCAGGAAAACAACCTCGGGGTTCTTCTTGTTGATCTTGCCAATCAGCCACTCCCAGAACCACACAGGCTTGGTGTGGGGATTGTCCACCCGGAAAATCTTCACGCCGTGGCTGATCCACAGCTGGACGATCCGCAGGATTTCCTTGGAAAGGCCCGCCGGGTCGTTGTCGAAGTTCAGCGGATAAATGTCCTGGTACTTCTTCGGCGGGTTCTCAGCGTAGGCAATGGAACCGTCCACCCGCGTGGTGAACCATTCAGGGTTGGAAGTCACCCAGGGGTGGTCCGGCGCTGCCTGCAACGCGAGGTCCAAAGCGACCTCAAGGCCCAGCTCGTTGGCGCGCGCCACGAAAGCGTCAAAGTCCTCGAAAGTTCCCAGTTCAGGGTGGATGGCATCGTGTCCACCATCCTTGGAACCAATGGCCCACGGCGAACCCGGGTCCTGCGGCCCCGGCGTCAACGTGTTGTTGCGGCCCTTCCGGTGCTGGAAGCCGATGGGGTGGATGGGCGGCAGGTAGATGACATCGAAGCCCATCTCCGCCACGGCGTCGAGCCTCCTGGCTGCCGTGCGGAAATTACCGGAAGTCCACGTACCCGTGGAGTGGTCCAGCACGGCGCCCTCGGAACGCGGGAAGAACTCGTACCAGGCACCGCGGCCTGCGAGGTCGCGCTCCACCTGAAGCGGGAAACGCTCCGACACGGTTACCAGTTCGCGGATCGGAAGACGTTCGACGGCGGCCAGCACCTCCGGGCTGAAACCGGCGCCAAGGCGCTCCTCGGCTGACTTGGTGGTGTCGGCCAGCACAACGGAAGCGGCACGCAAGGTGCGCTTCTCCGCACCGGTGCGTCCGGCGTCGTCGGCTGCTCCTGAGAGGAGGGCAGCGCCCTCGGCGAGCATCAACTCCACGTCAATGCCGGCGGCGACCTTCACCTCGGCGTTGTGGTGCCAGGTGCCGTAGCGGTCATGCCAAGCCTCAATGGCGAAGGACCATGCGCCGGTGCCACCTGGCGTGATCAGACCCTCCCAGCGGTCGAGGCCCTTCCACTGCTCACCCTGCGCCGGCGCCAGGCGCACGCGTTGGCGCTCCCTGCCCCTCGGATCGAGCAATACGGCCGACACGCCAAGCTGGTCGTGGCCCTCACGGAAGACCGTGGCGCCGACAACGAGGTCCTCGCCAGGCAAGGCCTTCGCGGGGAAACGGCCACCCTCAACCACCGGCTGGACAGCCGTGATCGGGAACCGGCCGAAGCGAAGTCCGTCGGTGATGTCCGTTTTCGTCTTGGATTTCAGGGCGGTGATGGTTCGCGCGGTATTCGTCACAAGCACGACGTTAGCGACAAAAATCAGAGAATGCTAAGCACACGACCTATCTACTCGACGCAAGATGACTTTTACCTAAAAGAAACCCGATGCAGTTCCCGCTGCCATGTGAGTCCGTTAGTGTGGCGCTCGTGAAGGCAATTCGAAGGTTTACAGTCCGTACCGTCCTCCCCGAGCCCATCCGGCCCTTGGCCCGTTTGGCGACCAATCTGCGCTGGTCCTGGCACCGGCCCACACGGGAACTTTTTGCGAGCCTCAATCCGGCTCTCTGGGAGGCTTCGCAGCACGACCCCATAGCCCTCTTGGGGTCGATCAGCCGCGAACAACTGCAGGACCTGGCCAACAACGGCGAGGTCGTGGAGCGCGTGCAGCACGCCGCGGCCGACCTGGACCGGTACCTTAGCGAACCGCGCTGGTACCAGGGCCTCGGTGAGGACGCTCCGGCCTGCATAGCGTACTTCTCCCCCGAATTCGGTATCACCGAAGTTCTCCCGCAGTACTCCGGCGGCCTCGGCATCCTCGCAGGCGACCACCTCAAAGCCGCCTCGGACCTCGGCGTGCCGCTGATCGGCGTCGGGCTCCTCTACCAGGCCGGCTACTTCAAGCAGTCGTTGTCCCGCGACGCGTGGCAGCAGGAGACCTACCCGGTCCTGGATCCCGACGGACTGCCGCTGACGCTTCTTCGCTACCCGGGCAAGGACGGCGCGCCCGGCAAGCCTGTCCACATTTCCCTTCCGTTGCCCAACGGCCGCGAGCTCCACGCGCACGTGTGGCGTGCCGACGTCGGACGCGTTCCGCTGCTGCTGCTGGACTCCAACGTTCCTTCCAACGACGAGGCCGCCCGCGGCATCACCGACCGGCTGTATGGCGGCGGCGGCGACCACCGGCTGCAGCAGGAACTCCTCCTGGGCATGGGTGGCGTCAAAGCGCTGCGTGTCTACCAGGAGCTGACCGGAACGCCCGCTCCGGAAGTTTTCCATACCAACGAAGGCCACGCAGGGTTCCTGGGGATCGAACGCATCCAGGAAGCCATGTCCGATCCCAACGTGCCCCTCAGCTGGGAAGAGGCCCTCGCTGCCGGACGTGCCTCCACCGTGTTCACCACGCACACGCCCGTCCCCGCAGGCATCGACCGCTTCGAGACCGTGCAGATCAAGCACTTCTTCGAAGCAGGCCTGGCCCCTGCCGTGCCCACCGACCGCATCCTGGAACTCGGCCGCGAAAACTACGACGGCGGCAACCCTTCCGTTTTCAATATGGCAGTGATGGGCCTGCGCCTGGCGCAACGCGCCAACGGCGTGGCCAAACTGCACGGCGTGGTGTCCCGCGAAATGTTCGCCGGCCTGTGGCCAGGATTCGACCACTCCGAAATCCCCATCACCTCCGTCACCAACGGCGTCCACGTGCCCACTTGGGTTGACCCCCGCATCTCCTCCCTGGCCCGGAACCAGTTCGGTGCCGAAGCAGAAGCGCTGGGCCGCTGGGACCTGGCCTACAACGTCAGTGACGAAGACGTCTGGGCACTCCGCCGGGAGCTGCGAGCACAGCTCATCGAGGACGTTCGACGCCGGCTCCGGGCGTCGTGGAAGAAGCGCGGCGCCGCTGACGCGGAACTCGGCTGGACCGACTCCGTGCTGGACCCGGACGTGCTCACCATCGGCTTCGCGCGCCGCGTACCCACCTACAAGCGCCTCACCCTCATGCTGCGCGACCCCGCGCGGTTGAAGGCCCTGCTGCTGAATCCCAAACACCCCATCCAACTGGTCATTGCCGGCAAGTCGCATCCTGCTGACGACGCCGGGAAGAAGATGATCCAGGACCTGGTCCGCTTCACCGACGATCCCGAGGTCCGCCACAGGATCGTGTTCCTGCCCAATTACGACATCGCCATGGCCCGGACCCTGTTCCCGGGCTGCGACGTCTGGCTCAACAACCCGCTCCGCCCCCTGGAAGCCTGCGGCACCTCCGGCATGAAGGCCGCCATCAACGGCTCGCTCAACCTGTCCGTCCTGGACGGCTGGTGGGACGAAATGTACGACGGCGAAAACGGCTGGGCGATCCCCACCGCCAACAACGGAGCCTCAGCCGACGAACGTGACGACATCGAAGCATCCGCACTGTACGAGCTCCTCGAGAACCAGGTGGCTCCGCGCTTCTACGGCACCACCGTCGACCAGGGCGCCGGAGCCGCGGGACCGTCCGAGTCCAGCCGGGAGACGGTGCCCACGCACTGGGTATCCATGATCAAGCACACCCTGGCCCACCTCGGTCCAGCCGTGTCGGCAGAACGCATGCTCCACGACTACGTCAACAATCTCTACTGCCCCGCTGCTGTTTCCGGGCGCAGGGCTGTTGCCGAAGGCTTCAAGGAAGCCAAGGAACTCGCCGCCTGGACCACCAAGGTCAGGAACGCCTGGCCCCAGGTAGTGGTGGAACACGTTGACTCCGTGGGTGTCTCCGAGGAACCCCAAGTGGGCGACACCCTCCAGGTCAACGCCTACGTGGCCCTCAACAGCCTCACCCCCGACGATGTCTCCGTGGAAGTTGCCTTTGGGCGTGCCGAGGAATCCGACGAGCTCGAGGACATCGTGGTGGCCGAACTGGACTCGCTGGAGGACCTCGGCGGCGGACGCCACCTCTTCCACGGCTCCCTGGTCATCAACCGGTCCGGCTCCTTCGGCTACACCGTCCGGGTGTTCCCGAAGCACTCGGCGTTGGCTTCCAAGGCTGAACTGGGGTTGATCGCGAACGCCTAAGCCTTTGTCCGCCCTACTGGGCAACACTGATCCTCCGCGTGCTAGCTTGTTCCTCGCTTTTGACGCACGCCTCCGGACCACTGTTGCCCAATGGGGCGCAGAAGGTGCAGCCGGTTCGCGATTTTAGTTTTGGAAGACGGCAATGACTGCCAGGTCGCGGCCGGCGTAGCGTTCGGCGTCCTGGAGGACTTCGCAGACCACTCCGAAGGAACGGTCTGTGCGGTAGGCCGCCGGGACCTGCCAGATCATGGTGACCGGGCTGCCGTCGTCATCTGAGAGGGCATCTGCGTAGTCGTGCAGGGAGTCATTCAACGCGTCCAGGTTCACGCCGTAATACTCGGGGAAGTCCAGGACCTGCGCGAAGACCTCCAGGACTGCCTGCTTGGTGTTTGCCGGCGGGACCATCACGGTCCTGCGGCCGGCGTCGGAAATCTGCTCCTGTAGTTCTTCCAGGGTCCAGGTGTCTGCGGAATAGATCTTCATGGGCTCCTACTTGCCTTCGACGATGAACTTGAACGATGCGTAATGGTCCGCGGTGTAGTACTTCGCGGAGTCCTTGCCGACGATGATCCGGCGGGCGCCACGGTCGGATTCCCCGGGCGTCGGCACCGTGTACTCCTTGTAGAAACCGCCGGATTTCTTGGGGAGCAGGCCTTCGAAGTTGCTGAAATTCACGCCGTCGCGGTCATAGGGGTATGGGCCGCCCTTCGCGATCAGGGCCAGCGTTTGACGGGCTTCCTTGGGGAGCTGCGAGGCGTTGATCGTGGGCAGTGTCGACGGGTTTTCCACGACGGAAGCCGCCGACGACGTCACCGAGCCAGGTTCCGGCGTCGTGGTTTGCGTCGTCAGCGAGCCGCCGCCCACCATGGCGACCACCAGCACGACGACGGCGATCACCAACCCCGCGAAAGCCACCAGTTTGCTGCGGCTGCGGTTCATGCTAAGAACTCCTGATGCGTGTGTGCCTACGTGCGGTAAATGTTGATGGTGTTGGCTTGCAGGATATCCCGCTCGCCAGAGGCCACCAACGCGCCCTTCCGGCGGTCGTGCAGCACCGACGTCGTGAAGCGGAGTTCAAACATGCGCTTGCCGATGCCCGATTCGCTCAGGATCTCCGGCAGGACCATCTTCACATCCTGGTTGCTGCCGTTCACCACGATCAAGCCCCGGATCTCGCTGTCCTCGTGGCCCATCAGCAGCTGGACGGAACGCACGCCGGGATCGTTCCAGCGTGCCGGCGTCATGCGCTTGCCCTTGTCATCGAACCACTGCAGGCTGGAATCGTTCGCGTTGCCGGGGAAACTCTCAGGCTGGTGCCGGAGGAACCAGCGGCGAAGCCTGACCAGTTCCCGCGTGGTCCTGAACATGGCGTTCGCTTCCTGGGTCCGGCTCCAGTCCAACCACGCCGTTGGATTGTCCTGGCAATAGGCGTTGTTGTTTCCCTGTTGGGTGCGGCCGATTTCATCACCGGCCGTGATCATGGGAACACCGAAGGACAGCAGCAGGGTGGCCATCAGGTTGCGGATGGAGAGGGCGCGTGCGGCCACGATGGCCTCGTTCTCGCTCCGGCCCTCCACGCCGTGATTGTAGCTGCGGTTGTCGCCATGGCCGTCGCGGTTCTGCTCACCGTTTGCCTCATTGTGCTTGCGGTCGTAGCTCACCAGGTCCTTGAGCGTGAATCCGTCGTGGGCCGTGATGAAGTTGACGCTCGCCAGGCGGGTGCGGCCCGATGATGCGAAAAGATTGGCAGAACCCGCCATGAGCTCAGCCAAGGAGGCCACGGAACCGCCCTGGCCACCTGCTTCGATGGCGGCACGGTCGGACAGCCAGAAGCTCCGGACACCGTCGCGGAAATGGTCGTTCCAATCCGACCAACCCTGCGGGAAACGGCCCGTCTGCCAGCCACCGTAGCCAACGTCCCATGGCTCGGCGATGAGCTTGACCTCGGACAACACCGGATCCTCCGCAATGGCCTGCAGGAAAGGGTGCTGGGGGTCGAACGTGTTGCCGGCATCCCGGCACAGGGTCACCGCGAGGTCAAAGCGGAAGCCATCCACATGGAAGTCGTTGACCCAGTACCGCAGGGAATCGAGGGCAAGGTCCACCACCACGGGATCGCTGAAGTCCAAGGTGTTGCCGCAGCCGGTGGTGTCTAGGTATCGGCCGTGGGCATCGTGGCGGTAATAGCGCTTTTCCGCGAGCCCACGGAAACTCAGTGCCGGCCCATCGGGGCCGGCTTCTGCGGTGTGGTTGTACACGACGTCCAGGATGACCTCGATGCCGGCAGCATGCAGCAACTTGATCATGCCCTTCAGCTCGTCCTGCACCGCGTGGGGGCCGGCGTTGCGGGCGGCTTCCGTTGCGTACTCGGCATGCGGGGCGAAGAAGGCAGCAGTGTTGTAACCCCAGTAGTTGGTCATGCCAAGGTCCTGGAGGTGGGACTCATCCAGGTGGAAATGGATGGGCAGCAGCTGGACGGCCGTGATGCCAAGCTCCGTGAGGTGCTGGACCATCACCGGGTGGGCCATGCCCGCGTAGGTGCCACGAAGGTGCTGGGGAATGTCAGGGTGCAGCATCGTCTGCCCACGCACGTGGGCTTCATAGATGACCGAGGTCCGCAGGGGCGTACGTGGCGGACGGTCGTCGCCCCAATCGAAACCGGTGTCCACATGGACGCTCGTGAGGAACTCGCCCCTCTGGTCCACAGCGCGGCCGTAGGGATCGAGCAACAGGTGCCGTTCGCCGTCGACGTCGAGGTCCACAGCCGGAACGGACATGGGGAGGCTGGCCTCGGACGGTGCCGCGCGGAAACCGTAACGGGTGCCCGGCGGCATCCCACCGACCAGCCCGAAGTGCACGCCGTCCTCAACATTGGGAAGGATGTGGGCGCGCCACGGCTCTCCCGGAGCCTGGAAGGCGATCTCCACCTCGTCCAGGTCGGGCGCAAAAACTGCCACGTTCACCTGGTGGTCGTGCGTGTTTTCGGCACCGTGAACCCCGGGCTGGGGCGTGCTCAGTCCGAGGGGCCGTGGCCGCGACGCGTCTACGGCGGCTTCTGTGTCAAAAATAGGCATAACCATTGCTTGCAAGTTTAGTTCCACGCCCAGTATGTGCCGCGCCAGCGGTGCATGTGACGACGTTCCACGTAGCGATTTGATTACTTGCCTCCGGAGGGCCGGATTCCTTGGGCCGCTCACGTGCTCAAACGTTGTACCGGTGGCGGGTTTAAGCCACAGGCACTACGCAAATGTGTCGCACGGGCCGCCTGCCGGGGCCTCTGCTTGGCATACTGGGACGGAGACAACTGGAGGTTTATCGTGCGCGTGGCACTTGCCCAAGTCATCACCGGCCGGGATCTGGCCGACAACCTGCGGCTCCTTGAGGAGAACGCCCGTCGGGCCAAGGACGGCGGTGCCGAGTTGGTGGTCTTCCCCGAGGCGATGATGCGCGCGTTCGGAAACTCGCTGCTGGACATCGCCGAACCTTTGGATGGGCCATGGGCGGGCCGTGTGCGCGCCCTCGCCGACGAATTGCAGCTGGTGATTGTGGCGGGCATGTTCACCCCCGGCACACCCTCGGATTCCGGTTCCCGGCGCGTGCGGAACACGCTGCTCGCCACCGGCCCGGGCGTCGATACAAGCTACGACAAAATCCACCTCTTTGACGCGTTCGGGTTCGCGGAATCGGACACCGTTGAGGCGGGTTCCGCCCCCGTAACCTTCGACGCCGGTGGCCTCACCTTCGGCTTGGCCACCTGCTACGACATCCGGTTCCCCGCCCTGTTCACGGCCAACGCTGATCGCGGTGCCGTGGTGAACATTGTGTCTGCGTCCTGGGGATCCGGACCAGGCAAGGCCGGGCAGTGGCAGCTCCTGGCCCGTGCCCGTGCCGTGGACACCACCACCTTCGTGCTCGCTTGTGGACAAGGGGATCCGGCGACGCAGGGCGTCGAGGCCAAAGGTGCCGCGCCCACAGGAGTGGGGTACTCCGCCGTCGTGTCCCCCTTCGGCGAGGTCCTTGAGGCCTTGGAAGGCGAGCCCGGGCTCATCTTCTACGACCTTGATCCCTCCGTGGTGGAGGAAGCCCGCCAAAAGCTCCCAGTCCTGGCCAACCGCCACCACTTCTAACTCCACTTCCGACGCCCTCTCACCTTTAGCCACCTTTTCCCGGACGCCCTCTCACCCCACGCCATTCCAGCGGTCGGAAGTGAGAGAGCGTCCAGCTCAAACCTGCCAAAGGTGAGAGAGCGTCCAGCTCAAACCCGCCAAAGGTGAGAGAGCGTCCAGCTCAAACCCGCCAAAGGTGAGAGAGCGTCCAGCTCAAACCCGCCAAAGGTGAGAGAGCGTTTGGACTCCAGGCACACGTAAGGCGCCGCAGGGGCCATCCGGAAGCGTGCGTCCAAGCGAGGAACGAGCGAGCACGCGGAGGATGGCGCTTGCGGCGCCTTATCGAGGACTACTGGCGCCTGAGGCGCCTTATCGAGGACTACTGGCGCTTGCGGCGCCATAACGCAGAACTACTTGGCGGCGCGCTGCCTCGACACTTCGTACAGCGAGATTCCGACGGCCATGGATGCGTTGAGCGACTCCATGGCGGAATCGATCGGGATCGAGACGATCTGGTCGCAGTTTTCGCGGACGAGCCTGCTGAGGCCCTTGCCTTCGGAACCCACCACGATGCACACGGGCTCCGTCGCGACGCTGAGGTCAGGCAGCGAAACGTCGCCGTCGCCGTCCAGGCCCAGGACATAGATGCCCATGCTCTTGAACTGCTTGAGCGCGTTGTTAAGGTTCGACGCGCGGGCCACGGGCACGCGGACAGCGGCACCGGCGCTGGTCTTCCATGCGGACGCGGTGACGCCTACGGAGCGACGCTCGGGAACGATCACGCCGTGGCCGCTGAACGCGGACACTGAACGGATGATGGCGCCGAGGTTGCGGGGGTCGGTGATCCCGTCCAGTGCCACGAAGATGGGGGCGTTGGAGATGTGCCCCTTCTTCCACTTGGCGAGGGTCTGCTCTGCGAGGTCGTAGGCGTCCTCGTATTCGTACGGCGGGATCTGCAGCACGAGGCCCTGGTGGACAGCGTCCTCGGTCATGCGGTCGAGCTCAACCTTGCCGGTTTCCAGCAGCGGAATGCCGCGCTCGGCCGCGAGCTTGAGGGATTCCTTGACGCGGTCGTCCATCTCGATGCGGATGGCGACGTGCAGGGCCTTCGCGGGGATGCCTGCGCGGAGGGCTTCGACAACGGAGTTACGGCCGGTGACCAGCTCTTCCGTTGCACGGCCCTTGGGACCGGAGCGCGCACCGGCTCCACCCGGACGGGAACCTGTGCCGCGTTTGGCAGCCGAGCGCTCAGCCAGCTGCTTGTTCTTGTAAGCCTTGTGGTAGGTGCGGTCCTCCGCCTTGGGAGTGGGACCCTTGCCCTCCAGGGCCTTGCGGCCGTGGCCACCGGTTCCGGTGGAGGGGCCCTTCTTCTGCTTGACCGACCGGCGACCGTTGTTGGCCATGAGATTCCATCCTTGATTTTGTGAGTAAGTCTGGAATCAAGTCTACTGACCCGATGCAATTCGGCCGCCGCGGCCGTTTGTCAGTCGCGTTTGAGGCTCCAGGTGGCGCCGTCCGCACCATCTTCGACGACGACACCTGCGGCGGCGAGCGTGTCCCGGATCGCGTCGGACGCGGCCCAGTCCTTTGCGGCCCGCGCGGCAGCCCGGGCTTCGAGTTGCGCTTCGACGAGCACTTCCAAGGCTGCATGTTCACGGCCTTGGACAGCTTCCGGTCGTTTGACCGCGTCCAGGCCCAGGACGTCGGTCATGGAGAGCACGCTGTAGAGAGCGGTTTTCGCAGCTTCAACGTCACCGGAAGCCAGCGCTGTATTGCCCGCGCGGACCGTTTCGTGGAGGACACCCAGCGCCTGCGGAACGTTGAGGTCATCGTCCATCGCTGCGGTGAAGGCAGCTGGCATGTTGGCTTGCGGGGCGACGTCCGAAGCCGGGGTGCCACTGACCTTGGCGGACGCTTTGGAGATGAATCCGTCAATGCGCTCGACGGCTGCCGCGGCCTCCTGCAGGGAGGTGGGCCGGTAATCCAGCACCGAACGGTAGTGGGCCTGGCCGAGGTAGTAACGGACGACGCGGGGCGAGGCGAGCTCCAGCATCTCAGCCGGGCTCACGGTGTTGCCAATGGACTTGGACATCTTTTCGCCCTCGAAAGTGACCATGCCGTTGTGCATCCAGAAGTTGGCGAATTCGTCGCCGGCCGCCTGGGACTGTGCCATCTCGTTTTCGTGGTGCGGGAAGCGAAGGTCCAGTCCCCCACCGTGGATATCGAACCGCGTGCCCAGGTACTTGGTGACCATGGCTGAGCATTCGAGGTGCCACCCGGGACGACCGGCGCCCCAGGGGGATTCCCATTTGGCGGTGACGGGCTCGCCATCCTTGAAACCCTTCCACAGCGCGAAGTCGCGGGGGTCGCGCTTGCCGCGGGGGTCCGCGTCGGGAGCGCCCTGCATGTCGTCAATATTCTGACGCGTCAGCGAACCGTATTTGCTCCATGAGCGGACGTCGAAGTAGACGTCGCCGGAATCATCCAGGGCAGGGTAAGCATGACCGCGGTCTATGAGGCGCTGAATGAGCGCGTGCATTTCGGGGATGTGACCCGTTGCGCGGGGCTCGTACGTAGGCCGTTGAACGCCGAGGGATTCGTAGGCATTCTCGAATTCCTGCTCGTAGCGGTACGCCAGGGCCCACCACTCCTCGGCTTGGCGTGCCGAGGGTTCGGCGTCCCAGTCCGGCCCGAAGGATTGAGCGGACTTGGCCAGGATTTTGTCATCAATGTCCGTGACATTGCGCACCACTGTGACCCTGAGGCCGCGGAATTCAAGCCAGCGGGTCAATTGGTCGAAGGCGATGGCCGACCTGACGTGGCCCACGTGCGGCATTCCCTGGACCGTGGCCCCGCAGTAGTACACGCTGGCCTTGCCGTCTTCGAGGGGAACGAAGTCGCGGACTTCGGCGGAAGCGGTGTCATAGAAGCGCAGGGTCACCGCTCCAGATTAGCCGATGACGCGCCATGACCTGCCTACTTGCAGTATTCGCCGATCTTGTTGAACTGCACTTTGAGCTTCTCCTGTTGCTCCTGCGTTGCCGCGCCCAGCGATGACGCCGCGGCGTCGTCCATGATCGTGGCCATCTCCTTGATCGGATTGCTGATCTCCGGAGCCAGCTTGTCAGCGATCCCGTGATAGTGCGCAGCGATTTGCCTGGACTGCTGCTGCTGGTTGCCGTCGGGCTTGAAGGTGTCCTCGTTCAGGAACGCGCAGCTGGCTTTGACGTCCATTGTCGGCGTCCCCGAACAACCGCCCAGCAGGAGCGCAGCAGCCAGGGCGGCGGACAGCACCACTGCGGAACGCACGACGCCGGCAGGTGGCTTAAGCATGCGGCGCACCTTTTGCTGGTCCCGGCTCTGGATCCTGCACCTCGTGCCCGGCGATCCGGTAGACCAGGGCCGTGGCAACAGCGGATATTCCCTCGCCACGGCCGGTGAACCCCAGGCCGTCGCTGGTGGTGGCTGTGACGCTGACAGGAGCGCCCGCAGCTTCGGTCAAAACGCGCTGGGATTCTTCGCGGCGCGGCCCGAACTTGGGGCGGTTGGCCACGAACTGCACGGCAACATTGCCGATCTCGAAGCCGGCGGCCCGAACGATGCGGGCCGCTTCGCCCAGGAGTTTGACCCCGGATGCGCCGGCGAATTCCGGGCGATCCGTCCCGAAGTGCGTGCCAAGATCACCGATGCCGCATGCGGAGAAGAGGGCGTCAGCAGCGGCATGGGCTACGCAGTCGCCGTCGGAATGCCCTGATAGTCCTTGCTCGCCTTCCCAGAAAAGCCCGCCCAGCCAGAGCGGCTGGGGATCGTTGTCCGGAGCGAACGCATGGACGTCGACGCCGATGCCGGTCCGGGGAAGCACCGTGTTTTGGTTCAAAGTCATCAGCCTTCCACCCAACGAATTCCCAGCGGACCTTCCAAGAGGCCCTCGGCGATGATGAGGTCCAGCGGCGTGGTGATCTTGAGGGATTGGCTGGCCCCGCGGACGGCGTGGACTGGAACGCCAAGAAGTTCCACCAGCATGGCATCGTCAGTCACTGCCGCGGATTGCTTGTCGTCGAAAAGCTCCGCGGCTTCGTGCGCGCGGCGAAGGGTGGCCAGTTCGAAGCCTTGAGGCGTCTGCACAGCCCTGAGGTGCTCGCGCGGGGCAGTGCCCGTGACGACTTCCGGTGCAATGGACGAGTCCGTGCCCGTGGTCTCGGCGACGGTCTTAATGGTGTCCACCACCGGCATGGACGGGATGACGGCTTTCGCACCGGAGGCCAGAGCATCGGCCACGCGTTGGAACACGCGCTCAGGGGCCAGCGCGCGGGCCGCATCATGCACGAGGACGAATTCCGTACCGTCCTCCAAAGCAGCCAAAGCAGCGCGGACGGAATCCGCGCGGGATGATCCGCCGTCGACTACTGAGATTTCCGGGCCACCGTCCACCAGCTCAATGGTGAAGTCAGCAATGAGTTCGCGGAGGTCCGTGTCGCCCTTGGGCACCGCAATGCAGATTTGCCTCGCTACATCCGCCGCGACCACCCCACGGAGGGCGTGCATCAGGATGGCTTCACCGCCGAGCGGAACCTGGGCTTTGGGCATGCCGTAGCCGAGGCGCTCACCGGAACCGGCGGCAACCACGATCACGGCCGTAACGGCGCGCTTGGAAGGAGTACTCATGCGCCCAAGGTTACTTGGAAAGTATCTGGAGGTACTTGATCATCAACTACCTGCGGCACTATTTGGGCAAAAAGAAACCCGGCGGCGCTTTCGCACCACCGGGGCTCAATTCTTAGGAAGCCAAGACCTCGTCAAGAACGCTTGCAGCCTTCTCTTCATCCGTCTTCTCAGCCAGGGCCAGTTCTGAAATCAGAATCTGCCGCGCCTTGGCCAGCATCCGCTTCTCACCTGCGGAAAGGCCGCGATCGTGATCACGACGCCAAAGATCGCGAACGACCTCTGCCACCTTGATGACGTCGCCCGAAGCAAGCTTCTCCAGGTTCGCCTTGTAACGACGTGACCAGTTGGTAGGCTCTTCAGTGAACTCGGCGCGGAGAACGTCAAAAACGTGCTCCAAGCCTTCTTTGCCCACTACGTCCCGGACCCCAACAAGGTCAACGTTCTCTGCTGGAACTTCAATGGTCAGATCACCCTGAGCCACCTTGAGCTTGAGATACATCTTCTCTTCGCCCTTGATGGTGCGCATCTTGATTTCCTCAATTTTTGCTGCACCGTGGTGAGGGTAAACTACTGTCTCGCCGACCTCAAAAACCATGTGGACTTTCCCCTTTCCCGCAGATTAGTCTATCACGATTAAGGCATACGACTGGCATCCCACAGGCTCTCCTGCCGCGCCAATAAAGGGAATAAGGCCTTAAACGACTTCCTCCAACCTCTTGACGAAACCGGGGAAAGATGCTTCGAGCCAGCCTCCCGGCCAGCGGATCCGGCCCGTTGGCTGCGCCACAATGCCTTCCCGAATCCTTATTTTGGCGGGTTTGCCGATAGGCTATGGCTGAAAAGTGTTCCAATGACTCTTGAGGAGTAGGTGTCGTGCGCAATACTGCGATGAACCCTGTCCAGCGCGGCAAGCTGGCAATTGCGGCGGCTGCAATCGGCGTCGGTCTTCTGTCCGTCACCGGGTGTGGCTTCGTCAACGCCCAGCAGACCACCCACCAGTACTCGGCATCGGACGGGATCAAAGCTGATCTCGGACAGCTGCAGTTGCGCAACATCCTGATCGTCGCCTCAGGCGAGAACGAGCCCGGCCGTGTCATCGGTGCCGTGTTCAACCAGTCCAGCACGGATGCAACGCTCACCATCAGTGGTGCGAACGGTGCCCAGACCGAGATCCCGGTCAAGGCCAATTCGGAGACGTACCTGAACGACACCACCGATGCCGCCATCCTGAGCACCGCTGGCGTGATCCCCGGTGGGCTGACCCCGGTCACCATCCGCAACGGATCCGACTCCGCCACGATCAAGGTACCAGTGGTCAACGGCACGCTCCCCGAGTACGCCAAGTACCTGCCCGCCACCCCGAGCTCATCGGCAACGCCGACGTCCACCTCGTCGGAGACGTCCACGTCGTCCGCGACGCCGACGGAATCCGCCGCGGCCGGCCACTAGCAGGCAGCACGCTACACGCCATACAACAAAGGAAGGGTCCCGCCGGAGCGGGGCCCTTCCTTTGTTTATCCCTGTGGATGCTTTACGGCTCGAATTTGTAGCCCAGACCGCGGACAGTCACCAGGTAACGGGGCGCGGAGGGATCAGGCTCAATCTTGCTGCGGAGGCGCTTGACGTGGACGTCCAACGTCTTGGTGTCGCCGACGTAGTCCGAGCCCCACACGCGGTCGATCAACTGGCCGCGGGTCAGCACCCGACCGGAGTTGCGAAGCAGCATCTCCAACAGTTCGAACTCCTTCAACGGCAGGGATACCTGCTCTCCGTTGACGCTCACCACGTGGCGTTCAATGTCCATGCGGACAGGACCGGCCTGCACGGTGGAGGTGATGAGCTCCTCCGGCTCGCCTTGGCGGCGCAGGACAGCACGCACCCGGGCCACGAGCTCGCGGGAGGAATAGGGCTTGGTGACATAGTCATCGGCACCGAGTTCCAGGCCCACTACCTTGTCGATTTCAGAGTCCTTGGCGGTCAGCATGATGACCGGGACGCTGGAGCGCTGGCGCAACTGACGGCACACCTCCGTTCCCGGCGTTCCCGGCAGCTGCAGGTCCAGGAGGACCAGGTCCGCACCGTTCCGGTCGAACTCCACCAAAGCGTCGCTGCCGTTGTCCACTACCTCGACGTCGAACCCTTCCTTGCCCAGGAGATAGGACAGGGGGTCGCTGAAGGACTCTTCGTCCTCCACAATCAAAATCCGGCTCAAGCGCTGGCTCCTTGCTCTTGGGAGCCGCTGGGGCCCCCTTGTTGACTCGCGATATGAGGTTGTTGAATCGAAGGGTGAAGTCCTGGGGCAGCAACCGCGGGACGATCCGCAGGCGCCGCCGAGGCACCGGAAGCCGGCAGGCCGCCGTCGTCGTCCTGGCCTTCCATCTCCGGCAGGCGGATGGTGAACGTTGACCCTTGGCCGGGTTGGGACCAAACGGTCACCTCGCCGCCATGGTTGGAAACCACGTGCTTGACGATGCTCAAGCCAAGACCGGTGCCGCCGGTGTGCCGGGAACGTGCAGCGTCAACGCGGTAGAAACGTTCGAACACCCGCTCCTGGTCCTCGGGCGTCAGGCCCTCGCCCTGGTCCGTGACGGAGATGGCGACGACGCCCTCCCGGGTTCGGATGCCGACGCCCACCCGGGTGTTCTCCGGCGAGTAGCGGATGGCGTTGTCGATCAGGTTGCGCAAAGCAGTCACCAGCAGGTCCCGGTCCCCAAAGACCAGTGAATCCGAGTGGCCGCCCACCACCATCTGGATGTTCTTGCTCTCGGCCGGCAGTTGGGAGCGATCGACGGCCTCGGTAATGACTGTGTTGATGTCCACCGCGTGGCCTTGCTGGGCGACGTTGGCACCCTGCAGGCGGGACAGCTCAATGATGTCCTGGACCAGGGCTGCGAGCCGGCCGGATTCCTTGTGCATGCGCTTGGCAAACCGTCGGACGGCTTCCTCGTCATCGGGCGAGGCTTCCAAAGCCTCCGCCAGGAGCGAGATGGCGCCGACGGGTGTTTTCAGCTCGTGGGACACGTTGGCGACGAAGTCGTTGCGGATTTCCTCGGTGCGGGTGATCTCGGTCCGGTCATCGGCGAGGAGCACGATGTACTCCTGGCCGAGCATGGCGGCGCGCACCTGGACCACAATGGTGCCCTTGCCCAATGGACCACGCGGGAGCTCGTACTGTTCCTCCAGGATCACGCCATCGCGGCGGACCTTTGCGGTCATGTCCAGCAGCTGCTTGTGCACCACGGTGTGCCCGCGTACCAGCCCGTACGCATACGCGGCCGGACTTGCGCGGACGACGCCGTCGATCGCGTCCACCACAACGAACGCACGCCCGACGACGGCGAGCACTTCCGCGGCGCCGTCGGGAAGGCGGGGCTCAGTGACGTCCAGGTCCACGATGCTCCGCTGCCGCTCGCTGATCCTGAAGGCGAGCATGCCAAAGACGCCCAACGACAGGCCAACGAGGCCGGCGACGACACCTATGAGCAATGGATCCACGGGTCCAGCTTATGCTGTGGAAAGACGGGCAAGCAGTGATCCGGGGCCAAACGCGAACGGTTCAACTAACGTTCATCTAAAGGAGCCGAACAGTTCACTGGGTCCTGACACAGTTACTGGTTGGACTGCCAATGGTTTTGAAATCCCGCCCGCATCACGGGAACCGGATTTCCAAGGAAAGGACGCCTTAGTGCGCAAGGTTTTTCAGGAGGAGCTCACCCAGGTTGGTGACGACCTCATCGAGATCTCCAAGCTGGTTCACGAAGCAATCACGAAGGCTACAACATCCTTCGAAGGCGCCGACGTGGATCTTGCCCAGGACGTCATCGCGGCAGATGCACGGATCGACTTCCTGCAGAACAGCCTCGATGAGCGCGCCATCGACATCCTTGCGCTCCAGGGCCCTGTCGCGAGCGACCTCCGCATGATCGTGGGTTCGCTGCGCATGAGTGCGTCGCTGGAACGCATGGGTGACCTCGCCCGCCACGTGGCCCAACTCGCGCGCCTGCGCTACCCGGCCACCGTGATCCCGGCTTCCCTGACCCAGACGTTCAAGGCCATGGCCCAGCACGACATCGAGATCACCGCCAAGGTCATCGAGCTCCTTGAAACCCGTGACCTCGAGGTGGCCCGCGACATCCTCAAGATCAATATCGCCGTGGACGACCTCCACCTGAGCGTCTTCAAGGCCATTGCCGCTCCTGAGTGGAGCGAGAGCCCGTCCACCACCGTGGACGTGGCCCTGGCCAGCCGCTACTTCGAGCGCTTCGCCGACCACGGCGTCTCCGTTGCCCGCAAGGTCACCTACCTGGTGACCGGCGAATGGCAGCCCGAGGGCTTCTAGACTTCCCAGCATTAACGACGACGGCGGCCGGTCACCAAAAGTGGCCGGCCGCCGTCGTTTGATTTGCTTCCGCAGCTGGTGCCGCGGGCGAACTGCGTCCAAGGGAGGAACGACCGGGCAGTCGCCGCGGCAGCAGCGGAGGATTTACTTTTTGCCCTGGTTCGCTACCGCGAGGATGGCCTGCTCGGCTGCTGCCGGGTCAAGGTAGGTACCACCCGGGTTGACGGGCTGGAAGTTCTCATCCAGTTCGTACACCAGCGGGATGCCCGTGGGGATGTTCAGGCCGGCGATAGCTTCGTCGCTGATGCCGTCCAGGTGCTTGACCAAGGCCCGCAGGGAGTTGCCGTGGGCGGTGACCAGAACGGTCTTGCCGGCCTTGAGGTCTTCCTTGATCTCCGATTCCCAGTAAGGAAGCAGCCGGACCAGGACGTCCTTGAGGCACTCGGTACGAGGCAGGGCGTCACCGAGGTCCGCGTAACGGGGATCGTGGGCCTGGGAGAATTCGCTGTCGTCCGACAGGGGCGGGGGCGGGGTGTCGTAGCTGCGGCGCCATTCCATGAACTGTTCTTCACCGTACTCGGCGAGGGTCTGGGCCTTGTCCTTGCCCTGCAGGGCGCCGTAGTGGCGCTCGTTGAGGCGCCAGTCGCGCTTGACCGGGATCCAGCCACGATCGGCCTTGTCCAAGGCCATGTTTGCGGTGTTGATGGCTCGCTTCAGGAGCGAGGTGTAGAGGACGTCCGGGAGAATGTCATTCTCAACCAGGAGCTCTCCACCGCGCACTGCTTCTTTGCGGCCTTGATCGTTCAGGTCAACGTCCACCCAACCGGTGAACAGGTTCTTGGCGTTCCATTCGCTGTGGCCATGGCGCAGCAGAATCAGCTTGTAAGTCATGGTTTTCATCCTAGCTGAGCAGTCAGGTGCCCTGCCCGGCGTTACGTCCGGCAACGGACTCCGCGGTCCATTGCAGGCAGGGATAAAGTGGTGGCCGTGGTGCAAAAAGCGGAACGGGTGGGCTCTCCCCGCAGTCGGGGCGGAAAGCCCGTTGGCAACATCACCCGCGGGACCACGAATCCCAACCGCATGCGCCGCCTGGACCGCTGGCTTGCCGGGCCGCAGGCGTGGCGGCTGCGCGCCGCCGTCGAGCCCTTGGTGGTGGACCTGGGCTATGGCGCTTCGCCGACTACCGCCGTCGAGCTCTTTGAACGGCTCCAGGCCGTGCGGCCGGATGTCCGCGTCTGCGGGATCGAGATTGAACCGGAACGGGTCAGGACCGCCAAGGAACTGGAACGGCCGGGACTGAGCTTCCATGTGGGCGGCTTCGAGGTTCCCGTGCCGGGAAACCCGGTGCTGGTCCGCGCCTTCAACGTGCTGCGGCAATACGAGGAAGCGGACGTTGCGGGGATTTGGCAGCTGGTGCAGTCGCGGCTCGCGCCGGGTGGACTGTTCATTGACGGCACCTGTGACGAGATCGGCCGCCGGGTCACGTGGGTGGCGCTGGATCCCGAGCGCCCGTTGAGCCTTAGTTTCTCGGTACGGTTCGGCAGTTTCGAGCTGCCCTCCGAAGTGGCCGAGCGCCTGCCGAAGGCCCTGATCCACCGGAATGTGCCCGGCGAACCGATCCATGCGTTCCTGCAGGCCATGGACAAGGCCTGGTTGGAGGCGGCGCCGCTGGCGTCGTTCGGAAACCGGCAGCGCTGGACGGGAATGTGTCGCTCACTGCGCGACGCCGGGTGGCCGCTTCAGGATGGTCCGGCGCGTTGGCGGCTCGGTGAAGTGACGGTGGCGTGGGACGCGGTGGCGCCCACGTAACGCTCTTTTATCGAGCGTTTACCAGGGACCGTACGGGCCGACGTTCCGGTTGCCGCCGCTGCCGGCCTCGCGCAGGGCGGGACGGACATCGGCAAGGTACACGCAGGCCGCGGTGACCGCAGCGATACCGAACAGACCCAGGCCGCTTCCGCCGGTGAAGACCGTCAGCGCGCCAATCGCAAAAGCAATACCCGTGAGCGCCGTCCAGAACGTCTTGGTGCGCTTGGAGGCAGCCACGAAGAGGGACGGCCGGTGGCGCAGGCAGTCCGCGAAGGCCCACAGTTCCAAGGCAAGTGCCACCAAGCCCAGGATGAAATAGACCCCGCTGGTGACATAGGCAATCAAGAGTTTTCCGTCCACGCCCTTAGCCTAGCCGTCCAGCGACTTCAGTGCTTGCTCAAGGTCGGACCACAGGTCTTCGACGTTCTCGATTCCGACGCTCAAGCGGACCAGGTTCTCCGGAACGCTGAGCGGCTCTGCCGTGTGCCGGCGTCGGCGTTCAATCAGGGACTCAACCCCGCCAAGGGACGTGGCCGGAAGCCAGAGCTGCAGCGCGCGGACCAGTTCATCGGCGGCATCCGCCCCGCTGCGGTGTTCGTCGCCCGCGATCTGGATGCAGAGGATGGAGCCAAAGCCCTTCATCTGTACCTTGGCGCGTTCGTGCCCCGGATCGCTGGGCAGGCCCGGGTACCGGATGGTGTCGACGCGGGGGTGGGTGCTCAGGCGTTCGGCAAGGATTGCCGCCGAGGCCTGCGAGCGCTCTATCCGCAACGCCAGCGTTCGCAGTCCCCTCAGCGCCAGCCATGCTTCGAACGGGCCGGCGATTCCACCGTGGATGATGCGGTGGTGCAGCAGCGTTGCGCGCAGCTCAGGGTTGGAGGTCACCAGGGCGCCCAGCACCACGTCCGAGTGCCCGGCCAGGTATTTGGTCACCGAGTGAAGAACGACGTCGGACCCCAGGCTGAGGGGCTGCTGCACCAAGGGCGTTGAGAAAGTATTGTCCGTGACAACGATTGCGCCTGCTGCGTGCGCGGCATCGGTCAGTGCTCGGATGTCGGCGATGCCAAGCATGGGGTTGGTGGGGCTTTCCAGCCACAGCATGTTTGCGCGCTTGCCGCTTTCGGGGCTGATGAGGGACTTCACGGCGTCGGTGTCCGTTATATCGACGGTGCGCAGTTCCAGGAAGCCCTTCTCTGCAAGCTCCGTGGCCATCACCAGAGAACCGGCATAGCTGTGCGACGGCATCACCACGACGCCGCCGGCAGGAACCAGGGACAGGGCCGAGCTGACTGCCGCGAGCCCGGACGCGTAGAGCAGGCCGGGGAGGGTGGCGCCCTCGAGCTTGGCCAGCGCGTCTTCGAACGGGTCCCACGTGGGGTTCGCGTAGCGTCCGTAGCCGCGGTCACCGTCACTCAGCGAACCGGTGCCGAAGTATGTGGAGGACAGGACGATGGGCGGATTCACCGGTTCATCGTGGGCGCGCTCCGGGCGGCCGGCAGCAACCACAACGGTTTCCGGGGACAGTTCGGCAGCGTGCTGATCGGAAAGGCTCATGGTTTCCAGCGTAGTCGGGGCCGGCGCTGTGGATGAAAGGCGTTACGCACCTTTGATGTCAGGGAAGCTCGGTAGGCTAGACGCGTGAGTATTCAGAGCCCAGGTCTTTTTATCGCCTTCGAAGGTGGGGATGGAGCGGGCAAGTCCACCCAGGCCGCCCGGCTCTCTGATGCCCTTGAGTCGAGGGGCCTTTCCGTGCTGCGCACCCGCGAGCCCGGCGGCACCCCCATCGGGGAGAAGTTGCGGTCCCTGGTCCTGGACCACGGTCACGGCACCATTGATGCCCGCACCGAAGCCCTCATGTTTGCTGCCGCCCGCGCCGCCCATGCGAGCCAGGTAATCCGCCCCGCCTTGGCTGAGGGCACGGTGGTCATCACTGACCGATACATCGATTCGTCCGTTGCCTACCAGGGTGCCGGACGCGGCTTGGGTGCCGACGGCGTTTTGACGCTTAACCACTGGGCCACCGAAGGCCTTCGCCCGGACCTGACGGTACTGCTCGACGTCGACCCCTCCGATGGCCGCCAGCGGCGGACCGCCGGGGATGCCACGGAGGACAGGCTGGAGTCCGAGCCCGATTCGTTCCACTCCGCCATCCGCCATGCTTTCCTGGAGCTCGCAGAGGCCGCGCCGTCGAGCTACCTTGTGCTGCCGGCCAACGCGGACATTGAGGCCCTTGCCGCACAGATCCTGGAGCGGGTGGAGTCACTGCTGGCAGAGCGCCCCGACGGCGCACCAGTGCCGGGCAGCGCTGTTTCAGGCGACCGTCCGTGAGTGTCTGGGACGACCTCCAAGGGCAGGCCCCCGTTGTTGCGCAACTGAAACAGGCGGCGCAGGGCGACACCGGCCTTACCCATGCCTGGCTGTTCACCGGTCCCCCTGGCTCCGGCCGTTCCAATGCGGCCAAGGCCTTCGCCGCTGCGTTGAACTGCGAGCAGGACGACGTCACCCTTCGGGGTTGCGGCGAGTGCGCCGCATGCCACACGATCCTTGGGGAGACGCACTCGGATGTGACGTTCGTGCGGACCGAGAAAGTCACCATCACCATCGATGAAGCCCGCGAACTGGTCTCCAAGGCCGGTGACCGGCCTGCCACCGGGCGGTGGCGGATCATTGTGGTGGAGGATGCGGACCGTATGGCAGAGCGCACCACCAACGTGCTGCTGAAGGCCATCGAGGAACCCACCCCGCGCACTATCTGGATGCTGTGCGCCCCTTCCCCCGCAGACGTCCTGGTCACCATCCGTTCCCGGTGCCGTCCCGTGAGCCTCCGGCTTCCGCCCGCCTCCGACGTCGCGGACCTCCTGGTGAGGCGCGACGGCGTCGAACGCCAGCTTGCGGACCGGGCCGCCCGCGCAGCGCAGAGCCACATCGGAATTGCCCGGCGTCTGGCCAAGGATGCAGACGCGCGGCAACGCAGGTTGGACACTGTGCGGATTCCGCTGGGCCTCCGCGGGGTCACCGCCGCGGTGATGATGGCTGAGAAACTGGTGAAAATCGCCACGGAGGAAGCCAACAGCTCCAATGACGAACGGGACGCCGCAGAGAAGATCGCCCTGCTGGCAAGCCTCGGCGCCCCCGAGTCAGGGACGCTGCCGCCCTCCATGCGCAGCCAGGTCAAGCAGCTTGAGGACGACCAAAAACGGCGGGCCAAGCGCTCCATCACCGACTCGCTGGACCGGACCCTGACCGATCTTCTGTCCTTCTACCGGGACGTGTTGATCATCCAACTGGGGAACGCCGTGGAACTGGTCAACGTTGAGCTCAAGAGCGAGCTGGAAGACTACGCCGGCAGTTCGACCCCGGAAACTACTTTGGCCCGCATGGACGCCATCAACAAAGCCCGTGTCCGCATCACCACCACCAACGTGGCCCCCCTGTTGGCCGTCGAGTCCATGGCCACGAGCCTCATCCAGCACTAGGAGAACCCATGACGACCGCACCCCGCCGGCCCGCCGGTGCCCCTTCAAGGGACCGGTCCGCCCAGCGCGGGGCCCGCCGCGGCCTCGTGGCGACGTGCGTTGCCGTGGCTGCCGCACTGGTGCTGAGCGCCTGCACTGTACCTTTCCTGCCGGCGCCCACGGCAAAACCCTCCACCAGCACCGTGGATCCGTCCATCGCGGCTTCAGCTCCGAAGGGCCTGGAGAAGTACTACTCCCAGCCAGTGGAGTGGAGCTCGTGCGAGGACGGCTTCCAGTGCGGCCAAGTCCAGGTGCCCAAGGATTACGCAAATCCGGAGGCCGGGGACATCGAGCTGTCCGTCATCAAGTTGTCCAGCACCGGCAACAAACAGGGGTCGATCCTGGTCAACCCCGGCGGTCCCGGGGGCTCCGGCGTGGATTACATCAAGGACGCCGGCAACACCAATTTCACGGAGAAGCTGAAGTCCAACTTCGACCTCGTGGGCTTCGATCCCCGGGGTGTGAAACGCTCCGCTCCCGTCACCTGCATGACCGATGCCGAAAGGGACGCTGCCCGCGCAAAGGTGTTCCGGAAGAACACCGACGAAGGCTTGGAGGCAGCACTGGCCTTCAACAAGTCCTTCGCTGAGCAGTGTGCAGAGCAGACGGGAGATGTGCTGGGGCACATCGATACCGTCAGTGCGGCCAAGGACCTGGATGTCCTGCGCGCCGTGGTCAACGACGCCAAGCTGAACTACTTGGGCTTCTCCTACGGCACCTTCCTTGGATCCACCTATGCCGCACTTTTCCCGGACAACGTGGGCCACCTCGTCCTTGATGGTGCCGTGGATCCATCCATCAGCAACGAGGAACTGACCGCCGGCCAGGCCCGGGCGTTCGAGCGCGCGATCCGAACGTACGTGGCCAGCTGCCAGCAGCAGAACCAATGCCCGTTGAGCGGGTCCGTGGACAACGGGGTCCAGGAAATCCGTGAGCTGATCAACGCCGTTGACCAGAACCCCCAGACGGCCAAGGACGGACGCCTGGTGACCAGCAACGACTTCGTCAACGGCTTGATCCTGCCCCTCTACAACGACCAAAGCTGGCCCGCGCTGACACAGGCCCTGGAGAGCGCCTTCTCCGGCGACGTTTCGCAGATGATGCGGCTCGCGGACCTGGGCGCCGACCGCGAACCCAACGGCACGTACAGCTCCAACTCCGCCTTCGCGTTCCAGGCCATCAACTGCCTGGACTACCCGATGGTCACTGACACCGCCGGGATGCGCGCCGAGGAAGCCCGCCTCATCCAGGACTCCCCCACGTTCGGTTCCTTCTTTGCTTACGGCGGCGTCAACTGCAAGGACTGGCCGTACAAGAACACCCGTACGCCCGCGCCGGTCGACTACAAGGGATCGGCCCCCATCGTGGTGGTGGGCACCACCGGCGACCCCGCCACCCCCCTGGAATGGGCCCAGTCCCTGCGCAAGCAGCTGGAGAACGCCTCCCTCGTCACGTGGGAAGGCGAGGGGCACACCGCCTATGGCCGCTCGAACTCGTGCGTCAGCACCGCCGTCGACGAGTACTTTGTTGACGGAAAGCTGCCGCAGGACGGCTTGAAATGCTAGAGGTGCCTCGCTTCGCGTTTCTCCACTAAGAGCGGCAGCTGCTTGATGGAATCCACCACGACGGTGGCGCCTGCCGCCCGTAGGGTCGCCTCGGAGTGGGAACCCGTCAGCACCCCGGCGATCAGGGACGCACCTGATCGGATGCCCGAGAGCATGTCCGAGCTGGTGTCCCCCACCACCGCCACCTCGCGGACATCGTCGAGGTCGAGCGCGAGCACGGCCGTCAGGATCATGTCCGGATAGGGCCGTCCGCGTCCCGCGTCGGCCGGACACAGGCTCAAGTCCGCCAGGCCCATCCAGCCCAGGGATTCCAGGACCATGTTCTGTGTGTGGCGGCCGAAGCCCGTAGCAAGGCAAACCTGCAGGCCCGACTCACGCATCCACAGAATGGCCTCCTCCGCGCCCGGAATGGCGCGGACCCCGCCGTCGTCGATCATTTCGTCATAGGCCTTCTCGAAGACCTTGTTGGCGCTGGCCGCCACCGCTGCGTCGTCGAACAGGTGGCTGAAAACTGTCATTTTCGAGAAACCCATGGTGTCGCGGGCATAGCCGAGCATGCTTTCGAAACGGGTGCTGCCCGGTTCAACGCCGTGTTCTGCAAGGGCCCGGGACACGGCCCGCTCGGTGCGGCCGTCGTCGGTGATGGTGGTGCCCACCATGTCCACGACCGCCAGCCGGAGGCGGGTGGGTGTGTGGCCGGCGGCCCTGGTCAATGCGTCCCCGGTCATTGAGCGGCTCCTTTGGCTTGCTGCACGGTCTTGTTTTCCGCGCATCGGGTTGATGCCCCAGCTTCCGGCGACAGGGAAACGCCCGCTTGAACCCGGCCCGACGCCCGGGTGAACATCCCCGCAACGGCCGCCGCCGCCCTCGTTTTGACCCGGGCGCGGTGCCTCTATTACAGTTATGTCTTGCGTGATCGCCCGGGAAACCGGCGATGGACGCGGTGCTTCCTTAGCTCAGTCGGTAGAGCGTTTCACTCGTAATGAAAAGGTCATCAGTTCGATTCTGATAGGAAGCTCAGAGAAAAAACCCCGCCGGTTCACTAAACCGGCGGGGTTTTTGTTTCCCGGCCGTCAGCCCACGGGGAGTATCCCGAACCACAACAAGCCCCCCGGCCAAGCCCAAAAACACGGCGGGCACAAATAGCCCCACACAACGTACAGCACGATCTTCGCTGGCGCTCCCCCAGCGTTGCGTCACTGAATTGTTCAGTCGTGAACGCCACTGTTCCTGGCCAGCGGCCACGGTCTCCAGCCCTCCGGCAGGGCGCGGAGGCGCTCCTCCGCGGCCTCCAGTTCTCCGGCCTTGGCCGGCGCCACCTTGCCCCTCCCGCTGTGGCTGCCGGATCCGTCGGCCGCCGTCAGCGCATATTCCACCCACCGTTCCCTTCCTACCGGGTAGCGCTCGGCGTACCCGCCTGCGACCACGCCCAGGACCAGCTTCTCCAGGCGATCGGCTTCTGTTTCGGCCGTCTCGTCACACGCATCGCAGCCGCAGATGGGAAACGGAAAATCGTGCAGCACACCAGCGTGGACCACTACCCCCGGATAGCTGGTCCACAAGAACGTCAGCGGAGCCGACTGGAGGTCCCGTGGCGTCACTCCCGCAACGTCGATGACTTCACCTGCATGCACCTTAATATCCGCCGCGTGGGCCGGATCCAGGCTCACCTCGACGTCGTAATTGCTCGTCAGGTACTCGACGAGGGCCCGGGCCACCGCGTGGAGGCCCTCGAAGCGTTCAGGGTGGGTGTCCACACTGTACGAGTCCTCTGGCGGGCTTTCTGCCCCCCACCTGTTCCCATACCGGATGAGCTCCCCATCCTCGCCCCGATACTCGCGTGCCGGCAGTTCCGGCCTCACGAATGGTGTGTGGGCCTTCCGGACCGGAAGGGGCCGCAGTTCAGGGAACGGCGACTCCGGCTCCGCAGTGGACCAGTCCACAAGGCGCGTGACAAGCCCTGCCAGCATGTCGTCGTCGGCGTCCTGAAGCCCATCAACGAGCCGGTCCACCGTGATCCGCAGTTCCCTGTCGCCTGCTTCGCGGGAGCCGTCAGCCATCACGGTCCAGTGTGCGTCCGGACGCAAGGATGCGATGAGGTTCCCGACAAAAACCGTGGCGGCATTGCTGAGTTCCGGGTCCGCCGCGAGCTCGCCGGCATGGGTTTTCAGGAACGTGATCAGCTGCCCAGCACCGCCTGCCAGGTCCTTTGCGGAAACGCCCCGGCGATCACAGAACACCACAAAAGGCGCGTACCCGGCGAGGTGCTTGACGGGCGGCTCTTCCTCGGAAGCCTGACGGTACAGGGCCGCCCTGGAGGAAAGCGGTGCAGGCAGTCCTGACGCCGGCCCATCAAAAAGCCGTTCGATATCCCCCATGGGGCCATCCTAGAGCGACCGCGGTTGTTTGGCCCCTCCCCGAACTGATGGCTCCACGGGAAGTCACCTGCCCAGGCGTGACATCAGCACGGCGACGGCGGCAGTGACTCCCCCTGCCAGCGCACCTTCCAGCTCGGGAGCGAAGAAGGGCGAATGGTTGACGGGGACTGGACCTTCAATCCCCGAGGCGGGCGTTCCCCCGAACATCCAGAACACCGACGGAACTCCGATGGCGGTACCCAGATGCCCGAAGTCCTCGCTGCCCATCATCGGCGGGGTGATCTCCACTGACTCAGCCCCCAACGCATGCTGCAGCGCCTCAATAACGGAAGGGACGGCGTCGGGGTCGTTGAAGCACTGCGGGAAGCGGTACATTTCCTCGATGGCCGGCGCCGGCGCCCCGGACGCGGCGGCTTCGGCCTCGATAATGCGCCGTACAGCGGCGAGGACCTGGCCACGGACGTCATCGTCAAACGTGCGGATATTAAGGGTGAACTCGGCCGAGGCCGGGATGATGTTCTCCTTCAGCCCGGCGTGGAAGGTCCCCACGGTAACGACGGCGGACTTCCGGGGGTCCAGCTCACGGGACACGATCCCCTGGAGCCGGGTGACCATGTGCGCGGCCATGACGATGGGATCGATGGAGTCCTGCGGCTGGGAGCCGTGGGACTGCCGGCCGTGCACGGTAACCCGCAGCGAATCTGCCATGGCGGCCACCGGTCCGCTGGAAATCGCCACGGTGCCCACCGGTCGCGGCATGACGTGCTGCCCGAAAACCACTTCGGGCCGCGGAGCTTTGTCCCAGAGCCCGTCGTCCAGCATGGCGAGCGCACCGGCCGCGGTCTCCTCCCCCGGTTGGAAAATCAGCACGAGCGTTCCGGACCAGGCATCCGGGTTTCCCGACAACACCTCTGCGGCGCCAAGCAAACCGGCCACGTGCGTGTCATGCCCGCATCCGTGCATGACCGGGACCACCGTGCCATCCGGAAGGGTGCCGGTATCCGTGCTGGCGTAGTCCAATCCGGTGGCTTCCTCGATGGGAAGGCCATCGGAATCGGCGCGGAACGCCACCACGGGACCGTCACCGTTCCGCAGGATTCCCACCACCCCCGTGCCGCCGCAGCGGAAGTGCCCGATCCCGAGACGGTCCAACTGTTCCTCGATCACCCCGGCGGTGGCGAACTCCTGCATGGACAGCTCCGGATGGGCATGGAGGTGCCGGTACAGGGAGTGGAGCTGGGAGGTCTGTTCGGCGTCGAGCTGGAGCGCGGTGGCAGTGTGGGTCATGGTCCTGTCTTCCTGGTGGTGGTGTGCATTTTGTCCGGTGCGGGGTCGCCGCTACTCGATGTGGATCGGCTTCGCCTCGGTGATGCTGGCTTTGCTGCGGAAAAACCAGGCCAGCAGGATGGTGCCCAGCACGGCGATGGCGGTTGACACCATCGCCAGCGACGGTACCAACGGCAGCACAACGAACACGACGACGGCCGAGACCACCAGCGCGAAGACAGTCGTGCGGGGCTGCTTCATGGACACGATGGCCTGCACCAGCACTGCTCCGAGAACGGTGGGCAGCACGTACAAGCGGGTGACAAGCAGCACCGACGGCGGGATGACGCTGATCAGCCAGCTCCCCAAAAGCCCCACGAAGACCGCGAGCGAGATCAGATGGACAGCGGCGGCTCCGCAGATAGCGACGACGGCGGCCAGCTCGGCACGCTTGCTGCCCGGCTTTGCGCCGATGTTGGTCTGGGCGATCAAAGCCGCCGGGAGGAGCTTGTTGGAGATGTTGCCGATCATGAACGCCTGGTACATGGCGGCCGGACCGAGGATCGGGTAGTACGTGAGCGGCTCCACGATCCAGATGATGCCGAAAGTCGCGGCCACTGCGGCGAAGGCAATCCAGAGCTGTGCCGGGCCGATGTCCAGGCCACTGGCGAAGACCAGGAACAATGGGCCGGCTACGGAGATCAACAAGCCACAGATCATGGTGATCTGGCCCCAGCGGGACGTGGTGCGGCTGAAGTCCGCCATGGCGTTGGTGGTGGGAGCGGAAGTGATGGAAGACATGCGGGGTGTTCCTTTCGTGCTCAGTGGTCAGGGCTGCAGACGGACGGCCGGTTCAGGCGCCGACTGCTGGACCGACGGCGAGGTAGGCCGCACCCAGTCCGATGACGATGGAGAAGCCGAGGCCCCACTCGCGCAGCCAGCTCTTGCCGAGCCTCTTGGCCAGCAACAGGCACAAGCCCATGACTGCTGCGGAGACGACGAACGACACCACATGGACTCCGGACTTGGGCAGTTCGGTGAGTCCCAGGCAGGAGAAGGCCCCGATCAAAGCGGCGGCCGGCACGATCGCCATGGCCGCAGGATTCACTGAGCGGATCTTGGCATCGCCCTTGCGGAGCAACGGGGTCAGGACCAGGGTGGCGAGCATCCACATGGCACCGCCGATACTCATGGCAAAGAATGCGACCGCGAAGACGCTTTGGGTGTAGCTGGCGTCGCCCAGCTTGGCGCCCATGGAACCTGCTGCGATACCGGCGGCGGACACGTCATATGCCGCGGAGCCGATCAGACCGATCCTGGAGAGCACCGCGGGGGCACCGAAGAGACCCAGGAGCGCGATGGCGACGAGGGATACGGCCAGGGACGGACCTATGGCCGAGACCGCACCGGAGCGGAACGAGGTCTTGATGTCCTGTGGGCTCATCTCCACGGACGGTGCGGCACGCCGCGCGGCCTTCATGAAGATCAGGGACTGGATCATGATGACGCCGAAGACGCCGGCCACGCAGATCCACAGGACGGGGTTGTTGGCGATTGCCATGATGTCGGCTGACTCGGTGGGAGCGAACGGTTGAACTGCCAGGGGTTGATGCACGGAAACCTCCGGGTGTGAGCCTCTCAGCAACTCCTCTCCGGACGACGTTGTGCGGCGTGGAGCGTGTGGGGCAAATCCAGACCCTGCAACCAGATCGGCCACGGGGTTAGCAACACCTTCTGCTATGAGCCGGATCACACACAATAGCTGACGGAATCAGCCGAGATGCTGGCCGAATCAGTCAAACCTTGCCTTCTCCGCAAACGGACTTCCGCGGCCCGATGTGACCCGGCACACTTTCAGGCAGTAGACATCCAGCAAAGGAGCACCATGCCTGACACCATTGGCGAGCTGTCCGCCGTCGAACTTTCCGCAGCCATCCGGGAGAAGAGGATCTCGGCGCGCGAAGCACTGGCCGACCACCTGGAACGCATTGCAGAGGTGAACCCCGTGATCAATGCCGTCGTGACCCTCGATGCCGAGGGCGCCCGGAAGGTGGCACACCAGGCGGACCAGCTAACAGCCTCGGGTGCCGATCTTCCACCGCTGCACGGCGTGCCCATGACGCACAAAGACACCAACAACACCGCCGGGATGCGCACCACCCAGGGCTCGCTCGCCTTGCGTGACTTTGTTCCCGACGCCGACGACCTCATCATCGCCCGGTTGAAGGCGGCCGGGGTGGTCAGTACCGGAAAGTCGAACGTTCCCGAGTTTGGGGCAGGCTCCCACACGTTCAACGACCTCTTCGGGACCACCACCAACCCGTATGCTCCCACCCTGAGTGCCGGTGGCAGCAGCGGCGGGGTGGCCGCCGTCGTCGCTTCCCGCGTCCAAAGCATCGGCGACGGCAGCGACATGGGCGGCTCGCTCCGCATCCCGGCTTCTTTCTGCAACGTGGTGGGTTTCAGGCCGTCGACGGCGGTCATCCCCATGCCGTCCGAGGTCAACGCCTACGCGTGGCTGGGTAGGACGGGCCCCATGGCCCGGAGCGTGGAGGACATTGCGTTGTTCATGTCCGTGACGGCCGGCAAGGACCCCCGCGTGCCATACCCTGCGGTCCTTGAACCGGACGTGTTCCGGGCCGGACTCGAGACAGACATGCGCGGTGTACGGATCGGCTGGTCACGGGACTTTGGCCTCGGAGTGCCGGTGGACCCTGAAATCCTGGATCACCTCGAACGGCAACTGGCGGTCTACGAAGGCCTGGGTGCGATCGTGGAAGAAGCCACCCCGGATTTCAGCGAAGCCGACCTGGTGTTTGGCAACACCCGGGCCATGGACTTCGCCGCAGGACTCGGGCCGATCCTGGAACGCGCAGGGGACGTCGTCAAGCCCGAAGTGCACTGGAACGTCCGGAAAGGATTCGCCCTGACTGCCCGGGACCAGATCGAGACCGCAGCCGCCCGTACCCGGCTGGAACGGAGCGTCCAGTCATTCTTTGGGCAGTACGACCTTTTCGCCAGCCCCTGCGCCCAAGTACTTCCTTTCGACGCCTCACTGCGGTACCCCCTGGACATCGCGGGCGTTCCTTCACAGACCTACCTCGACTGGATGCGCTCAGCATGCCTGCTGTCCGCCACAGGGCTGCCCGTGCTCAGCGTCCCGGCCGGCTTCAGTTCCACAGGCCTCCCCATCGGCCTCCAGCTCGCAAGCAACCACTACACGGATCTGCAGTTGCTCCGGTACGGCCGCGCTTTCGAGCAGCAGACCGGGTACGCCGCCGTCGCCCCTGTCGTCACCGCGGCCGAACCGCCGCTGGCTACCGTGAGCGCATGACCCGGCCGCCGCGCTTGTGGGCGTCCAACAGGATGGAGACGTCCACGGTGACAGCGTTCCGCGCCCACTCCGAGTCCGTGATGAACCGGTAGAGGGCTGACATGTCCTCAACAGTGACATCGGCAACGATCTGGTAATTCCCGGCGATCGCGGCGGCATAGCGGACTGTCGGCAATTCGGCCAGACTCTGGCCCACGTGTTCAACGTGCTGCGGAGAGGCCCGGATCCACAGAAGGGCCTCAACCCCCAGGCCAAAGGAGGCGGGCTCGACGATGGCGCGTAAATGGACCTGGTTGTTGGCCAACAGCCATTCCGTGCGGCGCCGTGCGGTTGCCTCTGAGGCACCTACCCGGCGGCCCAGTGCTTCAAAGCTCATCCGGCCGTCTGCGCAGAGGGCATCGACGAGCTCGGTGTCCTGACGGCTCAAGTCCTGCCCTGGCACCAGGCTGCCGGAATCCTTCGTCAGAACGGACCGGAGCGCCTCCGCCTTGTCGGCCGTCAGGATTTCCGGGCGCCACCCCCGGATGGTCCGGAAATAGCGGAGCACGGGGTAGCTGGTGGAATCGCGCAGGCCAATGGTGGCCGGTAGCTCGTCGGAGAGGACATCGCCCATGCGTGAGGGGTCGGTGAGTATCTCCGCCACGCAATCACCTGTGCCCGTGGTGGTGTACACAAAGGTAGCGTCCGACCTCTGCGCCAGAGCGTGGGCCGCGGCACGCACCGTGCCCGGCATGCAGCGCATCTCCACCAGCACCACTGCGGCCCTGGGCCGGATTCCCACCACGGAGACAGCGCCGGACTCCAGGAGCTGTGATCCCCGGCGCGCAACAGTTCGCTCCGCTTCACCGAGGACTGCTGCCATCTTCCGCCACGGGCACCGCGGATCCAGTTGCAGGGCGGCAACGATCTGCCGCTCCAATGCGTCAAACACCACCATGCAAGCTCCGTCCTCCGTCTGCTGGGGTTCGCTCAATTTCACCACGGACTTCGGCGCTGCGCGTCACGGCGGCGCGTGCCGTCGTCGAGCCTTAACGGCAGATGCCCCGCCCCATATGAGGGACGGGGCACCGGGTCAAGCTTCGGTTTTAGGCGAAGTCGGAGACTGCCGGGTCCGGCCCGATGCGGCCTTCAGCACCGCGGTCCAGGCCGTTGATCGCCTCGACGTCGGTGGCATCCAGCGTGACGTTCAGGGCTGCGAAGTTTTCCTGGATCCGGGACTCCGTGACCGACTTGGGAATGACCACGTTGCCGATGGCCAGGTGCCAGGCGATAACCACCTGGGCGGGGGTTGCATCGTGCTTGGCAGCGATTTCGGCGATCGTGGCGCTTTCGAGCAGCTCGCCACCCTGACCGAGCGGGGACCATGCCTGGGTCAGGATTCCCTTGGAGGCATTGAATTCGCGCAGGTCGGCCTGGTTGAAGAACGGGTGCAGTTCCACCTGGTTGATGGCCGGCACGACGCCCGTCTCATCGATGATGCGCTGCAGGCCCTCCTTGGTGAAGTTGGAGACACCAATGGACTTGACCCGGCCGCGCTTCTTGAGCTCGATGAGGGCCTTCCAGGTGTCAACGTACTTGTCCTGCTTGGGCTGCTGCCAGTGGATGAGGTACAGGTCCAGGGTCTCCAGGCCGAGGTGGTCCAGGGACTTCTCGAACGCTTCGAGGGTCGATTCGTAGCCCTGGTCCGCGTTCCACAGCTTGGTGGTGATGAAGATTTCCTCAGCGGAAAGGCCGGAGGAGGCGATGGCACGGCCTACGCCGGCCTCGTTGCCGTAGATCTTGGCAGTATCGATGTGGCGGAAGCCGGCTTCAAACGCCTGGCGCACCACCTTTTCGGCTACATCGTCTTCAACTTGCCACACCCCGTAGCCGAGCTGGGGGATGGTGTTGCCGTCGTTGAAAGTAAGTGTTGGTGACGAAGTCATAGCTGCCATCCTGCCAGCCAGGGGCCGCCGATGGCGCGGAATGTTACGGAGATCAGCTATACGCTTAACTTCTTGCAAGGGTGGAGTAAAGGCGCACGCGTGTAGTTGCGCACGCTGGCCTTATAGTGGACGGGCCTTCAGGAGTTGAGTTGCCGCTCGGCGTCGGCGACCTGCTCGAAGACAGCCTCAGCGCGCCGCTTGACGGACAGCGCCCCTACCGGAACCGGGCCAACGGCGAGCCGCAACATCGCAGCGGCCTCCGCGGTGGTCGCCAGGGAGTTTCCCGCCTTGGACAACGCCCGGTGGACACCTGCCAGTGCGCCCGGGACATCCAGCCCGTCGCTCGGTGAACGTCTCTGCGCCTCAACGCAAATGGTCCTGACCCGTGGGGACAGCTCGGCCAATTCATTGGCGATCTGCACCAGCTCGTTGTACAGCTGGTCGTCGTCCACGCCCTCAAGGACCTGGTGGTACCGGTCCAAGCCACGATGGAAACGATCGTGGGCCCGGCGCCACAAACCCTTGCCGAGCTCCAGATCGTCTCTCCGTCCTTGGCGGACGGCCCCAAAGAAACCCACCTGCGAACTCAGAGGTACTGACCCGGACCGTGGTCGGGGTCTTCCGGCCGGCCCTGCGGGGCGGCGGCAGGAGCCCCCGGTGCCGCGGCCCGCTGGGGTTGCCCGTTCTCACCGATAACGATGCCTGGCGCGATGACAGTGCCCGGTGGGAGCTGGCGAAGCTGCATCTGCGCAGCCGCATGCTCCTTGGCAGCCTGCTGGGCGGCGATAGCGGCCTGGATGCCGTGGAACAACCCTTCCAGCCACCCCACGAGCTGGGCTTGGGCAATGCGAAGCTCCGCATCCGAAGGCGCCTTCTCATCAGGGAAAGGCAAACTGATGCGTTCCAGTTCCTCGATGAGTTCGGGGGCGAGCCCATCTTCGAGTTCCTTGATGGAGCGCTCATGGATTTCCGCAAGGCGGCCCCGCGCAGCGTCGTCCAAGGGCGCGGCCTTAACCTCCTCAAGGAGCTGGCGGATCATGGTCCCGATGCGCATCACCTTGGCTGGTTCGTCAACGAGTTCGTGAAGGTTGCCACCCTTGGGTTTGGCGTCCTTTCCGGGCTCTCCCCTGTTGGGCTGCTGTCCGTTGGCCTTCGCGAGGCCCTCGTCCAGCGTGGTTCCCTCCACGGGGGTGTCGTCCGAAGCCTCATCCGTGGGTTGAATGTTGTTCAGATCGCTCATGCGTTCATACTCTCATGGGGTTCCTGCGAACCCCCGTCCGGTCCCTCATTTTGGACTTCGTTCGTAGCGAAACTACCAACAGACCCGGGTCAGCAGCAGCGACCCTGGGGGTTGCTGTCCTGCCGGTCCATCCGATCCCGCCAGAACTCCCGTTCCGTCATGGCGGGACCCGCGTGGCCGCTGGAATCGAAGTGTTCCAAGTACTTGCGATAGGCGTCAGCACCCATGAGCGAACTTATATAGGCGGCGAATCCGCGAAGCCCTTTGGCCAGGGTATTCATCAGTGATGCCCGGCTTTTTGCGTGCGTTTCTCCGCAGGCAGTGCGTTCCACTCCGCGAGCAGGGCCTTCTCAGCCGTGGTCGGGAACAGGCCTGCAGGGGCAAACACCTTGGACGGCACCGCTGGGTCCTCATGGTCCTGTCCACCGCCGGCGCGGATGGCCTTGTAGGTCGCAATCAGTGCGGCGACGATCACGATGATGCTCAACGTCACGAAGATAACGGAAAGCACGCCCTGGATCATGGTGTTCCGAACCACCGCTTCCATGGCTGCCACGGTTTTGGCCGTGCCAAACTCGGTCTTGCCATCGGCCAGGGCCTTGGAGAACGCCTGGTTATTGGCAAAGTAGCCCACTGCGGGAACCGGCGAGAAGATCTTGTGGAAGCTGGCGGTGATGGTCACCACGGCCGCAAAGGCCAACGGAACCGCCACGATCCACAGCCACTTGAACACCCCGCGCTTGGCCGTTATGGCCATGCACACAGCCAACGCAATGGCTGCCAGGAGCTGGTTTGCGATGCCGAACAGCGGGAACAGGGTGTTGATTCCGCCCAGCGGATCCGTCACGCCCATGATCAGCACCGCACCCCAGGCTGCCACCATGATGGCCGTGCACAGCCAGGCCCCGGGACGCCATGAGGCTTCCTTGAACTTGGGAAGGAAGTTGCCAATGGAGTCCTGGAGCATGAACCGGGCAACGCGGGTGCCGGCGTCCACTGCGGTGAGGATGAAGAGGGCTTCGAACATGATGGCGAAGTGGTACCAGAAGGCCATCATGCCGGGTCCGCCGATGAACTGCTGCATGATGTGTGCCAGGCCCACCGCCAGCGTCGGAGCACCGCCGGAGCGGGAGATGATGCTTTCCTCGCCCACGTCCTTGGCCGTCTGGGCCAGCACGTCCGGGGTGATGTTCACGTTGGCCAAGCCCAGGCTGTTCACCCATTGCGCCGCAGATTCGACGGTGCCGCCTGTCAGCGCAAGGGGTGCGTTCATGGCGAAGTAAATGCCTCGGTCGATCGAGATCGCCGCGACCAGAGCCATGATGGCCACAAAGGATTCCATCAGCATTCCGCCGTAGCCGATGAAGCGGGTCTGCCGCTCTTTCTCGATCAGCTTGGGTGTGGTGCCGGAGGAAATCAGGGCGTGGAACCCTGACAGCGCACCACAGGCAATGGTGACGAAGAGAAACGGGAACAATGCACCGGAGAAAACAGGTCCGTTCTCACGGCTGGCAAACTCGCTGAACGCGGGGACGGTGATTTCCGGACGCACCACAATGATGGCCAGGGCCAGCATCACGATCACGCCGATCTTCATGAACGTGGAGAGGTAGTCGCGCGGTGCCAGGAGCAGCCACACCGGGAGGATCGCGGCGATGAAGCCGTAGATGATGATGCCCCACGCGATGGTGACCTTGTCCAGGTGGAAGAATGCCGCGCCCCACTCGGTACCTGCCACGGCGCCGCCGCCAATGATGGCCGCCATCAGGAGCACGAAGCCGATGATGGACACTTCCATTACCTTGCCGGGCCGGAGGAAGCGCAGGTAAATGCCCATGAACAGGGCAATCGGGATGGTCATTCCTACGGAGAAGACACCCCAAGGGCTCTCGCCGAGGGCGTTGACCACCACCAGGGCGAGGATGGCCACGATGATGATCATGATGAGCAGGGTGGCGACGAGCGCCGCAGTCCCGCCGATAACGCCAAGTTCCTCACGTGCCATCTGGCCGAGTGAACGGCCACCGCGGCGCATGGAGAAGAACATGACCAGGTAGTCCTGTACGGCACCGGCAAGAACGACGCCGATGATGATCCAGATAGTGCCTGGCAGGTACCCCATCTGGGCTGCGATGACGGGTCCTACCAGCGGCCCCGCGCCGGCAATGGCGGCGAAGTGGTGGCCGAACAGCACGTTGCGGTCGGTGCGGACGTAGTCCTTGCCGTCCGCCTTGTACTCGGCAGGAGTAGCGCGGCGGTCGTCCGGTTTGAGCAAGTAGCGCTCAATGACCTTGGAATAGAACCGGTAGCCAATCAGATAGGTGCAGACTGCCGCGAAAACGAACCAGATGGCGTTTACTGTTTCGCCGCGCACCAGCGCCAGCATGAACCATGCCACCGCTCCCAGAAGCGAAATCGCTACCCACAGCCCGATCTTGGCCGGAGTCCATTTGCCCTCCTCAGCCTCCCTGACCGAGTCATCCACGGCCGGCGACGGCAACGTAGGATCCAGCCCTTCCGCGAGTCCGGTCTTGTCAGGAACCTTGCCCATATCTCCTCCTTGAGAACTGCTGCAGTGATGGGTACTGCTGTTTGTGGCGATCTTCGCGGTGGGGGCCGCATCGCCGGGTGCCTTCCAGCACAGTAACAACCGTCACAGACATGTAAAGGGGCACACGCCACCATGGATCAAAGGGGGCGGTGAGCGGTAACACTCTTGCGGCGGGTGACGGGTCGGGCCGCACAGTTGATTGGCATCCGGACACCGGAAAAGCTAGTTCACTCCCCCATTGCCTTGCGCCTGGACCATATTGCCCTGCGCCTGGACCATGCGGGCCTCGCAGAGATCCAACCACCGCACTTCGGCCTCCGCCTGGAAGATGAGCGAATCGAGAACCAAAAGCCCTGCAGTGTCCATGGAACGCTGATTGGCGGACACGGCTTTCCTCGCCTGCGTGTGCTCCTGCAGGGCCCGGACAGAGACCTCCCGCTGGGACTGGATCACCGCAGAGGTATCCACGCCCGGCAGTGTCACCGCGAGTGCCAGTTTGATGGCAATTTCGTTCCGCGGCGGATTGCCACGGTCCACGGCCCCGCCAAACCAGGCCTTAACTTCCTCAGCCCCGGCGTCAGTGATGCTGTAAACGACGTGGCCGCCGCCGTCGTCGCCGTCTTTACTGACAAGGCCGTCGCGCTCAAGGCGGTCCAGCGTGGTGTAAACCTGTCCGATATTCAGCGGCCAGGCGGCGCCGGTGCGGTCTTCGAATTCGACGCGCAGCTCATAGCCGTACCGGGGCTGGTCCTGGAGCAGGGCCAGCAGGCTGTGCCGGATTGACATGTGGCTCCTCGCTGCGGTTGGTCGGGGATGTCAGAGGAGCAGCAGGACCTTGCCCACGTGCTCGCCTGAGTCAAAGTACTGGTGTGCTTCCCGGACCTGGTCCAGCGGGAAGGATTTGGCGACGAGCGGCCTGATCCTGCCATCGGTAAGCATCGGCCACACGAACTCCCGCACGGCGGACATGATGATGCCCTTTTCGGCGACCGGCCGCGGCCGAAGCGCTGTGCCGATCACGGCAGCGCGTTTGCTGAGGAGCTGTCCGAGATTGATTTCGGCTGTGGTCCCGCCCTGAAGGCCGATGACGATGAGCCGGCCGTAGTCGGCGAGCGCGTCGACGTTTTGTTGCAGGTACTTGGCCCCCACGACGTCGAGGATCACGTCCGCGCCCTTGCCCCCGTTGTGTGCCTTGAGGCTTTCGGCGAAGTCTTCTTCGGTGTAGTTGATGGCGATATCGGCACCAAGGAAGGCTTTGGCTGTCCCGACTTTCTCATCGGTTCCTGCCGTCGTCGCCACCGTTGCGCCGAACGCCTTGGCCAGCTGGATGGCCATGGTGCCGATGCCGCCGGTGGCACCGTGGATAAGCACCGTCTCCCCGGGTTGCAGCTGTGCGGTCATGATGAGGTTTGAGTACACCGTGGCGGCCACCTCGGGCAGGGACGCGGCGGTAATGAGGTCCACGCCTTCGGGTACCCGCAGCACTTGTTCCGCGGGTACGGCAACCTGCTGGGCGTAACCGCCGCCGGAAAGCAGCGCCACTACCTTGTCTCCCACGGAGAAGGCCTTGGTGACGCCGGGACCAAAGGCTGCGATGCGGCCTGAGACCTCAAGCCCGGGAATCTCGGAGGCTCCGGGCGGCGGCGGATAGAATCCGCGCCGCTGCTGGACGTCCGCACGGTTCAGGCCGGCGGCTACGACGTCGATCAGGACCTCGCCGTCGCCCGGCACCGGAGCGGGGACCTCGCGGATTTCGAGGACTTCGGGCCCGCCCGGCTCTGAGATGTAGACGGCTTTCATGACGAACTCCCGGTTTCTTGCTGGTACTCCAGCCCCCGGGGGCTGGGGGTGGAGGACGTGATGTTTTGGAACAGCCAACTCCCTATGAAACACTACTAGGCAAGGAAGGTTGTCCGAGCGGCCTAAGGAGCTGGTCTTGAAAACCAGTGTGCGGTAACCCCGTACCAAGGGTTCAAATCCCTTACCTTCCGCCAAAGAGATGCCCCGGGTTCCAGAACCCGGGGCATTTTTGTTTCCCCGGGGCTGCGCTGGGCTGCTTCCAGGCGCGGAACTGAGAACCGACACCCGGAAGATCATTGAAACTGTCAGACCCCCCGCATAGTGTTCTGTCTGTCTCCACACCACTGACATATGCCGTAGCCTTCGCCGCGGAAAACAACAGGAGCCTGACCCATGCCTAAGCCTGACATCACTCCCGGTGCACCGTGCTGGATTGACCTGATGACGTCCGACACCGAGAAGGCCAAGGCTTTCTACACCGCGCTTTTTGGTTGGACGTACGAGACCGGGGACCAGGAAAAGTACGGCGGCTACACCACGGCGCTGAAGGACGGCCGGATGGTTGCAGGCATCATGGCAAAACAGGCAGACATGGGTGCGATGCCGGATGTCTGGTCCACCTACCTGCGCACTGATGACATCAAGGCAACCACCGAGGCGGCAGCCGCCCATGGAGGCCAGGTGTACCTGGAACCCATGGAGGTTCCGGAACAGGGCAGCATGGCCATGTACGGGGATGCCTCAGGCGCCTCCATCGGAGCCTGGCAGTTCGGTGGAATGAAGGGCTACGAGCTTGCCGCCGAGGCCGGTGCGCCGGCGTGGCATGAGCTGCTTTCCAAGGACTACGACTCCGCGGTCACCTTCTATCAGAACGTTTTCGGCTGGGACACGGACGTCATGAGCGATACCCCCGAATTCCGCTACACCACCCTTGGTGCCGGCGACAACGCCAAGGCGGGCATCATGGATGCCTCTGGCTTCCTGCCCGAGCAGGTCCCTTCCATGTGGAGCGTGTACTTCGCGGTGGAAGACACGGACGCCACCGTGGAGCAAGCTACGGCACTGGGCGCCACCATCACCCAGCCTGCCGAAGACACCCCGTTCGGGCGTTTGGCGACGTTGTCGGATCCCACGGGCGCCGTCTTCAAAGTCATCCAGGACCTGGGCCGGACGGCCTAGGTTTCACCACTCCATACCGGCGTTGGGGGATCCGCCGGCATGGGGCCTTGCCTGGTCCCTCATTGTTGACCGCAATTGTTGACCGCAGGCCTGCTGCTCCAGCTGTCGGCGGTCCTTCGGGAATGAGGACCCATCATGCACCACCTTTCACAAGGCCTGAAAGCCGCCGCCGTGCTGGCCATGGCATCGTTGGCACTGGCGGGCTGTTCCTTGATCAGCAGCGGCGACGCCAAACGGGACGAATCCGGCAAGCCGACGGAATCGTCCAAGGCGGACGCCTTCAAAGTGAAGTTGGGCGATTGCATCGCCAACCCTGACAGCCAGGAAGTTGTGGATGTCACCATCATCCCCTGCGATCAGAGCCACGACCTCGAGGCCTACGCAGCCACCAACATCGATGCTGCAACTTTCCCCGGCGACACCGAAGTGGGCGCCAAAGCCGAAGAGTACTGCGGCGCCCAGTTCGCAACGTTCGTTGGCCTGCCGTTCGAGGAATCTGCACTGGATGTGACCTTCCTCCACCCCACCAGCGATTCCTGGAAGAACGGGGACCGGGAGATCGTCTGCCTGATCGGTGGCGAGGCCGGAGCCGCCACCACCGGAACCCTTAAGGGTGCCGCCAAGTAACCGCAGTGCGCAGGGAACCCTCCGGCCACTCCCGGTCCACCTCCCATTCATTCCATCGTGTTCTGCTATGCCCGAGCACCAGGTTTACCCCGGAGTAACTTCCGGAACAACGCCCCCTGCACAAGAGTGTGGGCGTCGTCCACAGGGCCCCACAGGGCCCCCTAATGAAAGTTAGAGCGGATGCACCAACAACAGTGGAAAATACTGGCAGGAACGGTCTTGTCAGCGGGGTTGCTTGCCGCCCCGCTGACGGCCGCCCCGGCCATGGCAGCAGACGATCCGTCAGCACCGGCCGGCACATCGCCGGTGGTGATCAACGAGGCGTACCTCAGCGGCGGAAGCACCGGCGCCGCGTTCAAGAACAAATTCGTGGAGCTCTATAATTCCTCGGACTCCCCCGTCAGCCTGGCGGGCTGGTCCCTGCAGTATCGTGCGGGCACAGCCACCGCAGCACCCACGGGGATCACTCCCCTGACCGGCAGCATTCCTGCCAAAGGCTATTTCCTGGTCCAGGGAGCCACCAACAGCGGAACGTCCACTGCCCCGGCCCTTCCCACAGCGGACGTCCAGGCCACCGGAACGCTGAACCCCAGCGGAACCACGGGGACGCTGATCCTGGCGAAGCAGGCCACTGCCGTTTCCCCCTTGCCGGCCGGTTCGGTGACGGGCAATGCCGCCATTGCCGACCTCCTGGGATACGGCACTTCCAACACGTTTGAGAATGCCGCTGCCACTGCGCCCACAGGCAACTCCGACGTCAGGAGCCTCAACCGCAGCAACGGCGTGGACACGAACTCCAATGCCGCCGACTTCAGCCTCAGCGCCACCATCACCCCCATAGCCTCCAACGGTGGAACCCCTCCCCCGGAACCGGAACCCGTCCCGGGAGTCAAGGCCATTGCCGATATCCAGGGAACCGGACCGGCGAGCCCGCTGGTCGGGAGCACAGTGACCACGCGCGGCAAGGTCACTGCCGTCTACGCCACCGGCGGTTTCAACGGCTACTACGTCCAGACTCCGGGAACCGGCGGCGAAACCGCCGGGGCGGCACGGTCGGCGTCGGACGCTTTGTTTATCTATTCACCCACGACGGCGGGAACGGTCCGGCAAGGCGACTACCTGGAACTCACCGGTGTCGTCAGCGAATTCGCCAACCAGACGCAGCTCACTGTTGAGGCTGCCGGGCTGAAGAAGCTCACCGAGGCGGCCCCCGAGGTCAAGTCCACGCCGTTCGCGCTGCCCGCCAACGAAGCCGCACGGGAAAGCCTCGAAGGCATGCTCGTGGCTCCCCAGGGTGACTTCACCGTCACGGACAACTACTCGTTGAACCAGTACGGCGAAATCGGCCTGGCGGCCGGCACCTCGCCTTTGGTACAGCCGACGGCGGTGGCCACCTACGGGTCGCCGGAGTACGCCGCGGTGGTGGCAGACAACGCGCTGCGCGGCATCAAGCTCGACGACGGCGCGTCCACCAACTTCCTCAAGGACGCCGGCACCAAAGCCCAGCAGCTGCCGTACCTGACCACGTCCGATCCTGTCCGTGTTGGCTCGCCGGCTCAGTTCCGGACCGACGTCATCCTGGGCTACGGCAACAACTCCTGGAAGTTCCAGCCCCTTGCCGCGCTGAGCCCGTCCAACGCCGAGTCGGTCCAACCGGCAAGCTTCACCGCCACCAGGCCTGAAGGCCCCGCTGACGTTGGGGGCAACCTCAAGCTCGCCTCCTTCAACGTGCTGAACTACTTCCCCACCACCGGCGACCAGCTGGCCGGCTGCGTCTTCTACACCGACCGCGAGGGCAATCCGATCACGGTCAAGGAGGGCTGCAACGCCCGCGGCGCGGCCAACGCAGAGAACTTCGAACGCCAGCAGGCCAAGATCGTCGCGGCCATCACCAAGTCCGGCGCCGACGTCGTATCCCTCGAAGAGATCGAGAACTCAGCACAGTTCGGCAAGAACCGTGACGACGCACTTTCCAAACTCGTGGACGCCCTGAACGTCAAGACGCCGGGTGTGTGGGACTACGTGCGCACACCCGCCAACGCTCCCCCGCTGGGCGATGAGGACATGATCCGCACAGCATTCATCTTCAAGAAGGCCGTTGCCGAACCCGTGGGCGAGTCCATCATCCACAACGACACCGTGGCTTTCGCAAGTGCCCGCAAGCCTCTGGCCCAGGTCTTCAAGCCGGTCGGCGGAGACGATGGCAAGAAGTTCATCGCGATCGTGAACCACTTCAAGTCCAAGGGCTCCGCGGCCACGCCGGACGATACCGACAAGGGCCAGGGCGCTTCGAACATCGCCCGCACCAAGCAGGCGGAATCGTTGCTCGCTTTCTCCAAGGACCTCCAGGCGTCCAAAGGCACCGACAAGGTCTTCCTGATCGGTGACTTCAACGCCTACTCCAAGGAAGACCCCATCAACGTCCTCACCGGCGCCGGCTACACCGACCTTGAGGTGGGTACGGGCAAGCACTCGTACCTGTTCGGCGGCATGGTGGGTTCCCTGGACCACATCCTCGCTTCCCCTGCCGCCCACAAGGTGGTCACGGGAACAGACATCTGGAATATCAACTCCGTGGAGTCCGTCGCCCTGGAGTACAGCAGGTATAACAACAATGTGACCAACTACTATGCCGCGGACGAGTTCCGGGCAAGCGACCACGATCCTGTGGTGGTGGGCCTGAACCTGACCACGGAGGCGCCGGCGAGCGTTGACCTGCAGTTCCTGGGAATCAACGACTTCCACGGCCGCATCGACTCCAACACGGTGCTCTTTGCCGGAACAGTTGAGAAGCTCCGGGCGGCAGCCGCCCCGGGCGCCACGGCCTTCATCTCGGCCGGCGATAACATCGGCGCCTCGCTCTTCGCATCTTCCGTAGCGAAGGACCAGCCGACCATTGACGTCCTGAACACCCTGGAACTGCAGGCTTCCGCTGTGGGCAACCACGAGTTCGACGGCGGCTGGCAGGACCTCCGCGACCGCGTCATAGCGGAGGGCAACAACGCGAAGTTCGCCTACCTGGGTGCGAATGTTTACCAGAAGGGCACCACCACTCCGGTCCTGCCGGAATACAAGGTGCTGGACATGAACGGCATGCGCGTGGCCGTGATCGGCACGGTAACGCAGGAAGTTCCTTCCCTGGTCACTCCTGCCGGAATCACGGACCTGGAGTTCGGCGATCCTGTGGACGCCATTAACCGGGTTGCCGCGAAGATCAAGGCGGGGAACCTGGCCGACCTCATCATCGTGGAAAACCACGACGGCGCCGCATCCGGCACGCCCGAAGGCGCCACGCTGGAGCAGGAAGTTGCAGCCGGCGGACCGTTTGCCAAGCTCGTCAATGAAACCACGCCTGACGTCGCCGCGATCTTCACCGGGCACACGCACAAGGAGTACGCCTGGGATGCCCCGGTATTGGACGCCAACGGCCAACCGACCGGCACAACACGTCCGATCGTGCAGACCGGCAATTACGGCGAGAATGTGGGCAGCGTGACCCTCACGGTGGATACCGCCACGAAGTCGGTGACCGCGTACAAGGCCGCCGTTGTGGACCGGACCACAGAAACCGCTGACAGCCTGGTTGCTGCCTACCCGCGGGTGGCTGCCGTGAAGACCATCGTGGACAAGGCCCTTGCGCAGGCTGCGGAGATCGGCAACCAGCCGGTGGGTGCAGTCACCGCTGATATCACCACGGCATTCACGCCGGATCCGGCCGGCGGCGCCCCCAAGCGGGACGATCGCGCGAGCGAATCCACACTGGGCAACCTGGTGGCGGACTCACTGGTGGATACGCTCAAGGCGCCCGAGCTGGGTGCGGCGGAGATCGGCGTCGTCAACCCCGGCGGCCTGCGTAACGAGCTCTACTACGCGCCGGACGGCACCATCACCTACGCCGAGGCCAATGCGGTCCTGCCGTTCGTGAACAACCTCTGGACCACGTCCCTGACGGGTGCGCAGTTCAAGACGCTCCTGGAGCAGCAGTGGCAGACCAACGCTGACGGCACGGTACCCAGCCGCCCCTACCAGCAGTTGGGCCTGTCCAAGAACGTCAACTACACCTACGACGCCGCACGCGCGGCGGGCGACCGCGTCACCGGCATCTGGGTGAACGGCGCTGTGATCGATCCTGCCAAGCAATACAGGATCGGGACGTTCAGCTTCCTGGCCACCGGAGGTGACAACTTCCGGGTCTTCAAGGAAGGCAGCAATACGAAGGACACCGGGCTGGTGGACCGCGACGCCTGGATCAAGTACCTCCAGGAGCACAAGCCAGTGTCACCGGACTTCGCGCGCCGCTCTGTTGCCGTGGTGAACTCCACGGCCGCCGAGGTCAAGGCCGGTGAACCCATCGCCCTGGCCGTTTCCAAGCTGAACCTGACGTCCATCGGCAGTCCCGCGAACGCTACGCTCAACGCCGTCTTCGTTGACAGCAAGGGTGCAGCAGTGGCACTTGGATCCGTTCCGGTCACAGCGGGCGCAGCCACGGTGGACCTCAAGGTTCCCGCGGCCGCAGCCGCAGGCACCGGCACTGTGGTGCTGACCGCCGTCGAAAGCGGAACCGTGGTGAAGGCGTTGGTGAAGGTAGCCGGGAGCGGAACGAACCCGCCGCAGTGCATCGCACCCACCAAGCCGTCCAAGTGGTACGACATTGTGGGCTGGCTCCGGTACGCGTTTGCGTGGCTGGAGTACCAGAGGTGCTTGAGGGGCTGACCGTCCCCTGAGTGAAACACAAGGCAGGGCCCCTTACGATCTTCTTCGTGAGGGGCCCTGCCTTGTGTTTCCGGCGCGGTTACTTGGTAGCTGGTTCCGGCTCCTGTTCCTGGACCCTGTCTGCGTCGCGCTGGAGCTCTGCCTTGAAGAGCTCGTACCGGGCAAGGTGGGCAGGACGACGACGCAGGATGAACCAGGCGGCGCCGAGGATCACGAACCACACTGGTGTGGCCAGCAGCGCGGCGAGGGTGTCCGGCTGCGTGGTCAGCGCCCAGAGGACGAAGGCAAAGAAGGCGAAGACCACCCACACCATCACCACGCCGCCGGGCATCTTGAAGGCTGAGGAATCGTGCAGGTGCGGGCGGCGCTTCCGGAAGGCCAGGTAGCTGGCCAGGATGATGGACCACACGAAGACGAAGCACACTGCGGAGACCGTGGTGACCATGTCGAACGCCTTGCCGATGTCCGAGCCCGCGTACATGAGGACGACGCCGGACAGCAGCAGGACGCAGGACAGGAACAGTGCGTTGCGGGGTACTTTGCGTCCGGAGAGTGCGCCGAACACCTTGGGAGCGTCGCCTTCCTGCGCCAGTCCGAACACCATGCGGGACGTGGAGTAGATGCCTGAGTTCGCCGACGACATGGCGGATGTCAGGACCACGAGGTTCACGATTGTGGCAGCGGCGCCGAGACCGGCGAGCGAGAACATCGCGATGAACGGACTGTGCTCGGCAGCGAATTGGGTCCACGGGGTAACTGACATGAGGATGATCAGGGCGCCTACATAGAAGAGCAGGACGCGGATGGGAATGGAGTTGATGGCCTTGGGCAGGTTCTTCTCCGGGTCCTTGGCTTCAGCGGCCGTGGTACCGACCAGTTCGATGCCCACGAAGGCGAAGACGGCGATCTGGAAGCCGGCCACGAAGCCCATGAATTCGTTGGGGAAGAATCCGCCGTGGCTCCACAGGTTGGTAAAGGTGGCCGGTCCGGCATCGGACTGGAAGCCGCTGAAGATCATGAACAAGCCAACAATGATCAGTGCGGCGATGGCGACGATCTTGATGAGGGCGAACCAGAACTCAGTCTCGCCGAAGGCTTTTACCGTGGCCAGGTTCAGGAGCAGGAGGATGCCGATGGTGATCAGCCCGGGTACCCAGAGCGGCAAGGACGGCCACAGTTCCTGGGAATACCCGGCGATCGCGATGACGTCCGCGATCCCGGTGATCACCCAGCAGAACCAGTACGTCCAGCCGGTGAAGAACCCTGCCCAGGGTCCCAGCAGGTCCGCGGCGAAATCGCTGAAGGATTTGTAGTTCAGGTTGCTCAGCAGCAGTTCGCCCATGGCACGCATGACGAAGAACAGCATGAAGCCGATGATCATGTACACGAAAATGACGGACGGTCCGGCAGCGGAGATCGTCTTGCCGGAGCCCATGAAAAGGCCCGTACCAATCGCTCCGCCGATGGCGATGAGCTGGATATGGCGATTGCTGAGCTGGCGCTCGAGATGGGGTGAATCGGTACCGGTGGAAGGCTGAATCGTCATTGGAACTCCATCGTTCAGGCGGCACAGGGTGCCACAAGATTCGGGTTCCTCCCCGCTCTGTAGGTGGACCTGAGAGTTTCCGCCTTCCTGCAGGGCAGGAAGGCTTGCACCTTCGGTGAGCCCGGTTGCCCGGGCTGCTTTCCAGAGTTGCCTCGCCGCGGCGGTACATGGGCCTGAGAGATTCCTGGGGAGGGTTTGCTCCTACGGCGCCTGGGGTGATGTACCGGCAGGGCTCTCCCGCCGCGGATCAAAAGCGCGCACCACCAGCTGGGTGATGCAGCTCACACAGTAGCGAAGGCCGGGCTGCACCGCAACCGTGGGTGGTTAGCGGGCCAGAATGCTACGGGCAATCTCGTCGGCGTCCCGCAGAGTCCGCTGTCCACTGGCGTAGGCCTGTCCGGTCCGCGGCCGGGCTTCAGCGGCAATCGCAGTGCCCCACTGCGACGCAGACAATTGCAAGCCCAAAACGTAGAGGTTTTCCGTGACGGATCCGTTCGCCGCCAAGGGCCGGTAAGGATGCGGCTCCACGTCCAAGCCTGTGGTCTGCACGGGTGCGCCCTCACCACCCATCATGATCTTGGTCCGCACTAAGCCATCGGCCATCAACTGCTCCAACAGCGGCGAGACGTTCATGCCCACCCTGTTGGCGGGCGACATCGCCTCGATAAGGGTCGGCGCTTCAACCGGCTCATCGTGAACCCATGGCGAAACCGCCCGAAACACTTTTGCGGCCCTGTCTACGCTGAACTTCGGGTCCGGCCCGACAAAACTTACGACGCCGGCACGCGCCAAAGCGGCCAACTGTTCCGAGCGCAGGGCAGGCGCACCGCTGGCAAGCCCTTCGACGAAGGATTCGAACCAGCCGCGCAACCCGGCGAGCCATGATTCATCCGTGATGCCGCCGTCTGCCACCACCGATTTGAGGATGGCCCTGCCGGTATGGAGGGCACCGATAGCCATCTTGACAGGGTCCGCTTCACCCAAGGCGGATCGTCGTGCGTCGTCATCCAGATAGGCTGTGATGGCCGCATCCAGCTCACGCCGGGAGGCAAAGGTGCGTCCCGCGAGCGGCGCAGCAAGTCCGCGGAGGTTCAGCCGGCGGGAGGAGACAACGTGCTTTTCGACGAGGTCACCTACGCTGCTTTCCCAATGCGTCGTAGTGTGCGCGTGCGGTTGAAGGGCGTCCTCAAGATCGGCAAGGAACTGCGCAGGATCCTTGATGGCCGTGGGTTGGGACCGGGCCAGCGTTGAGTAGTAAGCCCACAAGGCGTCGCGGTGCAGCAGTGGCCACAGATCATGGTCAAAGCCCGGCTGGATTCCCGCTGCCCGGAACCGGTCCACGGCGTCTTCGGTCAGGTAGCGCATGGTGATACTGGCCGGATAGTAGCCATCAAGGCCGGCCTTGGCCCGGTACGGCGTACCCCGGCGGGAAGCGGCAATGATTTTCGGCTCCCGCCCCGATGCGCTGTACTCCAATACGCCGGCTCCCGGCGCCCCCGCATCGACGAACTTGCCGCCACGGCCCTCCGTCAACTGGCCCATGACATCAAAGAAGTTCAGTCCCATGCCGCGGACCAGCACAGGCTCGTTGTCCGGCACCGATTGCCAGTCCACGTCGGCCGGCGGGGCGGGCGGGAAATACAGCAGGCCCTGCTCCTCGGCGGCGCGCTTGAATGAGCGCTGCTCTGGATTCAGTCGCGACTCAATGTGCCCCAGCGCGAGAACCACGGAGCCGACGGTGAGGGTCGCACCGTTGGCGAGTTCGACGTCGAACCCGTCCCCCGTTCCGTCCCCCAGCGGGCGTGCCGCCACGGCGGACGTCTCGTGGAACATGACCTCGACGCCGTCGGGCAGCCGTTCCAGCAACCCTTCCAGGGTCTGCCGCAAGTACCGGCCGTACAGCGCCCGGCTGGGGAAGTTGTTCGACTCCAGGGTGGCCAGCTCGGCCTTTTCGGCGTCGTTCAGTCCCACGCCATCACGACGGCGGGCCTCCCGCCATTGGTCGAAGGAACCACCTGCCAGCGGCGGGGCCAGCCGGGGGTCCTCGGGGATGAGCGTCGGATAGAACGACTGGGTGTTCATCAGGTACAGGCGTGACTGCTCCGGCTGCCACACATGGCCGGACCCAGCCGGGAAAGGATCCACCACGTCGATGTGCAGGGTGGTCCCGCGGTGGCCGTCGGCAGCCCAATTCGCAAGCAACCGCTCAAGGACGCTGGTGCCCCGAGGGCCGGCCCCGATCAGGGCAACACGGTTGGTTTGCGATTTAGCCACGCTCAAGCCTAACTTCCTGTGACTTGCTTCCCGTCGAACTCTGTTGCTTGGATGGGGCGATGACCACCACAGAAGCTGATCAGACGCCACGTCCCGAGAATGGCACCGCGACACCCCGTGGGCCACGCCACGCCGCGGACCTGGCGCCTGAGCCCACGGACGAAAACGTCTGGCTTGAAGACATCCACGGCGATGAACAGCTGGCGTGGGTCCGGGAACAAAACGCCCGCACCGAAGATCTGCTGGAGGACGCCGAGTACGCCGCGGTGGAAGCCGGCATTTTGGAAGTCCTCGACTCGACAGACCGGATCGCGATGGTCTCCAAACGCGGCGACTACTACTACAACTTCTGGAAAGACCAGGAACACCCCAAAGGCCTCTGGCGACGCACCACCTGGGAAAGCTATCTCACAGAGGAGCCGGAATGGGATGTCCTGCTGGACGTCGACGCCCTTGCCGCTGCGGAAGGCGTGGAGTGGGTCTTCCACGGCGCAGGTTTCCTCCGGCCCGCCGACGGCGACGAGTACCGTCTGGCCATGGTCTCGCTCTCCCCCGACGGAGGTGACGCCGACCGCCACCGCGAGTTCGACGTCGAATCACGCACCTTTGTGGAGGGCGGTTTCGACCTCCCCACCGCCAAGGGAAATGTGAGCTGGCTCGATGCTGACACGCTCCTGGTGTCCAGCACAGCCGACGGACTGCCTGCCACGACCTCCTCCTATGCGCGGACCGGCGTGAGGCTGCGCCGCGGCCAATCACTGGCCGAAGCCGAGCGCATCTTCGACATTCCCGAGGACCACATGCTGGCCATGGTGGCCCATGACTCGACCCCGGGCTACGAGCGGACCTTCGCCGTGGACTACATCGACTTCTACAACCGGAGTACCTGGCTTCTGCGCGACGACTCGTGGGTGACAATCGAGGTTCCCACCGACGTCAACATCAGCGCACACCGCGACTGGTTGCTGTTCCGTCCGCAGAAGGACTGGGACGTTGCGGGTGTCGTGTACCCAGCCGGGTGCCTGGTGGCTGCCGACTTCGACTCGTACCTTGCGGGGTCACGTTCCCTGCTGGTCCTGTTTACTCCGGATGCACAAACGTCACTGCAGTCCTGGAGCTGGACCAAGGACTACCTGCTGCTGAACCTCCTGCGTGATGTCTCCTCGGAGATCCGGGTGCTGGAACCTTCGCGTCCCGATCCGGACGGCAGCTGGGGATCCACCCTCCTGGATGCGTGCCCTCCGCTGCACGATGTCAACGCCTATGCCGTGGATGACGAAGACCTGGGCCCTGCCGGCAACGACTTCTGGCTGGTGGCCACGGGCTTCACCACTCCCACCACGCTGACCCGGGGAACGCTCACGCCCGGCCATGAGCACGCCGGCGCGGATGAGCAGTCCGGCGGAGTGGATGAGCAGCCCGGCGGCGTGGATGAGCAGCCCGGCGGCGTGGTGAGCCGGCATGCCGAAGTGAAGCGGTCGCCGTCGTTCTTCAACGAATCCGACTACGAGGTCCAACAACACTTCGCCGTGTCCGCGGATGGAACCAGGGTTCCGTACTTCCAGGTGGCGTCCAAGGACCTGGTGCTGGACGGCCAGAACCCCACGCAGCTCTCCGGCTACGGCGGGTTCGAGATCTCCCGCACTCCGGCCTACAGCGGATCCATTGGCCGGGCATGGCTGGAGCGGCGCACAGCTGGTGCTTCGTCGGAAGACGGTGCTGAGGCGCATTCGCGCGGCGGCGTGTATGTCGTGGCAAACATCCGCGGCGGCGGTGAATACGGGCCCGCATGGCACCGTGCCGCACTCCAGGAAAACCGCCACCGCGCGTACGAGGACTTCGCTGCAGTGGCCCGCGACCTCATATCCCGCGGCGTCACCAGCCGCCGCCGTCTGGGTTGCGTGGGCGGTTCCAACGGCGGGCTGCTGGTGGGCAATATGCTGACCCAGTACCCCGAATTGTTCGGTGCGGTGTCCTGCGGCGTGCCGCTCCTGGACATGCGCCGGTACACCAAGCTCTCCGCCGGGTACTCGTGGATTGCCGAGTACGGGGACCCCGATGTTCCGGCACAGTGGGAGTTCATTCGCACCTTCTCGCCCTACCACCTGCTCCATGACGGGGTGGAATACCCGGAGACGTTCATCTGGACTGCCACGTCGGATGACCGTGTGGGGCCTGTGCAGGCCCGCAAGATGGCGGCACGCATGCAGGCCATGGGCATCCCGAATGTGTGGTTCCACGAAGCCTTGGAAGGCGGCCACGCCGGCGCTTCGGACAACAGGCAGGCGGCGGCATTGCAGGCGCGGAGCAACCACTTCCTGTGGCGTTCACTGGCTGGAAGCAACTAACAACCGCCCTGTTTTGCGCTCGACGGCACGTTCTGCGTATCCTTGGTGGGCTAGCAATAGCAAAGGGAGACGTGCCAGAGCGGCCGAATGGGCTTCACTGCTAATGAAGTGTGGGGCACAACTCCACCGGGGGTTCAAATCCCCCCGTCTCCGCGAGTGGTCCCGGTTTTCGAACCGGGACCTTTTGCGTTTAACCTGCGGTGGCGCCTAGCCCCGCTTCGCGCCGCCGCTGACCTCGGCTCCCGCGTGACGGTGGAGGGTCAGGCTGTCCACGGTGCTGACCAGCATCAACACGGCCATGGCGACGAAAGCCCCCTTGTAAGCCGCCGCCTGGTCCGGGCCGAACACGTCCGTGGTCTCAAACAGGCGCAGGAACAGGGCACCCACCGCGATACCGGCCGCTGCCGCCAACTGAACCAGCGTGGCCGAAATGGCGTTGGCTGAAGGCAGTTGCCCCGGGACGATGTCCGCATACTGCACCGATGCGTAAGCGGAGAAACCGATGGAACGGAAGGCACCGCTGAACAGCAGCAGGGCGAAGATCAGCGGCTCTGGAGTTTGGGCATCGAGGAAAGCGCACAATGCAAACGTCACGGCCGACGCGAACGAAGCAAACACCAGCACCGGCTTGAACCCGAAACGCCTGATCAGCGGTGTAGTGGCCGGCTTGATCCCGATGTTGCCCACGAAGACCGCCGCGACCATCACACCGGCCTTCAACGGGTCCCAGCCAAACCCGTCCTGGAACATCAGAGGCAACAGGAAAGGGACCGAACTGATGGTCAGCCGGTAAATGAATCCACCGGTGGATGTTGCCCTGAAAGTGCGGGTGCCGAAGACACTGAGATTGAACAGCGGTACCTTCGCTTTGCTCATCCACCAGACGGCACCGGCGAGGGACAGCACCCCCGCGACAACCACTGCAGCGGCCAGCACATTCGATGCGTGCCCACCCAAAGTTTCCAGTCCGACAACAAGCGCACCAACACCCAGCGTGGTGAGCAGGAGGCCGAACCAGTCCAGGCGGCGCTTCCCGTCGAACTGAGTGCGCGGCACCAGTCTGAGGGCGGCAAGGAATGCAGCCAGCCCCAGCGGAACGTTGATGATGAAGATCCAGTGCCACGACAGAAAGGTTGTGAGGGCGCCGCCCACCATCGGGGCCAGCACCGGAGCCAACAGGCCCGGCCACACCAGGTACGCAGTGGCGCGCAGGAGCTCCGATTTCGGGGTACCCCGCAGCACCACCAAGGTCCCCACCGGAACCATCATGGCACCGCCCATGCCCTGGGCCACCCGGCTGATGGTGAGCATGGTCAGGTCGGTGCTGATTGCGCACAGCAGGGAGGCAAGGGTGAACACCGAAATTGCGAGGCAGAAGATCCTGCGAGCGCCGAAACGCTCAGCAAGCCAACTGCTCAAGGGAATACCCATGGCGACTGTCACCAGGTAGGCGGTCATGGTGATGTTGATGTCGGCCGGGGCCACCCGGAAATCGGAGGCAATGCTGGGGATGGCCGTGGTGAGGATGGTCCCGTCCAGGAACTCCATGAAGAACGTTGCCGCTACCAGCAGTGCCAGGCGCGGCCGCCATGTCGTCTGGTCGACGGCTTCAACATCGGTGTTGCTCGGGTTTGTGCTCATGGCTCCGGTCCGCTTCAGGCTGATGGCCCGCGACAGGCAGCAGGCTGTTTGCTCGATCCTATAGACGCAGCGTGGGAGCGATCACAACATGACGTAGTCCTACCAAGCGCACGTCGCGGGCGGGAGTCCTCGCCGGCCCGTTGGTGCTACCCGGCTTGGGCCAGTGCCAGCGGCAGGACCGCGCCCACTCCTGCCTGGCGCAGGGCCCTGGCGGAGACTGTCATGGTCCAGCGGCTGTCAATGAGGTCATCGACCAACAGCACGGGTTGGCTGCCAATACCGGCCAAGGCCTGGGCAAGATCGGGACCCACCACGAGTCTGTCCCAAACACCTGCCAACCGGTAAGCGCTGTTGCCGCCACGTGCCCCGGTTGGCCCGCCGTGCTGGGCCTGCAACTGTCCGAGGTAGGGCATCCGTCCTATGCCCGCTATGCCCTGCGCCAAGGATTCGACCAGTTGCGGCTTGGTACGCGACGGGATGCTGACAACCGCAGCCGGACGGCCGGCTCCGCTCCACGGCGTCCCGCCCTCCGCGCCTGACCACTCACGCAGTACTTGGACGCAGGCCTGCAGCATTGCGGGGTCCACGGCCCGGTCAGGAGCCCCGGCGGCGAACAGTTCACGCAGGGCCCCGCCCCAGCCGAGGTCGGTGAGCCTGGCCAGGATGCGCCCTTCGGAAACGCTTTCGTCCGGCTTGATCTTTCCCTTGACCGCCACTCCGAGCCGGTCCATTCCACTGGGCCATTGAAGCCGCGGTTCCACGGCGATGCCGGCACGACGCAAGGTTTGTCCTGCGGCATCGGCTGCCGAGGCCGCCACGTCTACGGGGAACCAGCGGCCGGCGCAGTTGTCGCAGCGGCCGCACGCGGCAGCAGTTTCGTCATCCAGCACCGAGGTGATGTATTCCATGCGGCAGCCGGCGGTGTCCTGGTAGATCACCATGGAATCCTGCTCGTCCACCCGTGCCTCGGCGATGCGTGCGTAGCGCTCGGCGTCATAGTTCCAGGGCACTCCGGTGGAGCGCCAACCGCCGCCGACGCGTTCCACGGCTCCGTCGACCGCCAGCACCTTGAGGAGGAGTTCCAGGGGCGTGCGCCGGAGGTCCACCCTGGCTTCCAGTGCCACCGTGGACAGGGCTGAGCCTGCGTCCCCGAGGACGGCCAGCACGGCCTCGGCCTTCTCGGCAGACGGCATGGACGCCGTGGCGAAGTACTGCCAGATTTCACGGTCCTCTGAACCGGGAAGCAACAGGACATCGGCGTTGGCGGCTCCACGGCCTGCACGGCCAACCTGTTGGTAGTAGGCCACGGGTGACGACGGCGCTCCCAGGTGGATGACGAAGCCCAGGTCCGGTTTGTCGAAGCCCATGCCCAGGGCGGATGTGGCCACCAGGGCCTTCACCTGGTTCTCCTTGAGGAGTTGTTCGGCGCGCTCCCTGTCGGCAGGATCGGTGCGTCCTGTGTAGGAGAGGACGTTATGCCCGGCCTCCGCGAGGAGCCTGGCGGTGTCTTCGGCTGCGGAGACAGTGAGCGTGTAGATGATGCCGCTCCCGGGCATGTCGGCAAGGTGCGTCAGCAACCAGCCCAACCGGTCCCGGGAATCGGGCAAGGTCAGGACGCCGAGCCGCAGGGATTCACGGCCAAGGGCGCCACGGATGGTCAACACTCCATCGCCGAGTTGTTCCTCGATGTCGTGGACAACCCTGGAATTGGCGGTGGCCGTGGTGGCCAGGACGGGAACGGACGCCGGCAGTTGGGCGATGAGGTCGGCGATGCGGCGGTAGTCGGGCCGGAAGTCGTGTCCCCAGTCCGAAATGCAGTGGGCCTCATCAATGACCAGGAGTCCGGTGCGGCGGATGAGCTCCGGCAGTTGGTTCTCCCTGAAGGAGGGGTTGGTCAGCCGCTCAGGAGAAACCAGCAGGACATCCACCTCGTCGGCGGCCAACTGGGCCAGAACCGTGTCCCATTCCAGCGCGTTGGCGGAGTTGATGGCCACCGCGCGCACTCCCGCCCTGGCGGCTGCGGCCACTTGGTCACGCATGAGCGCGAGCAAGGGCGAGACAATCAGCGTCGGGCCCGCTCCCCGCCGTCGCAGAAGCAGCGAAGCGACAAAATAGACAGCCGATTTTCCCCAACCAGTGCGTTGGACCACCAACGCCCGGCGACCGCCATCAACCAACGCCTCGATGGCTTCAAATTGGCCGTCGTGGAACCGGGCTTCGGGGTGCCCTACCAACTCCCGCAGGCACGCCAATGCCTGTTGCTCGGTGGATGATTGCACGGAAACGGCAGCGTTCTGGGAGTTGTTGGCCATCACCCCAGTATTCCAGCCGACCCTGACAGCCAGAACCTGGAATCCCTGCTATGTGGACAACGATTATCCACAACTCAGGTGCCCGCATTCCTGCCCAATTGCGTTGCCACAGTAGGATTGAGCGCGTGACTAGCGAGCAGAACAAGACATTCGACCTCTCGGCATCCTTCAAGGCGTATGACGTCCGCGGGATCGTGGGTGAGTCCATCACGGCTGAAATCGTCGAGGCCGTGGGTGCCGCCTTCATCGACGTCCTGGGCCTTGAGGGTGAAACCGTCTTGGTCGGTGGGGACATGCGTCCCTCCTCGCCTGAGTTCAGCCAGGCCTTCGCCAACGGCGCAGCCACCCGTGGAGCGAACGTCCAGCTGCTGGACCTGATCTCCACCGATGAGCTCTACTACGCGTGCGGGGCCTTGAATGCCGCTGGTGCCACGTTCACCGCGAGCCACAACCCGGCCGAGTACAACGGCATCAAAATGGCCAAAGCCGGCGCGCAGCCCATCTCCTCGGAGTCCGGGCTGAAGGAAATCCAGGCACTCGCCGAGCAGTATCTGAACGACGGCACCATCCCCGCAGCGGCCAGCCGCGGCGAGATCGGCGTGCACGACGTCCTGAAGGACTACTCCGAATACCTCCGCCGGTTGGTGGACCTTTCCGGGTCCCGCCCGCTGAAGATCGTCGTCGACGCCGGCAACGGCATGGCCGGGCTGACAACACCGGCAGTGCTCGGCGACAAATTGCTCCCGGCACTGCCGTTCGAGATCATCCCGCTCTACTTTGAACTGGACGGCTCCTTCCCGAACCACCCGGCCAACCCGCTGGAACCGGAAAACCTGCGCGACCTGCAAGCCGCTGTCATCAAGCACGGTGCGGACATCGGCCTGGCGTTCGACGGCGACGCTGACCGCTGCTTCGTGATCGACGAAAAGGGCGAGCCCGTCTCCCCGTCCGCGATCACCGGCATGGTGGCCCGCCGCGAAATCGCCCGTGCCCAGGCCGCGGGAGAAGAAACCCCCGTGATCATCCACAACCTCCTCACCTCCAAGGCCGTGCCCGAGCTCGTCGCCAAGGACGGCGGGCGTGCCGTACGGACCCGCGTGGGACACTCCTTCATCAAAGCCGTCATGGCCAAAGAAGGCGCCGTGTTCGGTGGCGAGCACTCCGCACACTTCTACTTCCGGGATTTCTGGAACGCCGACACCGGCATGCTCGCCGCAATGCACGTCCTGGCCGCCCTCGGCGAGCAGGACGGTCCGCTGTCCGAGCTCGGCCGCCAGTACGAGCCCTACGTCTCCTCGGGCGAGATCAACTCCGAAATCGAGGACAAAGCCGGCGCCGTGGAACGCGTCCGCGTCGACTTTGAAACCGAAGACATCGACATTGACCACATGGACGGCAGCACCTTCACGGCCAGGGACGGCAGCTGGTGGTTCAACCTGCGCCCGTCGAATACCGAACCCTTCCTCCGCCTGAACGCAGAAGCCAAGGACCAGGCCACCATGGAAAAGATCCGCGACCGCGTCCTCGCACTGGTCCGGGCATAGGTTCCAGCATGAACCACGAGACTGCCACCGACGGCGTTCCAGCGGAGACGGACCAGGACCGCGAACTTCGTGAAACCCTGGGCACCGCTTTGGGAACTGCCCAGGAGCACATCCAGCAGAACGGCGGATTCTTTCCGTTTGGCGTCACCTTGTCGAACGATGGCGAACTGCGGATAGTAATGATCGCCCCCGGGGAGCCGGACGAGGACGGGAACGTCGATGCCGGGCAGATGCTGACCGACGTCCATGAGCTGCTGCGGCAGGGTCGCGACGAATTCCGGGCCATCGCGGTGGTCAGTGACGTCAGCCTGCCGGACCACGGTTCCGACGGCATCCACGGAGCGGCGGAGCACCGGAACGGCGATGTCCTGGCAGCAATCATTCCGTACTCCCCCACAGCGGAAGGCTTCGCCTTCAGCGCGATGGAGCCCGATACACATGAGCCATCCATCTGGGTGGACTAGACCCTGACCGCGAGCTGGACCCGACCCGTGAGCTGATCCCATGAAAATTAACGCGTTCGCAGATGTCAGCCTCCGCGCCATCATGGTGTTGGCCGCGGCTCCCGACGGTACGCTCCTGACCACCCAAGCGGTGGCCGACGCAGTGGGGACGCCGTACAACCACGTCAGCAAGGCGATGGTCCGACTGCGCGCGCTGGGTTACATCGACGTCGAACGGGGACGTCTGGGCGGATCGCGGCTCAATGAGGTGGGCCGGAGAGCCACCGTCGGCGAAGTCCTGCGGCATCTGGACAGCCGACAGGATCCAGCAGAGTGCCAATCGCCCACCAAGAATTGCCCGCTCATCACCGAGTGCGGGCTGCGCCATGCGATGAACCGCGCCCGGGAGGCCTTCTACCGCGAGCTCGATACCGTGGTCATCGCCTCACTCCCCCACGCCCGCCAAATGAACCCGGTGTTCCAATCCATCGGCCTGCGGCCGGAGTTCAGGGTTCCTGCCATCCAGCAGTAAGGCTCCAACGGAAACAACCTTCCCAGCCTGCCTCCTGGTGTGCACAACTCTTCTGGTTCACGGCAGAACGACGGCGGCCCGTCACCTTTCGTGCGAAAGGTGACGGGCCGTCGTCGTTCACTTAAGAACGCCGTTGTTCCTAAGAGGTCTAGCCCAGACGGGTTTTGAGACCATCCAGTTCCGACTGCAGTGCCGCCGGGAGGGACTCGCCGAAGTTCGCGAACCATTCCTCGATGGACGCCAGCTCGGTTGCCCACTCGTCAGGATCAACGCGGACCGCTGACTCCACCTCGGCCGGAGTCATGTCCAGGCCCTCGAGGTCGATGGATTCGCCGGTCGGCACGAAACCGATCGGAGTTTCCACGGCGTCGGCCTTGCCTTCGAGGCGCTCGATGGCCCACTTGAGCACACGGGCGTTGTCTCCGAAGCCGGGCCAGGCGAAGCCGCCTTCAGCCGTACGACGGAACCAGTTGACCAGGAAGATCTTGGGCAGACGCTCCGGGTTGGCCTTGGCGGACAGGTTCACCCAGTGGTTCAGGTAGTCGCCTGCGTCGTAGCCAATGAACGGCAGCATGGCCATGGGGTCGCGGCGGACAACGCCTACGGCACCGGCGGCAGCAGCCGTGGTTTCCGAGGACAGCGTGGAACCCATGAAAATGCCGTTGGACCAGTCGCGGGCCTCGGTGACCAGCGGGATGGTGGTCTTGCGGCGGCCACCGAACAGGATCGCGGACAGTTCCACGCCCTCCGGGCTGAAGTATTCCTCGGCAAGCATGTCAATCTGGTCGATCGGCGTGCAGAACCGGGAGTTCGGGTGCGCTGCCGGGGCATCGGAGTCCGGAGTCCAGGACTCACCGCGCCAGTCAGTCAGGTGTGCCGGGGTCTCCTCCGTCATGCCTTCCCACCACACGCCACCATCGTCGGTCAAGGCCACGTTGGTGAAGATGCTGTTGCCCTTGGCGATAGCGCGCATGGCGTTGGGGTTGGTGCCCCAACCAGTGCCGGGCGCAACGCCGAACAGGCCGGCTTCGGGGTTGACGGCGCGGAGTTCGCCTTCCTTGCCGAAGCGCATCCAGGTGATGTCGTCGCCGAGGGTCTCAACTTTCCAGCCTTTGATGGTGGGGTCGAGCAACGCGAGGTTGGTCTTGCCGCACGCGGACGGGAAGGCAGCAGAGATGTAGTAGGTCTTCTGCTCCGGGGAGGTCAGCTTGAGGATCAGCATGTGCTCGGCCAGCCAACCCTCGTCGCGGGCCATCACCGAGGCGATGCGCAGCGCGTAGCACTTCTTACCCAGGAGGGCGTTTCCGCCGTAGCCGGAGCCGAACGACCAGATGGACCGCTCTTCGGGGAAGTGCACAATCCACTTGTCCGGGTTGCAGGGCCAGGCAACGTCAGCCTGGCCGGTTTCGAGGGGAGCGCCCAGTGAGTGCAGGGCGGGAACAAAGAATGCGTCGGTCTGCGTGATGCGGTCCAGGACGTCGGTACCGATGCGGGCCATGATGCGCATGGAGGCAACCACGTAGGCGGAGTCGGTGATCTCGACGCCAAACTTGGGGTCCTCGGCATCCAGGTGGCCCATGACGAACGGAATGACGTACATGGTGCGGCCGCGCATGGAGCCGGCGAACAGTCCGCGCAGCTTCTGCTTCATCTCGGCCGGGGCCATCCAGTTGTTGGTGAAGCCTGCGTCGCGCTCGTTCTCGGAGCAGATGAAGGTCTGTTCTTCCACACGGGCAACGTCGGCGGGGTCCGAGAACGCCGCGAAGGAGTTCGGGAATGTTTCCGGGTTGAGTCGCTTCAGCGTGCCGGCTTCGACGAGTTCGTCGGTGAGCTTCTTGTTTTCTGCTTCGCTGCCATCGACCCAGTGGATGCGGTCCGGCTGGGTCAGCTCGGCAACTTCCTCAACCCAGGCCAGCAGGCGTGCATGCGTAGTAGGTGCCTTCTCAAGCAGCGGCAGTCGCGCCAGATCGCCCATTGCGGTTCCCTTCCTCGGGTTCAGTGGTGTGTCCTAAACGATAGGGGCCGCGGACCAGACCAATCCGCTGTCAGACATCGGACATCCACTGGAACGAAAAGTGAAAACCGCTAGAAATCAAGGGTTGGCATCTCGAAAGGCCGAATTTAAGTGACTAAGGTCACGTAGACCGGTCTAGTTGCGCAGATTACAGGTTTTCGATTTGGAACTTCTCATGAACTTCTGTAAAGTTTATTGAGGTTCGAGGGGGTCAGAGAAACAGACCGCCGGGAATCACACGAAATGCGCCCATAGCTCAGCTGGATAGAGCGTCTGTCTACGGAACAGAAGGTCAGGGGTTCGAATCCCTTTGGGCGCACAGATGAAGACCCGCACCGGTTCGCCGGTGCGGGTCTTTTTGTTGTGCCCGGGTGCACCTTAGTGAGCGCTCATTGTGGCGCGTGCTGTCACCTGGTCAGGTGAGGGGCCCCGGGAAACGAAAGGGCCGCCGTCGTACTTTTACAAGAAGTACGACGGCGGCCCGTCACGTCGAGCGCGGAGGTTCAGTCCCCCACGGCCTCGCTGATGCGGCGGCGGATGCCATCGAAGTGCCGGTTCAGCAATTCGGAGGCAAGGACTTTGTCCCCTGCCGCGACTGCCGCGTAGATTCCGCGGTGCATGGCTGCAGTTTTGACCAAATCCTCGTTGCCGGGGCCGATCTCCACGTGGATCTTCCGGTACACCTTCCAGAAGACGCCCATGAGGTTGATCAGGAGCTCGTTGTTCAAGGGCTCGAAGAGCCGGCGGTGGAACTCCGCATCGGCAGCCACGAAGTTTTCGCCCGCTGCGGCAAGCTCTTCCATCTGCTTGACTGCTTCCTCGATGGACGCAAGTTGCTCCTTGGTCATGACGTCGATGGAAGAGCCGATCAGTCCGGATTCCAGCGCCTGGCGCACATCCACCAATTGCAGGGCCTCCAGGCCTTGGTGCCGCAGGGAGAGCCGGCCCCGGAACGTGAGGCCGTCGGCCAGGGCGTCAAAGTTGCTCGGTGCGACGAACATCCCGAAGCCATGGCGGATCTCGATGACGCCCAGCGCCTGGAGCACCTTGAGTGACTCGCGCAGAGTGTTGCGTCCGACCCCAAGGGCGCCGGAAAGCTCGCTTTCCGTTGGCAAGGGATCGCCGGCCTCGAGCTCGCGCTCAAGGATCAATTCCATAATGTCCGACTGCAGTGCACGCAGCCGGGCCTGTGCACTGAACCGCGCCTGCGGAACCACACCGGAAGTTGTCATGGCTTTCTCCTTGCCGATGCACCTCCTCCGGAGCCGGCGAAGGCCAGCCTGGGAAAGAGGTGCAGTGTTAATATTGAGGCGAGCTTAGTGCCCACCAAAGAATGAGTGACTCGCAACATACAATATCGGATGTCCCACCTCCGTAATAGCTATGTGCAGGGATTTCTCCGAGATCTCCCCCACGGACCGGCCGCAGCCGGCGATCCACGAAGACCGCGCCACAGCCTGCGCCGCTGATTCTCACTTGACGTTCCGTTGTGACCGCCCTTACAGTTTCCATACGAGCATCGGACGTCCTACATCCGATAACCCACGAAACGCGAATGGTGAGGCACCCTATGAGCAAGACGATCCACAGCCTGCCGCTGGTCAACGATGCCAGCCGCCGGAACTTCCTGAAGCTAAGCGGCGCAGTTGGTGCAGCAGCCGCCTTCACGGCAACACTCTCCGCGTGCGGCGGCGCTGCCAGCACTACCACGGGTACCGGCACCAACACTGCGGCCGTCAACAAGGACCTCACCATCGAGGCGGGCATCTCCTACGCCCTGTCCACCGGCTTCGATCCCCTGAGCTCGTCCGGAGCCACCCCGATGGCCGCCAACCTGCACATCTTCGAAGGTCTGATCGAACTGCACCCGGCCACCCGCGAGCCCTACAACGCACTCGCAGCGGCGGACCCGAAGAAGGTCAACGACACCACCTACCAGGTGACCATCCGCGACGGCGCGAAGTTCCACGACGGTTCCCCTGTGACCGCCGAAGACGTTGCTTTCTCCTTCACCCGCGTCATGGACCCTGCCAACAAGTCCCTGTTCTCCCAGTTCATCCCCTTCATCCAGGACGTCAAGCCGCTGGATGCGAAGACCGTGGAATTCACCCTGAAGTACGCCTTCCCAGGCTTCGGTCCCCGCATCTCCGTCGTCAAGGTCGTCCCCAAGGCACTGGCTTCAGACCTGAAGGCCTTCGATGCCAAGCCGGTCGGCTCCGGACCGTACAAGCTGATCTCCGCAGTCAAGGACGACAAGATCGTCTTCGAAGCCTTCGCCGACTACAACGGCCCCAAGCCCGCACTCGCCAAGGGCATGACCTGGCTGCTCCTCTCCGATGCGGCAGCCCGTGTCACGGCTGTCCAGTCAGGCCGGGTCCAGGCCATCGAAGACGTCCCGTACCTGGACGTCGACGGCCTGAAGTCCAAGGTCAAGGTTGAATCCGTGCAGTCGTTCGGCCTTCTGTTCCTCATGTTCAACTGCGCCAAGGCACCGTTCGACAACAAGCTGGTCCGCCAGGCCCTTCACTACGGCCTGGACAAGGAAGCCATCATCAAGAAGGCACTGTTCGGCAACGCGAAGGCGGCCACCTCCTACTTCCAGGAAGGCCACCCGGACTACGTCAAGGCCAAGAACGTTTACGGCTTCGATACGTCAAAGGCCGAAGAGCTCCTGAAGCAGGCCGGCGTCACCAGCCTCGAGTTCGAGCTCCTCACCACGGACACCGCCTGGGTCAAGGACGTGGCACCACTGATCCTCGAATCCTGGAACAAAATCCCGGGCGTCAAGGTCACCGTCAAGAGCCTCCAGTCCGGCGCTTTGTACAGTGACCGCGTTGGCAAGGGTGACTACTCCGTCGTTGCAGCACCGGGCGATCCCTCGGTCTTCGGCAACGACGCAGACCTCCTCCTGAGCTGGTTCTACTCCGGTGCAACCTGGATGGACAAGCGCGCCTTCTGGACCACCCCAGAGCGCGCCAAGCTGCAGGAGCTCATGAACAAGGGCTCACAGGCCTCCGGTGACGACGCCAAGAAGATCGTCGGCGAAATCGTGGACATGGTCTCTGACGAGGTTCCCCTGTATCCGGTCTTCCACCGCCAGCTGCCCAGCGCTTGGGACGAGAAGAAGCTCAACGGCTTCCAGCCCTTGCCCACCACCGGCCTGTCCTTCGTCGGCGTCGGACGAACTGCTTAAGCACCCCCCCGTTGCGAGGCCCCCTCTGCAGGCTGATTCCCCAAAATAGCGCGCAGAGCGGGCCCCACAACCAGCAGCACCCAACCAACCGGAGAACACATTGGTCACGATATTGCGTCTGCTTGGCCGCAGGCTTGCAGCATTGCCATTAATGATCCTGGGCATTACGTTGCTCGTCTTCCTCGTCCTGCAGGCCGCTCCCGGCGACCAGGCCAGTTCGGCCCTCGGCGACGGCGCCAGCGAAGAAGCGAAGCAGCAGTACCGCCAGGACAATGGCCTGAACGACCCCCTGGTCCTGCAGTACTTCCGATTCCTCGGCAAGCTCCTGCAGTTCGACCTCGGCGTCACCACCCCGCCGGCAAAGTCGGTGGCATCAATGATCGGCTCGGCGTTCCCGCTGACGCTGCAGCTCACTTTCCTCGGCGTCCTCATCGCGATCGTGCTTTCCCTCGCGTTCGGCATCCTCGGCGCCCTCTACCGCGACAAGTGGCAGGACCAGTTGGTCCGCGTCTTCTCGATCGCCGCGATCGCCACGCCGTCGTTCTGGCTCGGCATCCTGCTCATCCAGTGGTTCGCGCTGGGCGAGAACCCGATGTTCCCCTCGGGCGGAATTGCGACGCCGGAATCCGGCTTCGGCGGTTGGCTCAACTCGATGGCCCTGCCGGCCTTGGCGCTCGGCATCCCCGTCTCAGCATCGCTGATCCGCGTGGTCCGTACGTCGATGGTTGAAGAACTCGACCGCGACTACGTCCGCACCGCCATCGGCAACGGTGTCCCCTACCGCGAGGTCGTCTCCAAAAATGTCCTCCGCAACGCGCTCGTCACCCCGGTGACCGTGCTGGGACTCCGCGTCGGCTACCTGCTGGGTGGCGCCGTCGTGATTGAAATGATCTTCGCGCTGCCCGGCATGGGCCAGCTGATCCTCAACGGCATCACCAACCTGGACGTCAACCTGGTCCAGGGCGTGGTGCTCACCATCTCTGTCACCTTCGTTCTGGTCAACATCGTGGTGGACCTTCTCTACCTGCTCATCAACCCCCGAATCAGGACGGTATAGCTCATGCGCAGCAAGCTCGCAGAACGGCTCAGTGCACCGGGCATTCGTTTCAAGGCCCTGCCCTGGGGCTCGCGTATCGCCCTGCTTTTCCTCATCGTGATTGTGCTGGCAGCCATTTTCGCGCCGGTCATCGCCCCGCACGATCCGCTGGAGACCTTCATCCCGGCCACCCCGCCCGGCGCTGAACACTTCTTCGGCACCGACCGCCTGGGCCGGGATATCTTCTCCCGCCTCCTCTTCGGCGCACAATCCTCCCTGATGATCGGCCTCGGCGCGGTGGCACTGGCCATCCTGGCCGGCGCGCTCCTCGGGTCGTTCGCCGCGACCTCCAGCAAGTCCGTGAATGAGATCATCATGCGGCTCATGGACATCCTCATGGCCTTCCCGGGCATCGCACTGGCCGCCGTGCTGTTGGCGGCGTTCGGCAACTCGGTTCCGACCATCATCATCGCGATCGCCATCATCTACACCCCGCAACTGGCCCGGGTGGTCCGTGCCAACGTGTTGGCACAGTACGGCGAAGACTACGTCCGTGCTGAACGCGTGATCGGTGCCGGCCGGTTCTACATCCTGGTCAAGCACATTGTCCGCAATACTGCCGCTCCCGTGCTGGTGTTCGCCACGGTCATGGTGGCCGACGCCATCATCCTTGAAGCCTCGCTGTCCTTCCTCGGCGCAGGTGTCCAGGACCCGGCACCGTCGTGGGGCAACGTGATTTCCTACGGCCGCAACCTGGTGTTGTCCGGCGGCTGGTGGGCCACCACCTTCGCCGGTGTCACCATCCTGCTGACCGTGCTGTCCCTGAATATCCTGGCCGAGGGCCTCACCGACGCCATGGTGAACCCGAAGCTGCGCCGGGCGCCGGTGGTGAAGGACGACGACGGTGCTTCAGCCCTCGTTGCTGTTGATGCTGAGGTCGGCACTTCCGTGGCCCAGCCCTCCGTGGTTGAGGAACACGAGCTCGACGGCGTCCGTGCGGCGTCCGGTGATGCCGTCACGTCGGATGTGGGCACCTCAGCCGTCCTCACCGACGTGAGGCTGGCCGCCGCCAACCCCCACCTCCTCCTGGACCGCGAACTGGAGCTCCTGGCAGACATCGAAGCGAAGCGCACCGACCGCCTCCCCCAGGTACCGGCAGGCGCACGCAACGTCCTTGAAGTGAAGAACCTGTCCATCCGGTTCCCCGGGCGCTTCGGCGACATCGCGATCGTGGACAACGTGTCCTTCACCGTCCGCGAAGGCGAAACGATGGGCCTGGTGGGCGAGTCCGGTTGCGGCAAGTCCATCACTTCGCTGGCTGTCATGGGGCTGCTGCCCAAAACCGCCCAAGTCAGCGGCTCCATCAAGTTCGACGGCAAGGAACTCCTGGACCCTGCCACCCGGCACAGCAACCCGAAGGCCTATGAAGGCCTGCGGGGCGAACACATCGCCATGGTCTACCAGGACGCGCTCAGCTCGCTGAACCCGTCCATGAAGATCAAGGACCAGCTGGTGCAGCTCACCAAGCGCGGCGGCCGCAAGACCCCCACCGAGCTGTTGGAAATGGTGAAACTGGATCCCGTCCGGACACTGGCGAGCTACCCGCACGAGCTCTCCGGCGGCCAGCGCCAACGCGTGCTGATCGCCATGGCGTTGTCGCGTTCACCGAAGATCGTTGTAGCCGACGAGCCCACCACCGCCCTTGACGTCACTGTCCAGAAACAGGTGGTGGACCTCCTCAACGAGCTCCGCGAACAGCTCGGCTTCGCGATGGTGTTCGTCAGCCACGACCTCGCCTTGGTTGCTTCCCTGGCGCACCGCATCACGGTGATGTACGCCGGCCAGGTAGTGGAGTCCGCACAGGCCTCGGAGCTCATGCGGAACCCCAAACACGAGTACACCCGTGGCCTGCTCGGCGCAGTTCTTTCCATCGAAGCCGACGCCGTCCGCCTGCACCAGATCCCCGGCACGGTCCCGTCACCCCGCGACTTCGCCACGGGCGACCGCTTCGCAGCCCGCTCACTGCGGCCAGACGCCGATCCCCACCAAAAACTGGTCCTCACCGCGGTTTCTTCGGTTGACTCCGTCAACGGCCACGATGCCGACCACTACTGGGCTAGCCACCTGAAGGAGGACGCGAAATGAGTGAATCCACCGGGAAACCGGTCATCGAACTCCAAGACGTCAAGGTCTACCACCATGCACGGACCGGCGGCCTGTTCCGTCCGAACATCGTCAAAGCCGTGGACGGCGTGGACTTCACCATCAGCCGCGGCGAAACCGTAGGCATCGTCGGTGAGTCCGGCTGCGGCAAGTCCACGCTTGCTTCAGTGCTCGTGGGACTCCAGCCGCCGACGTCGGGCAAGGTTTTGTTCCACGGCAAGCCCGCCATCAAGCGGAACGCTGCCATGCGCAAGGAATTCGGCCGTTCCGTCTCAGTGGTCTTCCAGGACCCCGCGACGGCGCTGAACCCGCGCATGACCATCCAGGACATCCTCACCGATCCCCTGCAGATCCACGGCATCGGAAACGCGGCCGGCCGCGCGGCCAAGGTCAGGGAACTGTTGGCGCTGGTTGGCTTGCCGCAATCGGCAGCCGAGGTGACGCCGTCGCAGGTTTCCGGCGGACAGCGCCAGCGTGTAGCGATCGCCCGCGCGCTGGCTCTCGACCCGGACATCATCGTGGCGGACGAGCCGACGTCGGCCCTGGACGTTTCGGTCCGGGCGCAGGTCCTGAACCTGCTCTCGGACCTGAAGACCCAACTGAACCTCGGCATGGTGTTCATTTCGCACGACATCCAGACCGTCAGGTACGTCTCGGACCGCATCTGCGTCATGTACTTCGGCAAGATCGTCGAACAAGGCACAGCCAGCCAGGTCTTCGACAACCCGAGCAACGACTACACCAAGAAGCTGCTGGGCGCCGCCCCGAGCCTGCTCCACATCTAGTTTTTCCCTTCACAAGCTACAAACAACGGAGAATTCTGTGTCCACTCAGTTCCAGGGCGTCATCCCCCCGGTCATCACTCCCCGCCACGCCGACGGCAGCATCGACACCGCGTCGCTGAAGAACGTCACCAAGCACCTGATCGACGGCGGTGTGTCCGGCCTTTTCGTCCTGGGCTCCTCCGGCGAAGTCCCCTACCTGACCAACGACGAGCGTGAACTGGTGGTCTCCACCATCGCCGACGCCAACGCCGGGGCGGTTCCGCTGATCGTGGGCGCCAACGAGCAGACCACAAACCGCGTCATCGAGGAAGCCCGCAAGGTGATCGATCTTGGTGCCGACGCGATCGTGGTCACGTCCATGTACTACGCCATCGGCAATGCAGCGGAGACAGAAACACACTTCCGCAGCGTCCACGCCGCCATCGAGAAGCCCATTTTCGCCTACGACGTCCCGGTCCGCACGCACTTCAAGCTGCCCGCGGACCTGCTGGTCCGCCTCGGCCGCGACGGCGTCATTGCCGGCGTCAAGGACTCCTCCGGGGACGACGTCTCCTTCCGTCAACTGCTCCTCGCAGCCAGGGACATTCCCAACTTCGACATCTTCACCGGTCACGAAGTTGTGGTGGACGGTGCCCTCCTGGGCGGTGCGCAGGGCGTTGTTCCGGGCCTCGGCAACGTTGATCCGGCCGGCTACCGTCGCCTGTTCGACGCCGCCCAGGCCGGCGACTGGGCTCTCGCGGCAAGGGAGCAGGACCGGCTCGCCGATGTCTTCGAGATCGTCTACACCCCCAACGGCCGTGTGTCCGGCGGGGCCGCCGGTCTTGGCGCTTTCAAGACCGCGCTGCAGGTAATGGGCGTTATCGAGTCCAACACCATGAGCTCGCCGATGCTGTCCCTGAATGATTCCGAGACCGCGCTGATCCGGGAAATCCTGGAGCGGAACGGGCTGGTCTAGCTTTTCCATGACCGCTTCCATAACCCACGTGATCGGCGTTGACCTCGGCGGCACCAAAACCGCCGCCGGGGTTGTTTCCCCTTCTGGCGAAGTCTTGATGTCGGAGACCATTCCGACGTTGAACCGGGACGGTGGCGAAGCGATCCTCGATGCCACCGCAGCGCTGATCGCGGGCTTGGTGGAGCACGCTGCCGACGCCGGAATGTCAGTTTCCGGCGTCGGCGTCGGCTCCGCTGGGGTGATTGATGCTGTTGCCGGGTCGGTGGTTTCTGCGACGGACGCGATTCGTGGCTGGGCCGGGACCGCGCTTGTTGCCGGGCTTGCGGCGCGGCTTTCGCTCCCTGCTTCGGCCGTCCGTGCAGTCAACGACGTCCACGCCCACGCCCTCGGTGAGGCGTGGCTGGGTGCGGCGGCGGGCTCATCGACGTCGCTCATGGTCGCCTTCGGGACGGGCGTTGGCGGAAGTTTTGTAGTGAACGGCACCCCGGTTTTGGGGCACCGTTTTGTGGGTGGCCATGTGGGGCACATTGCGTCGCCTTTCGCCTGCTCTGACGGTGTTCCGCTGCCGTGTGTGTGCGGTGCATCCGGGCATGTTGAGGCCATCGCTTCCGGCCCTGCGATCCATGAAGCCTTCCTGCGGTGTGGCGGTTCTGCCGTGGACGCCGTGGACACGCGGGCCGTGTTTGCGCTGGCCTCCGCTGCTGAAGCGCTCGACGGCGGTGCGGGTGCCACCTCCGCGGACCGCCGCGCCTCCGCCGTAGCTGCCGCAGCCCGGCACGCCGTCAGCGTCGGTGCGGCCGCCGCAGGACAAGCCGTAGGCGGACTCATCAACATCCTTGACCCCGAAACCGTGGTGGTCTCCGGTGGCTTGGCCGACGCCGGCGAGCTCTGGTGGGCACCCATGGAAGCCGCTCTTCGCCAGGAACTGCTGGCCCCCTTGGTTTCCGTGCCCGTCGTCAGGGCCGCCCTTGGCAACACAGCCGCCATTGTTGGCGCCGCGAAACTCGTCCTTAAGTAAGGGATACATCATGATCCTCACCCCCGAAGGCCTCGAAGCCCTCCGCTCCCAACTGATCGTTTCCTGCCAGGCCTACCCCGGCGAGCCCATGCGTGATCCCCGGACCACCGGCCAAGTGGCGGCCTCGGCCGTCATCGGTGGCGCTGCGGCGATCCGCGTCCAAGGGTTGGCCGACGTGCAGTTCACGCGTGCCGCCGTCGAAGTTCCTGTCATTGGCCTCTGGAAAGACGGCCACGACGGCGTCTTCATCACCCCAACCCTTCGGCACGCCTTGGCCGTTGCGAATGCGGGTGCGCATGTGGTGGCCATCGATGGAACGCGGCGGGCCCGTCCGGATGGGCTAACCCTCGCCGAAACGGTGGCTGGTCTCCACGCAGAATCCCACGCACTGGTCATGGCCGATTGCGGTTCCTTCGACGACGCCGTGGCAGCAGTCGAAGCCGGCGCGGACGTGATCGGTACGACACTGGCCGGCTACACCGGCGAGCGCCCGAAGACCGACGGCCCGGACCTGGAACTGCTGGAACAGATCGCCTCGGCCGGGCTGGGCAAGCCGCTCATCGCTGAGGGTCGTATCCACACCCCTGCCCAGGCGCGCCAAGCACTCGATGCGGGCGCATTTGCGGTTGTTGTGGGCACTGCCATCACCCATCCGGCCAGCATCACGGGCTGGTTCAAGGGCGCAATGCAGGCGTAACCGAAGCGTTGCGAGGCCTGCTCTGCGCCTTAAAACCCCCACGACCCCTGCAGAGCGGGCCGCGCAACGCCATGTCAGGCTAAATCGTGGTTGCCACCGGCCTGTCGTTCGCACGAGCGTACTGGGACCATCCGCCCACGAACAGCCGGCCGGAGCCCATTCCCAGTTGCTCCATCACGAGAAGGTTGTGGCAGGCCGTCACTCCGGATCCGCAATAGGAAACGGTGTTCCCTGCGGATGTGACGCCGGCACGTTCGAAGTTCGCGCGAACCTGTTGCTCGGGCAACAGCTGTCCCGAAGAGTCGATGTTTTCGCGGCATGGGACGTTCACGGCCCCGGGTATGTGTCCAGGGCGAGGGTCCACGGGGTCTTGGAGCCCGTCGTAGCGGTCGCGGTTCCGCGCGTCGATGACCGGGTACGTGCCGCCAGATGCCTCGGAGATGTCCGCCAGCACGTGCGCGGGCCAGGCGTGAACCGGGAAGTCCCCCGTCCGTGGTGCAGGGGTGTTGGTGGTGGGTTCGCCAGGATAGGCGGCCAGGCCTCCGTTGAGGATCGAGGCCTTGTGCCCCGTGGATCGGAGCATCCAGACGAGCCTGGCGGCGATGACTCCTCCGGCATCGTCGTAGGCCACCACGGTGTCCGACTCATCGATACCCGCTTGGCGCATGCCCTCGGCGAATACCTCGGGCTCGGGCAGCGGATTTCTCCCGGCCCCGGGGGATGCCGGCCCTGACAACCATTGGTCCAGGTCGACGAAGACTGCATCTGGAAGATGGCCCCGATCGTATGCGTCCCTCCCGGAGGATCCATCGAGATACCAGCGGCAGTCTGCAAGAACGAATTTCCCGGGGTTGTCCGCGCACCAACTCCAGTCGACAAAAGGTTTCATCTCTTCTCCCATGCACGCAGCCTAGCCAGAAGTCCCATATATTGAGATACGGACATCACTATATGGACATTGCTTGGCGTTGCGAGGCCCGCTTTGCGCCAAAAAACCCACTCCAACCCTGCAGAGCAAGCCTCACAACGCGCAGGGAGCAGTTGTAGGCTTTCCCCATGACTGCCGAGAGCTCCCGCGAGTACGACGTAATAGTGATCGGCGCAGGCGCCGTTGGGGAAAATGTGGCGGACCGGGTGGTCCGGGGCGGCCTGTCGGCGGTGATCGTCGAGAGCGAATTGGTGGGCGGTGAGTGCTCCTACTGGGCCTGCATCCCGTCCAAGGCGCTCCTCCGTCCGGGCAATGTCCTGCACGCGGCCCAAGTGGTCCCGGGAGCATCCGAGGCTGTGACGGGAGTGGTCGATGCCCAGGCCGCGTTGAAGCACCGGGACTGGTTCACCAACAACTGGCAGGACGGCAGCCAAGTGGAATGGCTGGACAGCGCTGGCATCGAGCTGGTGCGTGGGCGTGGCCGCATTACTGGTCCGCGCGAGGTCCACGTGGACGGCATCGATGGCAACAGCTACGCCTTGAAAGCACACCATGCCGTGGTGGTCGCAACCGGCTCGACACCGACCATCCCGGACATCGAGGGCTTGAAGGACGTCCCCTTCTGGACCACCCGCGGGGCCACAGCGGCGAAGGAAGTTCCGAAGCGCTTTACGGTGCTCGGCGGTGGCGTGGCGGGCGTGGAGATGGCGCAGGCATTCGCCAGGCTCGGCTCCGACGTTACGCTGATTGCCCGCGGCCGGCTGCTCAGCAGCTACCCGGAAGAGGCCGCCAACCTGGTCCTGGCCGGGCTCCGGGCCGATGGGGTCGCCGTCCATGCCCACACGGACGTCCAGAACGTCGGGAAGAACGACGACGGCTCGGTAACCGTCACGTTCGACGGCAAAACAGTCACCGCCGACAAACTCCTGGTAGCTTCCGGCAGGCACCCCGCCCTGGCCAACCTGGGCCTGGAAAATGTCGGGGTTGAGGCGCAGAACGGCAGATCCCTTCGGCTCACTACCGATGCCAGCGGCCTCGTGGAAGGCCCGGCGAGCGATGGCACCAGCGGACTCTGGCTCTATGCCGCCGGGGATGCCGCAGGCAAGGTGCTCCTGACCCACCAGGGCAAGTACGAGGCCCGCGCTACCGGCGATGCGATCGTGGCCCGGGCCAACGGCGGGCTCCAGGGCACACCCGCCCCGTGGAGCCCGTGGGCCCACACGGCCAACGAACACGCCGTCCCGAGCGTGGTGTTCACCGATCCTGAAGTCGCCTCCGTAGGGCCAAGCCTGGAGCAGGCCTTGTTGCAGGGAAAGAACGTCACCGGCGTGGAACTCCCCATCAACGTGTCCGGCTCCCAACTGCACTCCCCCGATTACAAAGGGTGGGCCCAAATCGTGGTGGACGAGGATCGACACGTGATCCTCGGCGCTACATTCGTGGGTCCAGGCGTGGCCGAACTGCTCCATTCCGCCACCATCGCCATCGTGGGCGAAGTGAAGCTCGAGCGGTTGTGGCATGCAGTTCCGTCCTATCCGACCATCAGCGAAGTATGGCTGCGACTTCTGGAGAAGTACGGACTCTAAATCTCTATTTGAACTGACCAGTCAGTTTAGTTAGACTTTCAGCAGACACCATTTCTGCGAAAGGCTCCATTGTGCTGTCCGTACAGCAACTTCAGATCAACGGCCGCCGGGACGATCTCCTTCCGGCCACGTCACTCCAAGTCGGCCGCGGCGAACTCCTGCTCGTTGCCGGTGAGGGCCAGGACCAGCGGACCGCTTTGGCGTTGGCCCTGAGTGGCCGCATGAAGCCCAGCAACGGAGTCCTCAGCTGGGACACCACCACCAAGACCAAGAAGATCCGGCTCGCCAGCGCCCTGGTGGACTCCCCCGGAGTCAACGAGCCCGAGCAACACCTCAGCGTTCGCGACCTGGTCACCGAGGACCTTTCCCTCATTCCCCGCCGTTACCGTGGTGCTTTGCTGAGCAAGCCGTGGCTTAAGGTCAACAGCTTCGAGGACATCGCAGGCCTCTGGATCGAACAGCTTCCCGCAGGCCGCAGGCTGGAACTCCTCACTGCCCTGGCCTTGGCAGACCCGGCCACGGACCTCCTCGTGGTCGATTCCCCGGACCGCCACAGCGCGGATCCCGAAACCTGGCTGCCACGGCTTCAGGCGTTGGCGTCCGACGCCGGGCGGCCGCTTGCCGTCGTCGCCGTCGTGGGTGCCCTCCCGGACAACTGGACCGGTGCCGCGGCCGTGATCGGCAACTCCGTCACGAACCCGCCTGAACCGGAGGCGGAAGCCACCCCCTCAGTACCCCAACCCGCGCGGCCCAAGCCGGCCGCCGCCGTCGAGCCCAAGGCAAAGCACGCAGCCGAACCGGTGCCGGAAGAAACCACAACGCTCGAAGCACCCGAAACTCCGGCAGCACCAAAAGCAGCTGCCGATCCTGAATCCGAAAACCTTCAAAGGACTGCAAAGTGACTGTTCTGCGGCTCGCCCGCTCCGAACTCAAGCGCATGACCGGCGGGCTCCTGCCCAAGCTGACCATCCTCGCCCTGACCATGGTTCCGTTGCTGTACGGCGCCGTGTACCTCTACGCGAACTGGGATCCGTACGGCAACCTGAACCAGATCGACGCCGCACTGGTCGTCGAGGATACGGGCGCTACATCATCGGACGGCACCGAGCTACAGGCCGGCAGGAAAGTGGCGGACAGCCTGGTGGAAGGACATGTCTTCAACTGGAAGCAGGTCTCCAGCGCCGAAGATGCAGACGCCGGGGTGCGCACCGGGGAATACGCCTTTGCGCTGCGCATCCCCAAGGATTTTTCCGCCAACCTCGTCTCCCCCGGCAGCTTCGACGCCGCCAACCAGGCCATGCTGCATGTCACCACCAACGATGCCAACAACTATCTCCTGAGCACCATCGTGGACAAGCTCACCACGGCGGTCCACTCCACGGTCGCCAAAGAAGTCGGCGAGGAAACGGCCAACCAGCTCCTCACCGGCTTCGGTACCATCCACGCCTCCATCGTGAAGGCGGCCGACGGAGCCTCGGAACTTGCCACGGGCGTGGGAAAGCTGAGCGACGGAGCCGCCACCCTCCACGACGGCACCACCCAGTTGGTCACCGGCGCCGACCAACTCGTTGCGGGGCAAACGAAACTTCGCGACGGCGCCGTGCAGCTCAACAACGGGGCCAGCCAGCTGAGCTCAGGGCTCACAGAACTGAAGAACAAGACCTCCACGCTCCCGGGCGACTCCAAGAAACTCGCCGACGGCGCCGCCCAGGTAGCCGCCGGAAACGCCGAGTTGAACGCGAAAGTCCAGGACGTCGTCGGGCAGCTTGAAGCGGCGGACAAGGGCCTCCGGAACCGCGTGGTCGAATCCAACGCGCGGCTGGTCACAGCCGGTGTGCTGACACAGGAGCAGGCGAACAAGGTCCTGGCGGACTTCGACGCCGCCGCGGCATCGAGCCCGGTGACTGATGCCAAGGCGAAGATCTCCGGAGACGCCGCCAAGATCCAGCAGCTCTCGGACGGCTCGGCCGCCGTGAGCGCCGGAGCTTCCAAGCTTGCCGCCGCAACACCAACGCTCACCGACGCGATCTCAAAAGCCGCGGCAGGTGCGGGCCAGCTCAACAGCGGCTCGGCAACACTGGCCGCCGGCCAGCAGACCGCTTTGGACGGTGCCGCCAAGCTCGACGACGGCGCCCGCCAACTGGACGACGGCGCAGGACAGCTTGCCAGCGGCGCAGTGACCGCAGCCGATGGTTCACACACCCTGGCCACCGAGCTCGCCAAGGGCGCGGGAGACATCCCCAACCCGAACGATGAGCAGAAGAGCAGCGTGTCCAAGGTCATCGCTGATCCGGTCGCCGTGGACAATGTCTCGCAGGCCAAGGCAGGTTCTTACGGCGCCGGCCTGGCACCCTTCTTCCTGACGCTGGCCCTGTGGATCGGCGTGTTCATGCTGGTCCAGGCCATGCGGCCCATCACCCAGCGCGCCCTCGCCTCGAACGCCCCCGCCTGGAAAATCGCCGTCGGAGGCTGGCTGCCTTTCTTCGTTGTCTCGGTGCTGCAGGCCACCATGCTGACCCTGGTGGTGGACCTCGGACTGGGCCTGAACCCCGCGCACCCCGTAGGGATGTGGCTGTTCATGCTGGCAGCGGTCATGGCCTTCAGCGCGATCATCCAAGGGATCGTGGCGCTCATGGGGACACCTGGCAAGTTCGTGGTGCTGATCCTGTTGGTCCTGCAGCTTGTATCCTCGGGCGGTACCTTCCCGTGGCAGACCACCCCAATGCCGCTGCATGTGGTGCACGAGGTCCTGCCCATGGGCTACGTCGTCACCGGCATGCGGCACTTGATCTACGGAGGTGAGCTCAGCATGATCTGGCCCACCGTCCTTGGCCTGCTTGGATACACTTTGTTGGGAATGGCGCTGTCCACGCTCGCCGTCCGCAAGCACAAGGTGTGGACCCTCAAGACGCTGAAGCCGGAGATCGCAGTATGAGCACCACCGGGCCCGACGGCAGCGGCACCGCAGAGAAGAAGCTCCGCCCTGGCCGCACCAACGCCACCAAGCAGCGCCTGTTCGAGGCCTCCATGGAGTTGATCGGCGAGCGCGGCGCCGCCGGGGTCACGGTGGACGAGATCGCGGCAGCGGCCGGGGTGTCGAAGGGGACTGTCTATTACAACTTCGGCAGCAAGTCGGACCTGATCGCCCAACTGCTGCGGCACGGTGTGGACATCATGCTGCTCCGTCTCCAGGACGTTCGCGGTCAGGCCAGCGACCCCTTGGAATCCATGAACAACATGGTGGGCCAGGCCATGGAATTTATGGACGACTACCCGTCCTTCGCCCGCCTGTGGGTCAGCGAAAACTGGCGCACGCCCGGCGAGTGGAGCGCCGTTTTTGCCGAGCTCCGCGCCGAGCTGCTGGCCGTGATCGGTTCGGCCGTGGAGAGCGTCGCCTCGGGATACAAAGTGAACGAGTCCATTGCCCGGGGATCCCTGGAAGCCGCGATCTTCGGCGCTATCTTCGTCGTGGGCCTGGACCGTCAGACCTACAATCCGGAGCGCACGCGCGAGCAAAGCGTCGCGGCTGTGATGACCATCATGCACGGTTACGTCATCAAGTAGCCCGCACCCCGCAACGGTATCCAACTGCAATGTACGACGGCGTGGCGTGGCCACTTGGTCGGCGATGATTAACCTCATGCGTCACATGGGGAACAGTGGAAAGCTTGCGGTAGTGGCCGCCTTTGTGTCGCTCGGGCTCTTGGTACTGGCGGCCGTGGTCTTGGAAGAGCTGGTGCTGTACCTGTTCCTGGGCGCTGTGCTGGTCTGCTATCTGGCCTCCTTGGTGCAGGTCTTCAACCGGCGCCGTTACCTCGTGGTTCTGCTTGCCGCAGCCGGGACCAGCCTGTTCATTGGCTGCAGCATTGCGTTTCTGCGGATGTGGGGCATCGCCTTCAACCAGGACGCCAACGCACTGGGTACTGCCGTGGGCACCAAGGACTCCGACATCTACTTCTATCTGGCTGCTGTGGCCGGGGTCGGGACGCTGGGCGTGCTGTTCCTGGGGGCAGTGATACCGTCGTTCGGATCGCGGGCCGCTGTCCCTGCCAAGAGGCCTGCGACGGCGGCAAAGCGCACCCCGCCGTCGCGCAAACCTGCCCCTCGCCCAGGGACATCGGCCAAGCGACCGGTTCAATCGGCGCCGCGTACTTCCGGCGCAACGAAGCCCCCTGCCGTGAGGCGCCCCGCACCCCGTACGCCGACGACGCCCGCCAAGCGACCGGCGTCGAGCGCGTCCGCCCAACGCAAGCCGGCCCCCAAGCGCTGACACCCCCGCGTTGCGAGGCCCGCTCTCCACGCATCCCCAGGCCCAAAACGCGCACAACAGGCCTCACAACGGGGGGGTCAGGAGTCGAAACCCAGCCCGACGGCGTCGAGCGCCTTGAGAATGAGGTTCCTTTTGCCTTGGTTGTGGTCGGCCCTGTCCATGGACCAGCGGGTCAGGTTGATGCCCAAGGACGCCAGCGGCTCAGGAGGGAAGGGAAGGGGTCGTTTCCGGACCATCTCCACCCGGGTTCGCTCGGTGTCCAGGCCGGCCAGCAGGTCCAGGAGGACGTCCGCCGCAAACGCCGTGGCCCCCACGCCCAGCCCTGTGAAACCAGCCGCGTACGCAACGCGCCCCTTCCGTGCTGTACCGAAGAACGCGCAGAACTGCGTGCTTGAGTCGATGGGACCGGCCCACTTGTGCGTGAACTTCAGTCCCTCCAACTGCGGGAACGTCGTGAAGAAGTGGGAGGCAATCCTCTCCCAGGTCTCCGGCTGGTATTCGTGCCGCTGGTCCACGCGCCGGCCCCAGAAGTAGAGCGCGTCGTACCCGCCAAAGAGAATCCTGTGGTCCTTGGTGATGCGGTAGTAGTGGAACTGGTTGGCCACATCGCCGATTCCCTGGCGTTTGGTCCACCCAATGGCTGCCAACTGATCGGCGGAAAGGGGCTCAGTCATGAGGGCATAGTCGTACACCGGGACAGTCATGAGCTGGTTCCGCTTGAGCAGGGATGGAAACACGTTGGTGCCAAGAACCACGTACCCGGCTTCCACGTTTCCCCGTTCGGTGACCACCGTGACGCCGTGCTCATGGTCCTTAAGTTCACGCACACGCGTTCCTTCGTGGATCACCACGCCCAACTCCGTTGCCACCCGCGCCAGTTCAAGGCCGAGTTTGTACGGGTGGACCATCGCCACGGAGTCCTTGTGCCAACGTCCCGCCAGGTAAGTAGGGGAATTGACCTCCGCCCGGATGGCCTCCTGGTCCAGGAAGACACTGCCGGGGCTGTCGTCCTCCTGGAGCCACGCCACCTGATGGGGTTCGACGGCAACGTTGAGCTCACCGGTCCGCTCCCAGTCGCAGTCCATGCCGTATTTCTCCACGGCTTCCTGCATGCGGTCCAGGTTTTCCATGCCCAGCCGGTCCAAAATCTCCAAGTCGCCGGGCCAGCGGTTCTTGCCGTTCTCATGACCGTGGGTGAGGCTTGCCTCGCAGAAGCCGCCATTACGGCCGGACGCCGCCCAAGCCACGTGTTCTGCTTCCAGCAGGATCACCGTCCGGCCAGGGTCACGTTCCTTGGCGCGAAGTGCTGTCCACAGGCCGGTGTATCCGCCACCGACAATGACGAGGTCGGCGGCAGCATCACCGTCGAGCTGCGGGTAGTGCGTTGCTGAGTCCTTCAAGTCGTCGATCCAGAACGGCCGGTGGGCGGCACCATCAAGCGCATGGGATACGACGGCGGTCTGCGGGACATTCCGTTCGAAAACGGTGGTCTTCACGGGAGGTTCTCCTGTTTCACTGGTTAATCTCTTAGCCGGTCAGGCAATGACCGGCTCGGCGTCCCACAGGGGCCGGGGACGGGAGGCGATGAGGTTCCGCGTGTACTCGTCTCCAGGGTCCTCAAGGATTCGCGCTGTGGGTCCCTGCTCCACGATCCGCCCTTGGTGCATCACAATGAGATCGGCGCAGAGCCGCGATACCACGGCCAGGTCGTGGGTGACGAACAGGATGGTCAGTCCAAGCTGGTCCCGCAGTTCCTCCACGAGTTCGAGCACCTGGGCCTGGACGGAGACGTCCAACGCACTGGTGGCCTCGTCCAGTACCAAGAGGCGGGGGCGTGCGGCAAGGGCCTTGGCCAAGGCGACACGTTGACGCTGTCCGCCCGAGAGGGCCCGGGGCTTGGCGTCGAACCGTTCCGGCTGGATGCCCACCCGCGCAAGAAGATCGCGTGCACTGTCCTTGGCTTCCTTGCGTCCTTGCTTTTGGTGCAGCCGGAAGACATCGGCCACGGCCTTGCCAACAGTGATGCGGGGATCCAAGGACAAATAGGGATCCTGGAAAACAATCTGTACTTCCTTGGCCAGCACCTTCCGCTCGGATGCTTTCAGGGGCCGGTGCGGCCTGGTGATACCGCGAAGGGTGAGCTCGCCGGCTGTGGCGGTTTCCAGCGCCAGCACCAGCCTGGCGAGCGTGGACTTCCCGGAACCGGACTCCCCCACGATGCCCAGGGACCCGCCCTCCGGCATGCTGAAGCCGGCATCGTCCAAGGCGGTGATGACTTCCCCCCGGGGCAGGTGGTACGTCTTGGACAACCCGGTGACCTCCAGCAACGGAGACCCTGCCGGCTCGGCCCCGAGAGCCGCAGCCACGGCAGAGCCACCACCTGTCTCAATGGCAGGAGTCGCCTCCACCAACTTCCGTGTGTAGTCCTGCTGGGGCGTCAGGAAAACAGCCTGGGTTGCCCCGTGCTCCACCACTTCGCCGCGTCGGAGAACATAGACGCGCTCACACAGGCTGGCGGCGAGGTTGAGGTCGTGGGTGATGAACAGCATGCCCATCCCGCGGGACTGTTGTTCTTCGCGCAGGAGCCGCACAATCCCGGCCTGCGTGGTGACATCCAGTGCGGTGGTGGGCTCATCGCACAGCAACAGATCCGGCGAATTCAGGAGGGCCGCGGCAATCATGACGCGCTGGAGCATGCCACCGGAAAGTTGGTGCGGGTGCTGGTCCATGAGTTCCTTGGCCCGCCGAAGCCCCACCTGTTCCAGTTGCTTCACGGCGCGTTCGATGGCCTCGGCACGGGTCAAACCGTCAAACCGCACCAGTGTTTCAGTGAGGAAGTCCCCGACGGTCCGGACCGGGTTGATGCCGGCGCGGGGGTCCTGGAAGATCATCGAAACATGCCTGCGGCGCAGCTCCATGAGCTGTTGCTTGCTGGCCGTCAGGGTATCGCGGCCCTGCACTGAGACCAGGCCGGACGACTGTGAGCCGCCGGGAAACAACCCCAGCGCGGCACGGGTGGTCAGGGACTTGCCGGAGCCGGACTCCCCCACCAAGGCGACAGCTTCGCCGTCGTCCACGTGCAGGGAAACGCTGTCCAGCAGCGGCTGCCGGTCCGGAAAGCCGAGCGTAAAGCCTTCGATCTGCAACAACTGGCTCATGAAAGTTTTCCTCCGATGCGGTCTGAGAGTTCCTCGCCGATGACGTTGACGGCCACCACCACCAGGACCACAACCAAGGCGGGCCAGAAGGCGGGCAGGAGGTAGCCGCCCAGCAGGGCGCCGCGGGATTCCTCGATCATGGCGCCCCAATCGCTGGTGGGCGGTTGCACGCCCAGTCCGATGAAGGAGAGCGCCGCGAGGTCTGCCAGCACGTAGCCGAAATTCAGTGTTGATTGGGCGCCGACCGTAGGAATGAGGTTGGGGAGCACCCGTCCCAGCACTACCCAGGGCGTCCGGAATCCGAGCACCCGGTAGGCCTGGACGTACGGCCTGCTGCGCTCAGCCACCACCAGGGACTGCGCGAGCCGGGCCACGTAGGGAACGTACGCGATGGTCATGGCCAGAATGGGTGCGAAGAGCCCTTTCCCGAACAAGGCGATGGCGAGCATGGCCATGAGCAGCGCAGGGAAAGCAAAGAGGAGATCGAAAAGACGGCCCAGGACCTTGCCCAACCAGCCTTCGGACCAGCCCGCCACCAAGCCCAGCAGCAGGCCCAGCACAGTGGATCCGATCACCACAATGGTGGGTCCCACCAGCGAGGTCCGCCCACCGTGCATGATCCGGCTGAGGAGGTCGCGGCCCAGTGCGTCCGTACCCAGCAGATGCTGACCGCTGGGACCGGCCAGGACGTTGTTGAGGTCCACGTAGTCCGGGTCATAGGGTGCCAGGACCGGGGCGAACAGGGAAAGAAGGACGACGGCGGCGGCAACGGCGAGCGCGCCCCACGCCATGGGTGAGAGGAGGCTGCCGTAACGGCGAAGCCCCGCCTGTGGCAGCTGGATGGCCAACGTCATCGGGACTCCGTTCCGGCCGCAATCCGCGGATCAATAAGGGGTTGGACGAGATCCACCACGGTGTTGACCAGGACGAAGGCTGCAACCACCACCATGACGATCGCTTGGACAACGCCGAAGTCGAGCCTGTCGATGGACTGCACCAGGAGTTGCCCGATGCCGGAGAGGCCGAAGGTCCGCTCGATGATGGCGCTGGATACCAGGAGTCCGGCCACCAGCACACCGCTCACGGTCAGGATGGGACCCAACGCGTTGCGCAGCACGTGGCGTGCCACCACGGACCCACGGCTGAGCCCACGGCTGGTTGCCACTTCCACGTGTTCGCGGAGCAATTGCTCGTTCATGGAGGACCGCGTCACCCGGGCCACCATGGCGATGTAGGTGATGCCCAAGGCGAGCGCCGGGAGGGTGAGATGCCAGATCCGGTCCCCTCCGGCGTCGCCGCTTCCAAAGGAGGGGAACCAGCCCAGGCCCACGGAGAAGAGCGCCACCAGGGCAATGGCCGCAACGAACGGCGGAACTGCCCCGGCCGCAGTGAGCGTGATCAGGATGAAGCGGTCCGCGAAGCCCTTGTTCAGGCTGGCCACGATTCCGGCGAACAAGCCGAGGACAGTGATGAACACCGCGGCCAGGGCGACCAGTTGCAAGGTGGTGGGCAGCCGTCCGAGCAAGACGTCGGAGACGTCCTGGCGGTAGGTCAGCGACCGGCCCCAGTCCCCCTGCAGGATGCCGCCGAGCCAGTTCAGGTACTGTTCCCAGGCCGGCTTGTCCAGGCCGAACTGCCGGGTGATCTCTGCAAGTGCCTCGGGTTTCGGGCTGCGTCCCCTGAGCAGGAAGCGTGCAGGGTCTCCGGGGACCAGGAAGCGGGAGAAGAACACGGCCAGGGAGGCAACGAACAACGTCAGCACCAGGGCAATCAGCTTCTTCACGATATAGACCGCCGGGCGGACCGCCCTGCGTTTGTCCCGCTTGTTGCCGGGAGCGACCGGCACGGTGGCAGGCTGGAGCTGTTCTGTAGCGGTCATATCAGCGACCTCCTATCTGGGCTGCCCACGGGAAGTACATGTAGTTGATGGACGGGTCCGCACCGGTGATGCGTTTGCCGAGCCACATGGAGGTGACGGTTTCGTACAGCGGCCCCCAGACCACGTCTTCGCTGGCCAGCTTGGCGGCCTGCCCGGTGAGCTCGCCCCGGGCTTCAGGGTCCTGCACGCTGTAGGCGGAGTTGACCACGTCATCGAATTCCGGGTTGCTCCAGCCGCCGTAGTTGCTGAAGTCCCCGGTCCGCAGCACGCTGTACATTTCCAGGGGTTCGGTGCTCGAGAGGTACCAGGACGTCACCAGGAGGTCCACGTTCTTGCGCGCCTCCGGGTCGGAGAACAGCGTGGTGTATTTGTCGTTGGACATGGTCTGGATTTCCGGTTCCAGGCCGATTTCTTTGGCCGCGGACGCTATGGCCCGTGCTGTGATGTCGAAGGCCGCATTCAGTGAGGCGGTGGCGAAGACGAATTTGCTGCCTTCGGCTCCGGCTTCCTTGATGAGTTTCCTGGCTTCTTCCAGGTCATAGGGTGTGGACAGCAAGCCGTCGAAGGCCTCGTCAGTCGTCTGCTGCGGCACGTCCTTCCACACGCTCCTGGTGGTCAACGCATCCGTCTTCTTCGCATAGCCCTGTTCGGCCGCCTTGATCAGTGCGTCCCGGTTGATGGCCATCATGAGCGCCTTGCGCACCCGGACGTCCTGGAAGGTCCCGGCCAGGTTGGTGAAGACCATGCTCTGTACGGAGGTGTCATTGCCGAAGTACAGGGACCCTGCGTCCTTGTTGGCTTTGAGGATGTCGATTGCGTTGGACGGGATCGCGAAGCCGCCGTCGATTTCACCGGTCTGGAAAGCATTGATGCGGGAGGTGGCGTCCGGGAGCATGGTGAACGTGACCTGCTTCGATTTGGCCTTCAGGTCCGGATCCCAGTAGTCGTCGAAGCGTTTGAGGGTGATGCTCTCCCCTGCTTCCCACTGATCGAACCGGAACGGTCCCGTGCAGTTCACGCCCGTTTTCGAGTTGCCGTAGTCCTTGCCTGCTTCCTCAAGGGTTGCTGCGGACTCCACCACGCCGGGGGCGCCCACCAGTGAAGCGTTGAACACATAGTCCGGGCGGGTGGTGGTGACTGTAACTTCGTAGTCGCCGGTCTTCTCGATGGACTCCACGTTTTGATAGGACGATGCCCAGAACGAACCCACTTCCGGGTCGAGGTGGCGGCTCAGGGACGCGACGACGTCGTCCGCCGTCATCTCAGTGCCGTCGTGGAACTTCACCCCTTGGCGGATGGTGTAGATCCACGTCAGGGGGTCGGGGTTCTCCACCCCCGTGGCCAGGCCGGGTGAGGTCGAGAGGTCCGCGTTCCATCTGAAGAGCGATTCGCACACATTGGACAGGACGGTGTTGTCCGGGTAATCGAACGCGTAGGCGTAGTCCAGGGAGAACGGCTCCGCGTACATGGCCCAACTGAAGTTGTCGATCTCCTTGGTGGGCGCATCTGTGGAGGTGGACAGGGTGTACTTGGCAGCGCCCGCGGCGTCCGTCACGCTGGCGGGCCGGGCGCCGCAGCCGCCCAGGACCACGCCGAGCACGACGCCGGCGACGGTCACCGCGGTGATGCGGGACGGCGTCGTCCGCTGTCTAATGCGCAGGGCGGCCTGCGCAGGTACGGGTGCTGTTGGCGGCCTCACTGCGTCACCGCCGGCTGGTGTCCACGGGCTGTTTTCGGGACCGGGCTTTGGGCTGCCGCGCGGTCATAGACGCACTCGCCCCCAATCCACGTCTGCGTCACCACCGCCTGGTGCAGTTCCTCCACAGGAAGCTCGAAGAGATTGACGTCCAGGACCGCGAGGTCGGCGAGTTTCCCAGGTTCCACAGTTCCCGTTACGGCGTCCAGGTGGTTGATCCACGCCGTGCCGTGGGTGTAGGCGTCCACGATCTGCTTGAGACTGAGCTTTTGTGATTCGGGGCCGAGCGGGGGCAAGTTTTGCCCGGGAGCTGTACGGTTCACAGCCACGTGGATGGCTGCGATGGGGTCGGCCGTGGAGACCGGCCAATCGCTGCCTGCCACCACCGTGGCGCCGGTGCCGGCCAGTTTCCCGAAGGGATAGTGCTTGTCCTCGGCGCCCGGTTCCAGGAACGGGAGGGTCAGGGTGTCCATCTGTTCCTCGTGGCAGGCCCACAGTGCCTGCACATTGGCGGCCGCATTGAGCTCCGCGAAGCGGGGAATGTCTGCGTCGCGCACCATCTGAAGGTGCGCGAGGTGGTGCCGGTGATCGTTGGTGCCGTTGACATCCCGGGCTGCCTCCAGCGCGTCCAGGGCATCCGTCACAGCGCGGTCGCCGAGGGCATGGAAGTGGACCTGCATGCCTGCGCCGTCGATGGCGGTAACGAATTCCTTCAATTGGTCCGGTTCGAAGAACTCAATGCCCCGGTTGTCCGTGTGGTGGCCGTGGTGGTCCAGGTAGACGTGGTGCATGGCGGCCGTGTAGTTTTCGGCTACACCGTCCACCATCACTTTGACTGTGTTGGCGTTGAGTTGCAGGGGGTCGAATTCTTCCCGCACGCTGTCACGGCGTTCCACGATTGCTTCCATCTGGGCCACGCCGGCGGTCCGGTCCCACCATTGGCAGGCCGTGACCCGGGCCTTGAGGTCCCCGGCCTTCACGGCGTCCCGGTAGACCTCCAGGTGATCGGCATGTCCGCCCTCCGGGATGGGAACCCAGGCGTCCTGCCAGGCAGTGATGCCTTGGGCGAGCAGCAGTTGCTGGGAGGCAAGCAGGCCTTGGTAGGCCAACTCATAGGACACTGCCGGCTTGACCGCGTTGAAGAGGTCCATGGCACCTTCGTGGACGGTGCCTGCTGGAGTGCCGTCCGCTTCGCGTTCCAGCCGGCCGCCCTCCGGATCAGGTGTTGCCGCACCGATTCCCGCTGCTTCAAAGGCCGCAGTGTTGGCCCAGGCGCCGTGGTGGTCCCTGTTGACGAGGTACACAGGCCGGTCCGGGACCACGGCGTCAAGCAACTCCCGGCCGGGGGTTCCACCGGGGAACAGGTCCATGGACCATCCCGCGCCCACGATCCACGGTTGGTCCGGGTTGTCCGCGGCGTAGCGGGCCACTGTTGCCACCGCTTCTTCTGCACTGGCCACCTCTGTCAGGTCGCACTGGAGGAGCTCTATCCCGGCGAAGATGGGGTGGATGTGGGCGTCCTGGAACCCGGGAAGCACCAGTTGGCCTTGGAGGTCCACACGGCGGGTGTCCGGGGTGACGGTGGCCTGGACGTCCCGGCCGTCTCCTATGGCCATGATCCGTCCGCCCCCGATAGCTATATCTGACCGGCTGGGTCCGGCGTCTTTGCCGGTGTACACCCATCCGTTCTCCAACAAAATCTCTGCGTGCACGATCGAGTCCTTTCGTGGGGAAATTCAACTCTGGGAGACAGACTATGAGCCGGATCACATTAAAGTCAACAGTGTTGACATCATCGCTGACAAAGACTTTGACTTGTTCTCGAGAGGAGGTCGCCATGGATCATGTAGGTTGATATTCAACCGGGGATCGCGTGGAAGGCGGACAACAGATGGTGCAGCCAGCACAGTCAACGGACCGCCGCACGCGCTTGGACCCAGCCACCATCATTGACGCCGTCCTCCGGATTTCACGCCAGGAACCCGGCGAACGGCTGACCGTCCGCCGGCTGGGACAGGAACTCGAAGTCGACGCCACCGCCGTCTACCGGCATTTCCGGAACAGGGACGCCATCGTCAGGGCAGCACTGGACAAGCTGTTCATGACATCGGTGGAACGCACGCTGGCCGTGGCACGCGATCAGGACTGGCGCGCCAGGCTTGAGGCCTACCTGGACGAGCTCCTCAGGGTCTTCATGCAGCACCCCTCCCTGGGCAGCGAGTCCTTCGCCACGGACACCTACGGCCCCGGTGAATTGACGGCAATCGAGTTCGTCCTCCAATGCCTCACCGACGCCGGGCTCGAAGAGGACCGCGTCGTGCACTATTACGCAGCCTTGGAAAGCTACACCCTTGCGCTGGGCGCCGGCATTGCGGTTGAAATCCAGCGGCTCCCGGACTCCGAGGGACACGATCCCTGGCTTAACCCCAGGGTCTTCACCCGCATCACCGGACACCCCCTGCTCGAAAAGCATCACGCCGCATTGCAAAACCTCGACTCATTGAAGGCGTTCCAGGCTGGTCTCGCGGCCATCCTGGACAGCGCCGAACGCGAAAGCACGCAGGCCTGACACCTGCCTGCCCGGCAACGCAACGCACCTTCCCCGCACGACGCCACCACCCGGCGTCGTCCCTTCACCGCTGCCCGGACACCGACGCCCGGCAGGGAAAGCACGGCACCCACATGCATCAATTCATCAACGGAAAACTCCTCACCGGCACTTCGGGCGACACGCTGGACGTCATGAACCCCGCGACATCGGAGGTGGTGGAAACCGTGAACCTCGCTTCGTTGGCAGACCTCGAAGCGGCAGTGGCAGCAGCGCGTTCAGCCTTCCCCGCATGGTCCCGGACCACCGCGGGAGAACGAGCCGGGATCCTGCAAAAGTTCGCCCGGATCATGGTCGAACGGGCCGCGGAGTTCTCCCGGGTGGAGAGTTCACAGACGGGCAAGCCGCTTCGGTTGACCCGCGGGTTCGACGTCCCGGGCACCATTGACAACATCGACTTCTTCGCCGGGGCCGCCCGCCACCTCGAAGGCAAGGCTACAGCTGAGTATTCGCCCCAGCACACGTCGTCCATCCGCCGCGAAGCGATAGGTGTCGTGGGGTCCATCGCGCCGTGGAACTACCCGCTGCAGATGGCCGCGTGGAAGATTCTGCCCGCGATCGCCGCCGGGAACACCATTGTCCTCAAGCCCGCTGAAATCACGCCACTGACCTCGCTCATGTTCGCGCAGGCGCTCACGGATGCCGGACTGCCCGACGGCGTGGTGAACGTGGTGGTGGGCGACGGCGCCACTGTGGGGGCTGCGCTCATGCGGCACCCCGATGTGGACATGGTGTCCTTTACCGGCTCCACCGCTGTGGGCCGGACAGTCCTGGAAGCTGCGGCCGTGAACGCCAAGCGCGTGCACCTCGAGCTGGGCGGCAAGGCCCCTTTCGTGGTGTTTAATGATGCCAATCTGGACGCCGCCGTACATGGCGCCGTTGCCGGCTCCCTCATCAACACGGGTCAGGACTGCACCGCAGCAACCCGGGCCATTGTGCACCGGAGCCTTTACGAGGAATTCGTGGCGAAGGTGGCCGACCACTTTGAGGGGATCGTCCTGGGCACCCCCGGGGATGAGGACGCGGACCTTGGCCCACTGGTCTCCTGCAAGCAGCGGGACCATGTGGCGGGGATGGTGGAGCGGGCCCGGGGCTACAGCAAAGTGGTGGCCGGCGGCTACGCTCCGACGAATAAGGGCCTTGCCGACGGCGCCTTTTACCGCCCCACACTGGTGGTGGATGCGGCGCCCGACTCGGAGATTGTCAAGGACGAGGTATTCGGCCCGGTCCTGGTGGTTCTTCCCTTCGACACGGATGAGGAAGCGATCCAGCTCGCCAACGACACCGTCTACGGACTGGCGGCCTCAGCGTGGACCGGCAACCTCCAACGAGCCATGCGCGCCACCCGCGAAATCAAGGCAGGCTGCGTCTGGGTCAACGACCACATCCCGATCATCTCCGAGATGCCCCACGGAGGTTTCAAGCAGTCCGGATTCGGCAAGGACATGTCCGCGTACTCCTTCGAGGAATACACGCAGGTAAAGCACGTGATGGTCGAACTGGACGGCACCACCGAGAAGGACTGGCACCGGACGATCTTCACGCTGCGCTGATCCCTCCGTTGCGAGGCCCGCTGGGCGCCGTTGTGAGGCCCGCTGTGCATGACTCCGCGGGATTTATAGCCGCAGAGCGGGCCTCACAACGGTCGCTTCGGGCCGGATTTTGCGTCCTGTCCCGAGCACTGCCGTGGCCACTCCCAGCAACAGGATCAGGCCGCCCATGATTTCGGCAATGGTGGGAATCTCGTTCAGGACCAGCCAGGCCGCCGTCATCCCCACCACCGGGACCAACAGCGTAAAGGGCACGACGTCGGAACTCGGGTACAGCGACAACAGACGGTTCCAGATGCCGTAACCCACCAAGGACGCGAACACGGCAGTGTAGATCGCGCTCAGGATGGTGGCTGGTTGCAGGTCAGTAAGCGTGGCCCAGACGGTGCCCGGCCCATCCACCACCAGCGACAAGCCGGCCAAAGGTACGGGCACCACGGCACCGGACCACACCACCAGCCCCAAACCGGAAGCCGCTTTTGAGTGGCGCGCCACCACATTGCCTACGGCCCAGGACAAGGCTGCGGCCAAAACGATCATCAGCGGAAGGACCGGTGCCACAGCGCTGCGCCCCAATGCCACCACTCCCAGCCCGGCGATGCCGAGCACCACGCCGGCCAGCTGGCGTCGGCTGGGCCTCTCGCCCAGGAACTTGGCTGCGAGCAGGATAGTGAACAAGACCTGCGCCTGAAGGACCAGCGATGCCAAGCCCGCCGGCATCCCCAGTGCCATACCCAGGTACAAGAGCCCGAATTGGCCGGCACTCATGAAGAGCCCGACGCCGGCAATCGCTTTCCAGCCCACGTTCGGTTTTCGGATGAAAAAGATGAACGGGAAAACGACGAGCAGGAAGCGCATGGCGACGAAAAGCAGCGGAGGAACCTCCCTGCCGTTCGTGTGCAGGCCGAGGTCGATGGCAACAAAATTGATGCCCCACAGGACGGCGACCACGACGGCGAGGGCAGAGTGGCGAAGGTTCACAAGTACACTATGGTCCGCTTCAGCGTGAAGAACCAGCGTTGAATTCGATATATAACAGCGTACATTTGCTTCATGATCGACATTTCAGCCCTGAGGGCGCTCGTGGCCGTGGAACAGCACGGATCGGTGGTAGCCGCGTCCGATGTCATGGGCTACAGCCCGTCCGCCATTTCGCAGCAGATCAAAAAGTTGGAGAAGCAGACCGGCGTGACGGTCCTCGAGCGAAACGGCCGCGGGGTACTCCTCACCGAACGTGGCTTGGCGCTGGCAGGGTATGGCCGGCGAATCATGGGCGAGCTTGAGGAACTGCAGGCCACTTTGCTCGCGGATCCCGCCAAGCCGTCGGGCCTGCTGAGGCTGGTCGCATTCTCCACGGCGTGCCGCGGCCTGGTGGGACCCCTGCTGGCGCGCATGGCGACTGCCCACTCTGCCGTGGAAATCACCGTGCTGGCAGAAGACCCCCGCGAAGCGGTGCAAAGGGTGGCGTCCGGCGAAGCGGAACTGGCGGTAGTGCATAACTGGAACTCGGTCCCGCTGGTCATCCCGGAGAACCTGGTGCATGAGGACCTCTGCATCGACCAAGCCGATGTCCTGGTCAACAGCACCCACCCGCTCGCGTCCCGGACCGCCGTCGAGCGTGAAGACCTGCTTGACGAGACCTGGATCAGCACCCCGGCGGGAGCCATCTGCAACGAGGCCCTACTGCAGATCTTCGCGGGGCTGGGGCGGGTCCCGGATATCCGTGTCTACGATCCCGACTTTTCCACGCACATCGCGATGGTGGAGCAGGGCGTGGCCGTGGCGTTGGTCCCGCGGCTCGGTAGACCGCCGCTGCCGCTTGGCGTCGTCGCCATCCCCGTGGTCAACCCCGTCCAGCAGCGATCGGTTGGCGTCGTGTTCCGCAAGACGATGACCGCCAGCCCCACCATCCGGCTCGCCGTACGCATGCTGCGTGAGATCGCCGCGGAAGATCTGCCCCTTCCGCGCGGTTGATCAACGTCACACGGGGGAACATTCGACGCGCAGCCAGCTGTTAGCTTAGGCTAACCTTACTTAGCTACCTGCGTCGCTCGGAGCGCGATCGCCGAAAACTTTTGAAGGGGCCCTACTGTGGAAGCAATCCTCTTTCCCACGGACATGAACCACCATCACACCTATGGCCTTGTCAGTTACATCATGATCGACGACGGACTCTATCCGAGCGCCCACAACCGGCGCGATCCGTACGCCCTGCCGGCGTTCGACATCCGCGGGCAATGGGTCTATCCCAGCCGGTACAACGAATACTTGGCGCCGCAGTTGCCCGTGTACATGTTCGACGGCGAATACCTGGTCGCGACCGGGCATGGCGAAGAAGCTGCAGGCCTGCCCGTCTTCGAGATCCGCTGCATGTGCATGCCCCAACTGGCCCACGGGGACCCAAGCAACCCGCAATAGAGGCTGCCCGCAGGTCAGTGGCGGGGAACCGTGAAGTGCGTCAGCCGCGCGTCCTGCCCATCCAGCTCAGCCCAGGATTTCTCCGTTTCCATGACCGTCAACGCACTCGTTGGGTAGCGGGTAGCGGCATCCATGTATGCGTCGTGGTCCGAATCGCGCGATGCCAAGTGCATGGCGAGGTCCTGGACTCCGGGCATGTGCGAGATGACCATCAGGGTGGTCACGGTGTCGGGAACGTGGTTGATCACCGTCAACATGCGGTTCGCGGAGGCGGCGTACAAGCCGTCCTCAAGTTTCGGCGTCGGCGCTTTATCGCCCAACTCATCACAGACCCAGGTGCAGGTCTGGCGGGTCCTCAACGCAGACGAGCACAAAATGAAGTCCGGCACCACGCCCTGCTCACGCAACCATTTCCCTGCAAGCGGAGCTTCCCGGTGTCCGCGCTCTTCGAGGGGACGCTCATGATCAGGCACGCCCATGGGCCAATCAGCCTTGGCATGTCGCATGATCACGAGCCGCTTGATGTGATGGTCGCTCATGAATCAACCCTATCCGCCCCCGCTTAGCCCTGGAGGCCAATGCTCACTGGGCGTGACAAGAGACGAAAGGCGGCACATCCCGACAGCGCCGTTGTTGCTGGGCCCACGCAGCCAGGGTTCCCTGACCGGGCTTGGGTTCCCTGACCGGGCTTGCGAGGTGAGGGCGGCCGTAGGGAGATACGAGCGCAGGCGCAGAGGTATGTGCCGCCTTCCGGCGGCTGTAAAGCTAGATCGAGTATTCCGGAGCGGCCCAGACAATAACTTCGGGGTGCTCGTAGAAGCGGTAGCCCTGGCCACGTACTGTGCGGACAGTGTTGGCAAGGCGACCAAGCTTGGAGCGAAGGCGGCGGATGTGCACGTCGATGGTGCGCTCGTTGGGAACCTCTTCGGCGTTGCGCCACAGACCTTCAAGAAGTTCGTCACGGCCCACGGTGCGGGTGCCGTTTTCGACGAGGTAGTTGAGCAGTTCGAATTCCTTGAACGTGAGGTTCAACGATTCGCCGTCGAGGTGCACTTCGCGGCGGGCGAGGTCGATCAGCACGCCGGAGGGGCGGGCTTCTTGCTGCGGCGCCGGGCGGGCAGTTTCGGTGCGCTGGCGGGAGGCCACGGTGGGGTCACCGAAGGTGGAACGCACGACGTCGAGTGCGGACCCGGGTGCCCCGGCGGGAGCGACTGCGACGGCAGCGTAGCTCTCGGCGCCGGTCACAAGCGACTGTGCGTAGGCACGGATTTCCTGGGCCAGCTTGGCAATGGAGGTGCCGGCTGCTGCGGCAGTTTCTTCGTCGATGCCCATGTAGAGCACGAAACCGCGGGCCACGTTGTCGTTGGCAACGGGGCGGAGCCTGTCGGACTGGGCAATCACCGGAGTGGGTGCCGTCATGGGTGCCGACTCAGTGGCAGGTACGGCGCGCAACTGGCCATAGGAGTTGGGGTTGTAGCCCTGCGGAACGTAACCGGGAGCCTGCTGGCCCGCGCCCTGCTGGGTGGGGGCGTAGCCGGGGCGGTTGCCGAATCCGGGGCGGAGCCCTGCGTTCGACGCTGCCTTGTTGGCGTTACGGACGGAGATGTGGACGTATCCAGATGCAACTGACATGGAGTGCTTACCTCAAAAGTGAATAGCCGTCATCGCGGCTTCGAATGCTGGTTGTCCCCGCAATGAGTTTGGGGAGGGGCGCCCAACGCTGGGCTAGGGGGCGAATGCCTGAAACTTCTTGGGGTGGAAAGTTAGGCTTGCATTCGACAACAGCGGTCATCATGGCCAGCGGGTGTGCTGGGCCAGGTTGCTGCGGCTGCAGGTGCTGTTGAGTTCTTGTTCACATTGGAAGTGTGCAACGTAACAATGGCAACACGCAAGTAACAAAGCGCCGAACCGTCCACATTTTGAGACGAGGAGGTCTATTGTGCCGCAAATCACAATTCAGCTGTGGGGATAAATGAACTCCATTTCATTCGGCTGGAGGAAGAAATATTCGCCTTCCAATGAATTTTCTTCGGTCAATCGGGCATTATATGCACCACCATTCCCGCGAACCACCCACCCACGGAATCTCACGATCTGAAACAGTTGTTGTCCAATCGCCGCCGGCAGCACTTCGGATTTTTTTGCCGAAAATCTGCTACAAGCTGTAGAACCGGCACGCCCTGCTCAGGACGAAGCCTCCCGACCGACCGGTCCGGCATCTCCGCTTCTGACCACGCCCACGACGATCCGGAATGGGAAGAAGTTTGCTGCGTTACAGCACGGGTCGCAGGCTGCGCAGGGTCGGGAGAGGTCACTCCTGTGACCTGTGGATACGCGTGTTTCCGGACTCCCACCTCGCTAGTGTTGACTTCACAGCGTCCTCACAGGACGGTCAAAGCGTTGGCAAACCAGCAGAACGGAGAGTTGTCCCATGGCTTCCTCGCACTCCATGACCAACAACCTTCCCCAGCTGTCCCACCCGGACGGCTCTCCAATCCGCGCCCTGGTGGTGGATGACGAACCCAGCCTGGCCGAGCTCATGAGCATGGGCCTGCGTATGGCCGGTTGGTCCGTGGCGGTTGCCGGCGACGGGCCTGACGCAGTGAAGCTTGCCAAGGATTTCCGGCCCGACGTCCTGGTCCTGGACGTCATGCTGCCGGGGTTCGACGGAGTTGAGGTCCTCAACCGCATCCGCGCTTTCGCTCCCGGGGTTCCCGCGCTGTTCCTCACGGCGAAGGACGCCGTGCAGGACCGTATTGTTGGCTTGGCTGCCGGCGGCGACGACTACGTCACCAAGCCTTTCAGCATGGAAGAAGTCCTCCTGCGTCTCCATCGTCTTGTCCAGCGTTCGGGCGTAGCCGCCATGGACACCGCCGAGCTGGTGGTGGGTGACCTTACCCTGAACGTGGACACCCGTGAAGTCACCCGGGCCGGCGAGGACATCCCGCTCACTGCCACCCAGTTCGAGCTTTTGCGTTACCTCATGGAGAACCCCAAACGGGTGGTCAGCAAGGCCCAGATCCTGGACCGTGTGTGGGACTACGACTTTGGTGGCCAGGCCAACATCGTGGAGCTCTACATTTCCTACCTGCGCAAGAAGATCGAAGCCAACCACCCGCCGATGATCCACACCATCCGTGGCGCCGGCTACGTCATCAAGCCAGCGGACTAGGCGTTGAGCACACTTTCGGGAGTGGCCAGGACGTCAGGCCGCAGCTGGCTCAACCCGTCCACCTGGCATTTACGGACAAAGTTGGTCCTGGTGGCCATGGCCCTCCTGGTCGCCATCTGCAGTGCCGTTGGTGTGGTCAGCTACGCCTCCATGGACATGGTCTTCAACCGGCAGCTCGACAGGCAACTGGAGCAGGCATCCAGCCGAGCGAACGACTTCGGCAGGCCGCCGTCGAACTTCCCTTCCTCGCCGTCAGGAAGGCCCGACCCCCTTGAGGCACGCGGCCAGGCCGCAGGAACCCTTAATGCCAGGATCGACGGCTCCACGGTGCGAAGTTCCGGACTGATCGACGCGCAAGGCAACCGCGTTTCGCTCTCTGCAGCCGACGAGCAAGTCCTGTTGTCGCTTCCCAAAGACACCGGCCCGGTGGACCGTTCGCTCTCCAACGGCGACTATCGGCTGATGGCTGTAGACACCGCCTACGGCGACGTGATCGTGACGGGCCTTCCGCTCGCAGACAAGCAGAGCGCCGAGGCCTCCCTGGTGTGGACGATGGTACTGGTTTCCTTGGGCGGGCTGGTGATTATTGGCTTGGCCGGTACCGTCATCATCCGCCGGACCATGCGCCCGCTGGAACAACTCTCCGAGGTAGCCACGAAGGTTTCCCGTCTTCCTCTCGACGCCGGTGAGGTGGCGCTTGCGGTGCGCGTACCGCCGTCGGCCGCACATCCGGGCACGGAAGTCGGCAGCGTTGGCCACGCACTGAACCAAATGCTGAACAACGTCTCCAGCGCGTTGGAGGCCCGCCAGGAGAGCGAAACCAAGGTGCGCCAGTTCGTCGCGGACGCCTCGCACGAACTCAGGACGCCCCTGACCGCCATCCGCGGTTACACCGAGCTGCTGAGGATGACCGAGAATTTCACCGATGACGGCCGGAAGTCGCTGGCACGTGTCCAAAGCCAGTCCGAGCGCATGACCACGTTGGTGGAGGATCTCCTGCTGCTTGCCAGGCTCGACGAGGGCCAGCCGGTCAAGGTCACGGACGTGGACCTCACACAGCTGGTGGTCGAAACCGTGAGCGACGAGAAGGTCATGGCGCCGGACCATATATGGCAACTCCAGCTCCCGGATGAGCCCGTCACGGTCCGCGGCGATGCGACGCAACTCCACCGGGTGCTGGCCAACCTGCTGTCCAATGCCCGCAAGCACACCGAGGCCGGCACCACCGTCGTCACGGGCGTCATGCTCTCTGCCGACGGCAGCGCAGTAGTCACCGTGACGGACAACGGGCCTGGCATTCCGGAGGATTTCCAAAGCCGGATTTTCTCCCGTTTTGCCCGCGCCGATGCCGCGAGATCGGGGTCCGAAGGTACGTCGGGACTGGGCCTGTCCATCGTTGAATCCATCGTCGAAGCGCACGGAGGGAGCGTTGAGGTGACCTCGCGTCCGGGACGCACGGAGTTCGCCCTTCGACTCTCCACCGTGAGCAACGAACGGGTGTAACGAATTCAGCAAGGCGACTCACCGCCATCGTGATCTCTGTTACCTAAATGTGACTTCTACGGAAACCTCCTGTACCGTCGAAAGGGTGGGTCGTCCCTAGCAGGCCCACATCCGGGATGCGCCGAGCTCTGCCACTTCCCGGAGTCCGTTCTTACTCCGAGGCAGAGACGGGGGACCCAGAGTCTCCGGGCCCAGGCATTTTGCCGGCCCTTGGGGTGAAGCCGCAGCGTGATGCGCGGCCGGATGACCTCATCCGAACCCGACAGCTAACTCCGCAGGCGCTGAGAGGTAATCACACATGTCTGAATTTAACGATCAGACGCGCCCTTCCGCGCGTCACCGCGACGAGCACAACGCACCGTTGACCAAGTCGCAGGCTGTCCTGAAGAACGCCGCCCGTCAAGGTAAGTCCGGCCACCGCATGTCGGTTGTTGCCGGTGTCGTAGCCGCCGCACTGGGCGTTGCATCGCTCGGTACTGCTGCCAACGCCGCTTTGACCCTCCCTGAAGTGAGCCGCGTGGCCGAGACCCAGGCGAATACCCAGGTCAGCAACAACAAGACAGCTGAAATCTCCGCTTCCTTGGATGCAGCCGCCGCCAAGGGCGCTGCTGACAGGGCTGCTGCCGACAAGGCCGCTGCTGAGAAGGCTGCTGCCGAGAAGGCTGCCGCAGACCAGGCCGCTGCTGAGAAGGCTGCCGCAGAGAAGGCAGCCGCAGACCAGGCCGCTGCAGAGAAGGCAGCCGCTGATGCTGCTGCCAAGCAGGCCGCCGACGCCGCTGCTGCCGCCGCCGCTGCGGAAGCTGCAGCTGCTGCTGCCGCCCCGAAGGCCGTGGACGACCCCGCCGCCGCCAAGGCCTACGCTGCCAGCATCCTTGGCAGCTACGGCTGGAGTGCCGGCGAAATGACTGCTTTGAACACTCTGTGGGAGAAGGAGTCCAACTGGAAGACGACTGCCACGAACGCTTCCAGTGGCGCTTACGGCATCGTCCAGTCCCTGCCGGCTTCCAAGATGGCATCGGCCGGTGCTGACTGGCAGACCAATTACCAGACCCAGATCAAGTGGGGCCTGAACTACATCAAGGAACGCTACGGATCCCCGTCAGCCGCTCTGGCCTTCCACCTGGCCAACAACTGGTACTAAACCAGGCTGCTTGATTGCCGCGCCGGTTCCTGCCGTTCGCACCAGTACCCACTGGAGCGGATGGCGGGAGCCGGCGCGGTTTTCCCGTTTCACAGCTGTCCTCCGTGGTTCACAGTGGGGACACAGTTTCCGCCTACAGCCCTCATAATCGCCGGCTCCATTCTGGAAACATGACGCTCACAGATCCAGCCATCAGCGCCACTCCACGACGGGTCCGTTCCGAGCGCTTCGGTGGCGCGAGGTCACCCATTGCGCAGCCGGCCACGCACTACGCGGAGCCACAGCCGCGGCGCTCCCCCGTCGACACCTTGGCTGCCGTCCCGGTCCTGGACATCACCCTTCCCGTGTCTAATGAGGAAGCCCGCCTGGAACAGAACCTGCGCAGGCTCCACGGACATCTCACTGACTCTTTTCCGCACACCTTCCGGATCACCGTGGCGGACAATTCCAGCACGGACAACACCCTGCGGATCGCCGAGCGCCTGGCCAGGGAGCTCCCTGAACTGCTGGTGGTCCGATTCCAGGAAAGGGGCCGCGGAAACGCGCTCCGCCAGGTCTGGCAGTCCTCGCCGTCCCCCGTGCTCGCCTACATGGAAGCAGACCTTTCCACGGACTTGTCAGCGCTGGCTCCCCTCCTCGCGCCTCTGCTCTCCGGCCACTCGGATCTCGCTATCGGAACGCGGCTGGCCCGGAACTCCCACGTGATACGCAGCTCCCGGCGCGGGTTCATTCCCCGGAGCTACAACGCCCTGCTGCGCGCTGTCCTGGGGGCAGGCTTCTCGGATGCCCAGTGCGGTTTCAAGGCCGTCCGCGCGGACGTTGCCCACCGACTTCTTCCACATACCAGGGACGATGGCTGGTTCCTTGACACAGAATTGCTGGTGATCGCCGAACGCTGTGGTTTGCGCATTCATGAAGTCCCCGTCGACTGGACCGACGACCCCAACCCAAGTGTCGACGTCGTACGCACCGCCTGGGCCGATCTGCGCGGCGTGGCGCGCCTGACCCGCGACCTTGGGCGTGGACGCGTTCCACTTCATGAGCTTCGCCGGGAAATTGGCCGGCCACCTACAACGCCAAGTGCCGGCATTCCCGGGCGCGTGCTGGAAGCGTTGGCCTGGACATTGGTCTACGCGCTGAGTTTCCTGCTGGTCCGCGGCGTCGTGGATCCCCTGCCGGCACATCTCATCGCGCTTGTTTTCGTGAGTGGCGGCACCCGCCTGCGCTTCCAAGGTCCGGTCACGATCTTTCTCACGCTGCTGCTGGGCACGGTTGCGCTCGCCTTATTGCCGCTCATAACGACGCCGGACCGCTGGCTTGAGGGGGCTGCACTGGCTGTCGCGTCGCTCGTCGCCCATCTTGGCGGCTGCCTGATTGGTCGAAGGACCACGTAACCATGCAGACGGCGGTCCCCTCAGGCCTCCGGCTCAGCCTCCACCGCACCCCGCACAGCGGCGATCGACGCGGCAACGTCTCCGGCGTCAGTGGTCCAGTTGCTCACGGAGATCCTCAGGATTTCCCGGCCACGCCACGACGAACCAGACATCCATACAGCTCCCTCAGCCATTAGCCGTTGGGTGATGCGGTGGGTGCGGTCGTCACTGCCAAAGCTCACCGACACCTGTGTGAAGACGACGTCGTTAAGCACCTCGACGCCCGGAATAGCGGCGAGTCCCTCGGCCAAGGCGCGGGCGTTTGCTGCGAGCCGCTCCACCATGGAGATCACCCCGGACCGGCCCAGTTGGCGCAGGGCCGCCCACACCGGAATGCCACGGGCCCGACGGGACATTTCAGGGACTTTCTCCAGCGGATCGCCGAGTCCGGTTTCGGTGGCGATCAAATAGCTGGTGTGAACGCTGAAAGCGCGCCTGAGGGATTCGGGCCGGGAAACGATCGCCAATCCACAGTCGTAGGGAACATTCAGGGTTTTGTGGGCATCCGTGGCCCAGGAATCCGCTTCTTCCACTCCTGCCAGCCGTCCCCGCAGCTCCGGGCTCACAGCAGCCCACAGTCCAAACGCGCCGTCTACGTGCACCCACGCTTCACGGTCGTGGGCCACCGCGATTGCTTCCTCCATGGGATCAAAGGCGCCGGAATGCAGGTTGCCTGCTTGGAGGCAGACCAATGATGGGCCGGGTTGCTGATCCATGGCGTCGGCAAGCGCGTCGGGGAGAATCCGTCCTTCGTCGTCGGCGTCGACAGGCACGCAGGCACCCAATCCGAGATACCGCAACGCCAGATCCACTGCGGCGTGCCGCTCCCTGCCCGCAAAGGTGGTGATGCGTGGGGCACCTGTCAGCCCCAGCGCCTCAAGGTCCCAACCCGCTTCGTCCATCAGGTATTGGCGCCCGGCCGCCAGTCCCACGAAGTTGGCGGTGGTGGCGCCGGTGGTGAACCCGACGTCGGCACTTGCCGGAAGGTGAAGTAGGTCCAGCAACCACGCGGCGGCAGATTCCTCGATGGCAGCAGCGGCGGGGGTTGCAAAGCGGAGACCTGTGTTCTGGTCCCACGCCGAGACCAGCCAATCCGCGGCCATGGCAGCGGGCAGGGTTCCGCCCATGACCCACCCAAAGAACCGTCCGGACTGGATCGCCATCAAGCCGGGCTCAGCCAGTGCGGCGAGCTCATCAACTACTTCGGCGGCATCCGTCGCTTCATCAGGCAGACGCGGCAGGATGCTCTTGGCAACCTGATCGGCGTCGGAGGAAGGACGGACAGAACGGGTGGGTACCGACGCGAGCCAATCACCGGCGTGGACCATGGCCCGCTCCAATGCAGCACCGTACGCCTCCGGCATCGCAGACATGCGCACAGCCTACGCCCGGTTCTTCGCTTGGAACAGTCTTTAATCCGGCAGTACTAAAGGGTCAGCGTGAGGAGGTGCCCGCCGTCGTTGTCCATTACCGAGGTGACCGTCACGGCCGAGTAGTCCGGGATCCGCCACATACCCGCCCCCAGTTCCGCAGTGTGCCCTGCAGGGGCCTTGCCCACCACCACGGTCCGCATCCCTGCGGCACGGGCGGCGGCAATACCGGCAGGTGCGTCTTCGAAAACCACGACGTCGGCAGGGTCGGCTCCCAGCAGCGCCGCCGCCTTGAGGTACCCCTCCGGATGCGGCTTGCCGCGGGTGACAGACTCGGCTGTGACCGTTGTAGACGGCATGGTGAGTCCGGCCGCCCGCATGCGGATATCGGCGAGGACGCTGTCAGCAGAGGTAACCAACGCAATGGCGTCGTCAGGAAGGCCCGCCAGCAGGGCCTCGGCACCGGGAAGCGCGATGACGCCATCGGTCCGGGAACGCTCCATTTCGCCCAGTTCCGCCGTCAGCGCCGCGACGTCGGAACCTGCAGGCGCGTAGCGGCGCACGGTATCGCCGGCTTGGACGCCGTGGGAGGTGCGCAGGATTTCGTTGAAGTCCAAGCCGTATCGCTCAGCGAATTCCAGCCACACTTGCTCGACGATCGCCGTGGAATCAACCAGCGTTCCGTCCATGTCGAAGAGGACGGCACGAACAGTCAACACGGGTGCGGCAGGATGGCTCATGGTTCCATCCTGCCGCACACTCATGGTGTGGTGTTGAAGTGTGACTCAGCCGTTGGGCCGTTGCGGAAGGTACTGCAACGCCCACTTATTGCCGTCTGGGTCCGCAAAGTACACAAAGTGGCCCCAGTCCTGGATGTCGACATCGCTGACGTCTACACCGTTGTCCTTGAGCTGCTGGTGCGCTTTGTTGATGTCGCTGACCACGATTTGCAGGCTTGGAGCTGTTCCGGGAGGGGCGTCACTCAGGCCCTCGCCTATGGCGATGGAACACGCCGAGCCCGGCGGAGTCAGCTGCACGAAGCGGATGCTGTCTGAGGGGCGCTCATCAAAATCCGCGTTGAAACCAACCTTGTTGACGTAGAAGTCCTTCGCGCGATCGACGTCGGACACAGGGACAAACACCAGTTCAAGTTTCCAGTCCATGCGCCACAGGCTAACGGGGTGCGCCGGAAACCGGTAGGGGTCAGTCGTTCCCTGTGAAGATCAGCCGGCCACGCCGTAGAGGCGGTCTCCGGCGTCGCCCAGGCCCGGCACGATGTACGACTTTTCGTTGAGCTTCTCGTCAATTGAGGCCAGGACGATTTTCACGTTGGCGTCGGAGAGCTCTTCCTCAAGCTTGGACAACCCCTCAGGAGCGGCCAGCAGGCAGATGCAGGTGACGTCCGAGGCGCCGCGTTTGAAGAGGAACTTAATGGCCTCGCGCAGGGTGCCGCCGGTTGCGAGCATGGGGTCCAGGACGAAGATCTGGCGACCGGTGAGGTCTTCAGGGAGGCGCTCGGCGTAGGTGATGATGTCCAGGGTTTCTTCATCGCGGGCCATGCCCAGGAAGCCGACCTCGGCCGTGGGGACCAGCTTGGTCATGCCCTCAAGCATGCCCAGCCCTGCGCGCAGGATGGGGACAACCAGCGGAGTGGGCTTGGTGAAAGCCGTACCGATGGTGGTGGTGACGGGGGTCTCGATCTCGACTGGCTGCGTCTTGACCTCGCGGGTGGCTTCATAGGCCAGGAGGGTGACTAGTTCTTCAGTGAGTTGCCGGAAGACCGGTGAAGGGGTGTTCTTATCCCGCAGAACGGTGAGCTTGTGAGCGACCAGCGGGTGGTCCACGACGAGTGTGCGCATCCCCCAAAACTATCATTGAGACATGAGCGCCACCGAGCCGTATCACGCAGACCACATGGCCTGGATGGGCCTTGCCCTGGACGAGGCCCGGTTGGCGCTGCAAACGGACGACGTACCGATCGGTGCGGTCGTCTTGGGGCCCGACGGCCGCGTGCTGGGTTCCGGACGCAACGAACGCGAAGCGCACGGGGACCCTACGGCCCACGCTGAGGTGGTTGCAATCCGCCAAGCGGCTGCTTCGCTGCGCCAGCGCGCGGCGGAGACGGGCTCGGACGGTGACGGTTGGCGGCTTGAGGACTGCACGCTGGTGGTCACCTTGGAGCCATGTGCCATGTGCGCCGGGGCTATTGTCCTGGCCCGGATTCCGCGCGTCGTTTTTGGCGCGTGGGACGAGAAAGCGGGAGCGGTGGGTTCCGTGTTCGACATCCTCCGCGAGCGCCGTCTCAATCACTGGGTGGAGGTCTACGCGGGCGTGCGGGAGGAAGAATGCGCAGCCCTGCTCAAGGAGTTCTTCGCCTCACACCGGGTCCCCAGCGAGGGTAATCGCCCGGCCTGATCCTCTTCTTTGTGGGAGTAGCAATGTCAGTTTCCTTCAACCACACCATCGTTTACGCAACCGACAAGCACGCGTCTGCCGAGTTCCTGGCACGCATCCTCGGACTTCCCAAGCCGCAGCCCATGTGGTCCTTTGTCACTGTTTCCTTGGAGAACGGCGTCACCCTGGACTTCCTTGAGACTTCCGGGGACATCGTCCCGCAGCATTACGCCTTTCTGGTCAGCGAAGAGGAGTTCGACCAGATCTTCCTCCGGATCACGGCCGAGCACGTTCCTTATTGGGCGGACCCTTCCCGTGCTCGTGCACAACAGATCAACCACAACGACGGCGGCCGCGGCATCTACTTTACCGATCCGGACGGCCACTTCCTTGAGGCGATCACCCGTCCGTACGGTTCGGGCTGATTCGGTTGGTCCTTGAAGGCGTCAGCGTCCGGCTCGGGAGTGAGGGTGGCTGCGGCGGGCGCTGTGGCGGTCATGCGCCCATTCTGCACCCTCGGACGCTGCTACGTGATGGCTTTCAGGACCGTCGCGGCAGTGGCGTCCCAGCCGCGGAGGTGCTGGCGGGCTTGGAGGGCATTGTTGCGCCAGCGCTGCTGCAGGGCGGGGTCAGTGAGCCAGGCGCGGAGTGTCATTGTCAGGGTGTTGAGGTCGCTGAGGTCCAGCGCCGCACCCGCTCCGGTGCCGCCCAAGGCTTCGACTGCACCGGTCCCCTGCCGGACAATCACCGGGACGCCGTGGGCCAACGATTCCGTCACCACCATGCCAAAGCTCTCCGAGCGGGACAGGAGGATGCTGAGGTCGGCTTTGTGCCAGTGGTCCTCAAGTTCCTGGCCCGTCAGCTCACCGGTCAAGGTGACGCGTTGCTGCAGCCCGTAATGTTCGACGGCGTCCCTCACCTTTGCCGCGTACGCCGGGTCGGGATCGTGGGAGCCGATCAGGGACGCGGACCATTCGAGGTTATGTAACTGGCTGAGGGCCTCGACCAAAAGCGTTTGGCTCTTGTTGGGAAGCAATGCAGCCACCGAGACGATGTGCGTCGGTACAGATCCGGCACTGACACCGGCCGATGCTGCGCCCGGCGTCGCCACCACCACATCCAGTGCCCCGTATTTGGCACCCAATTCCGCTGCGGCGTGGGCGCTCGGGCAGATGATTCCCGCTGCCGCAGCCAGCGCCTTGGCCTCAAGGTCATCGTGGTCCGCCAACGCTATGTGGGACAGGATCCAGACTTTGGTTCCTTTACCCGCGGCGCCGGCGATTTCATCTGGTGCCCCACCCGCCACCAAGCCATCGGCAATCACCGTTGCGCCGCCGTCGAGCGCTTCCGCGAATCGCTGCCGGTCCGCTGGGCTGCCAACCGGCCAGTCGCCGTCGACCACTACCGTCTCGATGTCCGCGCCCAAGGCGGCCAGGTGCTCCGCGAGTTTGGCGTTGTATTTGTTCCCCCCGGAGCCGTGGCGAACGTTCCCCGGGACCAGGAAGCGCACGTGCATCTACTTGGCCGGGAGCTCCAGCGAGTAGCCTGCCCAGGCATCGGGGTTTTCGCGGAGGACGACGTCGATGCCACTGAGCGCCGGGCCGTCTTCTGTGTCCTGGATCCGGGTGGCCATGGCGTCGGCGATGTGCTTGGCCAGTGCCTCCGTGGTGGAGAGCTTGCCCTTGAATGCCGGGTGCTCATCGAGGTTCTTGTAGTTCAGGTCCTCCAGGATTTCCTCAAGGATGCCGCCCGCCGCGCCAATGTCCAGGACGATTGCGTCGTCGTTGAGATCCGGGCGACGGAAACTGACCTCGGCCACAAACGTTGCACCATGGAGGCCCTGGGCCGGGCCGAACGCTTCGCGGGGAAGGCTGTGGGCGATCATGAAGTGGCGTCGGACGGTCAGGCTGAACATGTACTAATCCTCCGGGGTGGGATAGGCGACCACGTGGCAGAAACCGCCGGGCCGTTCGAACAATTTAACGAGTGTGGTGGGCAGGTTCTGGAACTGGCATTCGCTGCTCAGGAACGTGTCGAACAGCGGGTCTTTGAGCTGGTTTACCGCTTCCTGCAGGCGCAGGGCGTTGGTTCGCCGGTGCCTTCGTGGAAGGGCAACGGCGCCGACCTGGCTGGAACGGATGTTCAGCCTGCGGGCGTGGAAGTCCTCGCCTAGTGGGAGGGTAACTTCCTTGTCGGCAAACCAGGAGAGCTCGATGACGTCCGAGTCGTCTCCGGCCAGTTGAAGGCTCAGCTTGAGGCCGTCGTTGGAGGCTGAGCAGTGAAAGACGATGTCGTTGTCGGCTTGTGCGTTTTCGGGAAGGGCGAAATCGATGCCGAGTGTTTCCGCGAGTTTTTGCTTTTCCGGGTCCGCGTCAACCATTTGCAGGCGACCGAGCGGGTACTTCCGCAGGAGCGTCGCCAAGACCCCACCCACCAGGCCACCCCCGACGACGGCGACACGGTCACCCAGCCTCGGTCCGGCTTCCCAGAGGGCATTGATGGCGACCTCCACGATGCCCGTGAGCACGGCACGCTTCGCAGGGACTTCTTCGGGGATTGCCGTGAGCTGGCTGGTGGGGAGGATAAAGAAGTCCTGGTGCGGATGAAGGCTGAACACAGTCTTACCCCGCCATTCATCCGGTCCTTGTTCCACTACCCCGACGCTCAGGTAGCCGTACTTGACCGGGCCCGGGAAGTCGCCCTCCTGATGTGGGGCTTGCATCAAGTCAGCCACGCGCTCCGGGACGCGGCCTTCGTGGACCACACGCTCCGTGCCTCGGCTGACACCTGAGTACAGGGTCCTGACGAGGGCTTCTCCTTCTTGCCTTGCTGGCAGGTCTTCCTGGCGCAGCTCACCATCGCCCGTCTCAGTGACCCAGTAGGCGTGGGCTTCGTGCTCTTGTTTCCGTTCGTGTTCCTGCGAAATCGTCATGATGCTTACGAATCTATCGGTGCGGAGCTGTGGACGGAAGTTGGCGTGGATTTGAGGGTGCGCCACCTGCCTTTTGGGGAGGGTCCAGAGGGACTCGTTTTGGGGAACCGGGCCAATCTCGGGTAGCCTATTTCAGTTGGTGACGTGTCCGAGCGGCCGAAGGTGCAACACTCGAAATGTTGTTTGGTGTAAAAGCCAACGTGGGTTCAAATCCCACCGTCACCGCCAATGAGAAAGGCCCTGCTTCCCTTTGTTTACAAGGGAGGCAGGGCCTTTCTCATCTCTAAATCAGGAGCTTGCCCACATTTTGCCCACACTTGATTGTGAAACGGCGTGATCTAGAGCGTCCGAAACTGAGTCCAGATCACCGTCGAAGAGATTCGTTCGCTGACTTGTCGGTAGGCGTCTTGGATGAAGTCTTCAAGGTCTTGTCGTCCGATGCGCCAGACGTTGCGGCCCCGATCTGGATGCCTTTGAGCTGGCCCGTCTTGAGCATGGCGCGGATCTGAACGTCAGTGGTCGCTAACTCCTCCGCGACCTGCTCAATCGTCAGGAAACGGCGCTTATTGATTTCATGGGGCATTCATCAATCCTAAAGTCCTGTAGCGGTGGAGTCCGTTGGCCGGATTCCACGGGTTATGCTAATCGTTGGATTAATTGTTCGCTTTATGGGGGTAGGGGCATGAGTTTTACCTTTGATGACAGCGCGACTGTCGGGATCGTCTTTAATGATGGCGCTGCCGACGCTTTGATCAGTGCTGCTGATTCAGCGGATCAGGTTCTGCGTGGCGAAGGTGGATTCCTGGACGGGGCCATGGATCATGCCGTGGAGGACTTCAAAGGCGGATACGCGCAGCTATTCACCCAGGCTTGTGCCATCAGGGCTGATGACCGCGCCAGGCTTGCCGGTGTTCTCGCGATGTTGGCCGAGGACGTCCGGCAAGCAAAGCTCAAAGCGCAGGAGGAGAAGTCCCGGCTAAAAAAGCTCACCGCCTGGCGGCAACGCGCCGATGCCCGTGAACGGGAACTGGCGTCCCTCGACCCAGCCCGCCAGTCCGTGGCCCTGCTGAGCAAGGTAAATGATCCGAAACCCGAGGAAACGCGGGTCGCGCCACCGACGATTTCAGCGGTGTTTTCCGCACACGACCGGGCCCGGTTCGCCGGTGGATCGGGAGGCGGAACAAGCTCGGCTGATCCTGGAAAGCTGCGCGGGTTCGTGTCCCAGTCCCGCGCCTCCGCGAACATCCTGGACGCAGAGCTGGGGAGAATCCGGAACGCGTGGAGCGCATTCACCGCAGCGTGTTCCTGGGTGAACAGCGGCATTGTCACGTTCGTGTCCGGCTTCGAGCAGCTGCTGGCTGAGAACGCCGCTGACGCGGTGTGGCTTGAGCACATCGCCGCGGCATTCGAAACAGCCGGCAGCGGGTCCATGGCCGACATCATGCTCAACAGCGCCCTCATACAGTACGCACCACCGGGGCAAGTCGGTTTGACCGACATCGGGGCCCTAAACGTCGATCAACTGAAAGCCTGGCTCGCCGCGCCTGCGAACAAAGACCGGCTACAAGGGCTCCTGCAACAACCTGGCCTGGACCCCGGGGCGATAGCAAAGTGGTGGGCCGGTCTGGGCCACAAAATGGTCGGCCGGGCAATGGAACCCGGCGAGGCTCAGTTGCTCCTGATCGACGCCCTCCCGGCGGTTCTTGGGAACCTGAACGGAATCACCGCGACTGCCCGGCATGAGGCCAATCTCAAGCGTCTCTTCACCGAGCAGGACCGCATCAACGCTGAACTGGCCAGTACGCCTCGATTCCTGCCCGCCAGCCAAGGCCTGTCCATCACCAACCCGGCCTGGACACTGCTGCAAACCCAGCAGAAAGCCCTTGACGGCATCCGTGGGGCTCTTGTCAACGCCGGAGCCTCTGGCGATGCTGTCCTGCTCGGTTTCGACCTGACTAATGGTTCTCCGAAGGCGCAGGTTTCTGCGGGTAACCCGGACACGGCTGACAACGTTACCTACGCCGTGTCCGGCATGCTCATTACACCCCAAAGCGGCTTCAACGACTGGGCTCAAAACGCCTATGACCTACGGGCTAAACAGCGCGACGTTGATCCAGGAAAGTCCTTTGCCGTGGTGGCGTGGATCAACTATGAACCGCCCACTGTCCCGACCGTGAACAGCGGCGATGCCGCCCAAGCCGGTGCCAGCCGGTTTATCGCGGACCTTCATGGGTTCAACGCCGTCAGAGAGGGTTTGGGTAACAGGACCCCGGAGACCCTGCACGTACTGGCCCATTCCTACGGCACCACTGTGACGTCCAACGCCCTTGCCGCCGCGAAATTGGACGTCGCCTCCTTCACGATGCTCGGCTCCGCAGGCATAGAAAAAGAGATCCAGAACGCCGGAGATCTCCACGTGCCCGCCGGGCAGGTCTACGCCAGTGAAGCGGAAGGCGACGGCCTAGCTAGGTGGGGTCGCCACCTGCGCCAGGATCCGCGCATGGAATCCTTTGACGCAAAAGTCTTCTCCTCAGAAGAGGCAACCATCGACGGGACCCAGTATCAAGGCATCACAGAACACAACTCCCTCGTACACAGAGAAGACGGCGACGGCTACGGGTACCTCGACAAGAACACCACGGCACTATATGAGGCGGCCCTCACAACAACAGGTCACGGAGACCGAGTCCTGCCAGGGGAAAGACCTGAACCGCCCTATGTTGGAGCTGCGGCATACAAATAGCCCAGAAAGAGTGAACTACATGCACCATGAACCCCGGACGAGACTGAAAACCCTGCGCGTGACTATCGCGTTGTTCTGCGCGGCCGTTGCACTGAGCGCCTGCACACCCACCATGGAGAACCCTATGACCGGCTCAGCCAATCCCAGCGATCCTGCAACCGTCAAAGCCCAGGTCGAGCAACTCAAACAAGCCCTCAGGGACGTCCAGGCTCTCCAGACCGAAACACAAAGGGTTATCGGAGCCCAAAAATGGGCGCCCTTTGAGAACCCAGTTAACGGCGGATGTAGAACCAATGATGGAAAGGAAGGTGTCAACTACAGGGTAATCATGGATACTACGGAAACGCTTGACCTGGACGACTCTGTAAAATCAGTGAAATCCTTCTGGGAATCCAAGGGCTTCACCACCCGTACCGAAACCAACCCCCAGGATCCAGGCGTCATCCGCCTCTACGCTGACAAAAACGGCGGACACCTTCTGTCGTTCTCTGCAAACCTCAAGGGGTCCAGCCTCGACATGGACACCGTCTGCATCGCCGGAGACCAAACCGCAATCTACAAGGAGCTGTATCCCGAAATTTACGGGGCCCCTTCCAACCCCAGCCCCTCTCCGACCGCAAAGTAGAGCCGTTTCTTTTCCGAGTCGGGAACACAACGAGTATTTCCTCCGAGGCTTATCTCATATTTGCCGGTGGTGATTCCCATAACGAATTTTTCGGGGCCGGATACGACAGTTCGTCTGACGAAGTTCTCACCTTCGTCACCGGCATAGTTCACGGCGTCATCCGGAAAACCGCCATTTTGGAACGGAGAACCTGCAGCGCGGAATCGGCTCTGATCAGGGAGAACGTGCACGGAAAGCTGACGGCCTGGCCAGGTGGGTCTCCTGGGTGTCTTGCCGTCGGAGCTGCCCGTCGCTTCGGGCCGCTATCGATTAGCGCGTGTATGGCCTCCAGGCGTCAAGGACGGTGATGAGCGGCCTTATCTCCCCATTCGCCTGAGTTATTGCGGCGTCGCACGCTTCGCTCTGTTTGTCCTCGCAGGCGGTCGGCGCTGGGTTCTTAGCCAAGACATCCAAATTGGTGAGAGTGCGAGCAACCAGGCTCTGCACCTCCGCAGGAGGAGTAGGCATTTTGCGCATCTGGGCCGCTGCTTGCTTGGCAGTCAAAGCAACCGTACTGACCGTATAGCCGCAAGTGGTCCGCTTGGCGAAATCAATGGCAGTGTCCCCTATCGACGCCAAGGCACACTCAACAATGTTGTCTTCGTACTCCCGCCGGGCCTCTTCTCGTTCAGTGATGATGCTCGCGAACTGAGCAACGGAGGCAGCGGGGGTTGGTGTGGGCGTGGCAGTTGCTGATGGTGCCTGGTCTGCCTGCGCAGCCCCACCGGGCCCGCCGCAACCAGCCAAAGCGACGCTAGCCAGGACGGTACCGACAAGAAGGGCCCTGAACTGTGTGAACTTGGAAATCATGAAGATCCTCCTAAGCGCCACGTACATCAGCGCAAATCATGCGAAAGGGGTGCGATGTGAACGAAATGTGTTCGGGATTTGAGGCGCAGAAGAGTCATGAGCACGCGGCAATGATCCCCCCACAAAGCGATCCCCCAAACGGTCGAGCATGACGCTCAATACCCCGGATCCTACAGCCCAGTGCTACCACTCAGGCACGAGCCCCGACTATTAGCGCTCAAATTTGTCGGACCTTCGATATAGCTTCACGACATGGCGAAGTTTGACCCTGAGGACTTTCGGAAGATGATGGCCGAACTCCACGCGGAGGACCGCGCGGGCGTAATCGCGCGTTCTCCGTACGAGGACATGGAACCTGATCCCGAATACCTGCCGCCACGGCAGTGATGCATATTTTTGCAGATCCCTATGCAATAGACTTGCATCGGTCTGCATTTCTGTTAATCTGATTTCAGATCAACTTGCTGGTTGAGAGAGCTTAGAGGGGTTCGTTGCCGTGGTGGGCGACGGGCCCTTTCAGCTTTTAAGGGTCGTCGGTGGCGTAACAGTCCGGACGTTGGTCGAAAACCTTTGAGGCCGCACTTAGTGGACTTCCCACAACGCGCACAGTACTTCGCAGTAGTTCGGCACAGTAGAACGCCGTATCCCTAAGTATTCCGCAGTACTTCTGAAATTTCGGGGCAAGTCAAGCCGCGCCTGTGGTTCGCAACGGGAGGGCCGGGCGTGCCTATCCTCTCGGCATGAATCAACAGCTATACACAATTGTGGAAGTATCCGGCCTCTTGAAGATCACTCGCTCACACGCCTACAGGCTAAAGAAATCCCAGAACTGGCCGCACATCATGCTTGGCGGGAGCCTCCGCTTCACCTCAGGGGACATTGACGCAATCCAGTCGATGAACCGGAAGTCGTCAGCCCCAGAGGAATCCCCGCGGCGGGCGCCGCGGATCCCCAGGCGTGGAGAGGCTCAGCGCCCAAGGATTCCCAAGAGGGCCTAGTGCCCACAGTTTGCCCACATTTTGCCCAGAACCACAGTGAATCATCGTTATACAACATGGTGTATTTCGGCGTAATCTCGGGGTTCCTCTTGCCCTGACTCAGCTCGGAGAGGTTTCAAATCCCACCGTCACCGCCAATGAGAAAGGCCCTGCTTCCCTTTGTTTACAAGGGAAGCAGGGCCTTTTCTTTTGCCAGAATCAGGCTGGTGGGCACATTTTGGGCACATTCGCCTGAGAGACGGCGTGATCTAGAGCGTCTGAAACTGAGTCCAGGTCCCCGTCAAAGAGATCCGCATAGACATCTAGCGTCATCGCGGCCGAGCTGTGTCCGAGCATCTTTTGCACCGCCTTCACATTGGCGCCGGCGGATACAGCGAAGCTGGCGGCGGAGTGGCGGAGATCGTGCGGAGTGATCCTGGGAATCCCGGAACGCTTCACGGCGCCAGCAAACCAACTCATGTTGTCCTCGTGCACGCGGGCCAGCCGTAGATGGTGCCCGTCCTCACCGGGGAACACCAGATCCTCGCGAGAAGCTTCCGCCCCGGAAGGTGCAGTCTTCGAAGCTCTTGCGGGTGAAACTGTGCTCATACGTCACCATCCGAAGGCGCATCTTCTAGGTTGCCAGCGGCGATTCATTCGCTGACTTGTCGGTAGGCGTCATGGATGAAGTCTTCTAGGTCTTGGCGTCCGATGCGCCAGACGTTGCGCCCACCGATTTGGATGCCTTTGATCTGGCCGGTCTTGAGCATGGCGCGGATCTGAACCTCGCTGGTCGCCAATTCCTCCGCTACCTGCTCAATCGTCAGGAATCGCGGGCTCGGCTTATCGTCTTCAGGCATAAGGAGAACGCTATAAACAGGAGAACGGCTAGTGACCGACAGTAAGGACTGAATGGCGAACATCGGGTGTGGTCGCCGCCTGGAGTTATTGCGTGAGGCCTTCTCGAACGACTAGGCCTTCGTCTCCGGGGAGTACTTTGCCTTGTTTGCGTTCTGCTTCGTCTTCGTCGTTCAAAGTAACTGCGTCGCCCAGTGAGCACGGGGCAGTAGCACCTATGCTGTACGACTTGTCAGATGCATCAGTGTCGAACTCAGCCCGAACTACGGGACCGCCCTCTGCGAAGACGGTCGGGTGTGTCGTTGGATTTACGGTGCGTACGGTCATGCCCAGGGATTTCCAATACTCGGCTACGCGTTTGGCGTCTTCAACATGGTTCGTTCCTTGGGGTGCCCAGCGGTCGTAACCATAGCTGGCTCCCTTCTCGCCCGACCCTAGGGAGCACTCCTGCGCCCACGCGACGCCGTTACGGGGCCACCAGCCAGTGACGTCGAGCTGCTTGGTGGTGTTGACGACGAGTTCGACCGCCCGGTCCCGCCCTTCCCTTGCGCTGATTGTCTTTTCCGGTGTCGCTTTGTCTGACATTGTCGCGTTTGGCTCCTTCTCAGCGCATGCGGTTATTGTCATTCCCATCATTAGCACGGCCGTCACGGCCATGAGGATCCTAAAATACGTCTTAACCGCTGGCAATCGACATTCCTTCCAGTAGGGCCTTTTGCAGATCAGTCGGCCCCAGCGGGACATACGGGGTGATCTTCTCGGTTTCTCCCCTGATTGCCCAGGCTACATTTTGTAGAGACTCTGTTCGCTCGTCAAAATATCCGGCCTGTTCGCCACCATCAGACATGAGACCGTTGTGGTCGGTGACGGGCCGTCCGGCGTCGCCGCCGGTATCAGTGCCGAAGGCGTGGGAACCAAACTCCGGTTTGATCGGGTTCACGTGGTGGTCACGGCTGTTTTCCCGGCCAGTCCAGGCCCACTGGTCACCGCGTTCGGTTTCGCCAGGTATCTTGTCGCGCGCACGACCGGAGTATACGTGTCCTGCGTTGAGGTCAGCGGCGGTATGGACGTTACCGGGCAGCCCTGCCGAGCCGAGCGTGAGTATGTCCCTAGCGATGTCCTTCTGCGCGACGGGAGCGGTGACCGGCACCCATCATGACTTCACGCGCAAGTTCAAATCCCAGCGTCACCCTCAGCAGGGCTGTCCGGAACGATGATCGCAGTATGATACTCGACCCATTCGCCCTTCCTCCCTTCCCGATATAGCCGATCCGCAACCCGCTGACACTCCTGCAAATCGTTCCAAGGACCGCGCGGATCTACCCCAACGGCCCCCGCCAACTCCTTTGCCGATACGACTCGGGGATGTCCGGGGTATGTCAATACCTCGTACATATGATCTCCCCGCAGGAGCAACCCCTTGCGAACCGGAACAGCAACCAATCGCAGATATATGTTTCCCTCGATGTACATCAATGTTCCTATCTCAGATCCCACGCAGGTTGCAGATCCTGGCTATAGCCCGAATATCCAGCTACCTGTGCCTGCTCCATGTCGTAGTAATTGCTGGAGGGCAAGGCGCCTGGTCCTCTTGGGTTCAGGGCAGGACTGGGCGCTCCAATGTCCACAATTTGGTGGCCCTGCATCATTTGATAGTTAATCCACTTCTTGTTGGCCCAAAGATGGATTCCATCATGGACCGAATTAGGAAGATGTCGGTAAGTGAAGTTGTAGACCGTTTCAGGAAGCGCCGTGTAGGTCCCATAGCCGTGGGCGCTGCCGTAGGGATGCACTCTTTGATCCATCATCCGACCCATGACTACAGTGTCTGCGCCGGCATTCCTTGTGACTGCCCCCATGATTCCCTGGCTGATCCTTTGGCCGGCCGCCCCACCGACACCGCCAGTAGCAGCACCTAGAACTGTCCCTTGGGCAGTGGCTCCCAGGGCCCCTGCTATGGTGTGCGGGCCAGGGCCTGAGTAGTACCCATACGTACTTTGGATACCGCCGCTAATGCCGCCCGAACTGGCCCCGGCCACCAAGGTCGCCTTCATCCCGTTCAAACCAGCGCGAGCGGCGATGCTGGCGCCGCCGAAACCTCCGAGGGCTCCGCTGAGGGCAACTTGGCCCCAATTTACCTCTCCAGTAGTTGCCTTCTGAATGATTGTGTCGGCGCCCGCTCCGATGAGCATCATCCCCGCCGGGCCACCGACGCCAGTGGCCATCAGAACACCACCGGCGATCACCATCGCACCACCAGCCAAATACTCCCAGTTGTCGCCGAGCCATTCCCCTGCGGCGGCGAGGGCGCCGCGGGAGGAGCCGTCGTAGGCTTTCAGGTCCGCGTCGGTGAGTGGCCGCAGTCCGGTGGGGTCGGTGGTGTTGAGGGGATTGTTCCCGGCGTAGGAGTAGGGGTTGCCGTCCCAGCCCGCTCCCAGGACGGGGGCGAGGGGGTCGGTGGACAGGAATCCCCTGGTCGCCGGGTCGTACGCCCTGGCGCCGAGCCATTCGAGTCCGGCGATGTCGAGCCCGCCACCTTGGGTCAGGGTGATCCCGGCGGGCAACACACCACCCACACCCGCACCCATACCAGCAGCTGCAGGGCTGCCGGGGGTGGGAGTGGTGGGCGTGCCGAAGACGGCCCAGGGGTCATGCTGGTCGGTCGGGCGCGCGGCCCGCCAGCCCGGGGCGGTGAACGCTTCGCCGATGCCGGTGACCCCGCCGGGCAAGGACAGGATTTGGGTGGTGTTGATCCCGGTCAGGGTCGGGACCGGTGCTGCGGTGTCCCACCACAACGGGGCTCCGTCCACGGTGGCGAGTTCACCGAGCGCGTCGACGTGGAGCCAGTGCCGGGACACCTCGGCCCCGTCCCGGTCCTTCTCGACCGTGCCGGCCAAGTGCCCGGTGGGGCCCCACGCGTATTCGGTCCAGGACCCGTCCTCCCCGATCACCCGCACCCTGCGGCCCAGCCCGTCATACACAAACTCAGTGACCGAACCATCAGGTTCCGTCACGGACGACAGCTGGCCTCCGGCGTCGTAGCTGTAGGTGCGTGCCCCGGTGGGGGTGGTTTCGCGGAGCAGCCGACCGCCGGCGTCGTACTCCCACTCCAACGAACTGCTGCTGGTGGTGGCGGAGACCATTTGCCCGGCACCGTCGTACCCGTACCGGGTCACGGCACCGTTGCGGGTCAGGGCGGTGATCCGGCCGCCGTCCTCACGGCCGATGAGGGTCACATCCGCTGTGCCCGGGTCGTTGGCATGGACGCGGCTGTGCTCTGAGAGGTTCCCGTCCCGGTAGACCCATTCCTGGGAGTACTGGCCGGCAGTCGCGGTGGTGACCCGGCCGGAGGCGTCATAGGTGAAGGACGCGTCCCCGAGGAGCGGGTTCGACACGGCCGTGACCCGGCCCGCGGCGTCGCGGGTGTAGCGGGTGGTGCCGGCCGGGGTGGTGAAGCCGGCGCGGTTCCCGTCGGCGTCGTACTCCCACCCCAACGTCCGGTTCCCGTTGGACTTTCTGGTGAGGAGTCCGCGCCGGTCAAACACCAGTTCTTGCTCGACCGCGTACCCGGCCCCAGCGGTGTGGTCCGTGATGACCACGCGGCGGCCGGCGAGGTCGCGTTCGATCGCGGCGATCAGGGCACCGTCCACCGAGGTGGACGCTTCCCGGCCGGCACGGTCGTAGGTCCAGGTGGTGGTGTGACCGTCCGGGTCCGTCTGGGACAGTTGCCGCCCGGCCGGGTCATACGTCGCGGTCGTGACCCGCCCGAGCGGGTCCGTCACACTATTGACCTGGTCCGTGGCCGTATACGTGCGCGTTGTTACCCCACCGGCCGGGTCCGTGACCTTGACCAGCCGGCCGCGGGTGTCGTACTCAAATCGTGTCTTCCCACCGACCCCGTTCGTGGTGGAGACCAGTTCTCCGGCGGTGTTGTATTCAAAGCGGCGGGTCCCGTACCAGGAATCCTGCGAGAAGCTCAGCCGCCCACACGAGTCGTACCCGTACCGGGCCGTGCCCTCCCCCGGGGTGTGCTTCGCGGTCAACCTGCCACAGGCGTCGTACTGGTAGGTTTCGGTTTCGCCGGTCGGCAGTCTCCTCGCTGTGAGGCGCTGGTCGACGTCGTAGGACAGTTCCGTGACCGCCCCCACCGGGTCGACACTCTTCCACGGGCGCCCGCAATGGTCGTACTCGTACCGGGTCACCACCCCCGACGGGGACGTGACAGTGGTGATCTTCCCCGCGAGGTCGCGGCCCAGGACGGTCAGCCCGCCCTCACCATCAACCAACTCGACCGGGTTCCCCGCCCCGTCATAGGACACCAGCTCCGCGGACCCATCCACGGACTCGACTTTCGTGGGGCGGCCGTACTCATCAAAACTGAACGTCGACGACGCGAACGCGTCGGTCAGGGTCGCGGTCCCGGTCCCCCGGTCCGTGACGGCCGCGGTGCGGACCCCGGTCGGATCCACCACCGCAGTGAGGGCACCGACCGTGTCGTACTCCCGCACCCAGTCATGCCCGCCCGGATCCGTGATCCCCACGAGCCGGGAGAGGTTGTCATGGGTGAACCCCCACGACGCGCCGTCGGGCAGCACCGCGGCGGTGAGGTTCCCGAGCTCATCAAAGACCCGCTCGATGACCCGTCCGAGCGGGTCGGTGGTGCGGACCAGTTCACCATTGGCCGCGTACTGGAATTCGGTCCGGCCCCCGTCCGGGGCGACCATCGCGGTGGTCCGGCCCGCGGGGTCATGCTCAAACGCCCACACCGCCCCATCCGGATCTTGGCGCCGAACCAGCACACCGGCGTCGTCATAACTGAACCGGGTCTCAGCCCCGGACGGGGTCACCGCGGTCACCGGGCGCCCGGCCTGGTCCCGCACAATCCTCGCAACATCCCCGGCGGCGTTGCGGGTTCCGATCAGGTCCCCGAACGTGTCGTACACGAACCCGATCGTGACACCGACAGGGTCGGTGACCTGGGTCAGGAGCCCGTCCCGCCACTGAAGTTCGGTCCGGCCACCCAGCGGGTCCACGATCACGGACGGGTCCCGGGAGACCTCGTCAGCGTACTCATAGGCCAAGACCGCGCCAGACGCGGTCACCAAGGTGGTGATCCGGTCCTGGTCGTCCCACCCATACGTCAGGTCCGCCCCTTCCGGGGTCACCGTCCGGGTCTTCCGGCCCCGGGCATCATAGCCATGGACCGTGACCGACCCGTCACGCTCAGTCACCGACACCAAATTCCCGTGCCCGTCATACGCCATCGACTGGCGCCGGTCCTCAGCATCCAGAACCCCCACCAGGCGGCCCTTGCCATCAGCAACCCAGGAATTGGACCGCGACCCGTCCTCGTCCGAAACCACCGTGACCCGGCCCGGCAAATACGCGAACCTCGTCCGCCGCCCATGCTGAGTGACCTGCAGGATGACCCGGCCGGACTCGTCATACGTGTTCTCGGCCTCCACCACCCCCGCGGCAGAAACCACCGAAGCGATCAAGCCCTGCTCGTTCCACCGGTACACCCTCGTACCAGTCTCGGTGCCGACGGTGACCAAACGGCCCGTGGTGTCGTACCCGTACTGGACCCGGCGCCCATCAGAGGCCCGGACCACGCCGACCAGCCCGTCAACGTAATCGATCTCCAGGGACCGGCCACGTGCGTGCACCAACCGGCACACCACACCCAACCCGCCGCCGTCGACCGCGTCGTCGCGGTGCGCGGAGACGGTCCGGCCGGGCCCTGCCCCGGTCCCGAGCCAGGCCCCGGCAGTGGTGTAAGCCCACCAGCCACCCTGGTTATCAGTCACGACCAACACCTCAACGGTGCCCTCCGGCACCGACGTCAGCTCCGTCAACCACGGTGCCGTGACCGGGTGCCGGGTCAGCCAGTAATTCTCGCCGACCGCGCGGGCCCAACCCGCACCCTCGCGGGGGAAGTCCACCGCACGGCCGTCGGCCATCACCCACCGGCAACCCTCATCCGTGAATACCAGGTGCTGGTCCAGCACCGACGCCCACCCCGGACCAAACACCCCGTCACCGGTCAGGCCGGAGCCGAGGGAGTTATACATCCGGGTCAAGACCAGGTTCGAGGCGGCCCCGGCGAACCCGAGATCGGTTTCGGGTTCGATGAAGTTCCCCGTGGCAGTGTTCACCGGATCATTCGCATACCCGGACGTCGGCATCGCCCCGGCCGCGGTGGGCGGGTCAATGACCAGGCCCGTCCGCGTCCCGGAAACCCCCGCCGCTGCCAACGCCTCGTTCACCGCCGCGTCCGAGAGGGTGGAGACCGCGCCCTCACTACCGGCAGCAGCGAACGCATCCGCGACCACCACCGCCCACGCCGCATCATTCTCATTAGCCGCCAAGTACTGCCGGAACGCCGTGATCACCCCGGAAGCCTCGATGCGGCCCCACGAACACTGCCCCTCAAACGAGGACAAATGCCCCTCCAACGACCCCGGCGTTGACGCGAGCCCGTCATCCAGACCCCGCGAGGAAGCAGCGAAAGACCGCAACGCCTCCGGTCGGGCCGAAGACGTCCCGCCCCCATACCCGCCACCCGGGCCCGGGGTATCCCGCGCCCCCGAAGACGCAGACGCCGACGGGAACGACGGCGCGTTCCCCGGCTCCATGTTCGGCCGGGCCTCTTCACCCCAAATGCTGTCACCGAACTGCTCAAGCCAGTTCCGGTTGTTATGCCGCCGGACCCACTCGTTGTTCTCCCGACGCCGGGAATCCTCCTCCCGCGCCGCGTCGATCATCGTGCCCACATAATCCGCGACCGTCCGCAACGCCGACGCCAACCCCGACGCGTCCCGGGCCGCCGTAGCCGCGTTCGCGGCGAACACCTCCGAAAAATGCCCCCGGAAATCCTCCCCCGCACCTGTCACCAACGGTCCCCGCGACCCCGAATGCTCCTCAACCCGCGACGCTGCGGACCTAAAAGCACTCTTCACCGCCTCCGCAGTCCCATACACAAACCGGCCACCATGGCCAGCACCGGAATCAGGCAACAACGGCATCTCAACGAACTCGGTCACAACCAAAGCCCCCCACAGAACAAGAACACGACCACGGACCACAACACGAACAAAACCAGACAAACCAGCACACAAACCAGTGCAGCGCAGCAGGAAGAGCAGCACACCAGGAAAGAGCGCAACGGCCGGGCAACCACACCGCTCACCAAAGCGGCACGATCACCCGGCCCTCACACCCGAATCAAGAAAGGGGAATCAGGCCCCCCCACCAGCAGAGAAAATATCCTGCGAAATCTTCTGCAGTTGACCCCGCAACTGCTCCAACTCCTCCTTGGCCTTGTCCAACGCAGCCTTCGTCTCCGGCCACGTCGAACCACGGAACTCAGCAGCCAACGGACCATCCCACACATTCGGATCCGACAAAACCCGGCCCTGGGCATCCAACGCCGAAATCTGATCCGTAAACCCACCAGTAATAATCGACTGCACCTGACCGATAGCAGCCTTGGCCTGCTCAGTAGACAACACACGCGACATAGAACTTTCCTCCCAATAAGAACAATCGCAACACCAGGAACAACCCCCGGCGACCAGACGATGCCTAAACTACCAACACCACCCAATAAATCCAACAAACAGACAAACAAATGCCAACAGACATGACATGACTGCGGCCTGCAGTGATACCCGCACAGCCGGATTACTCCATTCGGGAGCGCAACCCCTTATGATACTCAAGGCACCGTGAACGGAAACAGGGGGACGATCCATGCCCAGGCAGGCTAGTTTTAACGATTACAACCCGGGGCGTCGCATCTCCCCGGGCCGCGCACTAGGCATTGCCTTGGTTGCCCTGGGACTGATCGCGACCACGTCCTGCACCCAGACTCCCAAGCCGGAGCCGGTGTCCGACCCGGTTAAGCTCCTGCAGAGCGTCCGTGTGGGCCTGTCCCCGGCCGCCGGTGTACACACGATCGAAGGCACCACCATCTCGGTGTCCGCCGCGGGAGATTCCTCGGCCGAGAACATCACCTACGACGCCGCCCAAGCGGTGGGCGAACTGCCGGTTCGGGTAAGCCTTCAATACCGCGCCGGGGGAAAGTCCGGCTCCGACCTCGCCGACCTAAAAGGCCACACCGGTCCGGTGGAAATCAACCTGACGCTTGAAAACCTCACCGTCAAACCCCAGACCATCCAGTACGACGCCGCCGGCCAGGCCCGCTCTGACACCGCCCTGGTAGGCGCCCCGCTGACCATCGCCGCGTCCACTAAGCTCCCGGGCATCCGGGCGGACGACGTAACACCTGGCTCAGCCGACGGCGCCACAGGTACCAACGGGGTCCTGAGCAGCACCGAAGATGGCGCCACCGTTGTCCAATGGGCCACGGTCCTGGCTCCCCCGCGTTCGGGTGCGAGCACGACGCTGCGCCTGGCAGCGGACGTGAAGGACTTCCAGGTTCCCGAGTTCGACGTCGCTGTTCAGCCTGGCCTTAATACTGACCTCAGCGCCAACGGAGTGCTCGCCAGCGCCTTCTCCTCCGGAACCGGTTCGGAGATGGAGCTGCAGCGCCGCACCATCTCACTGGTATCGGACGTCAACACGGTCCTGGCCAAAGCCGGATCCACCATCACCGAGGTTCGCCGGAATCTGCAGGCAACGTCCCAAACCCTCGGCGCAAAGACAGCCGGTGAGCTTCGCGACAACTCAAAGGCCCTGGCTGCGACGATGTCGGACCTGAAGCAGCAACTGAAGGTTCTCGGCACTGACTTGGAGTCTTCAACAAACGCTACCCAATCCACCACCATGTCCCAGTTGAAGCTGACGGTCTCCGCCGTGGACGCGATGCTGGGTGACACTTCCGCCACACCACCGGTCACCCCTATCACCGGCGACGGTTGCACCGCCGAGGTGGCCAAGGCTGCGCCTGCGGCCACCGTGTACTCCAGCGTCCTCACCATGTCTTCCCAACTGGATGCCTACGCCAAGGTCAACGCGAGTTGCCGGGACACGGTTGCCGGCGCCCTCAAAGCAACCATGGGCCCCGAAAACCCCACGCCCGCGGAGTGCGCAAAACAGGGATCCATGACGTGTTCGCTCTACGGTTCCGCCGTGACCGTGACCGGAGCGCTTCTGGGCCTCGTGCAAAAGGGCGATGAACTCGTCTCCGGCCTCCAGCCACAGGTAATAGAAGGTGCGATCAAAGACCAGGCGAGTTCCGGCGTCGCACTTGAAAAAGTGCGCGCGGACCTCGGTGAGATGCTTGACGGCTCCGGAACTTCCGAGGATTACAGCAAGGCACTGGCTGCCCTGGATGCGGCCATCAAGTCGGCCGCCGATTCTGCAGCTGCGACCCGCAAAGCAGCCACCACAGCGCAAGACAGTGTTGACACCCTCCGGCAGAAGCTGCTCACCATCGCCGCCAATGCCAAGGCAGCCAACGGCGAACTCGGTCAGGGAACCTGGCTGAATGGCTCCATGCTGCAGCAGAACCAGAAGGTGGCGGACGAGCTGTGCAAGCTGGCCGATGACAGCCTCATCCCCGGCAAGGGCAAGTTGTCCGCAAAGGACATTGAGCGGCTGCGCTCCTACTTGACGTCAGTACCGTGCGAACCGACTGATGAGGACGGAAATCCTTCATCTGCGCTGAATCCGCCGCCCGGTTTCAAGGAGCCACTGGACGTGCGGCTCGAAGGTCAGTCAGCCGCTTGGGACGAGGTTCTTGCAGCCACCGACACGACTGCCGCCGACCAGGCAATTGGCCAAGCGTTCACGGCTTTGGAAACCACGTTCGACGACGCCGACACCAAGCTCGAAGCGATCAAGACGGCTGTCAAGACGCTCGACGGCGCCGCTACAGGAAACGTCAACGGCACCAAACGCGGACTTGAGGCGCTGGACGCTGCACTTGCCGATGCGATTGACTCCTCCGGTACAGTGACCTCCGCACTTGCGAAGTTGAAGGAGCAGCAGGACGGACTTGGCGAAAAGATCAAGGAATCCCTCCGCGACGTTTCCGCCGAAACTGCAGCCGAGGTCTACAAAACCGTGGGTGAACAAGTCCGTCAGGTTGCCGACATCGGCGAAGCCAGCTCTGAAGCCGTGACCACAGCCTTCAACCGGTCCATTTCCGGGCTGAAGTCCACCTCTGACGACGTTGTGAAGGACGCCGAGGGTACGGTCAACAAACAGCGCGACGAACTCCTGGGTCAGAGCGGTGACCTCACAGCCGCCCTGTCCAAGAGCACACAGTCCTCGCTGGAGAACATTGCGTCCAGCACGTCCGGCTCCACCCGCGACGTCGAAGGCGCCAGTGCCCTTCTTGCCTCCAGCCTTAACAAAGTGATGCTGGACCTTGGTGACCGCGCGGTCAACGGCTCAGGCTTGCTTGGCTCCATGGCCACCAGCGCTGCGAAAGCGGACACAGCGGACTTCCAACTGGCGTTGGCTACGCAGAACGCTGAAGGCTACGCCAACATCCGATCCCGGGACGTTGCAGGGCTTCTGTTGCGCCAGGCCCAGTTCAAGGCCTCGCTCAACGCCGTGGATGAACTGCCGCCGTTCAAACTCGAAGTCCCTGCAGGTGCGACGTCGCAGACGCTGTACACACTGAAGATCGGCGGCAACGCGTGAACCCCCGCAACCGTCTCTTCGCCCTGATCGCTGCGGGAGCCGCCGTCGTGATTGCTGCCGCGGTGGTCCTGACCATGACCCTGAACCGCCCCACGGAAGCTCCCCGGCCCGATCCTGTGGCCGCCACAGTTCCGGTCGCCCTCAAGGCTGACGGCCTGCCAGCAGACTTTTCGATCGGCGTCGTCATGACGTTCGGCCAGTCCGGTGAGCCCGGCACCGAATACAACCGCGCAGCACAGGGTGCCGTGGTGGCGGCACAGCGTTTCGCCCAAGGTGGGGCGACAGTCGCCCTCCCAACCCAGAACGACCAAGGCACCGAAGACGGGGCCCGTGCTGCCGTCGCAACACTCGCCGAGCAGGGTGTGTCCGGCATTGTCGTCGCCAGCACAGGGCCGCAAGCCCGTGCAGCAGCGAAAGCCGCTGAGGAGCGGGGCCTCCCCGTCATCCTGCCCTACTCGCAAGCTTCGGAACCAGCTCAAACCACGTGGACCACCGGACCAACGGCAGCCTCCGTCCAGGCCGCCCTGGGTACCGCTCTTGCCGGCGAGAGCCGGGTGCTGCTGGTCAGCGACGGCGGCCAGGTCCCGGCATCCGTCACTCCCGCTGACACACTGACGCTGGATGGCTTCTCCGACGTCTCAGGCCTGGCCCAGGAAGCCGCCATCCGTACAGGCGACCAGCTTCGTCCGCCGTCCAAGGATGCGCCGGCTGACGCTGAGGGCACCCGGATTGCCAACCCCGCAGACGCTGTTGTGGTGTCGGCGGCAACGCCGCAGCGTCTGGCACGGCTGGTCCAGGCCCTGCAGTCACGCGACGTGTCAGTACCGCTGGTGCTTCCCGACGGCGCCACCAGCCCCTCGTTCGCGTCCTCGCTCGCCGAACTGGATGGCACAGCTTCCGGTCAGCTGGTCAGCATTGCGCCGGCAACGGGCGATGCAATCGCACTTCAGCAGGACGCGCAAGGCCGGGGAATGTCCGCATTCCTCTCCGGCATTAGATTGGCCGGCGGTAACCCGGAGATCAAGAACCTGACAGACGATACCCCGTTCTCGGCAGATGCCTGGGCCGCCGACGCACGCAGCCATGACGCCGTCGTGGCTTTGGTTCGGGCAGCTGCCCTGGCCGGGAGCAACGATCCAGCGAAGGTCGGAGCATCGCTCCGCACCATGTCCTTCGGACCCGGGGAGGGCCTCGCCGGACCACCGTTGGACTTCTCGCAGCCCCAGGCCCTGACCACGGACGCGATCCCCGTCTACGCGTCCCCTCAGGATCTCGGTCTTCGTCCGGCGGACGAGAACGCCCCACGGCTCGTCTGGGTACCGGCGCCGGCCAACCCCTAACAAACCTTTCCGTCCCCACGTCTGAGGGGAACAGTTCCACTACAGGAGGAGCGCCCGGTGCGTGTGCTGATCGACCTGGACGATCGTCGTTTTGAGTGCGAGGTTGCCCACGCCGCGCCCGCCACCACGGTGGCGGACTTAGTGGAAGCCGCAGGCGGACCAAGTGTTGCCCCTGAGGAGCCGCTGTTTGTCAATGAGACAGAGGTCCGTGGTGCCACGCCGTTATCCGAGCTGATCCTGCTGGAAGGCAGCCGCATCTCACGCGCACCGTGGCCGGCCCCGCACCGCGTCCGTGGTTGGAGCCTGACGCTGGCCGGCGGCCAGCGTACGGGTGGTGTGGTGGATGTTCCGCAGGGGCGTGACATGCTTGTCGGCAGGTCGCCCCATGCCGATCTGAGTCTCCCCACCGAAAGTGCCTCGTGGGATCACTTCCGCCTTCGCAGCGAGGAGGACGGGCTGCGGGTGGTGGATGGCGGCTCCACCAACGGGACGCTGGTCAACGGAGAACCTGTGGGCGAGGACGGAGTCCTCGTCACGCACACGGCAACCATTACCGCGGGCGGCACAGTGCTTCTCCTCCGTCCGGCCCTGGACGAGACTCCCGCCCCGGCCCCCGGCAGTCTGCACAACCTGACGCCGGCAGCGACGGCTCCCTTCAACAGACCTCCGCGACCCGGCCGCGCCCCGGCTGGCGATCCGCTGGTCCCACCCAGCCGAAAAGACGTACCGCCAGCCAACAAATTCAGCTATATCACGGTGCTGGCGCCGCTGGTCATGGCGGTCGCGATGGTGATGATCCTGAGGGACATGCGTTTCGCCATGTTCGCCATGCTCAGTCCCGTGATGGCGGTGGGCATGTGGTTCGAACAGAAGCGACGCCATGCCCGCGGCCTCAAGGAAGAAGCAGAGCGCTTCGATGGAGCGCTCAAGGAGTTCGAGCAGCAGATCCGTAGGGCTGCCGAAGTGGAAACCGCCCGACGGCACCGGATGGTTCCCGATCCCGCTACGGTGGTCCGCCGTCCGGCGCTTCCGGCTACGTCGCTGTGGCAACGTCGTGCCGACTCGGACGACTTCCTGGCCCTGCACGCCGGCACCGGTGATGTCCCATGGAAGCCCGAGGTGGATCGGGCGGCAGGATCCCGGCCTGACGGAAAGGTCAAGGAATCCTTGGAGGCCGCCCGGCTCCTGGCCGCACCCGTGCTGGTAGACCTTACCGATGCCGGCGTGGTGGGCATCGTTGGCGCCCGGGACGGGGCCCTGGCGTTGGCCCGGTCCCTCGTAGCGCAGGCCGCGGTGCATGTGGGTCCGGCCGATCTGACGGTCGGCGTTTTCTGCGACGCTGGCCGGGCCGATGAATGGGAATGGGCCTCGTGGCTCCCGCACACGCGCCAAACGGGCAGCAGCACGGGCGAGCGATGGATGTCCGCGCATCGTGAGACCAGCCTGGCCATGCTGCGGATGCTCAAGGACTCCGTGGAGGAATTACCCACCCCGGCTCTCATGGTTGTCCTCGATTCCGATGTCCTCACGGAGGGCCGGGACGCTCCGGCCCGCGCATTGCTCGGCATGGGCCGTTCCGTGCCCGGCGTCCACGTCAACCCGCAGCAGCGGCCACCCCGGGTGGCAGGCATTGTCATAGCAACGTCGGAAGAACAGCTGCCGGCGTCCTGCACCACCATCATCAGGGTCGGGAAGGACGCTGCGGCAACGGTGGACCAGCCCGAGGACCTGACCCGTGTGGATGACGTCATCCTGGCTGGCCTCGACCAGGAAGAAGCCCTGCGTTGCGCCACACGTCTTGCACACTTCGATGATCCTGAGCTCAGCGTTCCCGGGGCCTCATTGCCTTCCTTGGTGCGACTGCCGGGCCTTCTGGGGTACGAGCGCCCCGACGCAGCAACGATCCGCCGCCTGTGGCAGGCCCCCACAGGGGTTTCCACGCCGATCGGCACCGGCGAAAACGGACCACTGACCCTGGACCTCGTCAAGGACGGCCCGCACGGGCTGGTGGGCGGTACCACCGGCTCCGGAAAGTCCGAATTCCTGCGCTCTCTGGTGGCCGGCCTCGCCGCCCGCAACGATCCGACCCGTCTCAACTTCATCCTGGTCGACTTCAAAGGCGGTGCCGCCTTCAAGGCCTGCGAGCGCCTTCCGCACACCATCGGAACCATCTCCAACCTGGATGAGCAACTTGCAGACCGGGCACTGATCGCCCTGGAAGCAGAGATGGAGCGCCGCCAGCGGGTCTTTGCGGAGGCCGGCGAAGGCATCGACAACCTCAACGCCTACTTGGCAACGAACCCGGCCGAGCCGATGCCCCGGTTGCTGCTGGTGGTGGATGAGTTCGCCATGCTGGCCAAGGAGTTCCCCGATGTACTGACCGCCCTGGTCAGCATTGGCGCTGTAGGCCGCACCTTGGGAGTGCACATGGTCCTGGCCACGCAGCGTCCGGCCGGTGTGGTGAGCGATGACATTCTCGCCAATACCAACCTGCGGGTGGCATTGCGTGTCCAGAGCCGGGATGACTCCAACAACGTCATTGGCGTGCCCGCAGCTTCTGCCATCGGCAGGGCCCAGATGGGCCGTGCCTTTGTGAAGCTCGGACAGGACGACATCACGCCTGTCCAGACAGCGCTGGTCACCGGACAGGCACAGCTCGACGGCGGTCCCGCCGTCGACGTTCGCGACATCCGCCAGTTCGGCGTCCCTGCACCCGCACCGGCGCTTCCTCGATCCGCAGCTGTGGACGAGAATGACCTGGATCTGCTCATCGATGCCGTCGTGGAAGCCAACGCCGAGGCCGGCTACACCCCGCCGCGGCAGGTGTGGCCCGAGGCCTTGGGTGAACGGGTAGAGCTTGAGGGTTTCGCGGTGGACGCCGCTCCCGTGGACGAGTCCCCCCGGGTACTTCCGACAGTGGGTCGTGTCCGCGGGTCCAACGTGCTGGTGACCCTGCTGGACGAGCCTGAACTGCAGCGCCAATCCGCGGCCGGATGGGATATGTCCATGGGCAACCTGATGCTGATGGGTGTGGCGGGCTCCGGTACAAGCACCACCCTGGCGACCATCGCGCTGACCCTTGCGAAAAACATAGATCCCGCCGACTTGGACCTGATGATTCTGGACATGGGTTCCGGCGACCTTGAGATGCTCAAACGCCTGCCGCACACGGTGGCCTATGTGGGAACCGGTGCCGGCGCCAAGGAGCAGCAAGCGCGTTTCCTGCGGCACCTGAACACCGAACTGGAAAGCCGCCGCGCGGCACCGGGCACGCACCGTCGCACTGTGGTTCTGCTGGACGGCCTGGCATCCCTGCGCGACGAATTCCAGGACTTTGAGGGGCAGCAACTGCTGGGTCTGCTGTACCGCGCTTACGCAGACGGGCCCGCTCTCGGCCTGTCCTTTGCTGTGACCACCACGCGCGCCAAAGCGGTTCCGTCGGTCATGAACGAGGTAACGCTGCAGAAGTGGCTTTTCCGGCTGGCTGATAACTACGATTACTCTTCGCTCGGCGTCCGGGCGAAAAACGTCCCTGCGGCACTCCCGGGGCGATGTGTGGACCCCCGCACTTCCCTGCAGATGCACGTTGCGACGCCTGGGATCGGGCTGCAGGCTGCGGTGGACCGCGTCCGGCAAGACTGGGCCGATGCGCCCGCCAAGACCACGGCGATACGGAGCCTGCCCACCAACGTCACCATGGCCGATCTGGGCGTGAAGCCGCAGTTGGAGACCGAGCCGTGGCACATCCCCGTAGGGATCCGGGAAACGGATCTCTCACCTGCGTTCCTGGAAATCTATGAAGGCGAGCACGCGCTGATCGCCGGGCCGGCCCGTTCTGGCAAATCCACGTTGCTCCTGGCTCTGGCCGACGCCGTTCGGGGCGCCTCCACGTCCCGGGGACCAGCGCAGGTCTGGGGCATCTGCGACCGCCGCTCACCGTTGGCCACCGCCGATCTGGACCGGACAGCCGTGGGCGTGGACGAGGTGCCTGCGTTGCTGGCATCACTGCGGATCGAGCGCGGGCCCGTGTTCTTGTTAATCGACGACGCCGAGCGCTTCGAGGATACAGATCAGTCCATCGCTGGGATCGTGGCCTCCGGGCCCCCGGGGCTCTGCATCATTGCGTCGGGACGGGCCGCTGATCTCCGTGGACTGTACAGTCACTGGACCAAGACGGTCCGCAAATCGCGTCTAGGCGTCCTGCTCCAGCCAGACATCAATTACGACGGCGAACTGCTGGGTGCCACTCTTCCGCGGAAGGCACCTGTAGCCTTGACCGCCGGACGCGGATACCTGGGGGTGGGCGGCCAAATGGCACTGATCCAGTCCATCAGCCCAGCGGGCCAGGCCGACGCGCCGTAGGCGGCGGGCGCTGGGAGGCCGTGGGGAATCAGATCGATAGCTTGGAGAGTACGGACATGCACTTGGCACAGACGGGGCAGGCGCTCGGAGCGTCATACCGCTTCGGCGAACGGGTTGGTTCCGGGGCCGTTGGCGAGGTCTGGACCGTCACTGCGACGGATGGCCGGACGCTGGCGGCCAAGGTTCTGCGCCCTGAGCATGCCGATGATCCCTCGCTGGTTGAACGGTTCGTCCGCGAGCGCTCCGTGCTGCTTGGACTGAAGGACTCCCACATCGTCACCGTGCGGGACATGGTGGTGGAAGGTGAACGGCTTGCCATCGTCATGGACTTCGTCGCGGGCGGTTCGCTGCGCGATGTGGTCAAGGAGGCCGGCACACTGCCTCCCGAAGACGCAGTAAACGTCGCGGCCGAAATCTTCGATGCACTGGCGTTCGCCCACTCACGGGGTGTGACACATCGCGACATCAAGCCGGACAATGTGCTTCTGGCCCGTCCGTGGTCCCAGTGTGAAGCGGGGGACGTCCGGGTTTCCGACTTCGGTATTTCCGATGTTGTGGGCGAAAAGATCCGTCAGACCACTGGCCTGATCGGCACTCCGCAGTACATGCCTCCCGAACTCATCAGCCAAGGCCGGTCCGGCCCTCTCGGCGACGTCTACTCTACGGGCGTCCTGCTCTACGAACTTTTGTCCGGCCGTACGCCGTTCGCCGGACCGGGAACAGATTTCAGCGTCGCCTACCGGCATGTTTCTTCACGTCCGCCCCGCATTCCGGTGGATGAAGCGCTGTGGGGCATCCTCGACCAACTGTTGTCCAAGGATCCCGCCCAGCGCCCCACGGCAGGTGAGGCTGTTTCGATGCTCCGGCGTTTGGCACCGAAACTCGCAGGCACCGCCCCGATCGCCCGTGCGGAAGCCCCCGAAGACTTCGACGACGTCGAACGTCACGCCACCGTGGTCCGCGGAGCCTTTACCGACGACGAACTCGCTGCCTTCGCGGCGGCCCCGGCTGCCGGCGTCGGCGTCGATGCGGTGGTTCCGGACCTTGGGCAGGCGGGCAGTGCCACGATCGCCCGGCCCATGCCACGCCGTGAGGTCCAATCCCGGATGGACGATCGTCCGGAGGAGAAGGACACCACCCCGTTTTGGCGGACACGCAAGGCGCTGCTTCTGGCCGCGGGCGCAGTTCTCCTCATCGTGGCCATGGTGGTGGGCTTTACCCTCCTGTCCCCCACCAGCCCGCAGGCAGCGCCGACGCCCGCCGGACAGCAGTTGTCCACGCAATTGCAGGACCCGGCCACACCCACGGGCCTGGCCATTTCACGGAGCGCCGCGTACGAGCCGTCTTCCGGGCAGGTCCGCTTGACGGTTTCCTACTCGGCACAGAAAGCACCGCTGTCCGGTGAGTTCCTTGAGGTCATCCCCGGCTTGGCTGAGGGCGATGCATGCCCGGCGGTGACCTGGGATGGCGGCACTGTCAGCCGAAACCAGGCCTCCATCACCGGTGTCGATGTCGAATGCGGCTGGAAGCTGTCCGGGGTGGAGATCCCCGCCGGAGGATCCGTTCAGATGACGGCCAAGGTTCCGGTGGCGCCCGGAGACCAGAAGGCACTGGACACGTGGCTGCGCGCCGGGTCCGAGGCAACCAAGGCCGCAACCCAGGATCCTGCCGTCAAAGGCACCGCGTACCCGGTGCAACGCCTCAAGGGTGTGGAGGTCCGCACCCCTGCCCGCGTTGTCACGCCCAGTCCCCTGAAAATCACGCTGGTTCCGGTGTGGGCGAGCGGCGCCGATGAACTCAATCCGCTCTACGTCAGCCCTGCTTCGGGGAAACCATCGCAGATGCTCGCCGCGGTATCTGGCGGGGAGAAGGGGGTCCGGTTTGCCGACGGCTGTGGCGGAGCGCTGGCGGTGGACAGCTCAGGACTCACCGTCACAGCCCTGCAGATCACACCGCAGTGTACGGTCCGGGCCAGCGTCGGAAACTTCACCGAGCTCCAGTCCGCGCCGTTCGGCATCACGTCCCGGGAAAACTCGGGCGAGTAGAATCCCGAGAGGCGAGATCCCAACCCTTTTACGCGCCCAAAGCCCCCGGGAGCTAACCCTTCGACGATGCCAAGAGTAGATTAATCACGGATGCCACCAGACACCCTCGGAACCAGCACGGACCGCGGAGGCAATCATGGCCGGGACAACGAACAAAACGACCAGGAGCACGGACTACGAGTTCGTCACTGTGTGGCGAGTGGCGGGCACACGCGAGGAAGTGGTGAACGTCCTTGGCGACGCAGCGACACTCCAGCAATGGTGGCCCTCCGTCTATCTCACCGTCACACCCGTCGCCGACGGCGGACCTGACGGCGTTGGCGCCAGCTTCGACCTCCACACCAAGGGCTGGCTCCCGTACACCCTGCGTTGGCGGCTGACCGTCACTGAACCGGTGACCTTGGACGGCTTTGCCCTCACCGCCGAAGGGGACCTCAACGGCACGGGCCGCTGGACCTTCGAGACCGACGGTCCGGAAGTTGTCATCACCTACGACTGGCGGGTCAGCGCGGCCAAACCCCTGCTGCGCAGGCTGGGCTGGCTCTTCAAACCGGCTTTCTCGGCCAATCACCACTGGGCCATGGCGCGCGGCGAGGAGAGCCTCAAACTTGAGCTCCGCCGTCGACGTTCGACGTCCGCAGCAGACGTCCCTGAGCCGCCGCAACCAACCTTCGTCCGGCGCGCAAGGGGCTGACTCCCGCCTCTTTCAGGGCGGGGCAAGTCCAGAGATCCCGCCCCTCGCCGTCACTGTCCACAGAGCCACCCATCCGAGGCCGGCCCGGCGCCGAACTCCCGATAGAATCAAGACGCCGACAATCAGTCCTCGGCTACGGACGGCTACAGAAATCAGGGAGGAACCAGTGCGCGCTTCACAGCCCCGGGCTCCTTTCCACGCGCTGCGGTCAGCTGCTATTTCGCTGGTCGTCGTCCTCCTTGCTGCAGGGGCGCACGTCGCAGGTGGCGGAGCGCTTCCCACGGCTCCTGTTTTGCTGGCGCTCGTTGCATTGACCGCCCTGGTTGCCACGCTGGCCACCCGGTTCAAGCTGAACCTCGTCACGATGGCGGGCCTCTTGGGCGCAGGACAGTTGGCGCTCCACGAGGCCTTCACCGCCCTAAGCCCCATCACGGCCGTCGGTCCGGGAGCAAACCACCACCTCGGCGGCGAATCCCTGGACCCCGGGATGGATATCGCGGCGACCCACACCCACGAGCTCGGGACGGCTTTCGGCGCACTGATGCTTGTTGGTCACATCCTGGCCACGCTTGCTTCCGCCGTCGTCCTGGCCAAGGGCGAGGACGCGATGTGGCAGCTGGCTGTCTGGCTTCGTCCCCTGCTCGCCCTGCCCACCCTGGTGTTCAGGCCCGACGCCGGCGCCTCCCCTGTCGCGGTTGGCGCGCCCGACGTCTTCATCCCCCGCCCCTGGCGGAACCTCAGGCAAGACAGCCGACGCGGCCCGCCCGCCGTCGTCGTCCTTCCCTAGTTCCGCCCGGCACCAACGCGACGCGACAACACGCCGCACACGCAAAGCCTTTGCATGGTGACGGGCCCCAAACCCGTACCCCCGCGCCGGTTCAGCCAGCGCATCTGAAAGGCAATCCCATGAACAAGTCCGCCCTCCGTCGCACCCTTTCCGCTACCGCCGTCGCCGGTGGAACCGCCGCCCTGATGATGGCCGGCCTGGCCGGAGCGTCAGCCCACGTTTCCGCAGACCCGAACAAGACCGCTGCCAACTCATACGCCCTGGTTACCTTCGGCATCCCGCACGGTTGCGACACGTTCGGCACCACCAAGGTAGCCATTTCACTCCCCGAGGAGCTGAACGACGCCCAGCCCACGGTCAACCCGAACTGGACCGTGGAGAAGGTCACGGAGACCCTCGCAGAGCCCAAGAAGCTGGACGATGGCACCACCATCACCAAACGCACCAGCCAGATCGTGTACACAGCCAAAGCTCCGCTGGACCCGCACCTGCGTGACGCTCTGGTCCTGTCGGTCAAACTGCCGGACGCGGCCGGCAAGACCATCTACTTCCCCACCTTGCAGACCTGCGAGCAGGGCCAGACTGACTGGTCGGAGATCGCCAAGGAGGGCCAGGACGAGCACGAACTCAAGGCTCCTGCGCCGTCGGTGACCATCACCCCTGCTGCCGCGGAAGGTGACCACCACGCGGCAACCGCCGTCTCCACCGAGCAGGCCGCCGCGGTGACCTCCGATGACGGCTCGCAGGCACGCAGCTGGGCCGGCCTGATCGCCGGTATCGCCGGTCTGGGCCTGGGTGGTTCGGCGTTCTTCCGCAGCCGCGCTGCCAAGCCCGCAGCGGCCAAGGCTGACTCCGCCAAGTAGTCGTCGTGGATTGGCGCCCGGAAGATCACGATCCGGGCGCCAATCCGCACACTGTGCCGTGGCTCAATTGACTCGCGTCACGGCCGGGGCAAGGCTGGTGCCCATGTGGACTCAGCGCATCAAAACCGGACTTGTGACGACGACGGCAGCGGCTTCACTGCTGCTCCTGGCGGCTTGCGGGCCAAGCCCCAGCCCTGCGGGAACCAGTAGTGCCCCGCCCACTTCTTCGAGTCCGTCAGCTTCGGTGACACCCAGCTCACCTCCGGCGACGGCCACGACGACGCCCTCCCCATCGCCGACCGCCACGTCCGCCGCGCCAGCAGACGCCACCCTGTGCAAAGCGGCGTCGCTGACGGCGGCTACCGATTCAACCGGCGGCGGAGCAGCAGGCAGCATCTACGAAAAGCTGATCCTGACGAACTCCGGCACAACCCCCTGTGTCCTGGAAGGCTTCGCCGGCGTCTCACTGACAGCCGATGCCAGCGGCGAACCGATCGGCGAACCGGCAACCCGCGAGACCACCACTCCGGTCACCAAGATCGAGCTGGCCCCGGGCAAGTCTGCGTGGGCTGAAATCCGTTACACGCAGGCCGGCAACTACGGCGACTGCACCAAGGTCCCTGCCGCCGGCTTCCGGATCTACCCGCCGAACGACACAGCATCGCTGTTCGTCGCCGAGCCCCACGATGCCTGCAGCAATGCCGGCATCAAGCTCCTGACCGTCACCGCGTTCCAGGCAGTCTGACCCTGGCTCCACGGCTCCCGGCTTATTCTGTCGGGGCCGTGGGGCATGATGGAGGGATGCAGGAGCCGCAGGCGTCGGATGGCGCCATCAGCCGTTTCAGCCAGGCAACCAGGGAATGGTTCCTCGGCGCTTTTTCCGAGCCCACGCCAGCGCAGGACGGGGCGTGGAACGCGATCTCGTCTGGCTCGCATGCGCTGGTGGTGGCACCCACTGGTTCCGGCAAAACCCTCGCAGCGTTCCTTTGGGCCTTGGATCGGCTGCATTCCACGCCCTCGGACACCCTCCCAGGGCTGGAGGCAGTCCCCGCCAACGGCAAGGGCCGCGCCAAACGTCCCAAGACCAAAACCCGCGTCTTGTATATCTCCCCACTCAAGGCACTTGGGGTGGACGTAGAGCGGAACCTCCGTGCGCCGCTGATCGGCATCACCCAGACGGCCAAGCGTTTGGGGCTGCCTGCACCGCTCGTGACAGTCGGCGTCCGTTCAGGAGATACGACGGCGGCAGATCGCCGAACGCTGCTGACCAACCCGCCGGACATCCTCATCACCACGCCTGAATCCCTGTTCCTCATGCTGACCTCCCGCGCCCGGGAAACACTCAGCGAAGTGGACACCATCATCATCGACGAAGTACACGCCGTCGCTGGTACAAAACGCGGCGCCCACCTGGCCGTTTCCTTGGAGCGCCTGGATGCCTTGCTGCCCAAGCCAGCGCAGCGCATCGGGCTCTCGGCCACCGTCCAACCGCGTGAATTGGTTGCCCAGTTCCTGGCTGGCCAGGCCCCGGTGGAAATCGTGGCTCCACCGTCCAGGAAGAACTGGAACCTTACGGTCACCGTACCTGTGGAGGACATGTCGGACCTGCAGGGTGCTGCCGGAGCGTTCGACTCCGGTCCGGCCTCAGGGTTGCAGCCCCAGGCATCCATCTGGCCCCATGTGGAGGAACAGATTGTTGATCTTGTCCTGTCCAAGCAATCCACCATTGTCTTCGCAAATTCGCGGCGCCTTTCCGAGCGTCTGACGGCCCGGCTCAACGAAATCTACGCTGAACGGCAATTGATGGCTGTAGGCGGCAGCGAGTGGGCCGCCCCAGCATCGGACGCCGGAGTACCGGCATCAACTGGCCCGGCCCCGGCAGTTCCGGCATCAACAGCCACCCCTGCCCACATGATGGCCCAGGCCGGCAGCACCACCGGCGCCGATCCTGTCCTGGCCCGGGCCCACCACGGCTCGGTCTCCAAAGACCAGCGGGCCATGATCGAGGACGACCTCAAATCAGGCAGGCTCCGCTGTGTGGTGGCAACCTCGTCATTGGAACTGGGCATCGATATGGGTGCGGTGGACTTGGTCATCCAGGTGGAGTCTCCGCCGTCGGTGGCCAGTGGCCTCCAGCGCGTGGGGCGTGCCGGCCACCAGGTGGGCGAGATTTCCGAGGGCGTGCTGTTCCCGAAGCACCGGGCGGATCTCCTGCACACGAGTGTCACCGTGGAACGCATGCTGAGCGGGCAAATTGAACGCTTGAGCATCCCCACGAATCCCTTGGACATCCTGGCCCAGCAGACGGTGGCAGCGACTGCCTTGGGGAGCATCGACGTCGAAGACTGGTTCAGCACTGTGCGCCGGTCAGCACCGTTTGCCAGCCTCCCGCGGTCCGCGTTCGAGGCCACACTGGACCTGTTGGCGGGACGCTACCCATCAGACGAATTCGCCGAGCTCCGGCCGCGCATCATCTGGGACCGGCATGCGGGAACCATCGAGGGCAGGCCGGGGGCCCAGCGTCTCGCAGTCACCTCCGGTGGCACCATCCCGGACCGTGGACTGTTCGGCGTGTACATCATCGGCACAGAAGGTGAGGGCTCAGCCTCGCCGGGCAGCGCGGACGGGAGCGAACCAACTGCCTCGGCCCGCGCAGCCAAGGGCGGCCGCCGCGTTGGTGAACTCGATGAAGAAATGGTGTACGAGTCACGGGTGGGCGACGTCTTCGCACTGGGCGCTACCAGTTGGAAAATCGAGGACATCACCCACGACCGCGTCCTGGTCTCCCCGGCCTTCGGCCAACCGGGCAAGCTCCCCTTCTGGAAGGGCGATTCCCTCGGCCGCCCTGTTGACCTGGGCCGGGCGCTCGGCGCTTTCATCCGCGAACTCTCCGCCGCTGACGAGGCTCCTGCCATGGAACGCTGCCAAGCCAGCGGCCTGGACGCCTTCGCGGCAAGCAACCTGCTTCAGTACCTCAGGGAACAGAAGGAAGCCACGGAGATCGTCCCCAGTGACCGAACCTTGGTGGTCGAACGCTTCCATGACGAGCTCGGCGACTGGCGGGTAGTCCTCCACAGCCCCTTTGGCATGCCCGTCCACGCCCCCTGGGCACTCGCCGTGGGGCAACGTCTGCAGCAACGTTACGGACTGGACGGTTCCGCGATGGCGGCCGACGACGGCATCGTCCTGCGCGTGCCGATGATGGAAGATGAGCCGCCCGGCGCTGAGCTGTTCCTGTTTGACCCGGAGGAACTGGAACAGATCGTCACCGCAGAAGTAGGGGGAAGCGCGCTGTTCGCCTCGCGGTTCCGCGAGTGCGCGGCCCGGGCGCTGCTGTTGCCGCGCCAAAACCCCGCCAAGCGCCAGCCGCTGTGGCAGCAACGGCAACGCTCGGCCCAGTTGCTGGACGTCGCCCGGAAATATCCTTCGTTCCCCATCGTGCTCGAAACGGTGCGCGAATGCTTGCAGGATGTTTACGATCTGCCCGCGCTCAAAGACATTGCGGCCTCTGTGGAGCGTCGTGAACTCAGGATCGTGGAGACCACCACGCAGCAGCCGTCCCCCTTCGCCAAGTCGCTGCTCTTCGGGTATGTGGCCCAGTTCCTGTACGAGGGCGACTCCCCCTTGGCAGAACGCCGTGCTGCCGCCCTCGCGTTGGACTCCACGCTCCTCAACGAACTTCTGGGCCGTGTGGAATTGCGTGAGCTCCTGGACGCGGCCGTCATCGACGCCACGGAGCGGGAACTGCAGCGCCTGGTCCCCGACAGGCGCGTGCGGGGGATGGAGGGCGTCGCGGATCTACTGCGGTTGCTCGGCCCGCTCAGCGTGGAAGAAGTAGCCGAACGGCTTGAAGGTGCCCAGCAGCCGGACGCCCCGGGGCAGCTCGACGGCACGGATCTTGTGGAAGAGACGCCGCCGGCCGCACCTCCGGGGACGGTGGCCGACGCCGGATCGCACTTGGCTGCCCTGCAGAAAGCCAACCGTGCGCTCAAGGTAACCATTGGCGGCGTCGAGCGTTTCGCGGCGGTGGAGGACGCCGCCCGGCTCCGCGACGCCATCGGCGTTCCGTTGCCCATGGGTGTCCCGCTGGCCTTCATTGAGCCGGTCCTTGACCCTTTGGGCGACCTCGTTTCCCGGTATGCCCGAACGCACGGGCCGTTCACTGCTTCGGAGGCTGCTTCGAGGTTGGGGCTTGGTGTCGCGGTGGTCAACACTGCCCTGAAACGGCTCGCCGGTGACGGCCGCGTGGTGGAGGGCGAGTTCCGGCCACACGCAGTTGCCATTGATGCCCCGGCAGAAGGGGCAGATCCCGAGCTCATGACCGTCGAGGCACCGCCGTCCAGCGAGTGGTGCGATGCCGAGGTCCTGCGCAAGCTCCGTCGTCGTTCCCTCGCTGCGCTCCGCGCCGAAGTTGAACCCGTAGACACCGCAGCCTATGGGCGGTTCCTCCCCGCATGGCAAAACGTCACAGCGCCAGGGAAGTCCCGGAGCCAGGCGCTGCGCGGACTTGATGGCATCATTACGGCCGTCGACCAACTCTCCGGCGTACCTATCCCGGCTTCAGCCTGGGAGCCTTTGGTGCTGGCGAGCCGGGTGGCGGACTACAAACCGGCCATGCTCGACGAACTGATGGCCGCGGGCGAGCTCCTATGGTCCGGTGCCGGTTCGCTCCCGGGAAACGACGGCTGGATCAGCCTCCACGTGGCCGATTCCGCCGAGCTGACCCTCAACCCCTCCCCCGAGTTCGAACCCGGCGACGCCCAACAGCGGCTCCTGGAGCACTTCAGCGCAGGCGGTGGCTACTTCTTCCGGCAACTCACTGACGTGGCAGGCGGCATGGATTCGGTGTTGAGTGACGACGCCGTGGTCTCTGCGCTGTGGGACCTGGTCTGGGCCGGCAGGGTGACAGGAGATACCTTCGCTCCCGTGCGCGCCATGATTGCCGGCGGCAAAACCGCCCACCGGCAGGTGGCCAAGGCCCCGAGGGCGCGGGCTCCCCGCCTCAGCAGGCTGGGGCGCTCGCACGGGACCGGTCTGCTCGGCTCGCCTGGACTCACCGGCGGCCGTTATGGCTCGGTGTCAGGTGGCATTGCCCCCGCACCGCCTTCGGCAGTCGGCCGCTGGTCAGCCTTGCCTGCGCCGGAGTTGGACCCCACCATCCATGCCCGTGGCACGGCCGAACTGCTGCTGGACAGGTACGGCGTAGTAACCCGCGGTTCGGTCATGGCCGAGAACATCATCGGCGGCTTCGGGCTCATGTACAAAGTGCTGGCGCGGCTGGAGGAAGCGGGCCGGTGCCGACGGGGCTACTTCATCGAGCATCTGGGTGCTGCGCAGTTCGCCGTCCCTGCGACGGTGGACCGGCTGAGATCCTTCACGGAGGATGCCCGCATCTCCACGGCAGAACCGTCGGCTTTGGCGCTGGCCGCAACGGATCCGGCAAACCCCTACGGCGCGGCGCTTCCGTGGCCGGCGCTGTCGGTCGACGCCGGTTCCGGTCACCGTCCGGGGCGCAAGGCCGGCGCGCTGGTGGTGATGGTCGACGGCGCGTTGGTCCTGTACGTTGAACGCGGCGGCAAGACGCTGCTCACCTTCAGCCAGGACGACGCCGTGCTGTCACTGGCGGCCCAGGCATTGGTGGATGTGGTACGCCGTGGTGCCGTTGACAAGCTCTTCATGGAAAAGGTCAACGGCCACGACCTCCTCGAAACCCCGATCGCCGTCGCCTTGGCGGCTGCCGGCGCCTACTCCACTCCGAAGGGACTCCGGATCCGTGCCTGAAGGCGATTCCATTTGGCGCGCTGCGTCACGGTTGAACGAGGCCCTCGCCGGGCAAACCATCAAGGCGTCCGACTTCCGGGTGCCCCGTTTCGCCACCCTGAACCTGGCCGGGTGGACCATGACGGAGGTGGTCCCCCGGGGCAAGCACCTGCTGATGCGCCTCGCCGGCCCTGTTGATGAGGAACCCGGTGCCAGCAGGAAGCCCCGGGCGCTGACCATCCATTCGCATCTGAAGATGGAGGGGAACTGGATGATCTATCCGCCGGGTGGTCGGTGGACCAAGCCCGGCCACACGGCACGGTGTGTGCTCCGCACCGCCTCGGCAGATGCTGTCGGATTCTCGTTGGGCATCCTGGAAGTGGTGCCCACCGCTGAGGAAGACAAGATTGTCGGGCACCTCGGACCGGACCTCCTTGGCCCTGATTGGGACGAGGACGAGGCCTTGCGCAGGCTCCGGGCCGAGCCGGACGTCACCGTAGGGTTTGCGCTGTTGGACCAGCGGAAGCTTGCCGGCATTGGCAACATCTACCGCTGCGAAGCCTGCTACCTCTCCGGCATCCACCCCGCCCTCCCGGTGGGAGAGGTTCCGGACCTCGCCAAGACGGTGAACGACGCCAAGCGGCTCCTGGGCGAAAACCTTGGCCCAGGCCGCCGGACCACTCTGGGCCCACGCGCCTTGAGGCCCGGGTATTGGGTTTACGGCAGGGAACGCCAACCGTGCAGGCGCTGTGGCGCCACGGTGCGGCGTGGCCTGCTGGCCGGTCCGGATGGAACCGAGGAACGGGACATCTACTTCTGCCCGAGGTGCCAGCCGGCTCCGTAAAGCGGAAACGGCAAACACTCCACCGGAAACCGGCCCAGCCGTAGCCCGCCCGGCCGGGCCCGGAACAACCAGCCCGGCCGGGCGACCCACCATCCGCCGCGACGACAACGCACACCCACGGCTCCGGCCGACTACTCCAGGAAGCTCCCCAGCCGCCCCAGCAATAGTCGAACGGGCCCCGTAAAGTCGCGCGCCGCCGTCGGACGCTTTCCTACGCCATCCGCCACCACTTCTGGTTGGCGGACCCGGCGCAATCCCATAATTGCAGCCGTGCACCGTTGGATGAACTCCAATCGGCGACGTCAACACATTTATTTGCCTGTGGATTAACCAGGTCCCCGGCATCGTTCAGGACGAACTTCTGCGCCGCGTTGCCGTTGCACCCGGTGAGTTGGATGCGTGCGCTGTTGGATGTGGATCCCCAGGCGACGTCCATGCATTTACCCAAGGAGCGCAGCGTTCCGTCGGCCGCGAAAGTCCACTGCTCCGAGGCTGCTGTGTCGCAATCCCATAGTTGCAGTTGAGCACCGTCCATGGCTTGCCTCCCGACGACGTCGATGCACTTGCCCGCGTAGCCCTGGATCCGGGTTCCGGCCGCGCTTGCAGGTGGTGACGGAGGGGCAGCTAGTTCATAGACCCGGACGTAATCGACCAGGAGGGACTGCGGGAACGCTGTGCCTGCGTCCGGAGCTCCCGGCCAGTAGCCGCCGACGGCCAGGTTCAACAGGAGGAAGAAATTGTGGTCGAAGACCCAAGCACCGGGTGTTGTGGCCTTGGTTTTCCGTGAGTAGGGAGTGCCGTCGACATACCAGGTGATGGATTCGGGCCCCCAGTCCACGGTGAACGTGTGGAACCCGTCGCCCAAGGCTTTGCCGTTGGGCAGGGTGTAGCCGGCGTTGACCGCGTTGGCCCCGGAGTAGCCGGGGCCGTGGATGCTTCCCCACACCGTTCCAGGTTCTTTGCCGACGTTTTCCATGACGTCGAGCTCGCCGCTTTCAGGCCAGCCGTCGCTGAAGACGTTCTCCCCAAGCATCCAGAACGCGGGCCACATGCCCTGCCCCTTGGGTAGTTTCATCCGCGCTTCGAACCGGCCTTGGTTCCGGCTGAATTTCCCGGCGGTCAGCAGGCGCGCGGACGTGTACTGGCACGTCCCGTAGTGGCACTGGAGACCTGCAGGGTTTTCCTTGCGGGCCGTGATGGCCATATTTCCCTGACCATCCGTAGCGGCGTTTCGGGCATCGCCGGTGTAGTACTGCAGTTCGCCGTTGCCCCAGCCGGTCCCTCCGGTGTCGTGGCTCCATTTTCCAGCGTCCGGTACTGTGCCGGCGGGGGCGTTGAACTCGTCACTCCACACCAGGTCACCGGGCGACGGCATGCCCGCGGCTGCCAAGGCGGACGGCTCCGGCGCAATGACCGTAGCCGCGATGGTCAGGCCAAGAATGACCACCATCATGGGCTTGGGTCTTCGCTTCATGCATGCCACTCTGACGGCGCGGCATGCCGGCGCGCAAGCATTTTCGCCTCGACACGCAAAACGTCACGGCGAGGAAATAATTCAGTGAGCGTACTTTTTGTTTCCGTAACCGCGACGAAATATCAGCGGGGGAAAGTGGAATCAGGAACCATTCGGCTTGACTCGAACGTCACCCCGGATGGCATAGGGAAATTCCGTTCGCAGCCGAATTCCTTCCTCTGAGCATCGACGATGCATGCTCCAGGCGCGTCAGCTGTGTCCTCCCACCCTTGGTTTCGAGGGTGTCCGGGCATACTGCCGCGCCTTGGCCTTTTCCCCAGCAGTTACCGGAGGCTAAACATGGGCATTCACAGACAAATACTGGTAAGGATCCTTGCAGTTCTGGTGGTTTCCTTTGGCGTGATCTACATCAGTTGGCGTTGGTCCGGGACAGTCGCGTGGGACGCATGGTGGATTTCGCTGCCCCTCGTGGCCGCGGAGACTTACAGCCTGGGCGAATCAGCGCTGTACGCGATCACCATGTGGAACGCCCGACGGCGGCCGCCTCCCCCGCCTGCCCTTCCGGGCAGGACGGTGGACGTTTTCATCGCCACCTACAACGAACCACTCGAGCTGGTCCTCAAAACCGCCATTGCCGCCAGGGACATGGATTACCCCCACCAAACGTGGATCCTGGATGACGGCGACCGCGCTGAATTCGCGAAGGCGGCCGGGCAGATCGGCGTCGGATACATCACCCGTGGACCTGAGTGGGACGGACGGCAGCGCTTCGCGAAGGCGGGCAACGTCAACAACGCCCTGGCCATGACCACGGGCGAATTCGTGGCCATCCTGGACGCGGACCAAGTTCCTGAACCCCGGTTCCTGGACCGGGTCCTGGGCTATTTTGATGCCGATGAAGTGGCTTTCGTCCAGACGCCGCAGCACTTCTGGAACGTCCCGGACCGGGACCCGTTAGGCAGCCAGGCGGAACTGTTCTATGGCCCCATCCAACAGGGCAAGGATGGTTGGGACGCAGCGTTCTTCTGCGGCTCGAATGCTGTCCTGCGCCGGGAAGCACTCATGGCCCTGGGCTTGACCCGCTATACCCGGACAGCCACGGAACAGACGTGGAGCTCCATCAGGAAGGGCCGCTCCAGGCTTCAGGATCTTCTGGGCGAACTGGGGAGGCGCCATCCTGCCGCCATGCCCGCCGTCGAGCAGGCTTTGGAAGCGATGGCGCGCGCGGAACGTCAGGTCCGCAGAGGCGATGTCCTCGCCGAGATCACTTTTGAGCTCCGTGTAGCTTTCCATGCGGCGGCCTTGTCCATGCCGGATGCGATGGATGATGTTGTGCCTGAACTCGACGCCGTCTTGGAATCGGTGGACGTGGCGCACACGGACCAAGCACTGGCCATCCACCCCATGGACATCACCACCATTACCGAGGACATGGCCACGGCCATGCACCTTCACGCAATGGGATGGGGCAGCGTGTACCACCACGAGGTCCTGGTCCACGGGCTGGCACCTGAGGATGTTTCCACCATGCTCTCCCAACGCCATCGCTGGGCTGCCGGCACCATGCAGGTCTTTTTCAACGACAACCCGTTGCTGCTGCGTGGCCTCACGGTGGCCCAGCGCCTGATGTATCTGGGCACCATGACCAGTTACCTCAATGGGTTCGCCGCCCTAAGCTACATCGCAGCGCCCGTGGTGTTCCTGGTGGCCGGCACCTACCCGTTGACGGCCAGTCCTGTGGTGTTCTTCTGTTTGTTCCTTCCCTTCTTCATCTCGTGCCAGGTCCTGTTCCAAGTGGCAGGCAACGGCTCGAAAGGGCTGTGGCGCGGCCAGCAATGGTCTTTTGCCCTGTTCCCCACCTGGATCGCCGCCACCTGTTCGGGAGCGGCCGCCGTCTTCCTTGGCAAGCACCTGACGTTCTCGGTGACGGCCAAGAGCAAGCAGGCTGCGGGACGCGGGTTCCAGCACGTCAGGCTTCAGGTAGCGGCGATGGCCTTGCTGGTTGTTTCCGCGCTCATCGGCATTGTCCGGGCATCCACCGACGAAGCCCCGCTGTATCCAACCCTTATCACCTTGGCCTGGGTTGCTTTGGACCTGGCGCTGCTGAGCGTGGTGATCGGGGCTGCCCGATACCGGGGTCCCGGTGACGAACTCCTCGAACCGGTTCCCGTTCCACAGGAGCTCACCCACGTCCTCGAATCCGCACCCCCAACCAACCACTGACAACAAACCCACTAACAGCCGTTCCAACCCCCAGCCAGGAGCGACCCCATGTCCACCCTCTCCCCTGTCCAAAATTCACTGTCCGCCCCGCTGAAATCCTTCGATCTGACCGTTGACGGCACTTTGGACGCCGCGAGTGTCCTCAGCCTTCGCCATATGTCCGCAGAAGCCGCAACCGACGGTCCTGTAGTGGTTCTGCTGGATGTTGCCCACGTGACATCCGTGGGCGCGTCCGGCGTCGTTGGCCTGCTTGAGGTCCTGCACGTGCTCAGGTCCCGCGGCGGCGATCTCCGCCTTTTCGGCAGCTCCACCGCCCTCGAACAAACACGGCTCCAAGCCCATCTGGGGCACGTGGCCAGAATCTACGCCACCCGCCAGGAAGCGGTCGACGGCGGCACGGAACTCGCGCGGGCACGTCACCTCGCGCCGCAGTCACGCAGGCGTGGGCTCTTCGCGCGCCGACGCCGTGCCCTGGGGCGGGACTGACCGTGGCCACGGCACCTCCCACGTTCACCGGCCATCCGGACCGGAAACGCCGCCGGGCCAGCCTGCTCATCCCCCTGGTAGTGACTGCCCTTGCTGCCACAGGACTGGGCTTCGCTTCCAAGGAGGTGGTACCAGTGGTGCAGGCACTCTCCCTCTGCAGGGCTGTGGACGCCTCCACCATCGTGCCCCAGGACGGGGTGCTCCTGGGCGTCAACCTGGACTGGAACTCCGAAACCTTGGCCGAACACCAAGCCAATCTCGGGCATGATCCCGCGGTAGTGGTGCAGTTCTCGGACATCCCCTACGACGACGAAACGTGGACCCACACCACCAACGCCGTCACCCAGGTCCGCCCTGCCGGCGGAGTCCTGCTCCTGACGCTGGAACCGCACGGCGGCCTGGCGACCATGAGCGACGAAGTCATCGCGAAGCTGGCCACCGACTTACGGGCCATCAACGATCAGGGGACGCCCGTCGTCGTACGTTTCGCGCATGAAATGAACGGTTCCTGGTACTCCTGGGGCCAGCAACCGCTCCACTATGTGGGGGTCTTCCGCAAAGTGGCCGCGGCAGTCCACACGCAGGCCCCGGGTACGTCCATGATGTGGGCTCCGAACTACGGCGGCGGTTACCCGTTTACCGGAGGCCAGTTTGCCGCGCGTCCGGGCACTCCGGATTTCGCTGCCCTGGACACCGACCACGACGGCACACTCACCATGAACGATGACACGTACGCGCCCTATTACCCCGGGGACGACGCCGTGGACTGGGTTGGCGTCTCGCTGTACCACTGGGGCAACCAACGCCCCTGGGGCAACAACGACATCTCCGAGCCGGGGAAATTCCTGGCCATGCTCACCGGCACCTACAGCGGCACCGCGGGAGATGACAGTTCCGTCCCCGATTTCTACCAGGTGTACGGGGTGGACCACGGCAAACCTGTGGCCGTCCCGGAGACTGCGGCCATCTTCACCCCGGCACGCGGCGGCGCCTCCGAGCTCGACGTCAAGCAAGCTTGGTGGCGCCAGGTCTTCTCGGCCGAAACCCACCGGAAGTACCCCCGGTTGAAGATGATCAACTGGTTTGAGTGGAAGAAGTACGAGATCGAGATCAACGACGACGTCGACTGGCGGAGCGCTGGAACACCCGCCATCCGCGATGCCCTGGTTCAGGACCTGCCGGACTGGTTGCGGTACGGCGAGGACCTGGAGGCGTGCCGCTAAGGCGATCCGGTCAAGCCGCGGGGGCGGCCTCCACGACGTCCGTGGGGGCCGTTGCCTTTGCCTGCTCCGGGACCATGAACTTCGGCAGCAGGACCTGCACGATCGGTCCGATGGCCAGGGCGTACACCACTGTTCCGACGCCCACCGAACCGCCCAGCAGGAAGCCCACAGCGAGGACCACGACTTCGATGCCGGTGCGGACCAGCCGCACGGACCACCCCGTGCGGCGGACGAGGCCAGTCATCAAGCCATCCCTGGCGCCAGGACCCAGGCGTGCACCGATGTAGCAGGCGGAGGCGATGCCGTTGAGGATGACGGCACCGGCCAGCATGGCAATCTGGCCCCCAAGGTGGGAGAACCCGGGGATGAGCCACAGCCCCAGATCGGCAAAGAGCCCCACCAGGACAGCGTTGGCGATCGTCCCGACACCCGGCATCTGCCGCAGCGGAATCCACAAGAGGAGGACCAGGAAGCTGACCGCGATGACCACGACGCCGATGCTGAACCCGGTCTTCTCGGACACGCCTTGGTGGAACACGTCCCAAGGGTCCAAGCCAAGGCCGGCCCGGATGAACATGGCCAAGGAGATGCCATACATCGCGAGGCCGATCAGGAGTTGTGTGATTCTGCGGGTCATCATGAAATACATCATCCAAGAAAACTGGCCTTGTATTCCATAGCCAGTTTGGAATACTGGTCTTATGTCCGGCTCACTGAATCCCACTGCACTCGTCCGCCTCCTTGGCTCCTGGAACTCCGGCGCCCTGCCCGCCTACCGCGAGCTGGCCGACGTCGTGCGTTTGTTGGTGATGGATGGCCGCATCCCGCTGGACGTGGCACTGCCCAGCGAGCGGGCACTCGCACAGACACTTGGCCTCAGCCGCACCACCGTGACGGCCGCGTATGCGAGCCTGCGCGAGCAGGGCTTCCTGACGGCCGGCCAGGGCAGCCGCGGGCGGACCTGCATCCCGCACCGGACCGTGCCGGTCAGCGCGCCCGGACTCGCCGTTCCGGAGGGACTGCTGGATCTCGCCTATGCGTCACTGCCGGCGGCCGGGGAAGTGGTGCATCGGGCGTTCGCGGACGCCCTGACCGAGCTTCCGGCCCTCTTGCCGGGCTTTGGGTACGACGCCGTGGGAGTGCCGGCCTTGCGCGAGGCCATCGCGGAAAAGTACACCGCCGAGGGAGTGCCCACCACAGCCGGCCAGATCCTGGTCACTTCCGGCGCCCAGCACGCGCTCAATATCGTACTGCGGGCCCTCGCCGGAAAGCAGGACCGGGTCCTCGTGGAGCATCCCACCTACCCCAACGCCTTGGACGCCATCCGCTCCGCCGGGTGCAAACCGTTGCCGGTCGCTTTGCCGGCCGGCACCTCGCCCGCATGGGACATCGACGCGATGGTGGCCACCATGAACCAGCAACGCCCCGCCATGGCCTACCTGGTGCCGGACTTCCACAACCCGACAGGGCGCATCATGTCGGATCTGCAGCGCCGGCGGCTCGTCCGGGCGGCAACTGCCTCCGGCACCGTACTGGTGGTTGATGAGACGTTGCGGGGACTGAACCTCGACGGCGTCCGGACCGCGCCGATGTCAGCCTTCGGTTCCGCTGTGGTGTCCATTGGTTCGCTGAGCAAATCGCATTGGGCCGGGCTGCGGACCGGGTGGATCCGGGCAGAGGAAGCGCTGATTACCCGCTTCGTGGCGACGAGGACAGTCATGGACCTCGGCGGGCCTGTGGTGGAGCAGTTGGCCGCAGCCCGACTGGTCAGATCATTCTCCGAGCCCTTGGACGCCCGGCTTGAGGAGCTCCGCCACAACCGGGATTCCCTGCGGGGATTGCTTGCGGAGCATCTGCCTCAGTGGGAAGTGGAGCGCCCCCGTGGCGGGCTCACGGTGTGGTGCCGGCTTCCCTCGCCCTCCAGTACCGCGCTCACGGTCCTGGCGCCCGAATTTGGTATCCGGTTGGCGGCCGGACCACGTTTCGGGGTCGGTGGTGCGTTCGAGCATTACTTGCGCGTTCCGTACACCTTGCCGCCTGAGCAGCTGGAGTTCGCCGTCGGTGCGCTCCGCGCCGCCCAGGACAAGCTCGACGCCGCGCCCCACCTTCGCCGCACCCTCAAGGACGAGCGGCCGGCCGCCGTCGCGGTCGCCTAACGGGCCGCCCGGGCGGCTGGGCCCATCCGCTGCTTTGCCGTGTTGCTGCCGGGCCCGACGGGAACATGCGAGGTTGCCTTGGCCAAGCCGAACAGCGGCATCCCGTTGTACACCACTTCGATGCCCGACGCCGGAACCTGGTACGTCTCGTGCCACACGCCCACATCCCCGCTGCCCGCGATCTCCTTCATGAACTTCCGCCACGGCCCCAGATGCGGCGAATCGCGGTCCGCAGCGAAACGCCGTAGGTGCTCGGGGCTTTCCCAGTATGTGAGCAGGATGGTGGTGCGCCCAAACCACTGTTCGCTCCCCAGGAGCCCGGCCTCAGGATTGGTGGCGAGGTGCTTCATCATGGTGGGCATGGCCGAAGCGACCTTCGCTACGCGGCCCGTCTTCCACCACCGGTTGGCCCGCATCCCGATGAGGAAGACCGTCACGGTGTCGCGTCCGATGTCAGCGGTAAAGCGGCCGGGGAAAATCTCCTGTGCCATGGGAATCCTTCAGTCGAAGTTTCGTAACGCTGTTATGAAACAATGTTATGAAACACTGGGAGACATGGCAAGACCCATCGTTCATGACCAGCACGTCCAGCAACGGCTCCTGGCCGTCACCGCGGAACTCGTGGACCGCGAAGGACCAGCCCGCGTCACCCTCCGCGACGTGGCCGCTGCGGCCGAAACCTCCACCACCGCGATCTACTCCCTCTTCGGCGGAAAAGCCCAACTCCTGACGGCCGCCGTCGACGACGGTTTTCGATCCTTCGGCGAGTCCCAAAGAGAAGCCGCTCAGGCCGGGCTGCTGGGGCTCGGACGGGCCTATCGCGTGTGGGCACTGGAGCACCCGGCCCTGTACCGGCTCATGTTCGGCGGGGCACTGGCCGCCTATGTTGATTGCAGCCCGACGCCGGACGTCGCCTCCGACTCGATGCGCCCCTTGATGGAGGCGGTAGTCGCCGCCCAGTCAGCAGGCGCCCTCCGGAATCACGACCCAGCCATGGTTGCGATGGCCATTTGGGGGCAGGTCCACGGCCTGGTCAGCCTGGAGTTGGCGCAGATGAACGATCCCGCAACTGACTGGGGCGCAATCTACGAGGCCGCCCTGGAATCCGTGGCACGCGCCTGGGCCCCGTAGACCCTAGGCGTAGACCTTCCCGAGGAAGTTGCCCCAGGCCTTCGCCGCGAGTTCCGAGTCGCCCGAGCCACTGAAATCGTGCACGGTCATGCCCACCGGAGCACCGAAGGCGTTCCGCCCAAAGAACCGGTAGAGGGTGTCGCCGGTCCGCAGGCCAAGGAAATTCCCGTTGGCGAAGTCCACTTCACCGGTCAGCCGCCCGACGCCGTCGACCTCTAGGTCAACGGCTGTTCCAGCCGGGATCCCCTCAACGCCGAGCGCCTTCTTCAACTGCGTGAAACCGTCCGGAGTCTGCGAGGCAGCCGGCGCCTGGATGTCCGTGAACACTACCGCCCGGCCGTCGAAGTACTGCAGATACTGACCCAGCGTGTGGAGGTAGAACGCCGTGTGCTTGCTGGCACCGTCGTACTGTTCGTCCCAGTTGTCGGCGAAGATGCCGCTGTGGACATAGTGCAGTTTGGCGCGGCCACCGTCGAGCGGCTCGAGGACATGTTCGAGCTGGTTGAACCAGCCGTCGGGTCCGTCCATCCGGGACACCAGGTGCGTGGGGTACTCCTGAACGGTTTTTACGTCCGGCCACTGGTCCGTGGGAAACATCCAGGCTGCGGTGTCCGCGGTGACAGCCTGCCACACGCGCTCGGGAGTTCCAGGCAGCTCGGTGTCCGCCACAATTTCGAAGTTCTTGTTCTCAGTCATTGCCGTGGTCCTTTTCTGGAGTTTGTTGAGTTGATGTCTCTTGTGGTGTTGGCGGCTTGAGTGCGGGGTGAAGCACGACGACGAGGCGATGCTTGCGTGCCCCGCCCGCCACTGCGGCAGCACCGCCGTCGTGGTACTTGTCGACGAGCCGGGTCACCGCCACGCCGAGTTCCTCGGCGAACGCTGCGCGGTCGGCGGCAGAGCGGAACGTGACCTCGCCGTCGATCGCGAAGCTGGCGAGCTTCTTCTTGGCCAGGGCAGCGCCGGAGATGAGCTTGCCCATTTCCTGGACGGTGCGCGAGGCAAGGGAGAGGAGCCAGAAAGCGGAAAAGCGATCTGCGAAGCGACGGGGGTCCGGGGCCACGGACGCCAACGCGACCGGTGAGATCACATAGGAGGCCGCCGTCGCACGCACAACACGTTCGGTGACGTTTCCCTTGCGCCGTTCCTCCACCAGTTCAACCAAGCCGTGGCGTTCGAGGGCCTTGAGGTGGTAATTCACCTTCTGCCGGGGCAGGCCGACCCTGGCCGCCAATTGCGTGGCGGACGCCGGCTCGGTGAGCTCGTGCAGAATGCGGGTCCGGATGGGATCCAGCGACGCTTCTGCCGCGGCCGGGTCCTCGATCACTTCGATGTCCAACATGCTTTAAGTATGGCGACCGACAACTTTTCTTGTCAAGAACTTTTTTCTGTTCGGAGGTTGCGGGGCCTGCTATGCATGCTTTCGCGACGAAATACCCTGCAGAGCGGGCCCCACAACGCAGCACCGGTAGAATTGACCGGTGATGCAATCCCCCCTCCCCGTGCGCGACGGCGTGAACGCGACCCGCCTCCGCCTGCCGGACGAGGGCCCCTGGATCACCGCCATGGACTACATGATGCATCGCTGGGGACACATAGACCCCCAAGGCATCGAGGACCGGTTCGACGCCGGAGAGATCGTGGGCGAAGGCGGCGTGCCGCTGGACCGGAGCACCAAACTGGAGGACCACACCTTCATTTGGTACTACCGCACCCTGCCGCCTGAGACCCGGCTTCCCGTGGAGATCGACATCCTTCACCAGGACGACCACATCCTGGTGGTTGACAAGCCGCACTTCCTGCCGACCACCCCCGGAGGCACGTACATCCAGGAATCTGCTCTGGTTCGGCTGCGGAACCTGCTGGACCTCCCGGACCTCATCCCCATGCACCGCCTGGACCGCATGACCGCCGGACTGCTGCTGCTCTCCACCAACCCGGAGACGCGCGGCAAATACCAGGTACTCTTCGAAAAGCGCCAGGTCCAGAAGGAATACGAGTGCGTCTCCGCCGCGACGCCCGCCGCAGGCCATCCCGCCGTCGAGTTCCCCGCCGTGGTCCGCAACCGCATGACCAAGTCCCGCAGCTACCTGCTCGCCGAAGTCATCGACGGCGAACCGAACGCGGAGACGCGGATCGAACAAACAAAAACGTTCGACGCCGGTACTCACCAACGCGCGCTGTACCGGCTGGAGCCGCACACCGGGAAAACCCATCAACTTCGTGTCCACATGGCGTCCCTCGGCCTGGGCATCATCAATGACGCCTTCTACCCGGAGCTGCTGGACAAAGCCCCGGACGACTACACCAAGCCGCTCCAGCTCCTGGCCCGCGGCATTCGTTTTGTGGATCCGATCAGCAAGCAACCGGTGGAGTACCGCAGCCAGTTGGAGCTCAGCGAAGCCCACGGCTAAGCACGTGCCAGGGGCATTTCCGGTAGAGCTCCGAGGTCAGCCCAAACGTCAGTCCCCCGGCGTCAGGTGATCGAAGACCAGGTTCGTCTGGGTATTCGCGATGGCCGGATCAGAGGCCAGATGGACTGCAATGAAGTCCCGGAGCTCTTTGGGAGTTCCGCAGGCGACGTGCATCAGGAAATCCTGGTCCCCGGCCAGCAGGAACACACTTTGGACGTTCGGCAGCGCTCTCAGCCGTTGGCCAATGGCCAGCATCTTGTTCCTGGCCTGCGAGTTCACGCGCACTGAGATCAGCGCGTAGACCAGCAACCCCAGCGCCTCAAGGTCCACCGACGCGTGGAAGCCGCGGATTATCCCCGCGTCCCGCAGTGCACGGACCCGTCCGAGGCACGTGGAAGGAGCTATACCCGCCTTCGAGGCGAGCACGTTGTTGGGGATTCTGGCGTCGGCCATGAGTTCTTGGAGGATCAGCCGGTCAGTCCCGTCGAGCCGAACCCGGTTCGAAACGACCCCCTGCCCTCGGGTCAACGGTGAATCAGACACGAATACACCTCCAAAATCCTCGTGATGCTTCGAAATCGTTGGTTTGAACTTGATCCGGATTCTATCTTGAAGCGATTTGCAGAATCGATCGGGAGGTCGCCATGGGCAGTTTCGACAGAATCCAAGAACGTGAAGGTGGGCTCAAACGCCAGCTCACTTCGCGCCAAATGACCATGATCGCGCTCGGCGGTGCGATCGGCACGGGGTTGTTCCTCGGGAGCAAGTTCGCTATCGGCCTGGCCGGTCCCAGCGTCATCATCAGCTACGCGATTGGCGGGCTCATTGCCCTGCTCCTGATGGGCAGCCTTTCCGAAATGACGGTGGCCCACCCAACGTCGGGCTCTTTCGGTGCTTTCGCCGAGCACTACGTCAGCCCATTGGCCGGTTTCCTGGTCAAGTACATGTACTGGTCCTGCATTGTGCTGGCTGTGGGAACAGAAGTGACCGCCGTGGGTGAGTACATGAAACTGTGGTTCCCTGACGTGCCATCACTGCTCTGGGTGATCTTCTTCTCCGCCGTGCTGATCGGCGTCAACACCATGAACGTGAAGGTGTTCGGAACCTTGGAATACTGGTTCTCCAGCATCAAGGTCTTCGCGATCATCGCCTTCATCGTGCTTGGCGCGTACATCGTCTTCGGCGCCCGCACGGAAGGCACGGGTTTCCACAACTACGCGGCCGAAGGCGGCTTCTTCCCCAACGGGTTATCCGGCACCTGGTTCGCAGTGATCGTGTCCATCTTCAGCTACCTCAGCATCGAAATGATCGCCATTGCAGCAGGCGAGGCCAAGGACCCTGCCACCGCAGTCAAGAAGGCCTTCCGCACCACCATTGCCCGGCTGCTGTTGTTTTACATCGTCACGCTGGCGCTGATCCTGGCCATCGCACCGGTCAGCCAAATCCTTGCCGGCGGCAGCCCCTTCGTCACCGTCATGCAGAACCTCGGTATCCCTTTCGCTGACAGCCTGCTGACATTCGTGGTGATCATCGCCGCGCTCTCCGCCATGAACAGCCAGCTCTACATTTCCACGCGGATGATCTTCAGCCTTTCGCGCAGCGGGGACGCCCCGGCCGTGTTCGGAAAACTGCGTTCCAACGGCGCTCCGGTTAATGCGTTGATCCTGTCCACCACTGGAATCGCCATCGCCACGGTGGTCTACGCAATGTTCCCGGAGTCGGCCTTCACCTTCATGATGGCAATCTCCATGTTCGGGGCCATGTTCACCTGGTTCATGATCTTCGTAACCCACTGGTTCTTCCGCCGCAGCATGAAACGCAGCGGAACCGAGCTCTCCTACAAAACCCGGTTTTACCCTGTGGGCACCGTCCTCGGTGCAGTCCTCATGCTCGCCATCGCCGTCAGCACCTTAGGCACTTCTGCTTTCAACATGACGTTGGTCTTTGGCCTGCCATCGCTGGCGCTCGTCACCATCCTGTACTTCGTGGTGCGTCGCCGTAAGCGTCAGTCGTCAGGTTTCAGCGAGGGGTCCAGCCCCGGCGAGGAAGCAAAAACAGTCCGGAAGACCGCCGTCGTCTCCTCCGAGAACAGCACGAACTCCACCACCTCCAGCGGGCGGCTGTCCGCAGCGGCACCACCGGAAGATGACGACGAAAACGACCTCACGGCGTCGAACGCCACCTCGGCCACCTGACGGGCGTCCCAACCGTAGATTCCGGCGCTGATCGCCGGGAAGGCGACGGACCGGGCACCCAGCCCGGCCGCCACCTTGAGGCTTTCGTGGAAACAGGAGGCGAGCAGCGCCGGATCCGTCTGGCCGGCGTGACGGTTGGGTCCCACCGTATGCACCACCCACTGGGCGGGAAGGCGGAAACCCGGCGTAGCGACGGCGGCGCCCACCGGCAGTCCGCCCGGCAACTTTGTGCGCCGGAGCTCGCGGCAGGCCTCAAGAAGTTCCGGACCAGCGGCCCTGTGGATGGCACCGTCCACTCCCCCTCCCCCGAGCAACGACGAGTTGGCTGCGTTGACGATCGCATCCACCGTGCGGTTGGTGATGTCCCCTTGCAGAATGTCGATTCGCATGGCGCCAGTCTCGCGCCGGAGCGGCGGGTGCGGCAAGTGCGGTACCTTGTGCCCATGGACATCACCGCCCCGGAGACGTGGGGATCCGCAATTTACCTGTGGATCGTCCCCATCGTGCTGGGCGATGCCATCTTCCCGCCGATCCCGTCCGAAATGGTGGTCATCACCGGCGGTGCACTCGCTGCAGACGGCCACGCCAACTTCTGGCTGATCCTGTTCCTCGCGGCGTTCGCGTCCTGGCTTGGCGACATGGCGGTCTTTGTCCTGTTCAAGCGGCGCATCAGCCACGTCCTGGACCGGTGGTCGTGGGGTCGCCGGGTCCACCGCGGCATTCACCAAGCTATCGCCAAGGCAGGCCGTTCCTCCACGTATGGCACCATCATCGGCGCGCGGTTCATCCCCGGCGGCAGGCTCGCGACGTCCTCCGCAGCCGGCATTGCCAACGTGTCCGTCCGCGGCTTCAGCCTCTGCGCCGGGCTGGGCGCGGTCCTTTGGGCAGTCTGGCAAGTCGGCCTGGGCTACTTCACCGGTTCCACCACAAAACTTCCCTTTTGGGCCAGCTCACTGATCGGTGTGGGCGTTGGCCTGGTCATCGGTGTGGTGGTCGGGCTGATCGTCACGCGACGACGTGGCAGCCGCTCGCCAGTGGACGAACCGTACGACGCCGACAACCCGGGAGACGTACCGCAACCTGAGTAGGTTTCCCCGCTAGACCGGGGCCCAGCGGCCGCGGCTCCGGCGCAACACATACAGGCTGCCGGTGATTGCCACGCGTTCGACGGCGTCACGCATCATGGCTGCCGACGTCCGGGCTTCGTCGTTCTCGCCTGAATAATCGCGATCGCCCACGGTAAAGCGAAGGCTGATCTGGGGGACGCCACCGACGATGTCCAACTGGTTCGACTCGACGTGGTGTCGGGTTTCCAGCGCTTCCACGGCTGCGGCCATGACCGATTCGGGGGCATTGCCCGGTTTGAGGCCAGTGATCTTCAACTTGGTCTGGAACGACGGCATCCCACCACCCTAGCGTTCTCCCGAATTCCGCGCCCGTGGGCAGATCCCCCTCTCACCTTCCGCGCCCAAAAACCGATCCCTCTCTCACCTTCCGCGCCCAAAAACCGATCCCTCTCTCACCGGGTGAGAGAGGGATCGATAAATTCCTGCGGGAGGTGCTAGAGCGTTTGTTAGCCGGTGTTGCGCAGGCCGGCGGCGACACCGTTGACTGTGATGAGCATGGCCCGCTGGAGCCGTTCGTCGATCTCGGCTCCGGACACTGACTCTTCGCGCACCCGGCGAAGCAACTCCACCTGCAGGTAGCTGATCGGGTCCAGGTACTGGTCGCGGATTTCCAGGGAACGCTTGAGTGTGGGCTGGGCATCGAGGAGTTCGACCTCACCGGTAAGCCGCTCAATTTCGGCCACGGTGAGCTCGTACTCGTCGCGGATCATGTGGAACAGACGGTGCAGTTCCTCGGGGACCAGCGAGGAAACGTAGTGACCTGCAATCTCCATGTCCGTCTTTGCCAGCGTCATTTCCACGTTGGAGATGACCGAGCGGAAAAAGTGCCACCGATCCATCATTTCAACGAGCTGATCCGTGTTCCCTGCTTCGCGGGCAGCCTTCAGGCCCGAACCCACACCGAACCAGCCCGGCACGATCTGCCGGGACTGCGTCCAGCCGAAGACCCACGGGATAGCCCGAAGGCCGCCGAGGCCGGCACCGGAATCCGGTCGCTTGGAGGGGCGTGAACCGATGTTCAGCGAGCCCAGCTGTTCCACCGGCGTGGAGGCCAGGAAGTAGGCCGGAAGCTCGGGATCGTCGATGAGGGTGCGGTAGCGGTCAAACGCTGCGTCCGAGATGGTCTCCATGACATTCGCGTAGCGCTCGCGCTCATCCTCGGACGTGCGCGGAGTCCTGTGCAGGGCCGAACCCTGCATGACCGCTGCCAAAGACAGCTCAAGGTTTTCGCGCGCCAACTCGGGCAAGGAGTACTTGTCCGAAATAACCTCGCCCTGCTCGGTGAACTTGATTTCGCCTTCAAGCACACCATTCGGCTGGGCCATGATGGCATCATACGTCGGTCCGCCACCTCGGCCGACAGAACCTCCACGGCCATGGAAGAGACGAACCCGGACACCATGCTTGGTGGCCACGTCGCGCAGCTTGCGCTGAGTCTTGTGGATCTCCCACTGGCTTGTCATCACACCGGACTCCTTGTTGGAGTCCGAATAGCCCAGCATGACTTCCTGGACATCGCCACGGAGGCGGACAAGTTCACGGTATGACGGATCGGACAGCAACTGGTCCACGATCTCGGCAGAAGCGCGCAGTTCCTCAACGGTTTCCAGCAGCGGAGCGAACCCGATCTTGGCGCGCGGCTTGGCGCCGTAGAGGTCAATCAAGCCGGCCTCGCGGGCCAGGACAGCTGCGGCCAGGACATCGTCGGCTCCGCGGGTCATGGAAATGATGTAAGTTTCCACGACGTCCGGACCGTAGGTGTGCAGCGCCTGTCGAATGCTCCGGAAGACGTCGTAGGTACCGTCAGCAGTTCCGTCGAGCTTGATGGGGTGCCCGGACAGCGGGCGGTGGGAGGCCAGTTCTGCGCCGAGGAAGGCGAAGCGCTCTTCGCGGCTGAGTTCACCGTAGGGCTTTTCCGTGCCGAGCCTGTCCACAAGCTGGCCAACAGCATCGTGGTGGTAATCGGCGTGCTCGCGGATGTCCAGCGTTGCCAGATGCAGGCCAAAGGCAGCAATCGCCCGGCGAACGCGGGCCAATGCCCCATCGGCCACGAGTGCGGCCGAGTGGTTGCGCAACGAGTCTTCGAGCAGTCCAAACTCTGCCAACAACTCGGACGTGGTGGCGTAGTCACGCCCAGGTTCGTGATACGTCGACGCGGCAACGCGGCGTCCGGTGTTGATCAACTTGGCCTTGATGCACGTCAGCTTCAGCCTGTAAGGCTCCTGCGCGTTCAGTTCGAGGATTCGCTTGTCGAGCCCCGGAAGGTTCTTGAGGTCCTCACTGATCGAGTCCAACAACACCTGGTCGGCCCCGAAAAGAGCCGTGGAGTTGGAGAGGACCGAGATGAGTTCGTCGATCAAGGCAATGCTGATGCGCACAGCATTCTGGTTTTGCAACTGCAGAATCTCGCGGGTGACAGCGGCTGTGACGTTGGGGTTGCCGTCACGGTCACCCCCGATCCACGAGCCGAACCGCAGGGGTGCCGACGCGGCCGGCAAGGTGACTCCGTGTTCGGCGAGGAGCTCCGAAAGGTCGGTCAGCATTTCCGGCATGGCATCGGTCAGGATGCTGTTCAGGTAGTAAATGGCGTTTCGGGCCTCATCCACGGGCGTGGGGCGGACCTGGCGCAGCTCATCGGTCTGCCACATCTGGTCGATGATTTCGGCAAGCTGCCGGTCCTGGCGACGTCTGGCTGACGTCCCTTCGGCGGTGGGCTCGGCGAGGACGTCGGAGAGTTTGCGGACCTTATCAAGCACGGATCGGCGTGAAGCCTCGGTGGGGTGCGCAGTGAAGATGGGGCGGACGTCGAGTTCGTTGATGACGTCCTGCAGGACTTGCGGACCTGCCTGGCCGGCAATCTCGGAAACAGCCTTGGCCAGCCAGCCATCCTTTTCCTGCCGGGTGCGGAGCCCGCGAACACGATGAACCTGTTCCGCCGCATTGGTGAGGTGGAAGTAGAACGCAAAGGCCCGCACCAAGTCCGTCGCTTGGTCCAGCGGCAGGGAGGCGAGCAGTTCGCGGACCTGGGCAACGACGTCGTGCGCGCTCCAGGGCCCGGTGGCATCAGCGCCGCCCCGCGCGGCTTCCTTGGACTCCTTGGTCAGCAGGCGGACCTGCTCCACGAGATCAAGCAATTCCGGGCCGTGCTGGCGAACCAACGATTCCCCCAGGAGGGTGGAAACGCGGCGCACGTCAGCCCGCAGTTCAGCAGCGAGATCGGTGTCTTGATGGGCAGTGTGAACCATGGATGCATACCTTCGGGATCTGGTGTGGCCCGTACACTGCGCTGGATACTGTGAGCCGGATTACTAATGTTTCCTACGGGATCTTACCCGCACAAAACTGGCCCTACGGAATGCGTCTCAGATTCTGGCATCAGGTTTCCGGGACGGCGATCCTGGAAGAACCACTTTTCCGCTCATCAACTCATCGTGTTGCAGGGCGGCCCCGGTGGAGAGTTTTTCGTGCCTGCGCTGTCGCATCTCTTCAATCGCTGCGGCTGCCTCAATCCTGGTAGGTGCGCCGGTGGCCGGCTCAATCATGGACAAGACGCTGCCCAGCGTGCCAGTTGCGCCCTTCGCTGGAACACCACGTTGGACAAGTCGGGTGCCGGCCCAGATGGAGCCAACAATCAATGTGGCACTGACAACGATTGCAACCACTGCGTCCATCCCCATGCGGTCAGCGTACTCCCCGGGGAATCGGCTCAACAGTCCGTACTTCCCCCGCCCAGGCCTTCCTCAGCTCTTCCCAATGCTGGTCCTCCATGAGGCTTGCGGGCGTCACGGACACTGACACTGCCCCGCCCAGCGCAGCCTCCCGCAGTGCGCCCGCAAATTCCCCAGCCGGCATCCGGCCATCCTCGGACCAAAGACCCAAAGACAACGACATCCGGGGACCCGCGCGGCGGTTCATGGATTCAACCAGTTCCCGGGTCTTCGGTGATCGCTCGTTGTTGAGCCCCACGTACTGCCACACGTGGAGCCGGTCCACTTGTTTGAGCAGCAGATCGTAGTCATGTCCGCTGTCCGCCCGGTCTCCGGAGGCTGAATCGCGCGGCGAGCGGACATCCATGTCCAGGTTGACCCCAAAAGGTTCGACGGCGGCGCGAACCTTGCGGACGATGTCCGCCATGGCCTCGCTGCGCCAGGTGTTGATGCGCGGGTCTTCAGCGTTGATGGATCCGTCACTGTTTCGAGGCCAGTCCCTGGAATCCGTGGTGATTTTGAAGTCTTCAAGGTCATCGCTTCCGAACGTGAAATCGTCGAACATCAGCTCCGTCAGGTTCACCGCCGTGGGCTTGTATTTCTCTGCGATTGTTGCCGCCAGGGAAGCCAGCCGTGTGCCGGCTATGCCATGCCTCAATGACCACACACTGGCAAAGGACCCGGAGGCCACACCGTCCATGGTCCGCCCGGCAATCGAAGGATCGTCCTTCAGCAAGTGACCCAACAAGGCGTCGATGGTGAGGATGACGTCGCGTTTCTTTCCGTTTTCTGAGAATTCCAAAGCGGAAATCGACTCCGCCACAAAGTCGCGTCCTGTCCGGGATACCTCGCTGGATCCTGATCCGACGTGGCCGGGCCAGGGGAAAGCCGTCCAATCAGTGCGCCCAACGGAGATCGACACCGCTGTGGCGTCTACGGAGTCCAGCCGGTCCGAGAGTTTGGCCAGGTACCCGGGCTCGCTGTTGACGACGTCCTCGAAGCCCAGATTGACCATCCGGTCCACTGCCTCAGGGGCCGGTTCCCCCGCGCACGAGGACGCCAAGAGGATCGATACCAGCAGGCCGCCGATGGCCAGGGACGGAACGCGTTTCACGTGCTCACCTCGTTCCGGAAGGTGGATTCGGTGGCCGTGACGCTGATGACCCCGGTACGTTGCAACTTGTTCCACTTGGCGGGGCTGCCCTTGATCTCCTTGACGATTGCGCTGGCCAGGGCCAGTCCTACGAATACCGAATACAAGGGCCACAAGGGCAGGGTCCACACGAACCGCAGGTCTTTCCACGAACGGTTGAGTCCAATGGAGAAACAGGCCAGGGCAAGGGACACAAACAGGCCCAACCAGCCCAGAATCGCGAAAACCTCGCCCGGCACCGGACCTTCGCCAGCCAGGTACAGATAGGGCAGGACCGCCAAAATAAACAGTTGGAGCATGGGGATCGCAACCATCGTGATGGCATTGAACACCAGAAATGGGCCGAACATCCCATACCGGGGCCGCCCAAGCATCCCACGGTGCAGGCGAAGTGTCTGCAGCAGACCCCGCGACCATCGGACACGCTGACGCCACAGCCCACCCATCGTGGAAGGAGACTCCGCGTAGACCAAGGCTTTGGGCTGGAATCGAACCCGGTAGCCGGCCTTGTATACCCTCCATGTCAGCTCAAGATCCTCGCCGAGGGTGTCCTCGTGGAATCCTCCCAGCTGCCGGACCAGATCGCTCCGGAAGGCTCCAATGTTTCCGGAAACTATGGGCAAGCAATGTAAAAGGGAGAGGGCCCTGCGGACGAGGCCAGTGCCAACATGGCTGAGGACTGCAAGCATCATCGTCTGGACACGATTCAGGTTGACCGGGCGGTCGTCCCCGCACACCGCCCCCACCTTTGGATGGTCAAATCCTTCGAGCATGCTCATCAAGGTGTCCGGGGCAAAAATCCCGTCAGCGTCAACAAACATCAGGATGTCACCCTGCGCTGCGGCGATTCCGAAATTGAGGGCGGCGCCCTTGCCGGCGTTCGACTGCGACAGGAAGCGCACCCGGTCATACTGGTCCGCCAGCCCCGCCATGATTTGGGCGGTGGAATCCGTGGAACCATCATCCACCAAAATGACCTCCAGCCGAAGATAGCGGCTGGCCAGAATCGACTCAACGCATTTGGTGATCACCACCGCCTCGTTGTAGCCCGGTACGATCACGGACACCAAGGGCCGCTCGCTAAGTACTGAGTAGCGGTGCTTAGGTGGCTTGGAACGCTGGAACCAGTTGAAATACAAAGCAAGCGGTACATACGCGACCTTGACCATTCCGAAACAGAGGATCACCAGGCCGCCAGCCTGAACGAAAAGCGATGCGGCATTCAGGAACGTCACACAGTCCCTCCCAGCATTCGCCCGCGAACAAGGGACTGAAGGACGTGTTCCACCAGTTCAGGGGCATACGCGCTGTTGGCACCAAACCTCGCATTGATCTCCAGTACCGCGGGCCTTCCGTCCCGCATGCGGCGGATGTCGATGTCGACGGGGCCCGTCAATCCGAGAGCGGCTGCGGCTGATTCGGCGAGGCGCGAGACATCGTGGACATCTGGTGAAGCCACTCTTCTGACGGAGAGGGCATTGCCAACGCGCCCATGTTTGAGCTCCGTCTTCTCCAGCACCACCACCAGATCGTCCTGTTCTTCCTCTACAGCTGAACGGAAAACGACGGGCGCGTATTCGCTTCCCGGCGCGAATCGCTGCACGATCCAGGAATCATCCAATGTGGACCACACACGCGCAGCACGTCGTCCACCGTCGGCGCCTCTCTCCAAAACCTCGACACCACGTCCGCCCCGTGACACCCGTGGTTTCACCACCAGGGATCCGCCGAGGCGGGCCATTGCCTCGTGGTACGAACTAAAATCTCCAGGCAAGGCAAAGTCCGGAACAGCGACGTTGGCGTTGGCAAGGCACTTCATGGTGAGGTACTTGTCATTCGCGATGCGGACGGCCGCAGGATCGGCAATGAGAATGTCGACTCCCGGAGCAAAATCCTCCCTCGCCTCCGCCACCAGGACGAGCTCGTCACTGACCGTTGGCACCATGAGTTCTATGCCGTGGGCAGCCACGAGTCCCCGCAATTCCCACAGGTAGCCGGGAGCGCTTGAGGGAGACACCATGGATACCGCGTCCGCCGCCGAAGGAAGTACCTTCTGCATGTCGACGCCAAGGACCCAATGTCCCTGGTCCATCAATTGACGAGCCAGGGACAGCCCGGCGGGTCCTCCGACACCTGTAACGAGTACCCGCACGGTCAGAACTCCCCTACGGCCGAGCCCAGCAACCGAACGGGTTCGAAGCCCTCCGCATAGGTTGTCTTTACCTGCGAGCCCCGGAAGGCCGCGAGACTGCGGACCCTTTCGGCGCTCATGTAGGGCTTGCCCTTTTGGTCCCGGTGCATGCCCACAGCATGGATTTTCACGTCGACATACCCTGCGATGTCCACAAAGACGCTGGGATCAAACTCCCGGGTGGATGAAGGACTCTCAAAGCACAAAATGGAGGAGTGCCGGCGTGCTGCCCGCATGGTGGCACTATGGACCGCCTGGTGGTCCTGGTGGTAGTCATTGCGGGAATGGGTGATGACGACGTCCGGACGGAAGTCCTGGATGGCGTCCTCGATTGCCTTCACCATTTCCTGCCCGTGCTCGGACAGGTGGGTGTCCTGGAATTGGTGGACCTGAACCGCAGTGGCCCCCATGAAGTCCGAGCCCGCAGCAGCTTCCGTCACCCGGACACTGCTGTCTCCGCCCTCGCTCCCCGCACTCATCACCATGGTTCTGACGTCATGTCCGGCGTCGGACAACTTGGCGAGGGTGGCACCACAGGCCAACTCCAGATCATCGGGGTGTGCCCCTATGGCAAGTACCCTTCGTGGCTGGGAAGTTACTCCATGCCGGATGCGGAACGCCGGTGCGACGAGACAGGCGACGATCAGTGCGGCGCCTGCGAACACTAGTACGGTGTTTGGCCAGAGAGGATGCGCCGGTCCGAAGGCGCACCCCGCAAGGGCTACCAGCATCAAGCAACCTAAGCCGGCGAACGTCAAGCGCAGCCGATGCGGTGAGCTGAACTTCCTCGCAAACCAGTTCCGGCCCGCTGGAACCATAGCCCAGACCGCGACGAGAACCCCCGACAAACCAGCAACGGCAAACAGCGTTGCTTCCATAGTGCCCCCAGAATGCGTAGCGGAATTAGCACGGCTCCCATCTCCCGGGAGGCCGCCGTAGATGTAGTGGGAGAGGAATCAGGTTCGTGACGCTGTCCCACCACTCCGGTTTAGTAGAGGTACGTGAACTCGCCCGGAGTAAGGCCGCTCCCACTGAGGGAGTACTTCAGGACACCTCCATCCTTCTGACGCCGGGACTCCACAGTCACGTGGAAATGCAGGTCGCTTCGCTGGATTGTCTCCGTGACGCAGGTGACTTCTGTCCGCCCTTCCATGGAACATGACCATCCGTCAGGAGCACGGAGTGAACTTTCCACGATCCGGGAGTCCTTCCCTACCGAAAAGACTGCCGTGCCCGCACTCAAGGGCCGTGTTCCCGAGGCTGTGAAGTCAATTGCCATGTCAGAACCGCGGTTATACGAATCGGAGGTCCGCCTCGCTGTACCCGAAATAGTCACAGGCCTCTGTGGAGAGGGAGCCGTTGATGGCAGGGGCGCGGGAGTGGTTGGCGCCGGTGTAGGTACGGGAGTCGAAGTAACCACCGGATCCGGAGAGGGCTCCGGCACCGGGGCTGGGGGTGCGGCGGCGACCGGTGGAGGTGGGGTCACGGCCGGAGAAACAGGCGCCGGCGCAGTTGTCTGTGTCGGTTCAGTTGGTGTCACCACACGCTCGTTGTCCGCATGTGGGGCACGGCTCTCGACTGCCCGCTCTTCCATATAGGCATCGGGGGTCAGCTGGTCAACCACTCCTACAGCCCCCAGCACAAGTCCAACGCCTGCCGCTGCGATGACGGCCATCACGGCCGGTTTCGCCAGGGCGGGAACAGCAAGGACCGCCTTGGCCGGTATGACTCCGCCGATGGCGCCAAGTCCCCCGCCTTGCGCCACCCACGAGGCGAGCGGTACACCCGTCACCAGCGGAAGGAGGACCACCCTCATGCTGCCTTGGACGTCCTTTAGTTCCGCCAGGGCAGCTGTGCATTTGGAGCAGCCCTTCAAATGCCCACGAACTTTGCGCTCGGTTGCGCTGGAGAGTCCCCCACGAATGAACGTGCCCAGTTTGGTCACAAATTCGGCACAGCCCTCGTCGGGTTGGTCAGCGATATGGAACTGAAGGTAGTGCCGCCGGAGTCCTTCGCGTGCGCGGAGAGCCAGTGCGGAAACTGCGTTGGCGGACAGCCCAAGAATCGGCGCCACGGCGGCGGGCTTCATCCGCTCAACGTCCAAGTACCACAGCACGGCCTGCCAACGTTCCGGTAAGGCACGGAACGCTTTGGCCACGGTACGCGACTCGAAGGCGCTGACGGCTGAATCAGAGTCCGCCAACGTTTGGTCGAGGACGGATTCGTCACTGCTGGGCAGGACCTTGCCGGCCTTTCGATTCCGCTGGTGGGACAACCTGGTGACCGTTGAGAGCAAGTAGGCCCTGAAGAAGGTGTCGGGTCCTTTTCCGGCAACAAGGCTCTGCAGCACCGACTGGAACGCCTCGGCGACAACGTCCTCGGCATCGCTGGGATTGTCCACATTGCGTTTGGCGACTGTGCCCGCAATGGCGAGATGCCGCTCATAGAGGTCGTCGAACGCAGACATGTCTCCGCCGCGGACCAACGCAATGAGGTGCCCGTCACTCTCAGCGTCCATGCGGCTGCCCGCTTGTGACCTGTGTGCCATCTAGGGCACCCCCAAACCCTTATTAATCCCGCCCATACATATTGAGTGGCGGTAGGGGGCAAGTCGTGACGCGTTTCTACACTGTCTTTAGCAACCAATTTTCCGGGCCGCTTCGTCACGAATCAGCTTTTCCGCACACTGTTCGGATATGACATCGTTCCGGACAAAATCATTCGCAGAATGCACGTTCTCGCGGCACCTTTTGCTACGTAGATGGCAGACCACCAGTTATCAAACAGGCTGGCGCTTTCATGCGGATTGGTTCCTGCCGGAAGTCCGGACAGTTGTCACCTCGCTGGCAGCAAGCTCCACCGTTCCGGCCCCCGCAGCCAAGTCGCTCGGCGCTGCCCGCGCGAGGAACGGCGTGAGCATCAGCGAAACCATGACTGATTTTCGGGCCCTCTTTTCCGCGGCGGAACGGAGCCTCGATGTCGATGCCCTGCAGTCATTGGCAGAGGGGTGGGCCGAGGTGGCGGAATCGGCGCCGCCGATCTCCTGCACGGATGTCTACACGGGGCTGGCAACCCAAGCACACTTTCAGCGACGGATCCACGAAGTCTCGGCGATGGGTTCCGGGCCCGATTGCCGGGGTGCGCATGCCATGGCGATCATCTCCGTCGCCGGGCCGCGCGACAGCCGCAGCCACTGCTGGACACTCCTGGCCCAGCTCGGAGAGGCGGTCAAAGGTCACTTGCATGGCACCGGAGCCATGGCCATGTACCAAAACTCCGCGATCCATGTGCTGTTCCCCCTCAGCGAAAGCAACCTGTACCGGCTGATGGAATGCAAGGCAACGTTGGAAGCCCTGGGTGATGGTGCCCTCAGCCCTGCCCGCCTGAAGTACTACCCTCTGTCCTCGGCAGCCGAAGCAGCAGCGGCCGCTGCAGGGACAGCGGCGAAAGACTCTTCCTGGTAAACAAAGTAGGCCAGCTGCTGTGTCACTGCGTCACGAACCATCCGGCCCCACCACTCACTAACTGACGGAGCACTTCACGACGGATTCTAAGGACCATCCAGCACATGAAAAACGAGATCCACCTTAAAACCGCGTCATTGGCGGCCGCCATACTTGCGGTTGTCATGACCGTCCTGGGGCTGGGCATGACTGCCTTGCCGGCCAATGCTGCAGCGCTGACGGACGCGGAAGTCACCCTGCGCACGGAATCAGTAGTTTCCAGTCAATGGGACAAAGTGGATCTGACGTGTGAATGGTCCGTCCCGGACAACTCACAGCCCGGTGATACTTTCAGCATCCAACTCCCGCCTGAGCTGCGTTGGTTCGGAGTGACATCCTTTGATCTTCAGAATCCCGACGGCCAAACGGTGGCCACCGCCACGGCAAACGACTCGGGCTTGGTGGTGTTCACGTTGACCGACTTTGTAGCTGAACATCCACTGAACGTCGGCGGCACCTGTTCCTTCAGCACCCAATACTCGGTGGACCCCGGTGACGGTGAAACAAAAGAACTGAGCTTTACCGTCGGTTCCTCTGTGGTACGCGTCCCAGTGGTGGTTGAACCGTGCACGTCAGAGTGCGGCCCTTCGATCCCTACGTCAGCCGGGAAGGCGATGTGGTGGGTAGACCCCGCCCAGACGGTCCTTGAGTCGATCTTCTACATGCCGCCGATGCCCTCGGGAACCAACGATGTCGTGGTCACCGATACCCCCGCCGCAGGCATGGAGATCGACTGCAGCCAGGTTACGCCACGCGTTGGCCGAGTACTGAACGACGACGGCAACATCGCCGAGCCCTACGACAACGAGCGGTACCCGGTAATCCTCGACTGCACTCCGCAGCGACTCACAGCCACGTGGACGGGCCTTCCCAGGGGCGAGCACGCAGAGCTTTATGTTGTGACCCGGGTAACCGATACGGCACTGGACGTCTACGAGAACAGTGGAACTGTCTCAATCGCAGGACAGGAAACTCCCGTGGGCGCCCAGACCCGACGGAGTAGCGGAAGCGGCACCGGCAACGGCACCCCGACACCCAGCGCCACGCCCACGCCCACGCCCACGCTAACTGAGACCCCCACGCCGACGCCGAGCCCGAGCACCGCCACAGCCACCGCGACGCCGACGCCCACGCCAAGCCCGAGCACCACCACTGCGGCCCCCTCGGCAAGTCCTGAACCGACTTCCAGCACCACCTCTCCGGTCCTTGTGGTTCCCACGGAAATCCCGTCGGAGCCTGTCGCAGAAAAGCCTGTCGCAGAAGAGCCCACCGAAGCGCTGGCCACCACGGGTGCCCGAGGAACGGCCTTTGTGTTTGTGGCCGCTGCGCTCTTGGCAGTGGGGTCCCTGCTCGCATTTGTCGGCGCACGCTGGTCCGGCCGCAGGTCGCACTAGCAGGGCCCACACAGGGCTTGATCGACTGATGGGCGGGCACTGTGCGCTCCGCCCATCAGTCGGTTCTTTATTCTCGGCTCGCGCTGGCATGGGTTGGGGGCCAGCGCGGGCCGTTCCACTCGGCCGCGCAAAAGCGCCGCGCTGCGGCACCACTGAGCGGCGGCACCTACGCGGCGGCACCTACGCGGCGGCACCCGGAGCGGCCAGACTTCTGGGAATGCCCACCCCCGGCGCATAGTTGAGTGAAGTGCAATCACCGCGAACCTGCTTGAACACCAGCCGAGGAGACCCATGAGCTCGCCCACCACAGCAACTGACGCCCAGCTCGCCCGTTGGGAGCGGTTCCGTGCAGGCCGGAATGCGGCGCTGGCAACGGAGCACGGCTGGTTGACCCTGACGTCGTTCCAATGGCTGGAGCCAGATCCGAGCGAGGTCGAACTTGCTCCCGGTCTGTGGTCCTCCGACGGGACTTCGGCCTTTCTTTCGGCGAGCGCCGCAGACGGCCTCACCTTCGTTGCGACCGGGGAGCCTGTTGTAGGGGCGGTCAGCGCAGTTCTCGAAGACGAAGAGTCCCTGATGTGGGTTCAGTTTGGTGGTTCCGATGGCAAGCAGGTGGTGGTTGAACTGGCGATGCGGGCGGACAAGTACGCCATCCGCACCCGGGACGATGCATCTCCCGTCCTGACGGAGTTCCAGGGCGTGCCCAGCTATGACTACAACCCGGACTGGGTCATCGAAGGGCGTTTCGAAGCCTACCCAGAGCCCAGGGATGTACCGATCGGCACGGCCAATCCTTTGGTGGACGGTGTCCACCGTTCCGTGGGTGAGGTCGTCTTCCGGGTACCGGGGGTCCCGCATGACATCCGGCTCCACGCTGAGGAAGAGAAGCTTGGCGCACTCAACGTGACCTTCCATGATGAGACGAACGGCTCCACCACGGACGAGTGGCGCAAGGTCTTCATCCCGCGCCCCCGCCCGGACGGGTCCGTGGTGATCGACTTCAACCGAAGCATCAACTACCCCAGCGCCTTCACCCCGTACGGCACCTGCCCCATGCCGGTGCGTGGCAATTCGATCGACGTGCGGGTGGAAGCCGGCGAGAAAATTCCCCAGGACCAACTTTCGTAGCCCAAACACCCCACGCCACACGCCACACGCCCCACGGGCCTAGGCGATGGCTGAAACACCTGTCACTGCGCGTCCCACGATCAGCGAGTTGATCTCGTAAGAGCCCTCGTAGGTGTAGATGGCCTCAGCATCGGCAAAGATTTTGGCGATCCGGTAGTCGGTGACAATTCCGTTGCCACCAAGAATTGACCGTCCCAAAGCTACTGTCTCCCGCATCCGGGCGCTGCAGTATGCCTTGGCGAGCGCCACTTGGGCCATGCCGGCACCGCCGTGACGGACACCGTGGGCATCCGTGGAGATGTCTTCCTGCAGCTGTGCGATCCTCACCATCATCCCCATGCTGGCAACCGCATTTCCGAGCATGTCTACCAGGTGCTGTTGGATGAGCTGGAACTTGGCGAGCGGCTTACCGAACTGCATGCGCTCGACGGCGTACTGCCGGGCCACGTCGAACGCCGCCATTTGCTGCCCAACAGCTTGCCACGCAACCATGATCCGGGAGCCGCGCAGCAGATGGTTGGTATCTGAAAAGCTGCTGATCCCTCCGAAGCGGTCAGTCTCGGCGACCTCGACGTCAACGAAGAGGATGTCGGCGTTCTGCACCGTCCGCAGCGCGATCTTGTTCTCGATGCGGCTCCGGGTAATGCCTGGCAACGAAGCGTCGACGATGAACGCGCGTATGGCCCCGTCGGCTTCGTCTTTGGCCCACACCAGCATGTAGTCGCAGAACGTCCCATTGCCAATCCAGCGCTTGGCACCGTTAATCACCCAGTAGTCCCCGCCGTCGGACGCTGCCCGCCGGACCCTTCGCGCGGTGGTCTCCATGCCGCCCGCGACGTCGGATCCGTGGTCTGGCTCGGTGAGCGCGAAGGCGCCGGTGGTGCGCAGGTTGGAGGCGTCGTCGAGGTAGCGGTCCTGTTGTGAGTCGCTGCCGAAGTCGTACAGCGACTCTACGAACAGATCGTGATGGACCATGAAGAACGTGGCGATCGAGGTGTCCACACGGGTCATCTCGGCAATCACCAGCCCAGCGAACAGGTGCGTGTACCCCCGCTGGGCCGGGGCGCTAAGCCGTAGTGCCGCGAGCTTGGGCAGGATGTGTTCCGGGAACTCGGCCTTTTCCCACCATTGCCCGGCGTACGGGGCTATTTCCGTGGCAAGGAACGCCCGGAGTTCGTTCAGTTTCCGCTGTTCCTGGACGCTCAACAGCGATTCGAAGTCGAAAAAGTCGGCGCTGGGCAACTCCGCTACCGACGGAGCCGGTCCGGCTGACGGGGAACCTGCGCCCCCACTGTAGTCGCCCATCATTTGAGTCCCATGCGGATGGCGCCGTCCAGACGGATGGTTTCACCGTTCAGCATGGCGTTCTCCACGATGTGGGCGGCCAACTGTGCGTATTCGGCTGCACGGCCGAGCCGCGCGGGATGCGGCACCTGCTGGCCCAGGGAGTCCTGGGCAGACTGGGGCAGCCCGGCCATCATGGGTGTTTCGAAGATGCCGGGGGCGATGGTGGCCACCCTGATCAGCGAGCGGGCGAACTCGCGGGCCAGCGGCAGGGTCATGGCCGCCACGGCGCCTTTGGAGGCGGCGTAGGCAGGCTGTCCGATCTGGCCTTCGAAGGCCGCGACGGACGCGGTGTTGATGATGACGCCGCGTTCGGGACCGCCCAGCTCGGTGGAAACCGGTTCGGTTTCAACCATGGCTGCAGCGGCCAGCCTGATCACGTTGAAGGTCCCGACGAGGTTGATCTGGATGACTTTGTTGAACGTTTCGAGCGGGAGCACCCCATCACGGCCCAGGACCTTGCCAGGTGTGGCGATGCCGGCACAGTTGACCACGATGCGGAGGGAGCCAAGAGACGTTGCGGCATCGACGGCGGCCTGAACCTGGGCTTCGTTGGTGACGTCCGCGGGGGCAAAGACAGCGCGTGGAGCAGAACCACCGGCGGAGGCGTTCAGTTCCGCGGCGTACGCTTCCCCTGCCGACTGAGGCAGATCCACCAGCACCACCGACGCTCCGGCATCGTACAGTCGTTTCGCCGTGGCAGCCCCCAGCCCTGATGCCCCACCGGTGACCAGCGCGACCGTGCCCTTGATGTCCATCCATCCTCCTTGATGCAGACTCAAAATCCGTTAATGCATGTTAACTGGAATTGTGAGCCAGCGCACCTCGATAGGCTTAAGCCATGCCAGCCGACGCCTTCCCTGCCGACCAGCCACTTCCCCTCGCAGGTCCACAAGAGTGGGCCACGCGCGCCAACCAGGCGGCCCGATCAGTGACGCGGAGCTTCGGCCGGCGCCTGCTCTTCGTGCCTGGCACCCACCTCGGAGCGGTCAGCATTCCCACGGGAACACTCCGCAGCGTCATGGGCCCTTGGCACTATTGGTGGCAGGCGCATTACGTCGATTGCCTGGTGGACGCCGGGCGCCGTGAACTGGCCACAAAGACAAAGTTCGACGGCGACTCCCGCCCGAGCGCGGGCCGGCTCGCTTCCCGGTTGGTCACCACCATCCGGCTGCGGAACCTCCTGAGGTTTGAGAACCACTTCTATGACGACATGGCGTGGCTCGCCCTATCGACCCTCAGGCTCGAGAAGCTGGCCGCGGAGACCAGGAAACCGGGCCGCCGTCGCAACGCCTACGTCCGCAAGAGGCTGACGTTGCAGTTCGATTCGGCTTCCACGGACGATCTGGGCGGCGGGACGTTCTGGAGTACCCGGAGGGACTTCAAGAACACGCCTGCCACGGCCCCTGTAGCGCTCTATTTTGCGCGCACAGGCCACCGCGAGCGGGCGCAGTCGCTGGTGAACTGGCTCAACAGCAAGCTCCTGCATCCAGGGCGCGGCGTGTATCAGGATGGGCTGAGAATCAGGAATGGTGAGACCGTCCTGGAGGAGGCCGTGTACACCTACAACCAGGGCCCGGTGTTGGGTGCCTTGCTGGAACTTGGTGGCCAGCAAAATCTGGACCGCGCTGCGCACCTGGTGGAGGCGGTGTCCCGCGAGCTGACGATCCCCGGGACACATGTCATCCGTGGCGATGGCACCGGCGATGGCGGGCTCTTCACCGGCATCCTGGTCCGCTACCTGGCACTGGCCGGTCGCGATGAGCGCTTGCCGGAAAAAACTCGCGGGACGGCCAGGGATCTGGTGCACGCCACAGCTGAAGCATTCTGGTTGAGCCGCCGTGAAGCACCCGATATGAAGGTGGGAACTCCGCCCCTCATCTTTTCCTCCCATCCCCTGCGGCCGGCGGCCGAGACGTATCCGGTGGGTGCCGCCGTCGAACTTTCCACCCAGCTTCAGGCGTGGATGACTTTCGAGGCAGCCGCAACGCTCCCACCCGCCTAACCGGGTTCGGAGGTGGGGCGTCTCCTTTGCGGGTACGGCGTTTCGTGCCGGGCGAGCATCTCCACGAATCCGGCAATTTTCCTGGCGCGGGTGTCTGCGCGCTTCACCCCGTTGGTTCGGTGGATCAGGGCGAACCGGTTTTGGGACGTCAGGACGTCGAACATCGCCTGGGCTTCAGGTACGGCGGCGATGGCGGCGGCGAGATCGTCCGGGATCACGGAGTCCGCGGGACCGGCATACGCTGCTTCCCATCGGCCATCAGCTTTGGCGGCCTCGACGGCGGCCCGGCCGGCGTCCGTCATCTTGCCCTCGGTTTCCAGGCGGGCAATGTGTCCCACGTTCCGCGCTGACCAGATGCTTTTCCGGCCCCTCGGCGTCATTCGTTGAAAGTAGCTTTCTGCGTCGCGGCTCTTCGCTTGGCCGTCGATCCAGCCGAAGCACAAGGCCTCGTCCAGGGCGGCGTCATAGTCCAACTCCGTGACGTTTCCGCCCTTCTTGTGCAGGACCAGCCACACCCCCGGGCTGTCGGCAGCATGGGTCGATAGCCAGTCGCGCCACGCGGCGCCGTCCTTGATAAGAAGTTCCTGGAGCTCAATGGGCATGGTTTCATTCTGCTGTGAAACAGGCAGTCCCTGGCAAGGGCTCGCGGCATAGGCTGGAAGCGATACCCACCCCAGGAGGACCAATGCTGCGATCCCGCCCCACCCATTACACGTCCCACCCGGAGCAGTGGGCCGCGCTCCTCCAGGCCCTGGGGTTGGTCAAGACCGTTGACGACGGCGGCTGGTGCGAATACGACGCCGGTTCGGGTCGCCTTGCGGTGGGCCACGTGGACCACGGCCACCCGCTGGACGGATCCACGATCTTCGGCGTCGAGGTAGGCGATCTGGAGGAGTTTGCGCGCCGCACCGAGGAAGCGGGGACCCAGGCAGAAATCCATGAGGGGCCGGCCGGATCGACCGTCCGGATTTCCGCGGAGGACGGCTTTGAGTTCTTCGCCTTCCCCGCGGGTCGTGCTGCGGATGGCACCTGGGCCACCGCAAGCGAGGCCGATCCCGGACTCGCTGTGGTGGCCTCGTGGTTCAGTCCCTTCCTGGGCCTGGCCGCCAACGACCTCCGAAACATCGGCGCCCGGCCCCGGACGGAGGATGACGAATCGGCCACGTTCACCACCAAGAACGGCGGAATCCTTCAGGTCATCCACGGTGCGGACGTCAGCAACGGGGAGCTTTCCTTTGAGTACGACGGCGATGTGGAACCGCTGGCGGATCGGCTCGCCGCGGCGAAGGTAGAGGCCAGAATCAGCGACGATGTCCTGTACGTCGCCAACCCGGATGCGGTGGGCGGAGCGGCGCCGGCATCGATTGTCCTGGCGAAAGCACCAAAACAGCAGACGGCGGCCCCGTCAAGCAGCTAGTCCTCCAACGCCCCGTCACACAACCGCCCGACAACCTCGGTGAGCATGGTCAGCCCGGCAACGATGTCCTCGTCCGTGGTGTATTCGTGCTCGTTGTGGGAGATGCCGTCAACGCTGGGAACGAACAGCATCACGGTAGGAACGAGGTCCTTCATGTTGGTGGAGTCATGGCCGGCCAAGGTCATGACTTCCTTGTTGGACAACCCCAGATCGGCGGCGACCTTGGCTGCGAGTTCCACACCTTCAGGCTGGTACGGAGTGACCGCCCAGGAGTGTGAGTGATTCTTCTCCACCGTGACGTTGGCAAGCCGTTCAACCTCCGTGATGCGGGCGTGCAGCAGGGCGTCGGCTTCGGCCAGGATGGTTTCGTCCGCGCTGCGCAGGTCCAACAGCAGGTTCACACGGGACGGCACCACCACGGGCGAGTTCGGGTACACGTTGAGTTGGCCCACGGAGGTGTGGAGTACACCCGGGAAACGGTCGGCGAGTTCGCGCGCGGCCACCACCAGCATGGATGCACCGAGCAGGGCGTCCTTGCGGTCCGCAATCACGGTTGACCCGGTGTGGGCCTGCTCGCCGTGGACCACGAACTCGTACTTGTTTGCCGCCCAGTTGGAGCTGACCAGGCCAATGGTGATGCCTTCGCGTTCCATGCTGCGGCCCTGCTCGATGTGGATTTCGGCGCAGTACGCGGCCTCCGGGCCCTCAAAGGTGCCCCGGCAGCCGATCGCGTCCAAGGCGTCGCGGACGGTGATTCCGGCGGCGTCCTTGGTGTTGAGCGCGTCTTCCAGTTCCAGCTTTCCGGTGTAGACAGACGAGCCCATCATGGATGGCTTGAAACGGCTGCCTTCCTCGTTGAACCAATTGACGACGGCGATGTTGAACTTCGGTGCCGTGGCGCCGGCTTCCCAGCGGGCTGCCAGGCGGAACGCTGCGTGGGCCGCTGCCAGGACACCGTAAGCGCCGTCGTATCGTCCCGCCGTCGGCTGCGAATCCATGTGCGAGCCAACCACCACGAACGGCGCACCGGGCACGGCCTCGTAGAGGCCCCACTGGTTGCCGGCGTGGTCGAACTTTACGGTGAAGCCGTGCTCTTCGAGGAGGCCTGCGAGCCAGCGGCGCTGTTCGCCATCAGGAATGGTGGCGGCCTGGCGGTCCACACCGCCGTTCTCGGTGGCGCCGAACGCGCTCATGGTCCGGAAGTCCTGTACGAAAACGGTGTCCTGGGCGGTGAAACGTGTGGTGGTTGTCATGGTCTCCCCTATGAGCTGTGGGCCGCTGAAACACGGGCCGCGTACGGACTTTCCGAGGAAGGTTCCGCGTGGAAGTCGGTTGATTGGTAGGTGAAGCGGCCTCCGACGGCGGTGGCCAGGACGTGCAGTTCGCTGATGGCGGGTGCCGTCAACGGTGAGGCGGAGAGGACCGTAAAGTCGGCAAGCTTGCCGGGCGTCAGCGTGCCCTTCTCGCCCAGGGACCCGGTGGCAGCGGCCGCGCCGGACGTGTACGCGGCCAGTGCCTGTTGCGGGGTAAGGCGTTCGGCCGGATTGCCAAAGACGGCACCGGACCCGGTCCGGCGATCCACGAACGCCTGCATGCCGCGGAGGACGTTTCCGTCGGCGACAGGCCGGTCCGAGCTTCCCGCCAACGTCACACCGGCGTCCAGGAAACTGGCGGCGCGATAGGCCCATGGCAGGCGGTCGGGTCCGAGGGAGACGGTCATGCCGTCGCCGCCGTCGCGGAAGAAGCTGGCCTGTGGCGTCACGGCGATCCCGGCATCGGCAAGCTTGGCCAGCTGCTCCGGGCGAGTCATGGAGGCATGCTCGATCCTGTTGGGCAGGCGGCGAGGCCCGTACAGAGCCTGGCAATCCGTGATGATGTCCACGGCGAGATCCACGGCCCGGTCGCCGATGGCGTGGGCGGCGATGGACCACCCGGCGGCGTAGGCGGCCTCGATGCGCTCCCGCAATTGGGCCGGGTCCGCCTGGAAGTAGCCGGTATTGCCGCGATTGTCCTTGTGGCCGTGACTGCAGAACTCGTGGCTGACGGCTGCGGTCTCGCCCAGGAGTGAGCCGTCCAGGAAGACCTTGGCCGGTCCCAGGGACAAATACTCGCTGCCGAAGCCGCTGGTGATCCCGAGGTCCAACCCAGCCGGTGCAGCTCCCGGACTGTCCGAGGAATGGCCCTCCAATCCGTGCAGCACATCCAGCACCGGCATGACCTGCGCACGGGCGTGAAGCCGCCCGGTGGCAGCCGCGCGTTGGTAGGCGGCGAGCTCAGCCGGGCTGTGCCCGATCCACCCACCGCCCACTCCGGCCTCGGTGAAACTCGTGATGCCCTCGGCGGCGTAATACAGCGTTGCCCGTTCGAGGGCGGCCTCGATCTCTTCCAGCGAGTACGGCAGAATCAACTGCTGGATCAGTTCCTGAGCCGTCTCCTGGACAAGTCCTGTGGGACGTCCCGCCGCATCACGAACGATCGCTCCGCCGTCGGGATCGGGGAACGACGGCGACGCCGCACCTGCCAGCCGCAGCGCGGCAGTGTTAACCACGGCCATGTGCCCGGAATTGTGCCGCATGAACAGCGGCCGCTGCCCCGTGATGCGGTCCAGCTCGGCGATGTCAGGGAAGGACCCGCCGTGCTGTGTCTGGCTGAAACCGGTGGCCAACAGCCATCCTTCGCCGTCCGCCCCAGGGCTGCTCATCGAGTTCCGGAGAAGCTCATAGAGCTCCCCCAGGCCGCGCGCACCTGACACGTCCAGTTCCGCCAGGCCCAGGCCGAACCACGTGGTGTGGCAGTGTGCATCGATGAAGCCGGGAGTCACGGTGGCGCCGCCAACGTCCAAAACCTCAATGGCGTCCAGGCCGTCCAGGTCCTCGTCGAGGCCCACAATGCGTCCCTGCCAGATGCCCAGCGAACTGGCCACCGGGCGTGCCGGATCCATGGTGACGATCTCTGCGTTCCGCAGGAGGAGGTCGAGTTTCATATCAGGTTCTAACGGTGGGAGGTGGTGACGGACTTGATGCGCGTGTAGTCCTCGAGCCCATAGACGGAGAGGTCCTTGCCGGTCCCGGAGTGCTTGAAGCCTCCGTGCGGCGCTTCGGCGGGGATCACTTGGTGGCAGTTGATCCAGACGGCTCCGAAGTCGAGCTCGTTGGATACGCGGGTGACCACGCCGTGGTTTTCGGACCACACGCTCGAGGCCAAGGCGTACTTGGTGCCATTGGCCAGTTCGATCGCTTCGCCCTCGGTGGCGAACGGCTGAACCGTCAGTACGGGCCCAAAGATTTCGTCGCACACCACTTCGTCTGTTTGAAACACACCGTCGATGACGGTCGGCTCAAAGTGGAAGCCCGTACCGGTGCGCTTGCCGCCGGACAGGACGCGGGCGTTGGCGGGCAGCCGGGACATGAAACCCTCGACCCGCTCCAACTGCGCGGCACTGTTGAGTGGGCCAAGGTCGGCTTCCCCGCCCCCGACTTTCAGAGCGGCCGCGGCGTCGGCCAGGGCTGCCGCAAACTCCGTGTGGATGTCCTGGTGTACCAGCACCCTGGTCACCGCAGTGCAGTCCTGCCCGGCGTTGAAGAAGGCGGCCAGGGCGATTTCGCCGGCGGTCCGCTGGATATCGACGTCGGCAAAAACCACCGCGGGTGCCTTGCCGCCGAGCTCCAAATGGACGTCCTTCAGGGTCTTGGCGGCCGCGGACATCACCTGTGCACCGGCCCGCGTGGAGCCAGTGATGGAGACCATTTCGGGGATGTTGTGTTCCACCATCGCAGCGCCGGCTTCGCGTCCACCGCAAACGACGTTCACCACGCCGGCGGGGTACACCTGCTGGGCCAGCTCACCCAACACCACGGTGGACCAAGGAGTGGTGTCGGCAGGCTTGAGGACCAGGGTATTGCCTGCTGCGAGGGCGGGGCCGATCTTCCAGATGGCCATCATGAACGGGTAGTTCCACGGCGTGATCTGAGCGACCACGCCAATGGGCTCCCGCCGGATCGTGGAGGAGAATCCCTCCACGTACTCCGTCTGGGCCGTGCCGGAAACAACCCGGCATGCCCCGGCGAAGAACCGCAATTGGTCAGCGCCGCGCAGGATTTCCAGCTCCTTGGCAAGGGCGGCAGGCTTGCCCGTGCACGCCACTTCGGCCTCGAGGAGACGATCGACATTTGCCTCGACCAGGTCGGCCAGCTGCAACAGCAGCGACTGGCGCGTTCCCGGCGTCGTGCGCTTGTAGCTTGTGAAAGCTGCGGCAGCGGCTTGGAAGGCGGCGTCGACGGCGGCAGCATCACTGTCCGGCGCTGTGCCGATCTGTTGGCCCGTGGCGGGGTCGAAGAACGGCAGGCTTGCCGCCGTGTCCACGGCCTCGCCGTTGATGATGTTCTGAAGCTGGATCACAGTGGGTCTCCGGTCAGTTGGTCGATGTCTTGGGCGAACGCGTGGCGGGGTCCTGCGGCAGGTGCAACAAGGCCGGGAGGCCGGAGTCGACGGCGCGGCGGAAGGCGGCTGCGAAGTCTTCCGTGCGGTCCACTCGCTCGCCGTAGCCGCCATAGGAACGGGCAAGCGCGGCGAAGTCCGGGTTGGTCATGTGCGTGCCGGAGGGCCGGTCCGGGTAGTGCGCTTCCTGGTGTTCGCGGATCGTGGCAAAGATTCCGTTGTCCACCACCAGGACGATGAACGTGGCACCGTAGCCCATGGCAGTAGCGATCTCTTGACCGTTCATCATGAAGCAGCCATCGCCGGCCACGGAGATCACCTGGCGTCCGGGGTACACCAGCGAAGCTGCCACGGCTGCGGGGATTCCCATGCCCATGGCACCGTTGCGCGGCGCGGCCAGGGAGTTGGCCGAGTTGTGGTCCAGGTAGCGCGCGGGCCAGAGGGCGTGGTTCCCGGCACCGAAGGTCACGACGGCGTCGTCGGCCACTTCCTTCTTGAGGACCTCCATGGCGACGCCCAGGTCGACGCCGACGCCGCCGTCGGGCTGGGGTGTGGAGAACGTGAGCTGTTCGGCGCGGGCGCTGGCGAACCAGCCGGCGTCGCCGTTGACCTTCGTGTCCAACCCCGGGAGCGAGGCGGCGAACGCGGTGACGTCCGCGATGATGTGCTGGTCCACGCGGCCGAAGTGGCCCAGGAGGTTCGCGTCGGCGTTGACCACCACGGTTTCTGCATCCAGTCCGCGCTTGTAGCCATCGGACAGGACATCGCCGCGGACGCAGCCAACAAAGACGATCAGATCGGCCTCATCCAGGCGCCGGGCGTTGGCGTCGCTGCGGCCATAGCCCAGGAAGCCGGCGTAGGCATCGCTGCGGTGCGGGACGGCGTCGTAAGCACGGAAGTCAGCCACGATCGGCACACTGTGCCGGCTAGCCCACGCTGCCAGCTGTTCGCCGGACTCCTGGGTCCAGCCTTCACCGCCGACGACGATGAGCGGCTTGTGCGCCTTCTCCAGCTTGTGGGTGAGGCCGGTCAGGTCCGCGACGGCAGGCTCGGGACGGGCAACCTTGCGGGGTTCCACCGTGGCGTCCGGGACAACGTGCACCAGGACGTCCTCCGGGAGGCCGATGACCACCGGGCCGGGGCGTCCGCTGAGTGCGGTGAAGATGGCGTCGTCAACCACGCGGGCGGCGGAGGCGGCGTCGTCGAGGGTCACTACTTTCTTGGCTGTACTGCCGAACCAGGCATTGATGTCGAATTCCTGGAAGGATTCACGGCCACGGTCGGCTACCGGGATCAGGCCCACGAACAGGACCAGGGGCGTGGCATCCTGGTATGCCGTGTGGATGGCGATGAAGGCGTTGGCGGCGCCGGGACCTCGGGTCACCATCGCGACGCCTGGAAGCTCGGTCAAGCGACCTTCGGCGAGCGCCATGAAGCCTGCGCCGCCTTCCTGGCGGGCCACCACGTTCTGGATCGGCGAGCTGTGCAAGCCGTCAAGGACATCAAGGAAGCTCTCGCCGGGAACGGTGTAGACGCGCTTGATGCCCGCACGTTCGAGTTGCCCGACGATCAAATGGCCTGCAGTAGTGGTGCTCAATGCTTCATTCCTTCTTCTTCGATGGAAAGGGCCGGGAGGAACAGGCCGGACAGAGCGGTCAGTACTGAGACAACCAGCAGGATGATGGCACCTGGCCAGAAGGAGTTATTGGCGGCCACCAGCGCGGTGGCGATCAGCGGGACGAAGCCGGAAATGACGCCCGCAGTGTTGGAAGTGATGGCGACGCCGGTGTAGCGGACCTTCGTGGCGAAGAGTGCAGTCAGTGCCGTGCCGGACACGGCGTACGGGATGGAGAGGACTGCGACGCCGATCATCATGCCAAGTATCACCAGGACGGGGTTGCGGGAGTCGATGGCCAGGAACACGGGAACTGCAATGATCGCCGACGCCACGCCGCCCCAGAGAATGACCTTGCTGGCACCGAACTTTTCGCCCAGCCGGCCGGCCCAGATGAGGGCGCCGATCTCGAGTGCTGCAGCCAGGAGGGTGCCCATGAGCAGGAGTTCAGAGGGCAGCTTGAGGACCTTGGTGCCGTAGAAGACCACAAAACTGGTGATGAGGTAGAAGCCACCGATGCCGAGCAGCGCAGAGCACATGCCCACCAGGATCTGGCGCCAACTGTTTTTCAGGACCCCGCGGATAGGGGCATGCTCCGTTTCGCCGGATTCCATGAGCGCTTCGAATTCGGGTGATTCGCTGAGGCGGCTGCGGATCCACAGCGAAATGGCCAGCAGCGGAATGGCGGCGATGAACGGGATGCGCCAGCCCCACGCGTCAAAGTTGGTCTGGCCCACCAGGAACAGCATCCCGAAGAACCCACCGGAGGACAGGATGGTGCCGATCGGCGAACCGATCTGCGGCAGTGCGGCGTAGCGTGCACGCTTTTCCACGGGAGCATTTTCGACGGCGATAATCACCGCGCCGCTCCATTCACCGCCGACGGCGAGGCCCTGGACGATGCGCAGGGCAACAAGGAGGATGGGAGCGGCCAAGCCGATGGTCATGTAGTTGGGCAACAGGCCGATGAGGCCGGTGACAATGCCGATGCCCACGATGGTGACCATGAGGATCTTCTTGCGACCCACCTTGTCACCGAGGGCGCCGAAGATGAAGCCGCCGATGGGACGGGCCACGAAGCCTACGGCCAAAGTAGCGAAGGATCCCATGGCTGCGACAAACGGGTCCTGCGAGACGAAGAACTGTGCGTTGAACACCAGCGCAGCGGCTGTGGTGAAAAGGAAGAAGTCGTACCATTCCAGCGCCGTGCCCACCAGGGCGGCGAGGGCCACCTTCTTGGTGACGCTTTCATCGACGACGCGTACTGCCGTGGGACTGGCGTCCGTGGCTCCGCTGACCGTGCTTGCCATAGTTGCTCCATGAGTGCGAATGGGACCGGACGTTGGGATGCCCGGACAAATTTGTGTGACTCAATCCATAGTGCCAGTAGTTTTCCCCAAAAAGACTAGTGATCCATCACGGAAATGAGGGATTAGAATGTGTGAATGCACAATTCGGAAACAACCGGGCAGGCTGCCCGCTGGGCTCAGTTGGTGGACCAGCTCGAAGGGCGGCTGGACTCACTGGCGCAGGCCTTCACCACCAGGGTCAGGGAGATCCCCGAGTATGGAGAGAGCCAAGTAACGGTCCTGGAGATCCAGGAAACCGCACGCGAGACCTTCAGGCGACTGATCAGGGGCCTCAGGAACGGACAGGCAGACAGCCGGGATGGACTGCTCGACTTCGCGTCCGCTCTTGGGTCGAAGCGCGCCCGGGCCGGAATCCCGCCCGAATCACTGACCTCTGCCGTGCGCCTGGACTTCAGCATCCTCTGGGCCGAACTATTGGAAATCGCCGATACCGCGGACGCCGCCCTGCTGGCGACACGCGTGGACCAGGTGTGGAGCGTCGTGGACGAATTCGCCACCCGCACCCACACGAGCTACCTGACGGAACGCGTCAGGATGGCACAAGAAGAGTCCAGCATCCAGCGTGAGTTCATAGCCCGCCTGTTCAACCAGAGCACCCCCTCCCTTGAAACCTCGGCGCAAGTGGCTTCCGCGTTGGGCATCAACCCTGAATCACGCTTCGCATTGGCTGCCGCGAGCGGCGAACCGGGGGCGCGGCTAAGGGCGGCAGCGTCCCAGTTCGGATCAGGCCAGCACCCCCGGCACAGGCTGTTCATGCACGAATCCGGCGGCAACACCTATGTGTTCTGGGCCTTGCCTGCGCCGCGCACCCGCGGTCCTGAATCCCGGGGCGAAGCGTACGGCACTGAAGGCGATGCGCAGCAGCTGCCACCCGGCGTCGTGAATGTCCCGTGCGGGTACGTGCCAGAGGTCCTGGGCCTTCGCGCCCTCCCCATGGCTGCCCGGACTGCGGAGAGCCTCGCTGCGCTCCTGCGCCCCCGCGACACCGGTCCGCTGTCCGCCGATTCCGCATGGGCACGGCTGGCCCAGCAAAACCTGCAGGACGCCGGGCTGGACCTCGCCGCGGAACTCGAAGAGGCCTTGGCGGAGTGCCGGGGCGGCGAGCGCGAGCGCTTGCTCGAAACGGTCCGGAACTACCTGATCACCGGCAATGTCACCGTCACTTCCGAGCAGCTGTTCTGCCACCGCAACACCATCCTCAACAGACTCAACCGCTTCCAGGAGCTGACGGGAATCGACCTTGCCGTCCCGGCGAAAACGGCCCGGCTGGTGGTGGCGTGGGCCTGACGCTTCCGCGGCCGCAGCAGCGTTGCGCTGTGTGTTTCCACATCTCCTGGCCTGTTTTGGTGGGAGTTATGCCATTGATGGTGTGATCGAGCACACACCATAGTTGTAGCTACCTTGCACCGGACACTCGTCCCCGCACCCCATCCGGAGAATCAGATGGCCCACACGGTAGATACTGCCTCCGCATCATCGTCCAGGCTTGACCTGGCAAAGATGCGCAAGATTGCCCTCGCCAGCGTTATTGGCACCACCGTCGAGTGGTACGACCTTTTCGTCTTCGGGACGGCGTCGGCCCTTGTTTTCAACAAGATCTTCTTCCCCAGTTTTGACCCGATCGTCGGCACCATGCTGGCCTTCGGAACCTTCGCTTCCGCTTACATTGCCCGCATGGTTGGCGCCATCATCTTCGGCCACTTTGGTGACCGGCTGGGCCGCAAGTCCATGCTCCTGGTCTCCCTCCTCACCATGGGAGCGGCGACATTCGCCATCGGCCTGCTGCCCGACTACAACAGCATCGGCATCATGGCGCCGCTTCTGTTGCTCTTCCTCCGCGTCATCCAGGGCTTGGCCCTCGGCGGGGAATGGGGCGGTGCAGTACTCATGACTGTCGAGCACGCCCCTCCTGGCCGTCGCGGTTTCTACGGCTCGCTGGTGCAGGTTGGCGTTCCCGCCGGCACCCTGATCGCCAACGTGGCCTTCCTGATTGTGGCCTCAACCGTCAGCACCGAAGCCCTGTACTCGTGGGGTTGGCGTATCCCGTTCCTGGCGTCGGTCCTCTTGGTCAGCGTAGGCATCTACATCCGGCTGCACATCGAGGAAACCCCGTCCTTCCAGGCAGTCAAGACCGCCGGCGCCAAGGCCAAGATGCCGTTCGCGGCGCTGATGGCCAAGTACTGGAAGCAGGTTGTCCTGGGCGGCGTCGCCACCCTATCCACAGGCAGCACGTTCACCCTGCTGGTGGCCTCCGGTGTCTCCTACGGCAAGAAGGAACTCGGCCACTCCGAGAGCCTGATGCTCTGGGTCGTCCTGGCCTCCTGCATCCTGGGGCTGTTCCTGATCCCGTTCTTCGGCAAGCTCTCCGACAAGTTCGGCCGCAAGCCCATCATCTTCGCCGGCGTTGCGGCCGAGGCAGCACTCGCCTTCCCGATGTTCTGGCTGATGGACACCAAATCGGTGGCGCTGCTCTTCGTGGCCTACCTGGCCATGATGACCGCATTCTGCGCCAACTACGGTCCCATCGCCACGTTCCTGGCCGAGCTGTTCGGCTCCAAGGTCCGCTACTCCGGCCTGTCCGTGGCTTACATGCTCTCCGGTCTCCTGGGCAGCGCCGCCACACCGTTTGTCACCACGTGGCTGCTGGGTATGACAGGACAGAGCTCCTCGATCGCCTGGTACATCATGGCCGCAGCCGGACTGTCTCTGGTTGCCCTCTTCCTGCTCACCGAAACCCGGTACGGCAACATCGACGCCGTCGATGAGGCACCCGCGGAGGCGACAACAGAAACCGCGGCAGCGAAGTGAACCCAAGCACCATCGGGCGCCTGGCCGGTATCCCCGGCCAGGCGCCCGCCGTCGGGCCTTTCTCCCCGGCGGTCATTGCAAACGGTTTTGCGTTCACCTCCGGTCAGATCCCCGCCATCACCGGCTTGGAGGATCAACCCGACACCTTCGAAGGGCAAGTCCGGCAAACCATCGAAAACCTCGCCGCTGTCCTGGAGGCCGCAGGATCCAGCCTTCAGCACGTGGTCAAGGTCAACACCTACCTGACCAGCCAGGATCAGCTGGAGGAGTACAACCGCGTGTACGTGGAGTACTTCGGCACCGCCAAACCGGCCCGGACCACCGTGTGCGTGAGCCTGTGGGGCGTGTCCCTGGAAATCGAATGCACGGCAGTCCTTGCCAACATCCCGTCGGACGCCCCGGAGGATATCGCATGACCCCCGCACTCCTTGGAGACCTGACAGCCCTCAGCTACCCGACCATCGGCCACTTCCTCGAAGACGGCTTCGTCTCCCCCACCATCCGGTCGCTCCTGCACAGCGTGAAAATTGCCGGCACCGCCGTCACCGTCCGGATCGCGGACCGCGATGCCATCGCCATGAACCGGGCGCTCCTGGCACTCCGGCCCGGCGACGTACTCGTGGTGGACATGTGCGGCGACCACCAGCATGCGCCCGTCGGGGCCGTCACGGCAGCCGCCGCGCTCGCCCAAGGTGCTGCCGCCGTCGTGGTTGATGGCGTGGCCACCGACGTGCTGGAACTACAACAAACCGGATTGCCGGTGTTCGCCCGCGGGACGTCGTGCCTGACCACCAAACGTGTGCATGGGAGCGGGTCCGCCGTCAACGTGCCAGTGCAGTGCGGTGGCGTCGTGGTCAATCCCGGCGACCTGGTGCTGGGAGACGATAACGGGCTGATCGTGCTTTCACCGGAAGCTGCACGGGACGTCCTGGGCAAGGCGCTCGAATCTGACGCGGCAGAGCCTGCCATCCTTGCCCGCATAGCATCCGGGGAGCCGCTCGAATCCATTCTGGCCCTCTAATACTGCCGAGAGCGTAACCCTTGAGCCACGGCGACGCCGCCAAGGAAGTTCGGCTGGGGATGGGGTAGAACTTAACCATGAGCGTACGTACACCCGACCCGTATCCAGGCTGGCTTTCCGATGAAGACCTCTTCGAAGCCCGCGGCCGACTCCCCATGGTCTACGTGGAGGCCGTCCCGGTCCGGCTGGATCCCCTCGGGTATGTGAACGAAGTCGGCACGCTCCTGCAGGGCGATGCCGACGGCAACATGGTCCGCTACCTCGTCTCCGGCCGCGTCCTCTACCGCGAGACCATCCGCGCGGCCCTCCTGCGGCACATGGAAAAGGACCTCGGCCCCCTGGCATTCCCGCAGCTGCCCATCAGCCCCGTTCCCTTCACCGTGGCCGAATACTTCCCGGCCCCGTCACAGACCGGCTTCACCGACGATCGCCAGCATGCAGTCTCGCTGGCCTACGTCATCCCTGTGACCGGCGAATGCGAACCGCGCCAGGACGCCTTGGAACTGACGTGGATGACGCCGCAAGAGGTCCTGAGCGAGAACGTCCAGCAGGAATTCGACGGCGGCCGCGGGAACCTCGTGCGGCAGGCACTGGCTTTCTCGGGCATCGTCCTCTAGCGGGTCCCCGCCCCCGCGCCGGCCGGTCTTTGTAGACTGGACGGCGGACCCCAAGAGAACCAAAGGACTTCCGATGACTCACAGCCCAGCCACACAGCAGTACAAAGAAAAGCAGGCTGGGGACCTGCAGCCCGGAGATTTTGTGTTCCCGCCCGGTGACGGGCCGGCCGAGGAAATCGCCACCGTTGAGGTGGAAAACGACGACTACGGCGTCGCCGCGCTGCTGTTGGTGACAACGGTCGACGGCGGCACGGTGCGGATCGCTGTCGGGTCCAGTGTTCCCGTGGGCGACGGAGTTCCGGCCGGCTCCGGCGCGGACGCTCCCGCGGTCACTTCGGAAGAAAGCACCACCGAGGACAGCGCCACCGACTCCGGCACCACCGAGTCCAGCACCTCAGCAGAAGCCGACGCCGGCGCTCCCGCTGGACCCGCCGTCGTCGTGCCTCCCCGCCCGGAAACGCCCCCGGCGTACACCGGACCCACTGCCGAGGAGCTGGCCCTCATCCCCGAGCCCGACGGCACGCCGGAGGCCGTCGTGAGCGCCGCCGCGGCGAACCACAAGGGCAAAAACGGTGTGCAGGTCCTGGCCGACCGCCTGGCGAAGGGCATCAACACGAAGTCCGGCAGCTGCCTCCGGGACCTCAGCAACCTGGCGTTCGACCTCTGCATCGTGCTGCGGGATCCTGACCATGCCCTGGCAGTTGCGGACTTGCTCAACGTGCTCCCCTTCGACGGGAACCTCGACCGGTGGGCGTCCATCGAGCGGGCGCTGGCGTTGTCCAGTTTCATCTGTCGCGAAGCCGGACAAGCCGAACGTGCCGCGGTCTACGAGAAACTGCTGCGCGCGCCAGAGTCGCAGGAAGAGGACCCGTTCAAGGCCCGGATCAACGCCCGGGTCCGCCAGCGCTCGCTCAACGAACCGAACCTGTACGACAAGGAAATCTTCCGCGCGATCGACAACGGCAACCACGAAGCCGAACGTGATTGGCGGTTCCTTCGCCTGGAAGCCTTGATGTTCCTGCGCGCCCACGGAGGTTCGAAGACCATCGGCGAGGATGAGTTGGCGCGGCGCATCAGCAACGAACTCGAATCGGTGCGGGCCTAGTTTTTCCGCACCGCCGATTCGGGTATTTCAAGACCTGTTATGTGGGCGCGAACGGCGGTAGATTCGGGGCCATGACGAACAATCTGAGCGTTGTGATTAATGCCGACGCGCAGCAGGTTTGGACAATGCTGCGTGAACCGTCGCTGGTGGCCCAATGGCACGGCTGGGAAGCCGACGACCTCACCGACGAAATCAAACAGATCTACTTCAACACCGACGTCGTGGAAGGGCCTGACCATACAAGCCTGACGGTCAACGGCGGAGACGTCTTTGAACTCCACCCCGTTTCCGGAGGCACGGAAGTACGGATCACCCGGGCTGCCCTGGACCACGACTCCGAGTGGGCGGAATGGGATGAGGACATCACCCAGGGCTGGCTAACGTTCCTGCACCAACTGCGGTTTGCCCTCGAACGCCACCCGCACGGGCACCGGCGGACACACTTCATTTCCCTCCCAGGCAAGGGTGGACCGGCGATTGAAAAGCTGGGGCTCGGGGATTTGCCGCCCGTCGGCGAGGAGTACTCGCTCACGCTGTCCACGGGCGAGAAGATTTCCGGCAAGGTCTGGTTCAAGAGCCGGCATCAGGTAGGCCTCACCGTCCACAGCTATGCCGAGCATGGGGACGGCCTGCTGATCGTCGCCGAGCAACTGCCCATTCCGGAGAAAAGGCCCGACGGCGGGTCAATGGTGATTGCCTCCACTTACGATTTGGGGGCCCACACGCTCGCGGACATCCGGTCCTCGTGGGACAACTGGAAGGCTGGGAACTACGGGTCCTAGGGCCCGCCCCGCAGGTTGCTCCCGGTAAAGCTGGCACACTTGATAGCGTGCCAGCTTCCTCATCTGCTCCTGCATCCTCCCCTGCGCTGCCCGGTCTGTCCGATCGGCAATCCGAGTTCTCCTTTTCGGTGGGCAAGCGCCTGACTGAAACGTGCTCGCCGTCGGACGCTCACGTCGACGCCAACGGCGGCGCGTTCCTGGGCCGCACCGGAACCATCACCACACCGCACGGGACCATCCAGACTCCCGCGTTCATCGCCGTCGGGACCAAAGCCACCGTGAAAGCAGTGCTGCCTGAGTCCATCGCCGAACTCGGTGCCCAGGCTGTGCTTGCCAACGCGTACCACCTGTACTTGCAGCCGGGTCCGGAGATCCTCGACGCCGCCGGTGGGCTGGGCGCGTTCATGAACTGGTCCGGGCCGACCGTCACCGACTCCGGGGGATTCCAGGTGATGAGCCTGGGCTCGGGGTTCAAGAAGGTCATTGACATGAAGAACGTCGATTCATCCGGACCCGACGACGCCGTAGCACCGGGCAAGGAACGGCTGGCGCACATTGACGATGACGGCGTCTGGTTCAAGTCGCACCTGAACGGGGACAGGCACCGTTTCTCCCCCGAGATCTCCATGCAGGTCCAGCACCAGATCGGCGCGGACATCATGTTCGCCTTCGACGAGCTGACCACGCTGCAGAATTCGCGGGCGTACCAGGAAGAGTCGTTGGAACGGACGCGGCTATGGGCGCTTCGGTGCCTGGAGGAGCACGCGTCCCTGACCTCTTCCCGTGCGGGCAAGCCGTACCAGGCGTTGTTCGGCGTGATCCAGGGCGCGCAGTACGAGGACCTCCGGCGGAAGGCCTGCCAGGATCTTGGTGCCATGCCCTTTGATGGGTACGGGATCGGCGGCGCACTGGAGAAGGAAAACCTGGGCACGATCGTGCGCTGGTGCAACGAGGAACTTCCCGAGGACAAGCCCCGGCACCTGCTGGGGATCTCCGAACCGGACGACATCTTCACCGCGATCGAGAACGGCGCAGACACTTTCGACTGCGTTTCCCCCACCCGCGTGGCCCGGAATTCCGCGTTCTACACACCGTTTGGCCGGTTCAACCTGTCGGGTGCGAAGTACAAAACGGACTTCGGACCCCTGCAGGACGGCTGCGACTGCTACACCTGCGTGAACTACTCGCGGGCTTACATCCACCACTTGTTCAAGGCCAAGGAAATGCTCTCGGCCACCCTGATCTCCATCCACAATGAGCGCTTCGTGGTGAAGATGGTGGACGACGCCCGCTTGGCCATCGAATCCGGGGATTTCTTCGAGTTCAAGGCCGAGACGCTGGGCCGGTACTACTCGTAGGGTGGCGCTCCGGCGCCGAGATCGCGGGAAGCGTGCGTGCGCGTGCGGAAGATTCCGGCGAACTCACACGGTTCCAGCGAACTCGGCGCAAGCCTAGGCCGCGGCTACCCCGTAGCTGGGCTCGCGCTTCTTGATCCAGCCGACAACCAGCACGGTGACCGGCACGAACAGGAACTCCACGGCGGTCTTGTAGACGAAGCCCACCAGGACGTAGTTGAAGAATGAGCCCGCGTCAGTGATGCCAATGACCGACGCCGCGATGCTGCAGAAGATCAGGGTGTCCACGAATTCGCCCACCACCGAGGACCCCATCAGGCGGGCCCAGAGGCTCTTCTCGCCCGTGCGGGCCTTCATCTTCACCAGTATCCAGGAGTTGATGGTCTGCCCTGCCAGGAAGGCGAGCAGCGAGGCGAGGACGATCTGCGGGACGGGTCCAAGCGCGCCTTCGATGGCTGCCTGCTTGGCCGTTCCGTACTCATCGGTGAAGCCGGGAAGCACGATGATGATCCAGTAGCAGAGGGACGCGAACACGGAGAGCGCGAACGAGGTAATGATGGCCTTGCGCGCGACCTTGAAGCCGTAGACCTCGCTCATGACATCGCCCAGGATGTAGGCCAGCGGGAACAGGAAGAACCCGCCGTCGGTGATGATCGGTCCGAGCACCACACCCTTCGACGCGCCGATATTGGACAGGATCAGCACCACGGCCATGACGGCCAACATGATCCCGAAATACGGGGAACCGATTGAAGCGAAGCGCGGAGCGGGCTTACTCAAAGTACTGGAGCCGGAAGGCGAGGGCATGGGTCATCCATTTCGTAGTGGTTGGCGCAGGCTCCTTGGGTGAGGTGCCCCGCTGTATTAGCACTGTGGTTGGTGGGGCTTTCGGCCCGGCACCGGTCCTATTCTCCCACCCACCAACGCCCTCTCACCTCCCACCCCCTCCCCACCAACGCCCTCTCACCTCCCACCCCCTCCCCACCAACGCCCTCTCACCTCCCACCCCCTCCCCACCAACGCCCTCTCACCTCCCGCCCCCGCTTCTTTTGAACGCGTTCAGAAACTGTGCGATACTCAAACTTGAACACGTTCAAAACAATCAACGGGGAATCGAATGGCAGCAAAAAGTGAGCAGACCCGCCAACTGGTGGCCGACGTCGCCCTGAAGATGTTCCGCGAGGTCGGCTTCGAAAAGACCACCATGCGCGCCATCGCACAGGAGGCCGGAGTCTCGGTCGGCAACGCCTACTATTACTTCGCGTCCAAGGACGAACTGGTCCAGGAGCTGTACATCCAGGTCCAGGATGAACACGCAGTCGTCGCAGCCAAGGCACTCGACGGCGTTCAGGATCTCGCAAGCCGACTCAAGGCTGTGCTCCACACCGGCATCGATGTCATGGAGCCATACCACCAGTTCGGTTCGGACTTCATCGCGACGGCGATCCGACCGTCGTCGCCCGTCAACCCGTTCGGCAAGGCGTCCACCGCCGCCCGCGAGGCCTCGCTCGCGATCTTCCGGTCCGCCGTCGAGGGTTCCTCCCCCGCTGTCGCGAAAAAGCTGCGCGGCGACCTGCCCGAACTGCTGTGGCTGGCCTATATGGGCGTCGCGCTGTTCTGGGTTTACGACCAATCCGAGGGCCAACGCCGCACCCGCAAGCTGATCGACGGTGCCGCACCTCTGGTGGCCCGCGGCCTGTCGCTCGCGAAGATTCCGGGAGTCAGCAAGGTCTTCGACGACGTCCTGGGACTCGTCCGCAACGTCAAGGAGGACTCGTGAAGCCGCGGACCGTGGTGATCGCAGGCGCGACTGGATTCATCGGCAGCTACTTCCAGCGGCGGTTTCTTGAGGAGGGGTGGCAGGTCCGGACCGTTGGGCGTGGCGCGTCGGCTGACGCGCAGTGGGACGACGACGCCGCCATCACCAAAGTGCTGAACGGCGCCGAACTGCTGGTGAACCTCGCCGGACGGTCCGTGAATTGCCGTTACGACGAGCGGCATCGGCGCGAGATCTTGGACTCCCGGGTTCTGACCACGCGGACGTTGGGCCGGGCTGCGGCTGCGTGCGCCGAACCGCCCAGGACCTGGATCAACTCAAGTACCGGCACCATCTACCGGCACGCCGAAGATCATCCACAGTCCGAGGTCTCAGGTGAGCTGGGCAGCGGCTTCTCCGTGGACGTGGCCCGTGCCTGGGAAGACGAATTGGCGACTGCCGTTGCCCCGGACACTCGGAAGGTGCCCCTTCGCATTGCGATCGTGTTGGGGGCCGGTGGCGTCATGAGCCCCCTCCGGAACCTTGCCCGGTTTGGCCTGGGCGGTCACATGGGCCCGGGCACGCAGAAGTTCAGCTGGATCCATGTGGAGGACTTGTTCCGCACTGTGCTGTTCGTTGACGCTCACGGTGAGTTGACCGGCCCGGTGAACGCGGCAACCCCTTACCCTGTGGACAACCGCGAACTGATGTCACTGGTCCGGCAAAGCATGGGTGTCCCTTTTGGCATGCCAACGCCGGCCTGGCTGCTTGAGGCAGGGGCGGTCCTCATTCGGACCCAGACCGAGCTGGTCCTCAAAAGCCGCTGGGTGGAGCCCCGGAAACTGCTCGACGCCGGGTTCGCGTTTGAGCACCCAACCCTGGCCGGTGCCCTCAACCACATCGACAAAGCGCACCCCAAACCCTCTCTCACCTAACCGCCCCTCCAGCCAAACCCTCTCTCACCTAACCGCCCCTCCAGCCGAACCCTCTCTCACCTAACCGCCCCTCCAGCCGAACCCTCTCTCACCTCACCAGGAAGGTAGCCATGAGCCAAGAACCATGGACCGACGAAAATGAGTACGGGCTGGCAGCGCCAGTCCCATCCAGTGGCTGGCGATACGGGTCCAAGGACCGGGTGGTGCTCGGTGGCAAAGGACTGGCTATGGGAATCGCCGTGGCGCACCTGACGTTCTGCATTTTGCTGTCCAGTCAGAGTCCGGAGTGGGCCATCATCTTCTTCATCTACAGCTTCCTCCCCGTCTGGGCAATCGGCGCTGCGGCGGGGTCCCTTTTCGGCTTGGCCCTGCGGCGGGTCCGGAATCAGTGGTTTCATGTTGCCGCATTTTTCGCCGGGAGTCTGCTTATGTGTGCCCCGTTTGGTGGACTCTCGCCAACCGGTCCGGTGCTGTTCTCGTTGTCCATCGCCGTCGCCGCCGGTGTTGGCCGTCTCGCCGCGTGGAAGCTGGTGCACCTCAACGACGCCGGCATGCCCAAACCCCGAGGGAACTGAAGGCGAGCGGCCGCCGTCGAGCACTGTACGGCCTCACCCGAAACCTAAGGAAGTGTTAGGAAATCCCCCGCGAGCTAGGGCTGTGCCGTGCATCACCCATAGTTTGGAATACGTCCTCTTCACCCCAAGAGGGCCTTTCTTAGTCGACGAAGAGCCATGCGCAAGGACGCCATGAGCACGAGCTTCATGGACAGAACGAACTCATGCAAGACACGGCCGCCGCAAAACGCTGCCGTCCAGGAAGGTTCATTGATGAGCACCCAGCAAGCTGCACCTCTGAGCGAAGCCGCCCAGACACGCAAGGCCGTGAGCAATATCCTCAAGGGCTCCGCGGGCAACCTCGTGGAGTGGTTCGACCTCTACGTCTATACGGTATTCGCGGCGTATTTCCAATCGCACTTTTTCAACTCCTCGGACGACCTGCAGGCCGGTCTTGAGGCGATGGCGGTCTTCTCGACGTCGTTCCTCATGCGTCCGATCGGTAGCTGGTTCTTCGGCCGGTACGCCGACCGCAAGGGCCGTAAAGCTGCGCTGACACTCAGTGTGACGCTGATGTCGGCCGGCTCCTTCGCCATCGCGATTCTTCCGACGCAGGACGTGATCGGACTCTGGGCACTGATCTTGCTGGTGTTCATCCGCGTTGTGCAGGGCTTCTCTGTCGGCGGGGAATACGGCACCAGCGCCACGTACATGTCCGAGGCTGCGACGGCCAAGCGCCGCGGCTTCTTCTCCAGCTTCCAGTACGTGACGTTGATCGGCGGCCAGATGCTGGCCCTGCTGGTACTCGTGATCCTTCAGAACACCATGAGCAAGGAAGACCTCACCGCGTGGGGCTGGCGGATTCCGTTCGCCATCGGTGGTGTTGCAGCCCTGGTGGTTCTCTGGCTCCGCCGTTCGATGGAAGAGACCCTCTCTTCCGATCAACTCCGCGCCGCACACGTCAAGGTTGAGGGCGAAGCACAGCCTGGCACCATGAAGCTGCTGCTCACCAAGCACTGGAAGCCGCTGCTGATCTGCATCGGTATCACCCTTGGCGGCACCGTGGCGTTCTACACGTACACCAACTTCATCCTGAAGTTCATGAACGATACGTCCGGCATCGCCAAGACCGATACCTCCGTCATCAACTTCTGGGCACTGTTCATCTTCATGCTGCTGCAGCCTGTCTACGGCCTGATCTCGGACAAGGTGGGCCGCAAGCCGCTGCTGATCTGGTTCGGTGTCACCGGCGTGCTGTTCACCTGGCCTCTGCTGTCCACCCTTTCCGGCACCAAGGATCCGTTCATCGCATTCCTGCTGATGCTCGGCGGCCTGCTCATGGTTGGCGGCTACACGTCCATCAACGCACTGGTGAAGGCTGAACTGTTCCCGGCATCGATCCGCGCCCTCGGCGTGGGACTCGGTTACGCAATTGCCAACTCGTTGTTCGGCGGCACCGTCCCGCTGATCGGTGCTGCGTTGCAGAAGTCGGACCAGGTGGACCTGTTCTTCACCTACGTCACGGCAGCCATTTTCATCTCGCTGCTGGTGTACATCTTCGCTCTGAAGAACAAAAAGTCCACGCACCTGGATGTGGAGCAGGGCAACGCCTTCGCGGCCAAGGCCGCTGCGAAGGGCGCTGCGAAGGACGACGACGGCACGAAAGCCCGCGTCGACGCTTAACCTGGCTGCCTTGCGAGGCCCGCTCTGCGCACTTTGGAACCTCCGAAGGGCGCAGAGCGGGCCTCACAACGTTAAGCTCTAGTAGCGAACCACCACCTCCGAACCAGCCCGCAAGCCGAAGGACCAGACAGTGCACGTGCTCATCGTCGAGGATGACGACGCCATGGCGTCGGCCTTGAGCGCAGCCGTCGCCTCCGCCGGGCACAAACACACCAGGGTATCCCGCGGCGAGGACGCACTCCTGGCCCACCGGCAGCACGAGGTGATCCTGCTGGACCTTGGCCTTCCGGACATGGACGGCTTGGACGTACTGCGGAAGCTGCGCCAAGTCACAACAGTTCCCATCCTGATCCTGACGGCACGAGATGACGAGAGAAGCGTTGTCCTGGGCCTTCGTTCGGGGGCCGACGACTATCTGGTCAAGCCCGTGAAGCTCGTGGAATTACTCGCCAGGATCGAAGCCGTGACCCGTCGAACCAATCGCTCCGGTCAGGAAGCACCGCACAACATCGTCCTCGGTGAACTCAAGGTAGACCTGGACCGCCGCGTGGCCGCCGTCGGCGAACGGCAACTCGCCCTTACGGCAACAGAGTTCGACCTCCTAAGCCTCCTCGTCAGGAACGCAGGTTCCGTGGTTACCCGCGAGCAGCTCCTGGACGCACTCTGGGGCGACGCGTTCCTGGCTCATTCACGGTCCTTGGACGTTCACCTGACCGGCCTGAGGTCCAAACTTCAGCTCCCCGGGTTCATCATCAACGTCCGAGGCGTCGGTTACCGGGTCGAGCAACCGTGAAAGTCCGGGTCCTCGGCATCTTGAGCCTGCTGGTGGTGATCATTGTGGTGACGGTGTCCAGCGTGATCCTCACATCCGCCAGCCGGGAGCTCACCCAGGAACTGCAGATCAACCGCGTCGCAGCGCTCAACCGCTTCGCGCAGCTGGCCAGCGACGCGGCGGAGGACAGCAACACCACCCAACTACAGCGGGAAATGGACCGCTATTCCGAGCTTTACGGCGAAGGAATCCTGATCCGGCTCCAGGAAAAAATCATCCGCTCTGGCGGCCTCAGCGAGGATCAGCCCGAGGTCAGGGACGCGCTCAACAGGGCCAGCCTCAACCTCAGCGACACCACCCTCAACCCCATCCGTGCTTTCGGCGCCGGTAACGACATCATCTCCAGGTCCTTCGGCACCGCCAGCCAAGTCCTCGGCGAGGTGGTGCTTGAAGTCGACCTCGACGCCGCCCGGCAGAAGCTACGTGAGCGGTGGCTCGTCGTCGTGCTTGCTGCTGTGGCGCTGGGTGCGCTGCTCTTGGTGGCGGCATGGCGCATTACGGGCTGGGTCCTTCGTCCGGTCCACAGACTGAGCAAGGCCGTCCACGAGCTGGAAACGACCGGCAAAACGAGCCAACTTCCGGAGGCGGGCCCGCCGGAGCTGCGTGAGCTGAGCCGATCCTTCACCGCCATGGCCGATACCGTGTCCGAGAGCATGGAGTCGCAGCGCAGGCTCATCGCCGATACGTCCCACCAGCTTCGCAATCCCGTGGGAGCATTGCGCCTTCGGATCGACCTGCTGCAGCTGGAGCTCCAGGGCGCCCCGGAAAAGGCTGCGGCAGCCGGCGTGGTTGCGGAACTGGAGCGCGTGGAGGAAATGCTCGACGGCGTGCTGAAGCTGGCCGCCGCGGAACACCGCGCCTTTGAAGGGGCTACTCGTGCGGACCAAGCGGAGCACCAGCGCCACGCCGTCATTGATCCTTTCCCAGTCCTGCAGGGCGAAGTGGAACGGGCCTTGCCGGCAGCCAAGAATGCCGGGTCGCAGCTGACCTTGGAGGCCCCCGCAGCCGAAATCCAGCTCGCCTGCGACCCAGACGAACTCGCGCACATGGTGGGCGAGCTCCTCACCAACGCCATCAAGTACGCCCCCGGCGCCACCATCACCGTGGCGACCCGGCAAACGCAAGGAGGCACCGCCGTCGTTATTTCCGATGACGGTCCCGGCCTCCCAGCCGAACAGCTCGCTGCGTCCACCACCAGGTTTTGGCGGGCGCCGCAGCACAGCAGGATCCCCGGGAACGGACTGGGCATGCCCATCGTGGAACGGCTGGCGGAAGCGAATGGCGCGAAGCTGGTCCTGGAGCCGCGGGATCCACACGGGTTAACGGCACGCCTCGAATTCGCGAAGCCGGAGGAGGACGTGGATGCGTGATCAGCTGTCCCGGCGAAGCGCCCTCAAAACGGCCATCGCTCTTGGCCTGGGCGGTCTGCTCGGATCAACTGCCGCCTGCACGCCGGAGGAACGCCCACAGGAGCTCACTGTTGCCGGTGGCGAATCAGGCGGCTTTTACCTGGAGTTCGCCACCCTGCTCGCTGACCTGCTGCAGCGGGAGCGCGTCGCCGAACGGGCCGTTGCGCTCACGACAGGCGGGAGTCTTGAGAACATCCAGCGGGTCCTGTCCGGCGAGGCGACCTTCGCCGTCGCACTGGCCGATGCCGCCGCCCAAGCAGCGGCAACCAGCCGGTCCGGAGAGGGCCTGGTGGCGCTGGGCAAGGTCTACCAGAACTACGTCCACTGCATCGTGCGGGAGGACAGCGGCATCCGCACCTTCGCCGACCTCGCCGGGAAGACCGCAGGCGTGGGCGAAGTGGGCTCGGGAACTACCCTGACGGCTGGACGCATTATCAGGGCCGCTGGGCTGTCCGACCCGGGCCGCGCTCTAAAGCAGGTGAACCTCGGCCTGAATCAGGCACTGGCTTCGCTGCAGGACGGTTCCATTGACGTCATGATCCAATCCGGAGGGGTCCCCACGGCTCCCATCGCCGCCGCTGCCCAGGACATGGGCGTCCGGCTCTTGGACCTCTCCGACCTCATTCAGGCAACACGGACCCAGTCGGGGTTCTTCTACGACCGCGTCCTCATCCCCTCGAACAGCTACGGAGACGCACCCGCTGTGTGGACCATCGGCGTCGCGAACCTCCTCCTTTGCCGCAGGGATCTGGCCGACCACATTGTTCGACAGACCGTGGAGCTGCTGGTGGAGCAAGCCCAGGACCTGGTTCCGAAGTCGAGCACCGGCGTGCAGTTCCTTAGCCCCGAGACACTGATCAACACAGCCGGAGTGCCCTTGCATCCGGCGGCGCAGGCAGCTTACCGGGCTCTGCACGGCTAGTGGACGGAGCCCGAAGTCGGTGCACGGCCGGGCAACTGGCAAAATGGAAACCATGACTTCAGCCGTTGCCCCTGCCATTGCCCTGACCATCGCCGGCTCCGAAGCGACCGGTGGCGCCGGCGCGCAAGCGGACCTCAAGACTTTCCAGGAACTCGGAGTGTTCGGCATTGCGAACCTCACGTGCATTGTTTCCTTCAACCCGCAGGACAACTGGAACCACCGCTTTGTGCCGGTGGACCAGCAGGTCATCGCGGACCAATTGGAAGCGACGACGGCGGCATACGGTGCCGCTTCCGGCGCACCGTCGGTGTTGGACACCGTGAAGATCGGCATGCTCGGAAGCCCGGCAACCATCAGCACGGTGGAGAAGGCCCTGACGGGCGGCTCGTTCAAGCACGTTGTGCTGGATCCCGTGTTGATCTGCAAAGGCCAGGAGCCGGGCCACGCACTGGACACCGACCAGGCTTTGAAGGCGCAGATCCTTCCGCTGGCAACGTTTGTCACTCCGAACCACTTCGAAGCCGAGTCGCTGTCCGGACTCACCATTACCGACGAAGCGTCGCTCAAGGCTGCCGCCGTCCGCATCCATGAGATCAGCGGCGCAGCAGTCCTTGCCAAGGGCGGGGTTCGGCTGGAAGGCCCTGACGCTGTCGACGTTTACTACGACGGCGGGACGCTGGAAGTCCTGCGCGCCCCGAAGGTTGGCGAGGTTGCCGTATCCGGTGCCGGCTGCTCGCTTGCCGCTGCCGTGACCGCAGAGTTGGCCAAGGGCGCCACACCCCTGGAAGCGGCCCGCACCGCGAAGGCGTTCGTGACCGCCGGCATCAAGAACCGCGTGGCTTCGGGTGCGCCCTTTGATGCGCTGTGGCAGGGCGGGGCACTTTCCTAGCCCTTATGTGAAAACAGCCGCCCCGGAGTGTTCCGGGGCGGCTGTTTTTCTTTGCGTCAGGGTCAGCGCGAGACCTTGCCCATCAGTGAGGCGACGGGGCGCAGGAAGAGGGGCCGGGCCAGGAACCAGGCAGCAGCCGTGAAGACGATGGATGCTGCAAAGATGCCGAAGCCCCACCAGCTGTAGTCGTTGTTGGAGGCGTACATGTGGTTCAGGTTGTTCAGCGCGCCGGTGGCCAGCACCAGGGTCACGTGGACGATCACGAAGGCCACGAAGTAGATCATCACCGGGAAGTGGATCTTGCGGGCCAGTTCGATCGGGTAGAACTTGTTGATCGCAGCCTTCTTGGGCCAAGCTCCGGACATCCGGATGCCCGTGATAATGGCCAGCGGCGCAGCGATGAAGACCGTGATGAAGTAGGTCAGGAGCTGGAGGCTGTTGTAGTTGTTCCAGCCATTTTCAACGGGCCAGTTCAACGAGGCATACTGCAAGCCGGCGGAGACAGCGTTCGGGAAGACGTCCCAGTTGGTGGGGACGATCCTCAGCCATTGCCCCGTAGCAAAGAGCAGCACGATGAAGATGATGCCGTTCAGGACCCAGAGGGCATCCAACGTCAGGTGGAACCAGAGGTCCAGGCTGATCTTGCTGGGTGGGTTCTTCGTTTTGATGAGGCCCTTGTTGTTCCGGGTCCAATACGCCGGCGGACGGGTGGTGGTCCGCACCTGCCAGCCCGACCGGATGATCAGGACGATGAAGAACATGTTGAGGAAGTGCTGCCAGCCAAGCCAGGCGGGAAACCCCGTGGGAGTGCCTTCAGGAATGGCCGAGTGCCCAGGGTAATCGGTGAGGAACTGCTGCACGGGCTGTAGGGTCCGCAGCCATTGCGCAACGAGCACCAGGATCAGTGCCACCACCAAAGCTCCTGCGGTGACGACGACGGGTTTGAACCACCTGTTCGACGTGATCCCGGACGACTTGCTTGAAACGGACATCAGGCCGCGTTCCTCTCTGGCTTGTTTGGCTGCGACCAGTTGGCGCTATATAGCGATTCAACCAGTTGCAGCCCGACGGTGAAAACGGCACCCGGGTTTCGGGGCGTCCGACGTCAAAAATCGCAGCATTCGGATACATGCCGCAATACATATTTCTAGAACAGACTTCCAGAATTATTTCCCGTGGTTCCTGGGTCAGTCAAGGCTTGATGGTGGTCCTGTGGATTCTTTCAGGGGTATGATTCCAAAAAATGGCCGTTCGACACTCCGGTCTACGTTCCGCTTGGGAGAGGAGCCCTGCATGGTCCGGAAAACTTCCGAAGTGGCCAGCACCGCGGGCTCCTGGCAATGGACCCGGACAGCAGCCACCCAGCGCACTTTGCTTGACGCGGCCGCCAGCGTGTTCGTGGACCATGGGTTTACCGATGCGAGCATCTCAGACATCGTGGCCCGCGCAGGTTCAAGCGTGGGCAGCCTCTATCACCACTTCGGTGGGAAGACAGAGCTCTTCCTTGCGTTGTGGGACGACTACCAAAATGAACACGAGCGACTGGTGGCTGCCGCTGTGGCCAAGGCCCGCAAAGCCGGCGAAGACGATCCCTTGGCACTGTTCGACGTCGGCAGTCGCAGCTACTTCGACTACACCTGGAAGCATCGGGCCCTGGAGCGCGTGTTCATTGAGGGCGACACTCCCCCGGGCTTCGAGGTTCTGCGGCGTGAACGCGGACGCGAGTGGGTCCGGCAAAATTCGGTACTCCTCGGCGCCAGCGATGACACGCTCGGCAGGCTCACGGTCGCGGTGATCACTGACATCGTGACGGTGTCCGGCCAGGAGGTGGCCCTTAGCGCCACCAAGCGCGAGGCGGACGAGGTTGTCGAAGCCGCCGCGGTGCTGGTGCAGCGTCTGGTCCGCTAGCCGGGCTTCCACCGAACGCTCTCTCACCTCCCGCCTGCTTCCACCGAACGCTCTCTCACCTCCCGCCTGCTTCCACCGAACGCTCTCTCACCTCCCGACCTAACGCGGGTCCGCTACCCACCCGGTGAACAGCGGCATTCCCGTCTCGACGTGCACAATCTGGTAGTGGAACGGGTGATCGAGAATCATCTGCCGTTCGGGGACCAACGCACTGGACGCATCTGCATTGATCTGGGTCACCGCGGAAGCAATGGTCCCTTTCTCCGCGACGGTGATGTTGGCTGCCTGGGCCGCTTGGGTCAGCTTCATGCCCTGCTGGATCGAATCGAAATCCTTGTCCGTGGCGAGCATCTCGTTGAGTCCGAGTGTTTCGAAGACTTTGCGCAGTTCGAACGTGGTCTTGTGGTCCCACTTGGGCAGGGTGATCTGGACCATCTCCTGCTTTGCACCGGAAAGCATATCCGCTGCTTGCGAAAGCACCTCCGCAGAAACCGCAGCCGGCCCATCCGAACCCGGCGCACCGTCGGCGGGCAGTACCAGCCGCATGACGAAACCCTCGGCGTAGGGCAAGTCCACGGCCTTCCATCCGGGGGCCTCCGCGTAGGCCATGGCGATGCCTGCGTGCATGGTTGGCACGTTGATCACTTCACCCCCTGCCTTGGTAAAGGGGCGGTCGGAGGTGTCGTTTGCGTCGAAAGGAGTTTGCCAGGCTGCAGCGAAGTAGAGGGCGTTGAGCAGGCTGAACGTGTTGTCCGGGCTGTACTGTGCGGGTGCCTTCTTGATCCGCCCGCCGGTGTTCCTGCTGACCCACTGGTCGATAGCCGGTCCGGTGACGGCCTCGTCCTGAAAGTTCACTGGGTATACGCCCGTGCCGAAGTGCTCCGCGAGCGTGGTGAGGTAGGCCTCGCCCGTGGGCACGCCTTGATCCACGAACAGCCCGTTGGCAGCGTGCATCACGGGTTTGCGCGGCGGGTTGTCCTCGTCCACCGAGCCAGGGTCGCCGCCGAACTCTTCGAGAGCGGCGAGGACGGCGTTCATGGCTTCATCCCGGCCTTGGGCGGGTAACCCGAGCGCTGCGTCCATTTCCGCCGCCGTAGCACCGGAAGCCCCCGCCCGAAGCATGCTCAGCCCAATCAGCAAACTCGCCGGTGAGGACACCACGTTCCCGTTCGCCGCGTCGCCGCCATCAGCCAACAGCACGACACCAAGCTTCCGCGCGGAGACGTTGAAGGCCTCAAGCTGCGCCGAATAGTCCGTTGCCTGGACTGAAACGCGAGTCACGCCGTCGGCGGTTAAGAGTCCGACGCCGGCTGGTTGCGGCGCGCAGGCCGTGACCATACTCGAGCCACTCACCACGGCGGCTGCCGCGATGGCCGCGGCCATCTTCCGGACCGAATTCATGACGCATCCCCCTGCTTGGCGTTGTCCTCACATGGTGCCCCTTTTCGCGGGGAAACTCACGGGATACGAGAGAAGGATCGCCAAATGATGCCGAAAGGTGAGAGAGCGTCCAACCACAACACGCCAAAGGTGAGAGAGCGTCAGCGTTCGGAGTGCGCCGCCAGGAAGGAATACACCTCGGTCTCGTCCACGCCGGGGAAGGCTCCGGGAGGCATGGCGGCCAGCAGGTGCGAATGTGCGCGTGCGGAGGGCCACGCGTTACCGGCCCACTCGTTCGCCAAGGAGGCCGGCGGACGCTTGCAGCAATGAGGATCCGGGCAGTTGGACGTGGCACGAGCCGTGGTTTCCCGGCCACGGAACCACTTCACGTGCTGGTACGGCACTCCGATGCTCAGTGAAAACTCCCCGGCTGCGGAGCGCTCCGTACGGGCCGTGCACCAATACGTGCCCGACGGAGTGTCCGTGTACTGGCTGTAGGCACTGAACTTGTCCGGCACATCGAACACCGCCCGCGACGTCCAGGCCTTGCACGACGGCTGCCCCTCAATCGCTCCCGTGTGGTCCTGCGGGAAGGTCACGCCGTCGTTCTCGTACGCCTTGTAGATGATGCCGGACTGGTGGGTCTTCTGGAAATGCGTGGTGATGCCCAGGTGCTTCGTGGCCAGGTTGGTGAAACGGTGCGCGGCGGTCTCGTAGGACACAGCGAAGGCGTCGCGGATGTCCTCCACGGCGATTTCCTTGGCGGCCTTGGCCTTCTGGAGGAATTCGACCGTGGCCTGCTCCGGCAGCAGCAAAGCCGCGGCAAAGTAGTTGGTCGCAACGCGCTGGGCCAGGAAATCCCCGTAGTTCCGCGGAGTTTCATGCCCCAGGACGTAGTGTCCCAGCGCCTGGAGCAAAACAGAGCGCGGGTCGTGATCCTGCCGCTGGTTCTGTGTCAGATAAATTCTGCGGTTCTTCAAGTCGGTCACGGAACGGGTGGAGTGCGGCAGATCGCCCACGTGATGGAGCGAAAAGCCGAGGTTCTCTGCGATGTCCGCAATGACGTGCTGGCTGAGCGGACCGGCCGTGTAACCAACCCCTTTGAGGACCTTCTGCGCCTCGGCCTCATACTCCGGGAAATAGTTACCGCGCTCGCGCATCATGGCACGCAACTCGCCGTTCGCGCGGCGGGCCTCTTCCGGCGTCGCGACCTGCTCATTGAGTTTGCGTTCAAGCTCCTGAAGCAGCCCCACCTGCGACTCCAGCACATCAAGCGGAAGCCGCGAGCTGATGCGGATTTTGGGCAGGTTCAGGGACTCGTACAGCGGCCCGCGCTGGTATCGCTCCAGCTCGATTTCCAGGGCCGCGCGACGGCTGGGCGGCTCCGCCCCGAGCAGCTGATCGATGCTCACATTGAGTGAGGCGGCCAGCTGCTGCAGCAGCCCCAGCTTGGGTTCGCGCTTGCCGTTTTCGATCAGGCTCAGCTGGCTTGGCGCGGTCCCGACTGCGGCACTCAAGTCGTCCAGCGTCAGTCCGGCCTGCTTGCGCAGATGGCGCACGCGGCGGCCAAGGCTGATGACGTCCAGTTCAGGGGACGCAGGGGACAACGACGGCGACGCGACTTCGCGATTCCAGCTCACAGGCGACATTTCTTGAGAATACGCGAAGAAGTGCATTTCTTTCCATAGTTTTCCTCTAGCAAGTCCATTGGAAGTGCAGAAAAGTGAGTCTTACGAAAAAGAAATACAGATCCCGGGTAAGCCGGCCGATGCAGCAAAGGCGCAGCGGAGGCCGGCCCTGGGAGCCCCGCTTGGATATTAGGAGACATGCAATGACCGCATCGTTTGAACCAGCAGAATCCGCACAGACTGCAGAGCAGCAGGCCGCAGCGCTGGAACTTGAATGGTCCGCCAACCCGCGGTGGGAAGGCGTCACCCGTGATTACTCGGCCACCGACGTCGTCCGCCTCCGGGGTCGCGTCTCCGAAGAACACACCCTGGCCCGCCGCGGTTCGGAGAAGCTCTGGAAGCAGCTCACCGAGGAAGCTCCCACCGGCGGCTACACCAACGCGCTCGGTGCCCTGACCGGCAACCAGGCCGTTCAGCAGGTCAAGGCCGGCCTCCGCGCCATCTACCTTTCCGGTTGGCAGGTGGCCGCCGATGCCAACCTCTCGGGTCAGACCTACCCGGACCAGTCACTGTACCCGGCCAACTCGGTACCCCAGGTGGTCCGCCGCATCAACAACGCCCTGCTCCGCGCAGACCAGATCGAATATGCCGAGGGTGTCAAAACCGTTGAGGACTGGCTCGTCCCGATCGTCGCCGACGCCGAAGCCGGCTTCGGTGGCCCGCTGAACGCCTACGAACTCATGAAATCCATGATCACCGCAGGTGCCTCGGGCGTTCACTGGGAAGACCAGCTCGCTTCCGAAAAGAAGTGCGGCCACCTGGGCGGCAAGGTCCTGATCCCCACCCAGCAGCACATCCGGACCCTCAACGCAGCCCGCCTGGCCGCCGACGTCGCCGGCACCCCGACTGTCGTCATTGCCCGTACCGACGCCGAAGCCGCAACCTTGATCACCTCCGACGTTGACGAGCGCGACCAGGAATTCATCCTCCGCGAAGGTGGACAGCCGGTTCGTACCGCCGAGGGCTTCTACAAGGTCCGCAACGGCATCGAACCCTGCATCGCCCGCGCCAAGGCCTACGCCCCGTACTCCGACCTCATCTGGATGGAGACCGGCACCCCGGACCTGGAGCTCGCACGCAAGTTCGCCGAATCGGTCAAGGCTGAGTTCCCGGACCAGATGCTCTCCTACAACTGCTCCCCGTCCTTCAACTGGCGCAAGCACCTGGACGACACCACCATCGCCAAGTTCCAGCGCGAACTCGGTGCCATGGGCTTCACGTTCCAGTTCATCACCCTGGCCGGCTTCCACGCCCTGAACTACTCGATGTTCGACCTCGCCCACGGTTACGCCCGTGAAGGCATGAGCGCCTACGTCGAGCTCCAGGAAAAGGAATTCGCCTCCGAATCCCGCGGCTACACCGCCACCAAGCACCAGCGCGAAGTCGGCACCGGCTACTTCGACGACATCGCAACTGCGCTCAACCCGAACGCATCCACTTTGGCCCTGGTGGGATCCACCGAAGAAGGCCAGTTCCACTAATCAAACGCCCGACGGCGGCTGTCGCCTCGGGCCTGCGGAACGGTACCGCTCTGCCTGCTATTCCCCACGTCCCGGTTTCGACCTCGCTGAGCGAGGCCGGACCGGGACGCAGGGCCCCTTTTACGCAGGCTGCCGCGGCACCGGCTCCTTGGCCTCGTGCCCACGCAACCGAAGAGCCGCCGTCGAACATTTGCTTCTCATAGGAGAGATTGACATGAACAGCTTCACTGACAACTTCACTATCAATGGCATCACTTTGACCGCGCAGCCCATGTGCCGGCAGAACGAGGTCCTCACGCCGGATGCGCTTGAGTTCATTGGCAAGTTGCACCGGGCTACGGCCGATCGTCGTCAGGAGCTGATGCAGGCCCGGCATGCCCGCCGGAACCAGATCTCCGGAGGCCAGGATCCCCGTTTCCTGCCGGAGACCGAGGGCATCCGCAACGACCCCAGCTGGCGCGTCGCTCCCCCGGCACCGGGTTTGGAGGACCGTCGCGTCGAGATCACCGGTCCCGTGGATAAGAAGATGACCATCAACGCCCTGAACTCCGGTGCCAAGGTATGGCTGGCGGACATGGAGGACTCCTCCACGCCCACTTGGCGCAACGTGATCCAGGGACAGCTGAACCTGACGGACGCACTGGAGCGCCGGATTGACTTCACCTCCCCTGAGGGCAAGGAGTACAAGCTCAAGGCGGCCGAGGACCTGCCCACCATCGTGGTCCGTCCCCGTGGCTGGCACCTGCCCGAGAAGCACATGCTGATTGACGGCAAGCCGATCGCCGGTGGCATCGTGGACTTCGGTTTGTTCTTCTTCCACAACGCCCGCCGTCTGCTGGCCCAGGGCAAGGGCCCGTACTTCTACCTGCCGAAGATCGAGAACCACCTCGAGGCACGCCTGTGGAATGACATCTTCGTCCTGGCCCAGGACTTGCTGGGCATCCCGCAGGGCACCATCCGCGCCACCGTGCTGATCGAAACCATCACGGCCGCGTTCGAGATGGAGGAGATCCTGTACGAACTGCGGGACCACGCGAGCGGTTTGAACGCCGGACGGTGGGACTACATCTTCTCGCTGATCAAGAATTTCCGTACCCGCGGACCGCGTTTCGTGCTCCCGGACCGAGGCCAGGTGACCATGACCCAGCCGTTCATGCGCGCCTACACCGAGCAACTGGTCCGCGCTTGCCACCGCCGGGGTGCCATGGCGATCGGTGGCATGGCTGCCGCTGTTCCCAACCGCAAGGACGAAGCCGCCAACACTGCGTCGTTCGAGAAAGTCCGTGCCGACAAGACCCGGGAAGCCAACGACGGCTTCGATGGTTCCTGGGTGGCCCACCCGGACCTCGTGCCGGTATGCCGGGAAGTGTTCGACTCAGTTCTCGGAGACCGCCCCAACCAGCTGGACCGCTCCCGCGAGGATGTCACCCCGGATGATCGTGCGCTGATCGACATCGCCAGCACGGAAGGCACCATCACCGAAACCGGGATACGCCAGAACATCGAGGTAGGCATCCGCTACATCGAGTCCTGGTTGCGCGGCAACGGAGCTGTGGCCATCCACAACCTCATGGAAGACGCCGCCACCGCGGAGATCTCACGTTCCCAGCTGTGGCAGTGGATCCACTCCCACGCCATCACCGAGCACGGCGACATCATCACCCGCGAATGGGTGGAGGACATGCTGGACGAGGAGTTCGCCCGCCTGGAACGCTTCGACGGAGACCGCTTCGCTGATGCCCGGGCCATCTTCGAAGAAGTAACCCTGGCCGAGGAATTCCCCACCTTCCTGACCATCCCGGCCTACGCACGATTCCTCACCGAGGCCCGGGAAGAGGCCACGGAGGAGGAACTCGTCGCCGCCTAGGTTCAGTGACCTCGGAAGGTAGCGACACACCGAGCCCCGACGCTGGGCTGCCTGCACTCTTCGCAACAAGTGACCCCGACCGTCGGGGAGGCAGCCCAGCAACGGGGCTTTCCCATGCCCAGCTGATTCACTGCTGGCGGGCCACCCAGCGCACGGACAACGTGGTGCACACGCAGAACGTGAGCACCGAGCCGAGGATCACGAACAACGGAACAGTCCAGCCGTCGGTCACACTGTGGACGTAGCCGACAATGGTGGGAGCCAACGCAGCGAAGCAGTAGCCAACCCCCTGCACCACGGCGGACATCTTCCCGGCCGCGGCCTGCGATTGGGCGAACTTGATGATGGCAATGAAGATCACCGTGATGCCGCCGCCCTGGGCGACGCCGCCCAGCGAGGACCACATCCACCACCACGAAGGCGCCAGCAACAGGCCCACGGGAACCGTCAACCACAGCGCGCTCAAGGTGACCGCCACCGTCGTCGTACTGGCGAAACGGGCCAGGAGCGGCACGCCCAGACCGCCCACAATCGCGAATATTTGGAAGAGGGAAGAGCCGGCCCCGGCTTCGGCGGTGCCCATGGCGAGCTCATCGGAGAGGAAGCTGGGCAGCCACGCGGTGACACCATAGTAGGAGAAGGCCTGACCCGCGAAGCCGAGTGTCAGTCCCACCGTCAGCCAGCGGACGCCCGCGACAGGACCGGACAGGGACGCAGCAGGCGAAGGAACAGCGGCCGGCACGAAGGCCCGCCGCGCACCGACCGTTGGCACCCAGAACAGGATCGCGGCCAGCGCCAACACAGCGCTCGCAGCCAACGCGAGCCGCCACCCCACCTGTTCCGCCAGCGGTGCAGTGGCCACGGATGTGAGGAACGAGCCGATGTTGAGGGCAGCGGTGTAGACGCCCATCGCCGTCGCTTGTCGTCGGGGCGCGAAGTCCCGCCGGATGATGAGCGGCACCGCGATGTTGCCGATGGTGATGGCCACGCCAATAATGACCGTGCCCACCATCACCGAAGCGCCACCCCCACTGGAACGGATCACGACGCCCGCCAGCACGCCGAGCAACGTCAGCATCACGGCGAACTCAGCCCCAAACCGTCGGCCGGCCAACGAAGCCAAGGGCGAGGCAAGGGAGAAGCAGAGCACCGGAATGCCTGTCAGCAGCCCGAGCTCAACAGGCGAGAAACCGAGGTCCTGCCTCAGGGAATCGACCACGGGCGCCACGGCCACGAAGGGTCCGCGCATGTTCAGGGCGATGAGGCCGATGCACGCAAGGATCAGCCAACCGCGGGGAACTTTGGCAAGGAACCGGCTCATCGGACGCAGGGGGAAGCAGGAAGCGTTTTCATCACTTTCATTGCTATCACGCCGCCGCCCGGCAACAGGCCCCAAACAAGGCCTTAACCCGTCGCTTGGAGCGTGGCCTCAATCACTGCCGGCGACAGGACGTACTGCGTGACCATCTGGCTGGCGCCCAGGATCGCCGCACGGTCACCGGCCATGGAGATGCCGATGCGCAGGTGCGTGGTGGCCAGCGGCAAGGACCGCCGGTAGACCACCTCACGGATTCCGGCCACGAGGTGCTCGCCGGCCTCCCCCACGCTGCCGCCGATGATGATCATGGACGGGTTGAGCAGGTTGACCACGGTGGCCAGCACATCGCCAACGTCGCGCCCGGCCTGACGCAGCGCCTGGATCGCTTGGAGGTTTCCTTCCCCAACGAGCCGCAGGACGTCGGCGCCCGTGGACGCTTCCAGGCCTTGCGTTTGGAGTTGACGTGCGACGGCGGGGCCCGAGGCAAGTGCCTCAAGGCACCCGTGGTTGCCGCAACGGCAGAGAACGTCGTCGCCGCGCGGAACACGGACGTGGCCGAGATCGCCCGCGGTGCCATTGGCGCCACGCTGCAGCTCGCCGCTGCTGATGATGCCCGCACCGATGCCGGTAGCGACCTTGATGAAGAGGAAGTTGTCATGGTCCGGCCAGTACGCGGTGCGCTCGCCGAGGGCCATGATGTTCACGTCGTTGTCCACCAGGACGGGTACGGGCAGCGAGCGCTGGACGTACGTGACGACGTCGAATCCATCCCACCCCGGCATGATCGGTGGCTTCACCGGCCGCCCGGTGTCGTGTTCAACGGGCCCGGGCAACCCGATGCCCATGCCTGCGAGATCGCCGGACTGACGGCCGGCTTCGGCCAGGAGCTCGCGGCCGGCAGAGATGACCCGGCCCAGGACGACTTCCGGACCGTCGGCAACTTCCTGCCCCAGCCTCCGCTCCGCGAGGATGCTTCCGCCGAGGTCGGTGACGGCAACAATCACGTGGGTCGCTCCGACGTCGACGGCCAGGACAACGCGTGCGGCGGGGTTGAAAGCAAAGCGCGACGGCGGCCTGCCGCCACTGGAGCTGGCCTCACCTGCGGGACCTACCAGTCCGGAAGTGATGAGGGCATCGATGCGGGAAGCGACGGTGGAGCGGGCCAATCCGGTGGTGACGGCGAGTTCCGCCCGGGTGCGGGCCTGGCCGTCGCGGAGAAGTTGGAACAGATCGCCAGCACGCGAAAGGTTGCCAGCCTCCGGAACGGAGGTGTTTCCGGCGTCGTTTCCGGTGGCTGTTGTCATGCCTTTAGTGAAGCACGATTGCTTATGCGTGTCATGCAGCAGAAGTTTGTCGACCATATTTCAACTTTTGCTTGACGCTCGACAAAAGTCCCCTTAGGTTGTGATGAGCAGCACACCAGTCCGCTTACGAAGAGGTAGCTGAACTTGTCCAGCCACATAGACGCCACCCCACCCTTGGGAGTCGGCATCCTCGGCGCCGGCCCGGTCACCCAGGCCATCCACTTGCCGTCACTCGCCCGCTTGGGCGACATCCTTACCGTCCGCCACATCATGGACGTCGACCCCGCCGTGGCTGAGTCGGTTGCAGCCCGCGTGGGCGCAGCACACAGCACGTCCATCGAGGCCCTCCTCGGCGACCCTGCCGTGGATGTCGTTGCCATCTGCAGCCCGCACCAGTTCCACGCAGAACAGGTCATCGCCGCCTGCCGCGCCGGCAAGAAAGCTGTCCTCTGCGAAAAGCCTTTCGCCTTGAACGCAGAAGAAGCCGCACGGATCTCCGCCGTCAGCCGGGAAACCGGGGTGCCGATCATCGTGGGCGCCATGCACACGTTCGATCCGGGCTGGCTCGCTGCAAGCGGGAACTGGGGCGATCTCCCGGAGAAGGCCCACACGATCCGTTCCTCGATCGTCCTTCCACCCAACGCCCGCTTCGAAGACTTCGCCACGGAGATCATCACCCGTCCCGCAGGCGGAACCCCGGACTACACGGACTTCGAGGTCATCAAGGGCGCGCTCCAGGGCGGCGTCATGGGCCTGGCCATCCACGACCTCCCGTTGATCCGCCGGTTCACCCCCGATTTCAAGGACATCGAAGTACTGGAAGCCCGCCACGTCCGCCCCTTCGGGTACGTCATCTCACTGCGCACGCCCTCCCGGTCCATCGAACTCCGCGCCGCCATGAACACCACGTGGAAGCCGCAATGGAGCTTCGAAGCCATCTCCGATGACACTGGGCTCCGTATCGACTTCACCCCGTCCTACGTCCAAGCAGGATCCGCGGTGGCAACGTTCACCCGCGGCACGCACTCCACGGTTCACGGCCCTTTCGAGCACAACGGCTACGAAGGCGAGTGGCGCGAATTGGCTGCCTTGGCCACAGGAACCAAGCAGCCGCCCGCCGCGCAAACCCTGATTGATGATCTGACCTTCGCCCTGGACATCACGGACGCCACGGTCGCGAACGTCGAAGCCCAGCAAGGAGCCCGTCATGGTGCCATCGAAGGAGCCCGCGCATGAGCGCCGCCGTAGGGACATCCCACTACACGGTCCGGGCAACTCCGGAGGCCCGGGAACCTGGCGCTGTAGCTTTGGCCGTCGCTTCCCTCCCCGAATCCTTCAGCCCGGCCACCTCTGAAGGCCAAGCAGACGTCGTGGTCATCGCAGGCCGTCCAGGCTGGGCCACGGAAACCGCCGAGGCCATCACTGCGGGAGCGCGAGGAGTAGTCGTCATCAACCCCGTGGCGGAAGACACCGGGTCCCTTCAGGCAGTTGCGCGACACCAAGGCGCCGCCGTGGTCCTCGACCAACGCTGGGCATCAAACCCCGCCATTCCGGCCGCCGAGGACGCCGTCCGTTCCATGCTCGGACGTGCCGCCATGCTTGACTCCGTCGCCATTGCTCCGGCGGGAACCGACGCCGGCGAGTTGCTCGCCGACCAGTTCGCCGCCGTCGTTCGCCTCACGGGTCCGTTGGGAAGCCTGAGGCTCCTGACCCGCGGACCGCACGGTTATACGTCGACGGCGATACTCGCCAACGGCGCTCCGGTCGCCCTCCACGGCATCGTGACCAGCGCCCGTCCGGCGGGCGTGAACATCAGCCTGCTCACGGACGATGGCGGCGTCAGCGTCGCGCTGCCCGAACCGGTTGCTGCCTGGCCGGCAATGGTCACGGTCACAGGTCCGCAGGGCGACCTGCTTCTTCCCACGATTTACGAATCGGCCCACCGGGCCACCTGGCGCCGGCTCAAGGAACATCTCGACGCCGGCACCACCCCCTCCGACCTGCACGGCTTCGCCATGGTGTCGGAATCCATCACAGCACTCATCTGACCGAGCCCTACAACAACAGCACTATCCAGCCATTCAGTATCCGTTTGCCCTACTCAAAGTTGAGCTGGACCGGAAAACCAACGCCAAAACCGCGTTGCCGGTCCCGAAAGGAATCACTATGAATGTTCAATCCGCAGCCACCCGTTCCTTCTCCCGCCGCAATTTCCTCGGCCTCACCGCAGCCGCAGCATCAGTTCCGCTGCTGGCCGCCTGCGGCGGCGGCTCAGCCACCCAGGGTGGAGGTGGTGGTGCCGGCGGCACCGTAAAGTTCTGGGACATGCCGTGGGCAACCCCGGCTTACAACGACGCCGCCAAGAAGATCGCGGAAGGCTTCTCCGGTGCGAACAACGCCAAGGCCAACTACCAGATCATCCAGTGGAACAACTTCTACCAGACCTTCTCCTCGGCCATCGCGTCCAAGACCGGCCCGGCAGTATCCACCGGTGGCGGCTTCCAGGCGTTCCAGTTCGAGCAGCAGGGCCAGATCGCGTACGCGGACAAGGTCATCGAAAAGTTGAAGTCCAACGGGCAGTTCGATGACTTCCTGCCCGGAGTCCTGGATCCGTTCAAGTCGGACAAGGGCTACGTAGCTGTTCCGTGGCAGCTGGACATGCGCGTGTTCTGGTACCGCAAGTCCCTGTTCGAGAAAGCCAACGTGGCCCTGCCCACCGACTGGCCTTCCCTGTTGGAGGCCGGCAAGGCCTTGAAGAAGCTGGGCGCGTTCGGCTTCGCCACCGGCGCAGGTTCGGGCAACAACTACGGCAACCACTCGATGATCATGATGATGGTCAACAACGGCGGTGGCGTCTGGAACAAGGACGGGGAACTGGACCTCCTCAACGACCGCAACGTCGAAGCCATGGAATTCGTCCTGGAGCTCGTGTCCAACGGCATCGTCGACCCGGCAGCAGTCAGCTACACCACGGACAACATGTCGGCGCAGTGGAAGGACGGCAAGGCCGGATTCGGCCTGTTCCAGGTCAACGTTCCGCAGCGTGTGGGCGACACCTCCGGCGACTTGCTGGTGGCCGACCCCATCACGGGCCCGCATGGCGACAAGGCCACCATCGTGTTCCCGAACAACATCATGATGTACAAGAACACCCCGTCACAGGAAGCTTCCGAAGAGTTCCTTGTCTACTACCTGGGCCAGCTCAAGGAGCTGTGGAAGCAGAAGCTCATGTCCGCCCTCCCGGTGTTCAAGTCCATCACTGAAATCCCCGAGTTCGCCGATGACCCGAACAACGTCAAGATCGTCAAGGACTGGCAGCCCATCGCCAAGACGTTCGCATCCCAGGGCTCCACGCTCAACGCCAACCTCGCAGCCCTCGACGGCGGCCAGGCACTGAACCAGTTCAGCCAGTCGATCCTGACCGGCCAGGCAACCGACGCCAAAACCGCGCTGCAGACCTTCCAGTCCGGCCTCGAGTCGGTCCTGAAGAAGTAGAACGGTACCTGCCATGTCATCAACTACCGCACCATCCGGCCTGTCCCGGGCCCGTCGGGGGCTTGCTCCCGGCGGCCCGGGGGCCTCCCCGGGGCGCAAGAGCAAGCTCAGCGCCCAGACCACCCGGACCTTCTTCTGGCTCCTCATCCCTTCGGTTGTCCTGCTGGTCCTGATCCACGGCTATCCGCTGATCCACGCAGCAGTCCAAGCCACACACGACGGTGACCTGCTCCAGACCGGCAACTTCGTGGGCGGCGAGAACTTCGCGAACGTCCTGTCCTCCCCCGCGTTCTGGAAGGCTGCACAATTCACCCTGTGGTTCACCATCGTCGGTGTGTTCGGCTCCTGGCTGGTTGGCCTCGGCCTGGCCCTGCTGCTGCGGACCAAGATCCCTGCCGGCAACACCTTCAAGGTCCTGCTGCTCCTGCCGTGGGTAGTGCCGATCGTGGTCTCCTCCACAGCCTGGAACTGGCTGGTGGCCACCCCGGACAGCCTCATCCCCTCGATCTTCCGTGGCCTCGGCCTGGGAACCCCGCTCTTCCTCGCCGATCCGACGCTCGCCTCCATCACCGTCATGGTCTTCAAGGTCTGGGTGTCCTTCCCCTTCATGATGATGATGATCTCCGCGGCCCTGGCCTCGGTGGACACCACGGTCTACGAAGCGGCCAGCATGGACGGTGCCTCCAAGTGGCAGCAGTTCACCCAGATCACCCTGCCGCTGATTGCCCGCTCCACTTACATCTCGTGGATCCTCATGACGATCTTCTGCGTCAACGACTTCCCCACCATTTACCTGCTCACCGGCGGCGGCCCCGTCAGTGCCACCACCTCCCTGGTGGTCCTGGCCTACCGCACGGTCTTCCAGGACTTCGCCACCGGCCCCGGCGTCGCCATCGCCTTCCTCATGACCATGACCCTGGTTGTCATCTCCGTCATCCTGTACCGCCAGATCCGAAAGTCGAGCGTCGAATAATGAGCGCTGCACTCCACGCACACCCCGAATCCGGCCCGGCCCTCGGCATCACCGACTCGGGCAAGACCCGCCGCGTCCTCTCCGAAGCCGGCATGCGCGGACGCTGGTGGCGCTTCGTCCTGATCCTGGCCATCACCGTCATCGTCCTGGTCCCCATCATGGTCACGGTGGTCCTGGCCTTCACCCCGGGGCCCACCAGCACCGCTACAGGGTTCACCTTCGAAAACCTCGCCAATGTCTTCAACGGGACGCTCGCTGCCACGTGGCTGCAGAACAGCCTGGTCACCACACTTTCCACCGTAGTGGTCTCTGTGGCCGTGGCCGCACCGGCCGGGTACGTCCTCTCCCGCGGGCGCTCCAAAGCAGTCTCCGGCTACTCCCTGCTCCTGTTCGTGATGCAGTCCCTGCCCATCATCACCTCGGTGGTTCCGCTGTTCATTCTCTTCGCAGGCATGGGCCTGGTGGACAACCTGCTGGGCATCACCATCATCTACGTGGGGTCCACCATGACCGTCGCCACCTGGATGATGGCCGCCTACTTCGACTCCATCCCCATCAGCCTCGAAGAAGCCTCCTGGATCGATGGCTGCTCCGTGTTCGGATCCTTCACCAAGGTGGTCCTCCGGAACTCGTTGCCGGGCATCCTTTCCACCGCCATCTTTGCCTTCCTCCTCGCATGGAACGACTACCTGGTAGCCATCGTGTTCCTGCGCTCCAACGAGATCTTCACGCTCCCAATGGGCGTGCAGTCCTTCTTCCAGCAAAATGCCACTGACTGGACCTCCGTGATGGCCCTGGCCGTCGTCATGATGCTCCCGCCGATCATCGTGTTCGCCGCCCTGAACAAATACTTCAGCGTCGGCGGAATCGGTGGCTCCCTCGCAGGGCGCTAACTAGACTGGCGCCAAGTCCCTGATTTCCGGAAAAACCCACTCCCGCAAAGGAACCCAATGTCTTACTCACTCCAGCTGTACACCCTCCGCAATGCCATCCAGGAGGACCTGCCTGGAACCATCAAGAAGGTTGCCGAGATCGGTTTCACCCAGGTTGAGCCCTACAACTTCGTGGCCACGGCTTCGGAGCTGGGCGGGGCGTTGAAGGAGAACGGCCTGACCGCTCCTTCCGGCCACGCGCCGCTCCTGAGCCAGGACCAGGACGAGATCTTTGCAGCTGCCAAGGAACTGGGCATCACCACCGTGATCGATCCGTTCCTCCCGGCCGAGCACTGGCAGGACGCCGAAACCATCCAGGGCACGGCAGCCAAGCTCAACGCTGCGGCGAAGAAGGGGGCTGAGTACGGCATCCGCGTTGGCTACCACAACCACGCCTGGGAGCTGGAGTCCACCATCGAGGGCAAGACCGCGTTGGAGTACTTCGAAGGGCTGCTGGATCCGGAAGTTGTTCTCGAGGTCGACACGTACTGGGTGGCCGTCGGTGGCCAGGACCCCGTGGAACTGCTGGCCCGCCTTGGCGACCGCGTGAAACTCATCCACATCAAGGACGGCCCGGGCAACACCGACACCAAGGCGCAGCAGCCCGCGGGCCGGGGAACCATTCCCGTGCTGGATGTCATCGCCGCGGCGAAGTCCCTGGAAGTTGGCGTCGTTGAATTCGACGACTACTCCGGCGACATCTTCGAAGGCATCACCGAAAGCCTGAACTACTTGACCGCTGCAGCCAGCGCAGAGGCAGCAGAAGGAGTGCAGGCATGAGCTTCGCACCATCGACCCGTAAAGGCCCGGTCGGCGTTGCCGTCATCGGCGCGGGCAACATCAGCAAGCAGTACCTGGACAACCTCACCACGTTCCCGGATGTAAAGGTCCTGGTCATCGCCGACCTCTTCGTCGAGGCCGCCGAGGCGCGGGCCAAGGAATACGGGATCGCCGAATTCGGTGCCCCCGAGCTGGCACTGAACCATCCCGACGTCGAAATCATCGTTAACCTGACCATCCCGGCGGCGCACGTCGAGGTCGCCACCGCGGCGGTCAACGCAGGAAAGCATGTCTGGACCGAGAAGCCGTTCTCGCTGGACCGCGAGTCCGGGCTCGGGCTGCTCAAGGCTGCTGACGCCGCGGGCATCCGCCTCGGCACCGCCCCGGACACGTTCCTGGGCGCCGGTCTGCAGACCGCCCGGCGCATCATCGAGCGTGGCGACATCGGTACTCCGTTGACGGGCATGACCACATTCCAGACCCCCGGTCCGGAATCGTGGCACCCGAACCCTGCGTTCTTGTTCCAGCACGGCGCCGGCCCCCTGTTCGACATGGGCCCGTACTACCTGACCGCGCTGATCCAGACCTTCGGATCGATCCGCAAGGTGGCCGCCGTCGGCTCCTCCGCCAAGGCGACCCGCGTCATCGGTTCCGGTCCCAAGGCCGGCGAGGAATTCGCCGTCGAGGTCCCCACGCACGTCTCCGCGATGGCGCAGTTCGAGGGCGGCCAGTCCAGCCACAGCGTGTTCTCCTTCGAGTCGCCGCGCCAACGCATGGGCTTCGTTGAAATCACAGGCTCGGAGGCTACGCTGTCCCTGCCGGACCCGAACTATTTCGACGGCGACCTGAAACTGTGGCGTCCGGGCGCGGAAGAACCGGAAATCATCCCTGCCACGGGTCCGGCCAACGGCCGCGGCCTGGGTGTGCTGGACATGGCCCGCGCCATTCGTTCCGGCACCGCCCACCGCGCCACCGGCGACCTCGCGTACCACGTGCTGGACAGCATGGTCTCGATTGCCGAATCCGTGGAATCGGGCACGTTCGTGGACGTCACCAGCAACGCACCTACTTCGGCCGCCCTCCCTGAGGACTGGGCACCGGAAACAGCAACACTCTAGAAATCCCCAGCGAAACCAGCGAGGAACACGAACATGACCACCCCCGCCCACCCATCCGACCACACACCTGCCCGGGCCCAGCGCCCGCTGGGCGTGGCCGCCATCGGCTATGCCTTCATGGGTAAGGCCCACTCGAATGCGTGGCGGAACGTGGCCAGTTTCTTCGACGTCCCGGCCTTCGAACAGAAAGTGCTCGTCGGCCGGGACGCCGCCCAGGTAGCCGACGCTGCAGCCAAGTACGGCTGGGCCGAGTCCGCTACAGACTGGCGTTCCGTCATTGAACGGGACGACATCCACATCATCGATATCTGCGCCCCCGGGTGGATGCACGCCGAAATCGCCATCGCAGCCCTGGCAGCCGGCAAGCACGTCCTGGTGGAAAAGCCCCTGGCCAACACCCTCGCCGAGGCCGAAGCCATGACCGCAGCCGCAGCAGAAGCGCGGGCCAAGGGGGTGCAGTCCATGATCGGCTTCAACTACCGCCGCGTCCCCGCCCTGGCTCTGGCACGCGAACTCATCGCCGAAGGCCGCCTCGGCACCGTCCGGCACGTCCGGGCCGCGTACCTGCAAGACTGGCTCTCCGACGCCGAATCCCCCATGACCTGGCGCCTCCGAAAAGAAACCGCAGGATCCGGTGCGCTCGGCGACATCGCCTCGCACGCCATCGACCAGGTCCTGTTCCTTCTCGGCGATGCCGTCACCGAGGTCTCCGGCCGTTTGCACACTTTCGTGGACCGCCGCCCCGGCGCTGATGGTCCGGAAGATGTCACGGTCGACGACGCCGCTTGGGCCACGCTGACCCTAGCCTCAGGAGCCATCGCCTCCGTTGAAGTCAGCCGGGTGGCCACGGGCCAGAAGAACTCCCTCAAGCTCGAAATCTACGGCGACAAGGGCACCATCCTCTTCGACTTGGAGGCGCTGAACGAGCTTGGCTTCCTGGACGCCACCGCCCCGGTCCGGGAGCAGGGGTTCCGGCGGATCCTCGTCAACGAACCCGAACACCCCTACCTTGAAGCGTGGTGGCCGCAGGGCCACATCATCGGCTGGGAACACACCTTTACGCACCAGATCCGTGACTTCCTGACCGCCATCGCCTCCGGTGAGGCTCCGTCGCCGTCGTTCGAGGAAGGGCTGAACGTCCAGCACATCCTCGCCGCGGTTGAAGAGTCCGCCGCCGCCAAAAGTTCTTTGATCCAGCTCAACGCAACCACTATTGAAGGAGCCTGACATGCCCCGCCCGTACACCCTGTTCACCGGCCAGTGGGCCGACCTCCCCTTCGAGGAAGTCGCCCGCCTTGCCTCGGGCTGGGGCTACGACGGCCTGGAAATCGCCGTCTCCGGCGACCACCTGGACGCCTGGCGCTGGGACGAACCCGGCTACGTCGAATCCAAACTCGCAGTGTTGGAAAAGTACAACCTCAAGGTCTGGGCCATCTCCAACCACCTCAAGGGCCAGGCCGTCTGCGATGACCCCATCGATTTCCGCCACGAAGCGATCGTCGGGTCCAAGGTGTGGGGCGACGGTGACCCCGAAGGCGTCCGCCAACGCGCCGCCGAAGAAATGAAACACACCGCCCGCCTCGCCAAAGCGCTCGGCGTGGACACCGTCGTCGGGTTCACCGGCTCCTCCATCTGGCAGTACGTGGCCATGTTCCCGCCCGTCCCCGAAAAAGTCATCGACGCCGGCTACCAGGACTTCGCCGACCGCTGGAACCCCATCCTGGACGTCTTCGACGAATGCGGTGTCCGTTTCGCCCACGAAGTCCACCCGAGCGAAATCGCCTACGACTACTGGACCACCGTCCGGACCCTCGAAGCGATCGGCCACCGGGAAGCGTTCGGCCTGAACTGGGACCCTTCCCACTTCATGTGGCAGGGCATCGACCCGGTCTCCTTCATCTGGGACTTCAAAGACCGGATCTACCACGTGGACTGCAAGGACACCAAGCTCCGCCCGACCGGCCGGAACACCGTCATGGGCTCCCACCTGCCCTGGGGCGACCCCCGCCGCGGCTGGGACTTCGTCTCCGCCGGACGCGGCGACGTTCCCTGGGAATCATCCTTCCGCGCCCTGACCGCCATCGGCTACAACGGACCCATCAGCATCGAATGGGAAGACGCCGGCATGGACCGCCTCCACGGCGCCCCCGAAGCCCTCGCCGCGCTCAAGAAGTTCGACTTCCCCGCCTCCCAAACCTCCTTCGACGCCGCCTTCAGCAGCAAGGACTAGGACAAAACCGACGTGATCCGCACCCTACAATCCGGCCAGCGCTGTGAGGTGTGGATCGCGTCGGTTAACGGGGAATCCGCTGTGGTGTACGCCACCGACCACATGCTGTTGGAGGCCCCCAACTGGACCCTCGCCGGCACCGCGCTTGTCCTCAACGGGGACGGGAAGTTGTGGACGCTGGATGTGACCGGTGGTTCCGGCGGTGAACCCACCGAGGTTCCGTTCACCGGCATCCCGGACCTGAACAACGACCACGTCCTGGACCCCGACGGCACCGGCATCTTCCTCTCCGCGAATGACGGCCACATCTACCGCGCCCTGCTGGAGGGCGGCCCCGCAACGCGCATCACCGGGGACGACGGAGCCTTCCACTTCCTCCACGGCGTCAGCCCCGACGGAGCGCAGCTGGCGTACGTGGCCATCGAGGCAGGCGACTTTACCCAGCCGGGTCGCCTCATGACCATAGCGTCCGACGGCGGTGCTGTCGCCCGCTTGGATGCCGGCCGCTTGGATGTCGGTTCGGGCCACTGTGATGGTCCGGAGTACTCCCCCCACGGACAATGGATCTACCTGAACACGGAGTCCTTCACCTCAGTTCCGGGCCACGCTCAGTTAGCCCGTATCCAGACCGACGGCAGCGGCTTTGAGCGTCTCCTCGAATCCGATACCGTCGACTGGTTCCCGCACCTCTCCCCTGATGGCCGCTACGCCACGTACATCCGGTTCCCCAGCGGGACGGAAGGCCACCCCGCTGACTTACCGGTCGCCGTCGTCCTTGTTTCGACCGAGGACTGGACCACTCCCCTCCATACATGGCCACTCTTCGGCGGCCAAGGTACCCTCAACGTCAACAGCTGGTCGCCGGACTCCGAGCGCTTTGCGTTTGTGGCGTACCCGTTCACTGCCCCGTTTCCAGACTCCGCAAAGGACTAAGCTCGTGACCCTCAGCAATGGCACCTCCGACGGAACGATCCGCTGGGGAATCCTCGGCACCGGATTTATTGCCGGGCTCCAAACACAGGACCTGAAGGAGAACGGCTTTGCCGTGCAGGCTGTGGGTTCGCGCTCCTTGGAAACGAGTGAGTTGTTCGCCGAGGAGCACGGGGTGACCACCGCGCACGGAAGCTACGAGGATCTGGTGGCTGACCCGTTGGTGGACGTGGTCTACATCGCCACGCCGCACCCCTTCCACCACGCCAATGCGCTGTTGGCGCTGAATGCGGGCAAGCACGTGCTGGTGGAGAAGTCCTTCACCATGAACGCCCGCGAAGCGCAGGACATCGTTGACCTCGCGGAGTCCAAGGGGCTCGTTGCCTTGGAAGCGATGTGGACCCGGTTCCTGCCTCATATGATCCGCATCCGCGAACTCATCGCTGCAGGCACTATCGGCGAGGTCCGCAAAGTCGTGGCCAGCCACAACCAGAGCCTTCCCCAAGACCCAGCGCACCGGCTCAACGATCCCGCCCTTGGCGGTGGGGCGCTGCTGGACCTGGGGATCTACCCGATCTCCTTTGCGTTCGACATCTTGGGCACGCCGTCCGCCATCCGGGCAAGCGCCTCCATGTCGGCCACCGGCGTGGACCGCCAGACCGCTGCGATCTTTGAGTACGCCACCGGCGCCCAGGCTGTGGTGGACTGTGAACTTGATGCCGCCAGCGCCAATCGTGCAATGGTCATCGGAACAGAGGGCTGGATCGACATCGAGCACACCTGGTACAACCCCGTCCCCTTCACCGTTCATGCCGTGGACGGAAGCGTGATTGAACGGTACGACCAGCCTGTGAACAGCCGGGGCATGCAGTTCCAGGCGGCTGAGCTGGAGCGCTTGGTTCGGGCCGGATCCAGTGCGGGAACTATCCTTCCCCCGGCCGAAAGTGTGTCCATCATGGCGGCAATGGACGAGATACGCCGGCAGATCGGGCTTCGATACGAGTCCGATGCCGTCGTGGAAGGAACCGACAATGACTGATTCACCGCGCCTCGCCGAGCTCCGCCAGCAGGAAGAAGAGCTGGTCTTTGCTTCGTTCGATCACCATGACGCCTGGCGGCTCGGATCGTTGATCGCCAACCACGCCATCGCTTCGGAATTTGGCGTTGCCATTGATATCCGCAGGCACAACATTGTGCTCTTCCGCTGCGTGCTGCCGGGCGCGACGTCAGATCAGGAAGAGTGGATCCGGCGGAAGTCCGCCTCGGTGCTGCGGTTCGAGCACAGCACCGCGTTGCTGTCCGAGCAGTTTTCCGCGCGCGATCCCCTGGGCGGTGGATGGCTCACGCCTGAGGACTACACACTTGCCGGTGGCTCGTTCCCTATCCGTGTCCGCGGTGCCGGCGTGATCGGTGCTGTCACGGTGTCGGGGCTGAGCTCGGATGAGGACCACCAGCTGGTGGTGGACGGCATCCGGAACTACCTGAAGACGGTAGGGGTCTAGGGCCGGATCCGCTTCCTTTTACCGCCCCTTCAGCACATAACGCCTTTCAGGACGTCCGACGCCGTACTTGAGTCTGACGTCCAGCGCGCCCTCGTCGTGGAGGTACTCAAGGTAACGGCGGGCACTGACGCGTGACGTCCCGAGTTGTTCGGCGACCTCCGCAGCGGAGACGTCCCCGGAAGCGGACTTGAGCGCGGCTTCCACCAGTTCCAGTGTCTCCACACTGCAGCCTTTAGGCAGGGTCCGCTCGGACACGCTGAGGCCGAAAACGCGGTTCACGTCGGACTGTTCAGCCTCGACCTTGGACGCGTCCAAGCCCTGGTACGCACTGAGGTAGTGCTCCAACCGCTCCTGAAGGTCCGACTGCGAGAACGGCTTGATCAGGTAATGGACGATTCCCCCGCGCAAAGCCTTCCGGACCGTTTCCACTTCGCGGGCAGCGCTGATCACCAGCACATCGAGGTCCGGGGCAACATCCCGCAACTGATGCATAAGGTCCAGCCCGTTGATGTCAGGGAGGTGGATATCCAGCAACACCAGGTCCGGATGCAGCCGCTGGGTTTCCGTCAGGGCTTGCGCCCCGGTGTGGGCTACACCCACCACGTCAAAACCCGCGGTCCGCTGGATAAACCCCGCATGGACCTTGGCCACCATGAAGTCGTCGTCCACAATGAGCACTTTGATCACGGCTGCTTTGCCCCTTTTTTTGAATCTGTATCGTGCTTGCTGAACCGCGCAGTGAAGACGGCCCCGCGATCATTGGACACCACCAGGTCGCCTCCCGAGCGGCGGCAGATCACCCTCGACAACGCCAAACCAAAGCCCCTCGCATCGCCCGGCCCGGGGTCCTTGGTCGAGAAGCCCTGTCGGAAAATGTCTTCCGCCGAGCCGGTGGGAACGCCTGGCCCGTTGTCCCGCACGGTGACCGTGACGCCGTCGTGCGCGTCGACCACCAACACTCGGACCGACGCCCCGGGAAGTCCGGTCACGGCGTCGAACGCGTTGTCCACTAAGTTGCCCACCACAGTGGTGAGGTCCCGCGACAGTTCCTCTGCAACCCGCGGCAGTGCGGACTGCGGATCCAACTGCAACTCCACACCGCGTTCGGTGGCCAGGCTGGCTTTGGCGATGAGCAGGGCGGCGAGCGCAGGGTCCTCGATGCGGCTGGTGACGTCGTCGTTGAGCCGGGTGCGGTCCACCGTGGCACCGTTGACGAACTGCACGACGGAGTCGTATTCACCGATCTGGATGAGCCCGGAGATGACGTGGAGTTGGTTCGCGAACTCGTGCGCTTGTGCCCTCAACGTGTCCGTGACGGTGCGGGTGGCGCCCAGTTCACTCTCCAGGGATGACAATTCGGTCCGGTCCCTCAGCGTCGTCACTGAACCGATGTCGCGTCCGTGGGAGCGAAGGGCTACGCGGTTCATGACCACCAGTCTTTCCCCGACGAGGACCAGTTGGTCCGGATCTGACTGGTCGCGGGTGAGGACGATCTTCAGCGCGGGGTCCACGTGGAGTGATCGCAGTTTCTTGCCCACGCAATCCGGGGGCAGTCCAAGGAGTTCCCGGGCGCTCTGGTTGGCCACCGTGATGCGCTCATGGGGATCCAGCGCAACCACGCCTTCCTTCAGGCCCTGCAGCATCGCTTCCCGATTTTCCACGAGCCCCGTGATCTCCCGGGGTTCCATGCCCAGGGTCTGCCGTTTGACGCGTCGGGACAGCAGGAATGAACCTGCAACACCCAGTACGCTGGCCACCCCCAGATAGGTGAGCAGGTTGGGAACGGCGTCGCCCAGCCGCTCGATGGTGGACGGGTAGTTCCTGCTGATGGAGGCTACCCCGATCATTTTTCCGGAGTCGTCAATCACAGGAACGTGGGCTGAAAGCACTGCGCCGCCGCTGCCCGGCAAAACGCCGGTCCACGCCCGGCCTTCCATGACCCTGCTGTCACCGAGCGGCAGCGGCCGACCCACCAGGCTGGGATCGGAAGAGGCCACCACCGTGCCATCCAGTTTGGCCAGCGCCACGTGGGATGAGCCGGACACTGTGCGGACCGATTCCGCCACGGCGGGAAGTGCCGAACCTGCCCGGGGTTCCGCAGTCGGAAGCAACGCGCGGACGGTGGGGTTGTTGCCCAGCGCCTCAGCCGCGGATAACGCCCGGCGTCCTTCAGTCCTCTCGAAAGCGGCTGCCGATTGCGCGAGTGAGATGGCCACTACAGCCACAAGGACGGCCAGGACAATGAGCAACTGCAGCACAAGGTATTGCCCCGCCAGGGACATTCCTCTTCTTCGAGACAGTCGGGTCACTGCGTTGGTTCCTTTGGTGGTGCCAAGTGAGCGGAGGGGCGGACAACAGCTTCCCCCGTGGCGTACCGGAACTATACCCCAGGGGCACAGAAGACCAGCTCAGACCGCTGATGCGAACCCGAAAGCGGGCCGGAACCCGTGAACGCAATGAACTTAAAGATCACTGCGAACACAAGAGTGATCGCCGTCACGTACGCGCCTAGCATCAGATCAACGGGGCACAACGCTGATCGCCCTGCACCGAATTTTCGATGATGAGAAGAGGAACACCATGCGCCAGATCCGCGCATTGCGAGTCGCCGCCGTCGCTGCCGGCATCGCCCTGATGGCCACCGGCTGCGGCGCCACGGGAAAGAATTCCACCGGTTCTGCAAGCTCCGGTGCAGCCGCAGGGCCCATCACCGGACTCCAGATCATGGTTCCGAACACTCCCGGCGGCGGTTACGACACCACCGCCCGGGCAGCTGCCAAGGTCCTGGACGACGAAAAGATCTCCACCAACACCGAAGTCTTCAACCTTGCCGGTGCCGGCGGCACCGTGGGCCTGGCCCGCATCGTCAATGAAAAGGGCAACGGCGACCTCACCATGCTCATGGGACTGGGTGTTGTCGGGGCGAGCTACACCAACAAGTCCGAGTCGAAACTGACCGAGACCACCCCGCTGGCAAAGCTCATTGAGGAACCCGGCGCCATCATGGTCAGCAAGGACTCCCCGTACAAGACCATCGATGATCTGGTGAAAGCCTGGAAGGCCAACCCCGGTTCCATCGCAGTTGGCGGCGGCTCCTCCCCCGGCGGCCCCGACCACCTCCTGCCCATGCAGTTGGCCGGCGCTGTTGGCATCGACGCCACCAAGGTCAACTTCGTCTCTTACGACGGCGGTGGCGACCTTCTTCCCGCCATCCTGGGCAACAAGCTTGGCTTCGCCGCTTCCGGTGCCGGCGAATACCTGCAGCAGATCAAGTCGGGCGAGATCCGCGTCCTGGCCACCAGTGGCGAGAACCGATTGGAAGGCGTTGACGCACCCACTCTGAAGGAATCCAACATCGACCTCGTCTTCACCAACTGGCGTGGCATCGTGGCACCTCCGGGCATCAGCGAGGACGATAAGAAATCCCTGATCTCAGCCCTCGAGAAGATGCACGCTTCCGCAGGCTGGAAAGAAGCACTCAAGACCCACAGCTGGTCCGATGCCTTCGTTACCGGTGACGAGTTCCAGAAGTTCCTGACAGACCAGGACAAGCGGGTGGCGGATGTCCTGACCAAGCTCGGGTTGGCGTGAGCTCCTTAGCCACAGGCCTCAAAGGCCGCGCTGAGCTGGGGGTAGCCCTCCTGCTCGGCGCGGTCGGTGTCCTTGTCTTCCTGGACGCGAACGGCCTGGTCACCCCGTACTCACAGTCGGACCCCGTGGGTCCGAAGACTGTCCCGTTCATTGTTTCGGGCTTGCTGATCGTCTGCGCCATCCTCCTTGCCATCAACGTCCTTCGGGGCGGCAAAGGTGAAGTGGAAGGTGGCGAGGACATCGACCTGGCACATGCGGCGGACTGGAAGACCGTCCTCCCCTTGGCCGGAGCCTTCATCCTCAACATCCTCCTCATCGACTGGGCAGGCTGGGTCATCTCCGGAACTGTCCTCTTTTGGGGCAGCGTCCTGGCTCTGGGCAGCCGCCGCTACATCCGTGACGGCCTCATCTCCGTCGCCCTGTCCTTGCTGACCTTCTACGGCTTCTACCTCGGACTGGGCATCGCACTGCCGGCCGGGCTCCTGGAAGGAATCCTCTAATGGACGTCTGGTCCTCCCTGATGGACGGTTTCGCGACCGCCCTGACCCCCATGAACCTCTTGTTCGCCGTGATCGGTGTCCTCCTGGGTACCGCCGTCGGCGTCCTTCCGGGCCTTGGCCCGGCCATGACCGTGGCGCTGCTCCTTCCGGTCACTGCCGCGTTGGAACCCACCAGCGCCTTCATCATGTTCGCCGGCATCTACTACGGCGGCATGTTCGGCGGTTCCACCACGTCCATCCTGTTGAACACACCCGGAGAGTCGTCCTCGGTGGTCACGGCCATCGAAGGCAACAAGATGGCCAAGGCCGGCAGGGCCGCCCAGGCGCTTGCCACTGCCGCCATCGGTTCCTTCATTGCCGGCACCATCGGCACTGCACTGCTGGCTGTCTGCGCACCCATCGTGGTGCAGTTCGCTGTCAGCCTCGGCGCCCCAAGCTACTTCGCGATCATGATCCTCGCCCTCCTTGCAGTCACAGCCGTCCTTGGCTCGTCCAGGCTCCGTGGCTTCGCCTCGCTGGCTCTGGGGCTGGCCATCGGACTGGTGGGCATCGATTCGGTGACAGGCCAGCGCCGCCTGACCTTCGGGCAGCCACTGTTGGTGGACGGCCTGGACATCGTGGTGGTGGCCGTCGCGATCTTCGCCGTGGGTGAAGCCCTGTGGGTCGCCGCACACCTGCGCCGCACACCGCTCCACGTCATTCCCGTTGGCCGTCCATGGATGGGCAAGAAGGACTGGGCCCGATCCTGGAAGCCCTGGTTGCGCGGTACAGCCTTCGGGTTCCCGTTCGGCGCGCTTCCTGCGGGTGGTGCGGAAATCCCCACGTTCCTTTCCTATGTCACAGAGAAGCGCCTGACCAAGCACCCGGAGGAGTTCGGCAAGGGCGCCATCGAGGGCGTGGCCGGGCCGGAAGCAGCCAACAACGCGGCAGCCGCCGGAACCCTGACTCCGATGCTCGCCCTCGGCCTGCCCACCAACGCAACAGCCGCCGTCATGCTCGCAGCCTTCACCTCCTACGGCATCCAGCCGGGACCGCAGTTGTTCTCCAGCCAAGGACCCCTGGTCTGGGCGCTGATCGCGAGCCTCTTCATCGGCAACTTCCTGCTCCTGCTCATCAACCTGCCCCTTGCACCCGTCTGGGCCAAACTGCTGCAACTCCCCCGCCCGTACCTCTACGCGGGCATCCTGTTCTTCGCCACCTTGGGCGCCTACTCGGTCAACCTGCAGGCCTTCGACCTGGTGATCCTGCTGGTCCTGGGCGCCCTCGGCTTCATGATGCGGCGCTTCGGACTTCCGGTCCTGCCGCTGATCCTGGGCGTCATCCTCGGGCCGCGCATCGAAGGGCAGCTCCGTAAGACGCTGCAGCTGAGCGCCGGTGATCCTGCCGGACTCTTCAGCGAACCCATCGCAATCGTGGTCTACATCATCGTGGCGATCATCCTGGTGTGGCCCTTCGTCTTCAAGTTCATCCGACGCAACCGTCCTGCGAAACGGCCCCTGCTGCCCGCCAATTCGGGTGCCGCAGACTACAGCGACTGAAGAATCCCCTAGGCATTTCAACAGATACAAGGAGAAACCATGACCATCGTGGTGGGATACGTCCCCACACCGGAAGGCGAAGCGGCCCTGACACAAGCCATCGCCGAGGCGAAGAAGAGCAACGACACCCTGTTGGTCATCAACTCCTCCAAGGGCGACGCCCTGGTGGACAACCGGTACGCCCAAGGACCGGACATCCAAAGCATCGAGGAACGGCTCGCGGATCAAGGCATCCAGCACATCATCAAGCAACCCGTCCGGGGCCATGATGCGGCCGCCGAAGTCCTGGACGCCGCGGACGAGAACGATGCCGACCTGATTGTCATCGGCCTTCGCCGCCGCAGCCCCGTAGGGAAGCTCATCATGGGCAGCGTCTCCCAGCGGATCCTGCTCGAGGCGGACTGCCCGGTGCTGGCGGTGAAAGCGGACTAACGTCAGAGGTGACCCGGGATTTCGTCCAGCTAATGCCCCTAAGATTCGTTCTTAGGGGCATTAGCTGTCCAAAAACTCCTGAGGGGACCACGTGACTGAAACCATCCGCACCGCAACACTCCACGACGCCGGGAAGCTGGCTGAGCTTGCCGCCGTCACCTTCCCGCTGGCGTGCCCGCCTGGCTCGTCCCCGGCTGACATCCAAGCCCACCTTGAGAAGACGCTGAGCGAGTCCAACTTTCAGGACTACCTCGCCGACGCGAACATCACCATTTTGGTGCTCGACGACGACGGGCAGCTCCTCGGATACACCATGCTGATTGCCAAGCCATCCAGTGATCCGGATGTGGCCTCGGTGTTGACGGCCCTTCCGTCCACGGAACTGAGCAAGTGCTACGTCCACCCGGACCACCACGGCAAGGGTGCGGCGACACAGCTCATCAAGGCGTCCCTGGCCAACGCCGCGGACAAGGGTGCGGCAGGCGTCTGGCTTGGCGTAAACAGTGAGAACGCCAAGGCCATCCGCTTCTATGAGAAGAGCGGCTTCCAGAAGGTGGGCACCAAGTCCTTCAAACTGGGCAACACCGTGGAGCACGACTTCGTCATGGAGAACGAACTCTAGGACATCAGCCGAACATTTCGCCCGTGAGCGGCGGCCGGGGGTCGGACCTCAGCTCAAGCCCTGCCGGCAGTCCCGTGACGCTGCCTGTAGAGCCCGAGGCCTCCACCGTGATCCGCGAGCGCCCCAACAGCACGTTGTCCGCCTTGAACACGCCAAAAGAGTCAGGCAGGATCGGCGCCAGATGGAGCACGTTCCGTGTGAAGTCCGGGTCGAACCGCAACAGGATCCTGGCGAGTTGTACGGGAGCCGCTGCCGCCCACGCTTGGGGGGAACACGCCGTCGGGTACGGAACCGGCTCCGGGAAGTCCGACCGGTCAAAGCCGCAGAACAGCTCCGGGAGCTGTCCCCCAAAGTGTTCGGCGGCGTCGAACAGTCCGCTCGCAATCCGGCTGGCTTCCTTGACGAAGCCATACCGCATGAGTCCGGTGGCGACGAGCGCGGTGTCGTGGGGCCACACTGAGCCGTTGTGATAGCTGACGGGGTTGTAGGCGCCCATGTCTGAACCCAGGGTGCGGATGCCCCACCCCGTGAACATCTCCGGCGACATCAGCCGTTCGGCGACCAGCGGCGCCTTGTCTTCGTCCACGATGCCCACCCACAGGCAGTGGCCCATGTTGGACGTGCAGGAATCGACCGGTTTCTTGTCCTTGTCCAGCGCCAGCGCGAAATAGCCCTGATCAGGCAGCCAGAAGGCTTCGTTGAAGGCGACCTTGAGCGCTTCGGCGCGGTCCGCGCACCGACGTTCGACGGCGGTATCGCCCGCCGCCCGAGCCAACAGCGACCGCCCCACATAGGCCGCGTAGGCGTAGGCCTGCACTTCGCAGAGCGCGATGGGTGTCTCCGCCATGCGGCCGTCCGCAAAGTTGATGCCGTCCCAGGAGTCCTTCCAGCCCTGGTTCACCAACCCGTGCTCGTTGGGCCGCTGATATTCGATGAAGCCGTCCCCGTCCCGGTCCCCGTATTGCTCCATCCATTCAATGGCGCGGTCGGCGTGCGGGAGCAGGGAATCGATGATGTCCGTGCCGAGTCCCCACCTGCTGAGCTCGCCGAGAGTGGAGACGAACAGAGGTGTTGCGTCTGCCGTTCCGTAATAGGCGGTTCCGCCGAGGGCGAGTCCAGCCGTGACCCCGAGCCGCACTTCGTGGGGCATGCGTCCAGGCTCTTCCTCGGAGTCGGCATCTACCTTGGTGCCCTGCAATGTTGCCAGGGTTTGCAGGGTGCCGGCTGCCAAGTTGGGATCGACCATGAGCGACATGTAGGAGGCCAGCAGCGAGTCGCGGCCGAACAAAGCCATGAACCAGGGCGCACCGGCAGCCACAGCCGCGCGTCCCGGGTGGGCGGGGTCGAAGATCCGTAGGGAACCGAGATCGCGTTGACTCTTCTCCAGGACGTCCTCCACGTTGCTGTCCGTCACGGCGATCCGTGGTACGTGTTCTTCCCACGCGGCATGGCGGCGGACGCCCGGGGTGTGATGCAGCGGCGTGGTCTCCGTGAAGGGTTCCTGCGGTCCTTGACCGTTGGTCAACGGGATGGCGATGATACTGGTGCTCCATTGGCTCCGGGCCGGGATGGTGATCTGGAACGTCAATCCTTCATCGGAGACCTTGGCGCCGGAGGCACGGAAGGCCACGCCCCGCCGCTGGCCGCTGGAGTGGAGGGACTCGATGTGCAGTTCCTTCTTATGCGCCTTCCTGGTGGGGGTGCCGACCTTGTTGGCCCGTCCGCCCTTGACATCGAAGAGGTCCGCCAGGTCGGCGTCGATCAGCAGTTCAATCCCGCACGGGGCATCCTGTCCCGAATAGTTCCTGATGGTGATGTCGTCCCGCAGACCGGCACCCACGTGCCGTTGATGGTGGACCACCAAAGGGCTGTCGAACCTGCCGTCGGCAGAACATGCCCGGCCCACGTATTCGGCCTGGAAAGCGGTGGGATTCCGCGCCACCAGCGGTTCCCTCAGCGCCCCGTTGACCCTCAGGATCCAGCGCGACACAATCCGCGTGTCCTGGTAGTACGCACCCTGGGAACCACCTCCGTGAATGTCACCCGAGTGCGAGGAGATACAGAAGGATGAACCTTCGACGACGGTCACGGCACCGAGTTCCGATGCTCCGGCTTCGGTGTCTTCGTTCCAAGCGGTCATGGCCGGAAGGCCTCCTCGGGATGCTTCCTTGAGGGTAGACGGCCCTAGAGGGCCTGCCTCTGATTCTCTTGCAACAAGCCCCGGCCGGGAAGAGGTTTGACCGCGAATTGTTCGATGACCCTGGTGTAGAGGTCAACGTGGTCCGCTGCCATTCTGTGGGCGCTGAAGGATTCCTCCACGGAGCGCCGGCAGGCCGCGCGGCTCAGTTCCGGTACACGGCCGACGAAACCGGCCAACTCACGCGTGGACCCTACGAAACCGGTGATTCCGTGCCGGACGATTTCCGGAGCGGCCCCCATGGGGGTCACGAGCACGGGCGTTCCCGCGGCGAGTGCCTCGATCATGACCAGCCCAAAGGGCTCGTGCCACTGAATGGGATTGATCAGGGCCATCGCGTCACCCATCAGTTCATACTTTTCGGGGTCGGACAGTTCGCCCAGGAACTCCTCGTTCGTTCCGAGGATGGGCTCCACCACCTCACGGAAGTACTCCTGCTCGTCCTGGGCGTGCATCTTTGCTGCGATCCGCAGGGGCACCGATGCTTCCCGGGCGATGGCCACTGCTTCCAGCAGTCCTTTGTCGGGGCACATGCGCCCCACAAAGCACGCATATCCCCCGGTTCCCGGGCCGGCGCTCACTGCGGACAGGTCAATCCCGTGATGGATGACCGCGGAAATCTCGAGATCGGAAATACGGCTGCACTGGTCGTGGGAAATGGAGATGATGGCGGTGTCCTGCGCCATGTCACGGTAAAGCGGCGTGTAGGAGGGCGACAAGGGCCCGTGAATGGTGGTAACGACAGGTACGCCCGGTGGCCGATGTGCGTAGAGCGGTCCAGCAAGGGTGTGGTCGTGGATGATGTCCATGCCCCGCATTGCTGCATAGGCCTTGATGACGTGCCCCATCTCGCTGAAGGTCAGACCCAGTTCCTCCGGGGCGGAGGGGCTGAACCCAGGAACCTGTGGCACCGGACACGTGCTGTCCGAGGCAGTCGCCAGCAGGACATCGTGTCCGGCATCGGCCAACCCCCGGGCCAAAGCATCCACTACCCGCTCTGTTCCACCGTATTTTTCCGGCGGCACAGTAAACCAGGGTCCAACAATGAGTCCGATGCGCATGCCGCGGCCTCCGCGCATAACCCCCAGTCCAAGGGCTGTCTGCATAACCCTTCTCAAGAGTATTGGGCTTCCCGTGGCACGGCAATGGGTGAGGAGAATAACAGCCGGGTCAGGAATGTCCTGCCGGTTCAGCGGGTTGCCAAGAGCATGAAGATTGAGATCTGGTCAGACGTCGCGTGTCCGTGGTGCTACATCGGCAAGCGCCGTTTTGAGACCGCATTGGCGCAGTTCCCGCACCGTGATTCGGTAGAGGTCGAGTGGAAGAGCTACCAGCTGGACCCCTCTGTCCCGGAGCACTACGACGGCACAGAACTTGATTACCTCAGCAAGCGCAAGGGCATGGCTCCGGAGCAGGTCAAGCAGATGTTCGCGCACGTCACGGACACTGCCAAGGGCGAAGGCCTCGACTATCACTTCGACAAAGTGGTGGTGGCCAACAGTTTCACGGCCCACCGGCTCATCCACCTGGCCGCCAGCCACGGCCGCCAGGACGCGGCCAAGGAGCAGCTGCTCAGCGACCACTTTGAACACGGTAAGGACATTGGCAACCGGGAGTACCTGACCGGGCTCGGTGCTTCGCTTGAACTTCCAGCCGACGAAGTTGCCGAACTCTTCACCTCCGATAAGTACACGGACGCGGTAAACCAGGACATCAACGAGGCCCGCGCCATCGGCGTGACCGGCGTTCCGTTCTTCGTCATCGACCGGAAGTACGGCATCTCGGGCGCCCAGCCTGCGGACCTCTTCAGCGAAGCCTTGAACCAGGCATGGCAGGAAGCCAACCCCCTGATCCCGGTGGGTGCCTCCGACGCCGAGACCTGCGGCCCGGACGGCTGCGCCGTCTAGCCAGCCAGCCGCCGTCGTACGTCACCGACCGCCGGTAAACACGCCAAAGGCGGGCAGCCTCCCTGAACTGGTCGGGAAGGCTGCCCGCCTTTCGCGTACCGCCTAGCCCTTCACCACATCGAGCTCGACGACGGCCCAGGACAATGCGGGCAGCGTCAGGCGCAGTTCGGACCCAGTCGCCTTCACGCCGTCCAGTGCCGTCAGGCCGACACGGCCCGGCTGGTCCTGGCTGTTGATGGTAAAGCGGTCGCCACCCTCCGGGATCTCCAGGACCTCGGCGCGGAGCACCTGGCGGGCGTCGAAACCGCGAAGAGCCACTTCGACGTCGGCGGCTTCTTCCAGGCCGCGGTTGGCGAAGAACAGTGCCACGCGCCCCGTTTCCTCGTTCCAGGTTGCGCTGACATCCACCAGGTCGGTGTCCCCGAAACGGTTGTTCGAGTACTTGTCCGAGTCCACGGACAGCCGCAGGATCTGCCCCTTGGCGAGCTCGGCCATCCGTGCGAACGGGTGGAAGATGGTCTGCTTCCAGGCCGGTCCGTTCTCTTCCGAGAGGATCGGCGCGATCACGTTGACCAGCTGCGCCTGGTTGGCGATCTTCACGCGGTCACCGTGGCGGAGCAGGGAGTTGAGCAGCGTCCCGACCACCACGGCGTCGGTGACGTTGTACTTGTCCTCGATCACACGGGGGTGCTCACGCCAACCGGCCTTGGCCACGTTGTGCGGCTGGTCCTCGGTGTCCAGGCCACGCTGGTACCAGACGTTCCACTCGTCGAAGGAGAGGTTGATGTGCTTCTTGTGCTTGCCTTTGGCGCGGACGGCGTCGGCGGTAGCGACCACTGACTCGATGAAGTAGTCGGTGTCGACGGCGGACGCCAGGAAGCTGCCGACGTCGCCTTCGTGCTCCTGGTAGTAGGCGTGGAGGGAAACGTAATCCACTTCGTCGTAGGTGTGGGTGAGGACGGTGTGCTCCCACGCACCGAACGTAGGCATCGAAGAGCTGGAACTGCCGCAGGCCACCAACTCAAGGGAGGGGTCCACAAAGCGCATGGCTTTGGCGGCTTCCTGTGCCAGCCGGCCATACTCGTCGGCGGTCTTGTGGCCGATCTGCCATGGCCCGTCCAGCTCGTTGCCGAGGCACCAGAGCTTGATGTCGAACGGTTCCTTATGCCCGTTCTTTGCCCGGAGGTCGGACAGGTAAGTGCCGCCGGGGTGGTTGGCGTACTCCACGATCTCGCGGGCCGCGTCCACTCCCCTGGTGCCCAGGTTGATGGCTTCCATGATTTCGGTGCCGGCCTGCTTGGACCAGTCCACAAATTCGTGCAAGCCGAAGGCGTTGGTCTCCACAGTGTGCCAGGCCCCATCCAAGCGGCGCGGTCGGTTTTCCACGGGGCCAATCCCGTCTTCCCAGTTGTAGCCGGAGACGAAGTTGCCGCCGGGGTACCGGATCACGGTGGCACCGAGTTCCTTCACGAGCTTCATGACGTCCTGCCGGAAACCGTTCTCGTCGGCCTCCGGGTGCCCGGGTTCGTAGATGCCGGTGTAAACACAGCGGCCCATGTGCTCCACGAAGGAGCCGAAGAGTCGTCGGGGTACCTCGCCAATGGTGAAGTCGCGGTCGAGGGTGATGCGTGCGCGGGACATGTATCTCCTTGGTTGTGTTCTGAAACTTGTGTGATCTGGAACTGTTGGTCGGCGGAAGGCGCCGTTTACGTACCGGCGAGTCCCGTCGTCGCGACGCCCTTGATGATCTGGCGCTGGAAGAACAGGAAGACGACGATCAGTGGCAGCGCGGCAAGCAAGGCGGACGCCATGTTCTGTGCGTACTGGATGCCGTAGGCGCTCTTGATGGTTTGAAGGCCCACTGGAAGGGTCAAGAGGTTGCCGTCGTTGGTGGCAATGAACGGCCACAGGAAGTTGTTCCAGGCACCGATGAAAACGAAGATCGCGACGGCGGCCAGGATGGGCCGGGACAGCGGCAGGATGATTTGGGTAAAGATCCGGAGGCGGCTGGCGCCGTCCATCACGGCCGCTTCTTCGAGTTCACGCGGGATCTGGTCGAAGAACTTCTTGAGCACGAACACCATGGCCGGGTGGATGACCTGCGGCAGGATGATCGCCCACGAGGTATCTATCAGGTTCAACGACAGCATCTGGTAGAACAGCGGGATGATCAGCACCGGGGGCGGGATGATGATGGAGGCGATGATCACCGTCATGAGCACCTTCTTGCCCTTGAAGTCGATCCTCGAGAGTGCGTAGGCCACCAGCGCCGAGATCACCAGGGTGATGGCCGTGATGGCCGCGGAGGTGTACAGCGAGTTCCAGGTCCACAGTGGGATGTTGCCGTCCTGGAACACCTTGACGAAGGCGTCCGGAGTGAAGCCCGACGGCGGCAGCCAGGTGACGTCCGGGGCCGCGGCATCCGTCTCGGTTTTGAAAGCGGTGGCGGTGGCCCAGGCGAAAGGGATCAGCCACAGCACGGCAATGAAGGCAGCGACGATGACGGCAGCGATCCTGCCAATGCCGGGCTTCTTGCGGGGTTGGCGGATCTTGGGGTTCCCGGCGGTGGTGGTACCGGGCGCGGGACGGGTGAGGGTAGGGGTTGCCATGGTTATGCACTCCTGCGGCGGGTGATGACGAACTGCATGACAGAAACAACCACGATCAGTCCGAAGAAGATGTAGGAGATGGCTGCGGAGTAGCCCAGCCGGTAGCCGGTGAACCCGGTTTCAAAGATGTACTGCACCACGGGACGGGTGGAACCAGCCGGACCTCCGGCCGTCATTTGGTACACCTGGTCGAAGATCTTCAGCGAGGCAAGGATCTGGAGCAGCACAATCATCACGGTGGTGGGGGTCAGCTGCGGCAAGGTGATGGAGAAGAACTGGCGCCACGCTCCGGCGCCGTCCAGCGATGCTGCTTCGTAGTGCTGGGCCGGGATGTTCTGCATCGCGGCCAGGTAGAGCAGGAAGTTGAACCCCACGGTCCACCAGAGGGTGGCGATGACGATAGCCCACATGGCCACGTTGGGATCATTCAGCCAGGCGACCCTGGGGAGGCCGATCCCGGTCAGGAACTCGTTAATCAGGCCGAGTTGCGGGTTGTACATCCAGGTGAAGAACAATGACACCACTGTGGAGGCCAGGAGGTACGGGGCAAAGTAGGAGAGGCGCCATAGCCACTGGGCCGGAAGCCCGACGTTGAGCAGTGCAGCCATGACCAGTGCCACCAGGACCAGCGGAACGGTGCTGATGACCGTGAAGTAGAGGGTATTGCCGAGGGAATGCCACATGTCGGCGTCGGCCAGGGCCTCGGCGTAGTTGTCGAACCCGATCAGGTTGTCGTTGGCGCCTGTCAGGGACTTGCCCGTGAGGCTCATGTAAAAGCCGTAGAGGATGGGCCAGACGAGGAAAGCGAGGAAGAACACCAGGAATGGCGCGGCAAATCCCCAGCCGCTGAGGTTGCTTCGGGTGCGGCTTCCCGGTGTCCGCAGTTTCTCCGGCCTGGGCCGGGACAGCGTAGATGTACTCATGAAAGGACTCCTTTGTCGCTCGGTGCGTGGCCGGCTAGACCGGGTTGGGACGGGAGAGGAGGGTGTTGGTGCGTTGCTCAAAGGCGTCCCAACCGGCGGAGGCCTTGTCCCTTCCCAGGAGGACGTTCTGCACGTTCTCCGCGAAGTAGGTCTGCCAGTCCGAGCCGGAGCCGCTGAACCAGGCTTCGGGGTCGTAGGCGATGATGTCCGCTGCATTGGCGTAGTGGATTTGCGGGGTGAGTTCGCGGTAGGCCTGCGACTGGACCACCGGCTGGTACCCGGGAATGTGCCCGGCTTCTGCCCAGGACAGTGAGCCCTTGAGGACATCGGTGACGAACTTGTAGACGTCCTTGCGCTTGTCCTCGTTGACGTTCAGTTGCCGCGGGAGGACGAACGAGTGCGAGTCAGCGTAGGAGGCCGGTGTGCCATACAGGGTGGGAATGGTGGCCGCATCCACGGGTATCCCGGCCTTTTTCATGGTGGGCAGTTCCCAGACGCCGCTGAACAGCATCCCCGAGCCGCCACGGGCAAACTCCGCGATGCCGGTGCTGATGTCCCCGGCCTGGGCGGCGATGGTGTCATCAAACAGTGACGCCATGAACTCCAGCGACTCAATAGCCGCATCCCGGTCCACTTCCATGGGCTTGCCCGGCGTGAGCACCATGTCCGCGCTGTGCTGCTTGTAGAGGGTGTAGAACAAGCGCCACATCTGCGAGCCACTGCCCAGGTAGCCGAAGGAAAGGCCGTGGGCCTTGGTCACCTTCTGCATTTCCAGCGCCATGGCTTTGAATTCCTCCGGTGAGCTGACCTCCTGGAGTTGTCCATTGCTTGCCAGAACTCCCGCTTTGCCTGCCACGTCCGTGTTGTAGAACATGACGAAAGGGTGGGAGTCCAGTGCGATGGAGAAGACCTTGCCGTTGTGCTGGCTCTTCTCCCAGATCCTCGGGGCGAAATCCGACGCCGTCACGCCGTTCTCGGCGAGCAGGTCCAGGTCCCATGGATCGATGAGTCCCCCTGGCGCGTAACCGGGCACCCTGCTGGCGTGCATGATGGCTACCTCAGGAGGGCGGCCTCCCGCCGACGCCATGGCCAGTTTGGTGTAGTACGGCGGACCCCAGGCCAGGACTGTGGGGTGCACCTTGAAGCCGGGGTTGGCCTGGTTGGCGGCGTTGATCATGGCCTGCATCTTGATCCCGTCACCGCCGGAAAGAAGGTGCCAGAACCCGATGTCCTGGACCGCGGCGGCTTGGGCCGCCCCTCCACAACCCGTGAGGCTGGTGGCCAGGAGTCCCCCGCCGAGGAGGGCTGATCCTGTCATTAACTGTCTCCGGGACAACTGTTTCCCGGTCAAAGATTCAAACTGCTTCACCCGTCACTCCTTTGGATGGGTCCGCTGAAAGGTCACTGCTGCACTGCTCAAAAGCCGGCTCCGGTGCGTCCCCACGCTCGGGTAAATGGTGGCCCGGGGTGACGCACGTCTCACATTACATCGATGTAATAGGCGGGGCAAGAGAAAATTGTTAGCGCGAACAATTTAGGTGGGAACTCTCGTTTTCGGGCCCGGGGACCCCCAGGCTCAGGCCCGGCTGCTGTCCCGCTCTACGATCTCGTACTCGATTTCAACCAGCCGCTGCCCATGGGACCTGTCAGACATGCGTTCAGTCAGCAGGCGAAGGGCCTCCGTGGCAATCGCTCGCTTGTCGAAGGAAACCGTGGTCAGGGACGGCACCGCAAAGCGACCGTCAATCACATCGTCAAACCCTGCCACCGCAATGTCATCCGGAACGCGCAGGCCCCTCTTCCACAGGAGATTCAACGCGCCAAGAGCCATGGAGTCCGTGAAACAAAACAGTGCATCCGGCACCGGGTTTGAGTCCAAATACTCCGCAAGTGCTTCAGCGGCTGATGCGGGCGTCCAACTGTCGCAGGAAATCCTCAGCGACTCATCCCTGGGGATTCCCAGCATGTCGAGCGCAGCTTCATATCCACCCGCCCGCTGAATGGCGGTGGCGGATTGTCTTCCTCGGTTTACCCCCAGAACCGCGATCCGCCTGCGTCCGGGCCGGGCCAGAGCCAGCGTCATGTCCCGCGCCGCAGCGAAGCTGTCCACAAAGACTCGGTCGGCCAACTGCTGGGTGACCTCGCCCAGGAGAACAACCGGGGGCAGTGCGACACCCACCTGTACGGCACTTTCCTTGAGCACCACAGGGTTGAGAATCAGCCCATCGATGAGGTTGGCCCGCGCACGTGTCATCAGCTCGTGCTCACGATGGGGGTCGGAGCCCGTTTCCTCGATCTGCACGCTGAAACCCTGCGCGTGGGCAACTTCAACGATGCTTTGGGCCAGTTCCGCGGAAAAGGGAGTAGCCAGGTCCGGCAGTGCCAGGCCGATGACTCCTGAGCGACCATTCCGCAGTCCGCGCGCCGAAAGATTGGGGACGTAGTCGAGCTCCGCCATGGCTTGCTCAACCCTGAGCCGTGTGGGTCCACTGACCGGGACTATCCCGTTCATGACGTTCGATACCGTTTTAGGCGAGACCCCTGCACGGCGCGCTACGTCCTTGACCGTTGCCCGCAACAGTCCCCCTAAGATTAGTGACGGTTTTCCATGATGCTACGCGAGTTTTAGTCCAGTTCATGCCCCTGAGAAGCCCGCTCGAAGGCATCAGCTGCGCGGAAACCCGCCGTACTTGGTGACAGATCGCGGTAAAGTGTCTATATGCCCAGGATCACGGCCGCCACGAATGCTGCCCAACGCGCCGAGACCCAACGTCGGATCCTCACTGCTTTTGGTGAGCTGCTCTTTACCCATGGGCTCCCGGGCCTGACCATGACTGACGTCGCCCGCCATGCCGGTGTGGGGCGCACCGCCGTCTACAACTACTACGCGGACATGGAGCAGTTGCTCATCGCGTATGCCCTCGATGAAACCGAGCGGTTCATTGTGGACCTCCGGGACTCCCTGGCTGCGCTGGAGAATCCGGTGGACAGGCTCGCCCTGTATGTCCGGGCACAGGTGGAGGATCTCAGCCGTCGCCACCTGCCTCCGGGACCCGCGATGGCCGCCGTGCTCTCCCCTGGATCCTTCGCCAAGCTCGCCGACCACGTTGGCGACCTGAACGTCCTGCTGCAGGACATCCTCCGCGACGGGGTCCGCCAGGGCTACCTTCCGGACATCGACGTCGCGCAGTTGGCACGGCTCATTCACGGAACGCTGTCCGCCAGCGCTGCCCGACGCAACCGAACGCCCGACGGCGAGACTCCCCCGCCTGCCCCGGCCTCCGACGTCGAGGCCCACACCGCCCAAACCGTGCATTTCATCCAACTGGGGGCGGGTGCGCGTTTCGACGAGTCCGGCCGGCCGATACGCCTTGAAACACCCGCCGACGACGGGCTGGCCAGGGCCACACCAACAGGCTGACGCCTCCCCTTCACGCGTCATCAGTGTGCGTGGTGTACACCAGGGGTGCGGCGTTGGCTTGGGTTACTGGCCGGCAGGAAGCGTGGGGACCAGGGGCCATTTGGAGTTGTCCGCAATCCGCAGGTCTTCGCGCGGGCAGAGCAGTTTCCCCGGGGTCTGGTCCACCAGTTCAGGTTCCACCAGCCCTTCGTAGCCAGGGGTGAGAATGACGTCCACGGACTCGTCCTCGCGGTTGTCCTGGAAATAGTCCGTGCCGGCAAGGTTGCGCTGGACGTTGAAGGCTGCTGCCTGGCCTTTGACGCCGGAGACCACGACGCCGACGCCTGCGTAGGCAGTGTCGCTGTTGTCCACCGAAGCCACCTTGAAGCCGCGCGCCGTGAACTGCTCGGCCACAGTGCCCGCCAGGCCACCGCGGGATGTTGCGTTGAAAACGTTGATGTTCACCGTTTCGTTCGGAACGTAGTCGAACGTGGTGGTGGGGCACAGGCTGGTGGGCGCTTTGCTGGCAATCGCGGTGGGAACCTTGATCACGCCGTTCATGATCGCCCAGGCACCCACTGCTCCGGCTGCGATCACACCTACCAGCAGGACCAGCACGATTCCGTGGAACAGCCGGCGCCGGAAGCGTCCCTTCTGGGCCCGGGCGTCCTCGGCGAACGTTGCCCGAAGCTCCGGTCCGGTGACCACATGGTGGCCATGGAGCAGCGTCACATCCTTGGGACGCTTACCTTTTTTTGCGGGGGACGTGTCCGGCTCGGGACCCGCCTGCCTAGCCATTGATCACCAATACGCGTGCGTGGATCGCCGTCCTTTGGTGGAGTGCCGTGCGGACTGCCCGGTGGAGCCCGTCCTCGAGGTACATGACGCCCTGATACTGGACGACGTGTGGGAACAGGTCACCGAAGAAGGTCGAGTCCTCTGCCAACAAAGCCTCCAAATCCAAGGTGCGTTTGGTGGTCACCAGTTCATCGAGGCGGACAGGGCGCGGGGGCAGGGAAGCCCAGTCCCGAGGCGCGGAGTATCCATGGTCAGGGTACGGGCGTCCCTCGCCCACAGCTTTGAAGATCACTCTGCAAGCCTAGGGAAGTTGCCGCGCTAACGGAACTTGTGACCCGTGGCACAGGCAGGTTGTAGCCAAAAGGTGACTTCCGGCTTCTGCTCCTCCGGCCCGAGGATCCAGACCGTGGGCATGCCGTCATCGAAGAATCTCCTCCGTAGGGCGTCATAGTCGTCACAGACGTCACAGCTGTGAGGGTGGCCGCCGGGACTGACAGAATAGGGGCATGACTCAACCGCTCCAAGGTACTGACCGGACCGCTGCCCACGCCACGCCCGCTTTGGCGTTGCTGCTGGATGTCGACGGCCCCATCGCCAGCCCTGTGACGCGCGACGTCAAGCCGGACATCATTGCCGATCTGGTGGCGCTTGCCTCGGCCGGCATCCCTGTTATTTTCAACACGGGCCGTTCCGACGCTTTCATCAGCGAGCAGGTCATGGAGCCCATGATCGCCGGCGGAATGCCGGCCGACACGGTCATCCACGCCATCTGCGAGAAAGGCGCCGTGTGGTTCAGCTACACCGCCGAAGGCGCAGGGCCCATCCACGTGGACCACGACCTCGCAGTGCCCAAAGCCTACGGCGATGATATCCGCCGGCTGGTTGCCGAAGACTACTCCGCGCACATGTTCTTTGATGAGACCAAGCGCGCCATGGTCTCCGTGGAGCAGCACCTGGACGTGGCCAGCGCCGACTACCTGGCCGAACAAAAACTCTTCGACGCCGATGCCCTGGACATCATGGGTCGCCACGGCCTCAAGGCTGCGATCCTGGATCGCCACGCACCGGAATCCGATGACGCCGCTGACTACCGCCTGGACCCCACCATCATCTCCACGGACATTGAATCCGTGCGCCTCGGCAAGGACCTCGGAGCGAGCCGCGCCGTTGAATTGCTTGCGGCCCAAGGCATCACCCCGCTCGCGTGGCGGACTGTCGGTGATTCCCGCACGGACTATGCCATGGCAGACTGGCTTCACCACAACGATCACGACGTGAAGCACGTGGACGTCCGGCCCGCAGACGGCGTACCGGTGAAGCCCTACACCATCCTGACGGCCGCCGACCTCCAACTGGCGGACGACGTCATCCACGACGACGCCGGCGGCGCTTTCCTCCGCAGCTGGCGCGAGGCCCTCTCAATCTAGTTCCACGTACACCGACGATCCCGGAGAACACCATCACACAAGCACAGGTCGATCCGATCTACCACGGCAGCCCGTCCATCGAAGAGGACACCATTGCTGAGGCGATCTCGCCTGCCGTCGTAGCGCATCTTAAGCACAGGTCCGACGTCGTCCGTCACCGCGGACGCTACGCCCTGGTCAACGCTGACCTCACCCCGCAGCAGGCCATGGTGTCCGATCTCCTGGCTGTCAGGGCTGCATTGGACGCTGCCGGAGTCGATTTCATCCTGGTGCGCGGCAACGACGAAAGGCCGGTCATCGCGGTCGACTGGGAATCGCGCAAGGACGTCCGCGAGGCATTGGTTTCAGCGTTCCGCAATGAACCCTTCTACTCCATGACCGTGGACGCCAAAAAGAAGACCTCGGTGCTGGTCGCCGATGGCGAATTGTCCGGCAACAGGAAAGCCCGCATCTTCCGCCTGTACCGTCCGCGCGTCGAGACCGGCGGTGGGCTGTGGTACGGACCGGCCCTGGGCGTCCAGCTTGAGCTGTGGCGGTTCGAGGGCGACCACCTTGAGCTCCCGGTGGAGAATTCCCTGACGCGCCGGACCATGCTGCGGCAGGATGCAGTACGCGGCACAGTACAGCGGCACGGCCTGACCTGGCCCACCATCGAGAACATGTTCGCCGACCACGCCAGCGACATCGATTTTGATATCGACATGGTCTTCTCGTGGGTGGACGGCAGCGACCCCGAGTATATCGCCAGGAGGCGCGCCCAGCAGGCCGGGGCCGTCCTGGGCGAGGGCGACGACCACGAGGCACGCTTCCGGCAGATCAATGAACTGAAATACGCGCTGCGGTCGGTCCATATGTTCGCGCCCTGGGTCCGGCGGATCTTCATCGCTACGGACTCCCCCGCGCCGGAATGGCTGGCAGACCACCCGTCGGTCACCATTGTGCGCAGCGAGGAGTTCTTCGCCGATCCTTCAGTGCTGCCTACCCACAACTCGCAAGCCGTCGAGTGCCAGCTCCACCACATCGAGGGACTCTCAGAGCACTTCCTGTACTCCAATGACGACATGTTCTTTGGCCGCCCTGTGGGTCCGGACATGTTCTTCACGCCCGGTGGCATCACCAAGTTCATCGAGGCCGACACCCGCATCGGGCTGGGCGAGAACGACGCAGAGCGCAGCGGCTTTGAGAACGCAGCGCGCGTCAACCGCAAGTTGCTCTGGGAGCGCTTTGGCAGGATCACCACCCGCCACCTCGAACACACCGCGGCTCCTTTGCGGCGCAGCGTGGTGGCCCGGATGGAGAAGGAATTCCCGGCTGAATTCGCCAAGACGGCTGGCAGCCGATTCCGGGCCGCCGACAACATCTCGGTCACCAACTCGTTCTACCACTACTACGCTTTGCTCACGGGCCGCGCTGTCACGCAAACCAACGCCAAGGTCAAGTATGTGGACTCCACCATGTGGGCCGGACTGCATTACCTGCCCAAGCTGCTGGCCAAGCGCCACATGGACTTCTTCTGCCTGAATGACGGCAGCTTCCCGGAAGTGGAAGCCAATGAGCGTGCCGACCTGGTGACGGACTTCCTGGAGAAGTACTTCCCGGTCAAGGCGCCATGGGAGAAGTAGCTAGGGCGACCTCGGGGAAACCATCGGGATCGACGAAGTGAGCGTGCCGGGCGACGTGTGGGCGCCCACCCGCGATTCGTGGGGGATGCGGATGCCGGCTTCAGCCAGCCGGCGCTGAACCTCCGCTGGATCCACGGGTTCTCCCACGGTGACGCCACCGGACATCGGCACCACCGAATGCACGATCGTGTGTTCGTACACGTGGATCATGTTGTAGGACTGCGCCCCGTCCCTGCCCCGTTGTCCGCCCGCACGGACGCCGAGGTCCTGCGTGTAACAGGTCGCTGAGGCGACCGACACCGGAATGCCGGCGAAGCCCGCCGTCGTGGAGTAATGCAGGTGGCCACCCAGGATGGTCCGGACGTCCGTATTACGCACGACGGCGGCCAGGGCGCCTTGGCCGCGCAGCTCCACCAAGACGGCGAGGTCCTGGACACACGGCACTGGCGGGTGGTGCAGGGCGAGGATCGTGCCGTCGGGGGCGGGGGTGGCCAGTTCCGAAGCCAGCCACTCGAGCTGGGACTCTGACAACTCACCGTAATGGTGGCCGGGAACGGTGGTGTCCAGGGTGATGATGCGGAGCCCGTTGACGAAGTAGCTTCGGTCCACAGGGTCGTGGGGCTTGCTGGCCTCGGACGCATCCAGGAACGCGGAGCGGAAGTTTGCGCGGTTATCGTGGTTGCCCATGGCCCAAATGGCTTTGGCTCCGAGGGCGTCACACACCGGTTCGATCATGTCGCGGAGACGCTTGTACGCTTCGAGCTCGCCCTTGTCCGCGAGGTCTCCGGTGAAAATGATGGCTTCCGGCCGGATCCGGGAGGCGATGATCTGGTCGCAGATCTCCTGGAGCCTGGTAGCGCTGTCCACGGAGCCATAGAGCGTGCCCGGACCACCCACCAGGTGCAGATCACTCAGGTGCAAAAGCACATGACCTGGTTTGGGGTACTCTGCCTCGATGAGCTCCATAGCTTGCCTTAGCGTTTGGTGGGAGACGGCGCCTCCCGTATCAATCCAGTAGGGCCAATCCAACCAGACAATTAGCCAACAACTGGCTAACTCCCGGCGGAATGTTGGAAAATTACTTTCCTCCCTTCGGACGTGACGGCCTTATGCCAGCGCCTTTTCCACTGCTTCCTTAAGGTCTTCGGAGTCAGGCTCCACTGCGGATGGGAACCTCGCCACGAGTTCACCACCGCGGTTTATGACGAACTTCTCAAAGTTCCACTTCACCTTGACGGGCTGCTCGTCCCCGTCCTGGGTGAGCTCCGCGAACAGGGGATGCTGCTCCTTGCCCAGGACGTTTGCTTTGCTTGTCAGTGGGAAGGTCACGCCGAAGTTCCGCTCGCAGAATTCCGCGATCTCCTCATCCGCACCGGGTTCCTGCCCGCCGAATTGGTTGCACGGCACACCAAGGATTTCCAGGCCTTGCGCGCGGTACTTGCCGTACAGCTCTTCAAGCCCGGCATATTGGCGGGTGTAGCCACATTCGGAAGCGACGTTGACTACCAGGACGGCCTTCCCTTCGAACCGGCCGAAGTCCGCTTCGGAGCCATCATTGAAGGTGAGGGGAATGCTGTACAGGCTGGTCATGGGTGCGCTTCCTGACGACGTCGGCTGGCGGAGTTACCGCCATCGAGCTTACGGGAGCTGGCTGGGACAGCGAAACGCAAGGGTGCCGGCGTTTCCCTGCCCGCAGCGTGTGGACGTTTAGGGCGCCGGAAGGACGAGCGTGGACAACGGCACGATGGTGCCATTCGGCAGCTGGACCTTATCCACCCCCACCAGGACGTATCCGGGCGGCAGGACCACAGCCGGCACCGTTGACGGCAGGACCGCAGCGGGCGTCGGCGCAGGGGCGGGAGCCACCGGTGCTGCCGGTGCCGGTGCCGGCGCCGGCGCCACAGTCTGTGTCGCCGCAGGCGCAGGGGCAGGAGCTGCCGGAGCTACCACAGCCGGAGCGGCGGGGGCCGGAGCCACCACAGCCGGAGCGGCGGGTGCTGGAGCCGCGGGAGGCACGACGGCGGCCGGCGCCGGAGCGCTCGACGTGGCCAAAGACGGCGCCACAGGAGTGGTGGCCGGCGGCGTGGTCGCGGCCGGGGCTGGGGTCGTTGGCGTTGGCGTCGGTGTAGCGGTCGCAGTACTTGTGGGCGTAGGCGCAGCGGTCGCAGTGCCTGTCGGCGTCGGCGTAGGCGTCACCGTCGTAGAAGGTGAGGGCGTCGCCGTCGCAGAAGGTGAGGGAGTCGCCGTCGGACTCTGCGTTGGCGTCTGCGTAGCAGGCGGTGTGGTGGCCGGCGGAGTAGTGGTAGCCGGAGTGCTTCCGGAATTGGCCGGCGGAGTGCTGGCCGGTGGGACCACAACCGGCGGTGCCACCGGTTCTTCGTGTTCTCCACCGATAACGGCCCGGTTGGTACCGTCGGCTACCGGGACAGCCCATACCGGAGTTGCGGAGGTGCCGTTGCCCACTCCGGGCTGGTAGTTGGTCATGGCGATCCTCTGCAGCGGATCAATTTGCCGCATCGGCAGGTAGGTCCAACCGTTGGGGTTGGTGTGCAGGCCGTTGACGATCGTCTCGAAGTGCAGGTGGCAGCCCGTGGACCAACCCGTGGTGCCGACCTCGGCAATGACTTCGCCAACGCGGACGGACTGCCCCTTGGTCACGCCGATGGCCTGCAGGTGGTTGTAGGTGGTGACCAGGCCGTTGCCGTGTTCGATCTCAACGCGGTTGCCGCCGCCCCAGATGTGCCAACCGACGGCCCGGACCACACCGGCGTCGGCCGCGTACACACGCGTTCCGCAAGAGGCCGCGTAATCCTGCCCCCAATGGAATTCTCCGGCCAGACCTGTCAACGGGCTGTAGCGGTAACCATAGGGCGAACTGGGATTGAGGACCTCGAGGGGTGCGTACAGGGCACCGGCCGGCGGACGGGAGAGTCCGGCGGAAGCTACCGTGAGGCCTGTGGAACCGTCTTTGCTGATGGTTCGGACCATGGCGCGGTCGAAGTAGACCATCGGCGTTCCGGGAAGTTGTTCCGGGGGTTCGGGCATGGAGTCGATGACCAAAGTCTCGGCTTCCGGCGGTACGAGGGTGCCCAGTGCCGTCGGTTCAACCACGCCCTGCGCCAAGGAACCGCCCACACCACTGGTGGAAACGGCACTGAGAGGCTGGAACCCGAAGGCAAAAAAGGCCAGGATGGCCAGGCTTCCCGCGATCAGGACGCGATGGAAACCTAATGCTCGGATCAAGTTTATTGCCCGGTCTGAATCATGATGCTTGCCCACAAAACACTCCCCAAAAGCCAGCGGCACCAAACCCCAGCCTGGCGTGCAAGCACCATTGTTGCGGGAATCACAACAGAAATAAAGGCTTCCTGCGTCGTTGCCGAAGAAAGGTTCCATCAGTTTTGGCTCAAGATTCTTGAGCTTGACGTCAGGCAGCCGAAGGCCCGTGCAATCCGGGCGTGTTCACCCTGTACGGTGAATGATAAGCAGGCGGATTATTTCATGCCGCGCCGAAGAGCGCCTCGATAGCACTGGGATATCACAATGAATGATCCACAGCGGACCGCACGCATACTTCTAGAGAAGAACACGGTGACCCTTTACAGGTTGTGGGCCGGATACTGGGGCCGGGGCGGAAATGCGACCGCTTTCGAGTTCGACGCCTACGTGCACGAAGCGCTGCTGGCGTCTCCTGTCGATCTCCAGCTGATGGCGTCGGCCGTGGAGGGCCTCCACAACGGCAAGCCCTGATGCGGAACATGGTCCAGACATTTGGCGACGTCGAACGGGAACAGGGCTGGTATCAAAGGGAAAGCCCCTCGGGAGGGGCTTTCGTCGGGTATGGACAGTGTTGCTTGGATTGGTCAGCGGTGATGCGCTCCTCCTCTCCGGGCATACGCCCATGCCGGTTTCAGTAGCAAAGACTGTAATCGGCCCGGCGGATTTCGTCTACTACTGGCCATCACGCAAATTGAGTGTTCCAGTTCCTTTTAACTGTTACACCCTGCCCTGGCCTATTTCTGCGCTTAGTGGAAGTGCTTGGTTCTGCTGTCCAGGTTTCGTTCCGTGGTGATGCCATAGGGGATCTCGCTGCTGAGGTTCACGGTGTACACGCCAGGTTCGTGGCGGGTCACGAGTACCCCTTCCCATCCGTCGCTCTTGGCGTGGATGTGGGCCAAGCTGACAGCGGTGCTGATTTCATCTTCGATTTCTGTGGTGGTCAGCCCCGTGATGTGGAAGTAACGGTCGGCTTCTATGGTGGTGATCATTGGGAACTCCGTGTTGGCCGTTGGGTAGTCGTCTTTTGACCTTGATGCTGTAAGTCTCGTGCCCATGTTGGATCAGCGGGATTGCGGAAGGCCAGACCAGTCGGTGGATCCTGGGCGCCCTGATTCCGGGAACTGTGAAGGCGCTCGGGCGGACCTAACCGGCTGGCCACCTTGCGGATCATGTCTTGAGTTGGGAGTGCTGAGTCTGCGGCCTGCTCGCGCCGAGCATGCCTGTTGCAGCGTGGCAATTGTTGTACTCGTAGTACTGCTGGTCGCGTGAGACCACCGCGACTTCATGGCTGAGGAGAAGCCTTGCGCCGGCGTTTGCCTGCAGGAATTTCATGGCAGCCATAAAGATGGCGACGTGGGTCGGATGTGATTCCGCCCACCTCTCCATGTCCTCCAGGCTATGCCAGAAGCTTAGTCCGAAGCTCTGTTGAAGCACATTGCCGTTTCCGTCGCTGCTCGTCATGTACCTGTTGGAGTAGCAGCCGATTGATGCACCTTCCGTTGTCAGGAAGTCCATACCAGCTTTCAGTTGGGGTTCCACGTCGCCGAAGTAGGAGGCACGTTCCGCGTCGTCGCAAAGGCTCCAGTTTTGGCCAGAGCGAATGATCGCCAGGTTGTCGTGCGGTTCTACCCTGACAATCCTCGGGTTCTCGGGGACGAATGGGTTGCCGGCAGGCTCGAGGGCTTCGGATTGAGCAATCGGCAGACGGTCGCGCATGCTGCCCCAGTACCCGTGTTCCCGGATTTCCCCGCTGAATCCTCCGGTGGCCATCCGCGCGACCCCTTCCGGGAAGGTGTTGGAAGAATATAGGGTCTCAAACCCGCGTGCTTCCGGGGTGACTGCTTCGATCCAGCGTCCGTAGCCGGCAAACTTCAGGCCAGCACCGATGATTGCATCACGGTGCTTCTCGAACCAGCGCCCGTAGGCCCCGGCGTCGTCCCAATAGGCAATGATGACCTGGTTGTCGAAGCCTTGTTCGTCCGTGTGGACGGCATGCTCTCGGGATATTGGTCCATTTTCCTGGGCACACAGCTCCCACATTCCAGCGGAAGCTGCTATCGCCTCCATGGAGAGCGGGTGCCTGCTCTGCACGCCGAGGAAGGCGCAAACAAGACTGCTGACGCCTTCCCCGAATCGCACGGAATAGGACGGGTAAGGCGGCGTGTACCTATCACCTACCCGCTTCGGGCGCGTCCGTTCAACCATGAGGTGTACCGGGATCGAAGACTCCATGGCCAATTCCTGCCGTCTGGGATCAGGTGCCATCTAGAGTTCCGCCATGACTGGAAGCACTGGCTCTTCTGCGTGGCGGGCCTGTTCAGTACCGGGGGCTGAATCCGTTGGCGGGGCGGTGTTGATGACGGCCCGCCGAGGAGCCTTGTTGAGCACCAGCTGCGTGACATCGGGGCGGGAGTAGTGGCCCGCAGGGTCGGAAATAGCCTTCGATGCCGGGATAAGACCCAGATCTATCTCAGCGTAGATGAGGCCTTCCCGGTCTTCCGGGAGGGACTCGTGGAGCTGCTGGCCGTCGGGTCCGAAGATGCGGGCATGTCCGCCTCCGGTTTTCAGGAGTGCCTTCTGCATGTCGGTGGTGCACATTTCGTCGACCATGTCCTGGGACACGGTGGCACACGGGGCCAGGACGAAGCACTGGCCTTCCACGGCATAGATCCGCGAGGCGGAGGTGTTTACCTCCGGGCCGAGTGCGTGGGCGCCACCTTCATATAGGGAAAAGCTCGGCCATGCGGCGACGTGGACCTGCTCGTTCTGGGCGTACATGGCGTACTTCGACAATGGCTGCAGGTGCTCCCAGCAGCAGAGCCCGCCGACCCGGCCCAGACTGGTGTCCCAGACAGTGAGGTCGCTTCCATCGCCTTCGCCGAAAATGGTGCGCTCGACATGCGTGGGCTTAAGCTTGCGCCGCTGGGAGATAGTCTGCCCGTCACTGTCGATGAACCATTGAGCGATGTAGAGGCTGCCGTCGTGGCGTTCGCTCAGCCCTACGCTGACCACGATGTTATTGTCCTTCGCGGCCTTCGAGATCCGGTCCGCCTGGGGAGTTCCGTATTCGAGGGAATTATGGAAGTAGCGTTTGGTGTACTGCGGTAGCCACAGGGCAGGGGCATCGAGCCAAGCGTACCAAGGGTAACCCGGGAGCCAGGTCTCGGGGAACGCAATTATCTCCGCGCCGTTACGGGCTGCCTCCTCGATCAGAGCGATCGTTTTATCGATGGTCATGTCCAAATTGAGGAATACCGGTGCTGCCTGAACGACGGCTGCTTTGAACTGTGGGTGGTTCATTGTGATCTCCTAAGGCATGTGATGCCAGTCATAGAGGTGGATGTGATTCCACGGTATGACTCAATTCCGAGGGATTCTTGATCGAGAATCGCAGGAACGTTGACTGCGTGTGTCACGTTGCATGCATCCCCCTCTGCCTTGCGAAACCAGCCCCCAGGTGGGCGAAGGACGACGGTAAGATGGGGCATGGCCAAGGTTGTGAGCACAGCGGCGGTGCCTTCGCGGAACAGTGTCTCGTTCTGGACTGAGGCCGTCTCTCATACTTTTGTTGATCTCGACTGCAAGCCGGGTGACGGCCGCGAGTCCATAGACGGTGAAATAGCTGTCCAGACTCTGGCGTCGCTTGACTTGGCCCGTGTACGCGCCTCTGCGCAATCCGTCTACCGCACACCAGCTGCCATCAACGCTTCCTCCGACGACTACTATCTCGTCGGCATGCAAACCGAAGGCTCATGCCTGGTCACCCAGGAGGACCGCTCGGCCGCCCTACACAACGGCGGATTCGCGCTTTATGACACCACCCGACCATATTCACTGCTGCTGACCGACCACTTTGAGCAACTTGTGATCCGCCTTCCGAGAACGGCTTTGGAGCGACACCTGCCCCAAGCTGCCGGACTCACCGCACTGGCAGTGAACGCGGACCCAGGGGCTGCACGTCTGCTGGTAAATACCGTGCAGTTCCTGGCGAATGATATTGACATCCTGTCCCCGGACGTCGCCTTGTCGGTTTCCCAGGGGGTGGAGCATCTGATTGTTGCCGGCCTGGGCGGCCTCGCCCGGGAAATCCCGGACGCGCACCGGATCTCCCGGCGCAAGCTCGTGCAAGCCCATATCCTCGAAAACCTGGGCGACGAGTCCCTAAGTATCAAATCCATCGCAAGAGAGCTTCACTTATCTCCGAGCAGCATTCACCGCGCCTTCGCCGCGGACGGTGAAACAGTGATGGGCTGGGTCTGGCAGCAACGTTTGAACCGGATCCGGGAGACCTTAGTGACCGGAACATATGACGGCACACTGACGGACTTGTTCCTTACCTGGGGATTCTCAGACCCCGCGCATTTCAGCCGGGCCTTCCGGCAGCGGTATGGACATGCGCCCTCGGAATTGCTGCGCCCGATAGCCGCCGCGCATTTCACGCGGCCTTCGACCCAGTAACGGCCGCTCGCTCGGAGCGCGGCATCTGACTGCCGGCCAAAACTTCACGCTGCAGGCAGCACACCATATGGAAACCGGTGAAACTCACCCTGGAACCTCGCGTCGGCCGCATCATGAAAGCTGCTCTATTCAATGAGAGCTGACGAGCCTCTGTACGTTTTCCATGATGGTTTCGCGGCGCCGTTTGAGGCTCGGAAGCTTGGACCGTGCCATCTCGGGAGTGAGCGTGTGCCAGGTCATGGCCAAGGCACGCACGCTTGCCAGCAACTCGATGGGGGTGAGATCAGAGCGAAGGTGGCCGGCTTTCTGGGCGCTCTCGATCCGGGAAAGCTTTTCCTGGTGTGAGGCCACCAGGGTTTCAAGGTCCGCCGCCTGGCCGCGTTCAAGGATGTACCAGTTGGTGAGCCTGAGGACATTGGGGTCCTTCTGGTAAAGGTCGAAAGCACGGGCCGCGTACGCCGGCAAGTCCAGTGCGTCGAATTCAGTCTCCTCCACTACTGCGACCACCCGCCGGGAGAAGACCTCGTCAAACAACTGTTCCTTGCTGCCGAAATACCGGTACAGCATCGCCTTGTTGGCCAGTGCCTCGTCAGCAATACGGTCCACCCGCGCACCGGCTATGCCATAGCTGGCGAACTCCTCCTCTGCCGCCTTCAGGATCCGCTGCCTGGTTGCTTCTGCATCTCTCGCCATGTCCCCCACGATAGCAAGTAACTGGTTAGTTGACATCGATGCATTCCAAGCGCATGGTTAAAACCAACCAGTTAGTTATCTAGAAAGGACTCGACATGTCAACAACGCAGATGGAAACAACCCCGGCCACGCGATGGTCCAGAACCATAACCTTGGCGGTCATCTTGGGCTGCCAGCTGATGATGGTGTTGGACACGTCCATCGTGACCACGGCACTGCCGCACCTTGAACGCGAACTTGGCTTCAACAGCACCACCCTCTCGTGGGTCCAGAACAGCTATGCGCTGGCTTTCGGAGGGCTGTTGTTGCTGGGCGCCCGCGTCGGAGACCTTCTGGGCAGGCGTCGGGTCTTCATGGTCGGCGTAGGAGTTTTCACCTTCGCATCCCTACTGGCAGGGGTCGCCTTCAACGCCGAGGTCATGATCGGGGCCCGCGTACTCCAAGGTGCCGCATCGGCCTTCGCCATTCCGGCAACCCTTGCGCTCCTGGTGCAGACCTTCCCCGAGCCCGGGGAACGGTCCCAAGCGATCAGCATCTACAGTGCCGTGATCGGGGCCGGGGGCAGCGTGGGCATCATCGTGGGCGGTGTCTTCACAGACCTGCTGTCGTGGCGATGGGGCTTGCTGATCAATGTTCCGATCGGAATTGTCGTCTTGCTGCTGAGCCCGCGCTTCCTGCCGGAAACCGGAAGGGTCAAAGGCAGTGTGGACATCCCGGGCGCGTTGACAGTTACAGCGGGAATGTCCGCCTTGGTCTATGGACTCGTGAACGCGGGCGAGGCTGGGTGGGGGAACCTGACGACCATTGTTTCACTCGCGGCAGCCGTGCTCCTGCTTCTGGCTTTCGTGCTCGTCGAGCGTCATGCCGGGAGGCCCATCACTCCCCTGCGCCTCTTCAAAGACATGACCAGGTCGGGCGCCTACATCATCCGGATTCTAATCGTGGGGGCCATGTTCTCCACCTTCTATTTCCTCAGCCAGTACCTCCAGAATGTGCTGGGATTCAGCGCCTTCGCGGCCGGCATCGCCTACATTCCGCTCACGCTCCTGTTCTTCCTCATGGTTTACGTCATCAAACCCCTCAGCGCCTTGCTGGGCAAGCCAGCACTGCTGGTGGTCTCCTTGGTCATCGCCGGCCTTGGCATGCTGTGGCTCAGCGCCATAGGCCCGGGCACTGCCTATTTCCCGGACGTCCTGCTTCCACTGATCGTGCTCGGAATCGGCCAAGGAACGGCAATCATCCTGCTGACCGAGTTTGGCATGTCCGGGGTGGCACCAGCGGACAACGGTGCCGCCTCCGGATTGGTCAACACGGCACATCAACTCGGCGGGTCCATTGGCTTGGCGCTGTTGACCGTGGTGTTCGCGGGCTCCGGCGGCACAGCCGAAGGAACGGCAGGAGCCGAGGCCTACGGAGCAGTCTTCACCTGCGCCACATGGTTTTACGCCCTTGCCGTCCCCTGCGCTGCACTGATCTACCTCGCGCAACGCAGCGCAGCGGGAAGCGCGTCAGCTACCCGACCGTGACCCAACGGGCAGCGACGGCAACTCGGTGAGTGACCCGTCACGGTCCAGGCTCAGCACCAGGTCCAGATCGAGACGGGCCAGGAACCCGTCGTCGTGACTGACCAGGATGACGGCACCGCGGTAAGCATTCAACGCTTCCACGAGTTGGTCCACACTCTGTATGTCGAGGTTGTTTGTTGGCTCATCGAGAATCAGCACCTGTGGCGGCGGATCGGCAAAGAGAAGCTTGGCCAAGGAAACCCTGAACCGTTCCCCACCGGAGAGAGTCCCAACGGGACGGTAGACGCTATCACCCCGCAACAAGAACCGGGCCAACTGGTTGCGGATTTCCCCGACAGGGACACGTGGCGCCGCCGCCTGAACATTTTCCAAAGTTGTCGCGGCCTCGTCCAGGCCATCGAGCCGCTGTCGCAGATAGCCGGACCGCCCGGTCAGGAGCTGACCACCTGCGGTGCCGGATTCGACGTCGTCATCATCGTCTGTCAACGGTTCCCCGCTGACCAGGCGTTCGAGCAAGGTGGTTTTTCCCACCCCGTTGGCGCCGATGATGGCCACCCGTTCGGGTCCTTCCACCACAAAGGCACGATTGGTTCCCCGCAGCTCGGCGATCCGCCGGCTGCGGGGAACGTCCGGATCCGGAAGGTTCACGCTGATCCGTTCGTCTTCCCTGATTTTGGAGGAAGCCACATCCAGCGCAGCTTGGGCAGCGTCCACCTTGTCATCCGATCCTGATCGCAGCTTGCCCGCTGACACCTGCGCATCGGAGGCTCGCTGATTCATAAGGATCTTGGAGCCCTTCTTGTTGTCATAGCTGGTTTGACCGGTGCGGGCACGCTGCGCCAGCTTCATTTCAGCTTCCTGGCGCTGGCGCTTCTCAGTCTTCACGGCCTGCTTGGCAGCCTGGGCAGCCTGAACCGCTGCGGCCTGCTGCTCATCCACATACGACCGCCAAGCACTGTACGGCCCCCCGAACACCTCGAGTTCCCCACCATGCAGTTCCGCTGTGTTGTCCATTAACTCCAGCAGTGCCAGGTCGTGGCTGACCACCACCAGCGTCCCCGGCCACGTGGACAGGAGAGCGGACAGTTTGGTTCGCGCCTCCCTGTCCAGGTTATTCGTTGGCTCGTCCAAAAGAGTGATTGCTGTCCCCTGAAGCCGGAGCCCTGTGATGGCAACAAGCATCGCTTCGCCTCCCGAAATTTCGCCGACGTTCCGTTCGAGGTCCGCCTCCGATAAGCCGATATGGCGCAGGGATTTGTCAGCCCGGGCTTCGATATCCCAGTCATCGCCCACCGCATCGAAGTTCTCCACCGAAACGTCGCCGGATTCGATGGCCCGCAGTGCTTTCAACTTATGGCCGATACCCAGCAAGTCCGCCACAGTCGAGTCAGTCACGAGGGTGAGCGTCTGCGGAAGGTATCCGACATCACCGTTGGTCGTGATACTGCCACTCGTCGGGGCAAGGCTCCCGGCGATGAGGCACAGCAAGGTTGATTTTCCGGCACCGTTGGATCCCACAAGGCCTGTACGGCCCGATCCGAATGTTCCGGAAATCCCGGCAAGGGCAGTGGTACCGTCGGGCCACTGAAGGCGCACGTCGGTCAGGGTGATGGACGGGTTTTTTGTTGTAGGCATGATGCTCCGAAGGCTCCAGTGGTTTCAGCGAATGCGCTGCAACCACCGGCCCACAAGGGCATCAGGGCAAGGTCAGCGCACGGTTGGCGTCGTGAAACCTGTAATGCCCGTCAAAACATCGGCCTAACACTGGGGAATAGAGGGTTACAGTCTTGCAAAAGCGTCCAACGAAGGCAACTTGCCTCCATGGGCCCGCTGGAGCTGGAGAAAGCCCAAGGGGCCGAAGCTTTCCCGCGACTCACGGGTAACCTCGGACCCGGAAATCCCGTGTCAGACGTTCTGAGCAGTGACTCGGGCGGCGTAGTGGCGCACCGCCGCCGACGAACGGGCAACGTCCGAGGTAGCCAGAAGATCGAGCAACGCGCCCCTGAGCACGGCAAGAGCCAGTGTCCGCTCGACCTCGCCTGACGGGCTCATCCGATCACCCTCGGATTGGCACTGCGCAAGTATGTCCAGCCACCTCGTCACGGTCCCTTGCGCAAAATCAGCCCATGGCCCGCCCTGGTCAGCGAGTGATCGACTATATGACTCCACCCACAGCAGGAGCAGCGGCCGGTGGACATCCGAAGAGAGCCATTCCCAGAGCACCTCGACACCAGCCGCCAACCCCCGGGGTTCCAGCGTCAGCTCGTGAAGAGCTTCCAACTCATCCGCACGGGCACGATCGAGAAGAGCTCGAATGAGTCCCTCCTTACTCCCGAACAGGAACAGCAAGACACGCGTACTGGACCCGATCGCAGCGGCGAGCGGACGCAGGGACAGCCCGGAAAGGCCGTGCTGCAGCACATACTGGTAGGCCGCTTCGAGCAGCTCTACCTGCCGTGCTGAAGGAGTTGCCGACCGATCGTCCATGCCGATACTCTACCAAAACCACTGACACACTTGTGTCAGTGAACAGGAAGGCGAGACAGAGTGATGGCGGAAGAGGTACGCAGGGTCACCGTACGGCGCGCAGAACTGCCCGGTGATTTGGGCTGGATAGTGCAGGCCCACGGCGAAGTTTTCGCTGAACTGTGCGCCTGGGGCCAGGATTTTGAGGGATTCGTGGCAAGCATTGTCAGTGACTACACGAAGCCCGCTGACAAAGGCCGCCAAGCGGCCTGGATCGCCGAAGTCGACGGCGAGCGGGCAGGCTGCATCATGCTGATGCCCCACGATGAGCGAACAGCCAAGCTTCGCGTCCTTCTGGTCGCTCCGCTCGCACGCGGCCTCGGCGTCGGGGCACGACTCGTTGAAGAACACCTCCGCTTCGCACGCACGGCCGGGTATGAACACGTGTCACTCTGGACGACAAATAACCTCACTGCAGCGCGCCGGCTCTATGAACGAGCAGGGTTCGAGCTCCAATCTGAGTCACCCACGCACCTGTTCGGCGGAGACCACATGGAGCAGACCTGGGTCCTCGACTTGTAACCACACCCACGCACGCCAATACACGAACAGAACGGGGAACCCGAATGCATGCCGTCCTTGAATACACCTACGGTGACGACTACCTCCAAGCCCGCGAAGCGCACCGCTCAGCCCATCTCACGGCAGCCTGGGAGGCGGTAGAGCGAGGCGAACTCCTCCTCGGAGGTGCAGTCGGTGACGGCCCGTTCACCGCATTACTGATCTTCACCGGAACGGACGCACTCCGGACCGCACGCTCCTTCGCCGCCGCCGATCCCTACGTAACCAACGGCATCGTGACATCCTGGACCGCACGCCCATGGCGCACCGTGGTCGGAAACGAAGCAGCCACACCCATAAGGCCATAAGGCCAGAAAGTCCGCCAGACCGATTCAGCCCAGGTTTTCCTTGAGTAACGCACGGTGCTCGACGGCGGCACTTGAGTGGAGTGCGCGGCCCGCCTCAGTCAGTTCCAGGAACAGTGAGCGGCGGTCGTCAGCACAGGTTTGCCGGGACACCAGTCCTGCTTTTTCCAGACGGTCGACCACCTTGGAAACGGCACTTTGCGTCATGGGGGTCCGCTCCCCCAACGCCTTCATGCGACAGGCAGACTCTTCACTTTCGGCCACCAGGTCGAGTATCTCGAACTCATTGAGGCCGATGTCGAATTTGGCTTCGAGGGCGCGGTCGATAGCTCCTGCAGTACGGAAGTAGGAGTTCTGAATGCTGCGCCACTGCTCTACCAGCTGACGGTCCCGCGTCGTTGCCATGTCCTGATTCTAGTTCATGACGCCATTAGAATCCACGTCATAAGATTCTTCGTCATCCAATGACATATCATTCTAGTCCTTGTCATTGAATGACGCGTCATATAGATTGAGCGCATGACATCACCCACCTCCCTCAAAAACTCCGCCGAGCCACCCTTGGTTTCCGCCGTCCGTTGGACCCGGGCACAGTGGCTGCTGCTGATGGTTGTCTGCACCGTCCTGGCCCTCGATGGACTGGACGTCTCCATGGTTGGCGTCGCGTTGCCCTCCATCGGACAGGAACTCAACCTCGGAACCGATTCCCTGCAGTGGATCGTGTCCGCCTACGTCCTTGGCTACGGGAGCTTGCTGCTCCTTGGTGGCCGGCTCGCGGACCTGTTGGGCCGCCGTCGTATCTTCCTTATTGCCCTGACCGTGTTCGCCGCGGCGTCGCTCCTGGGCGGCCTGGTGGACGATCCCGCGATCCTGATCGCCACGCGCTTCATCAAGGGCCTGGCTGCCGCGTTCACCGCACCTACTGGCTTCTCCATCATCACCACCAGCTTCGCTGAGGGACGCGAGCGCAACAAGGCGCTGTCCATCTTCACCACGTTTGGTGGCAGCGGTTTCTCGCTGGGCCTGGTGGTGGGCGGCCTCATGACCAGCCTCAGCTGGCGGTGGACGTTCCTGGTCTCCGTGCCGATCGCCGTGGTGGTCGTCCTCCTGGGGATGAAGTTCATTCCCAAGGACAAGCCGTCCGTTGAGGACAGCGGGCACGATATCTGGGGCGCCGTGACCCTCGCGCTGGGCATGCTCGGCCTGGTGTACACCTTGGTTTCAGCACCTCAACAGGGCTGGGGATCTGTGGCAACAATCGCCGGATTCGCAGTGTCCGTTGCCGTGCTGGCAGCCTTCGCGGTGATCGAGAACAAGGTCAAGCACCCGCTGATCCGCTTCAGCATCCTCAAGGAAGGCTGGGTGGCCCGGGCAAACCTCAGCGCTGTGGGGCTGTTCGGGTCCTACCTGAGCTTCCAGTTCATCGTCACCATGTTCCTGCAGTCAGTGTTGGGCTGGACCCCGCTGGGAATGGCACTTGCCCTGCTGCCGGCCGGCTTGTTGGTGGCCACCAGCGCGCCGTTCGCGGACAGGCTGATCGAGAAGTTCGGTGCCACGCAATTGATCCTCACCGGCCTCACGGCGCTCGGGTTGGGCTATGTCCTGTTCCTGCGGGTGGGCACCACGCCCAACTACGCGCTGGACATCCTGCCGTCGGTGGTCCTGCTGGGTATCGGATTCGCGTTGGCCTTCCCGTCCATCAATGTCCAGGCAACAGCAGGTATTAAGGACTCCGAGCAGGGTCTTGCCGCAGGACTCATCCAAACGAGCACCCAGGTGGGCGCCGCACTGGTCCTGGCCGTCACCACGGCACTGGTCAGTGGGCACGGACAAGCCGCCGGAACCGTCAGCGCCCAAGCCATGCTGGAACAATACCGGCCGGGACTGATCCTGAGTGCCGCCGTCGCCATCGCCGCCCTGCTGGTGGCCGCGGCACCGTCACGGCGCCGGGTGCGCTCCTAACCCCTGCGGTTTGCCTCTGTACACGGGCGCAATTGCGCGGTCGAATGGGATATGAGGAACTACCTCACCGAGTACAGGCACGAACTGCAGCGCACCTTCACAGGAACCTCGGGCACGCCGCCTGAGTGGGTTCCGCGCCTCGCGGAAGGGAACGACGCCGGATATCACCTTCCGGGGTCGGCCGTCTGGGCGGTGCATGGTCACGTGGCCACGATTGTCGCCGGGATACGGGTCCTGCTGATGCAGGCCCTGCATCCCGGCGCGCTGGCCGGGGTGTACGAGCACTCCGGTTTCCAAAAGGACCCCCTGGGCCGACTCGCCAACACGGTGCGCTGGATCTTCACCGTGACCTATGGCTCCACCGAGGCCGCCGAAGCCGCGACCGCTCGTGTACGGAAGATCCACGAGCGCGTCCGCGGAACCTACCTGGATGGACAGGGCGTGGAGCGCGAGTACGCAGCCAACAATCCCGAACTCCTCCGCTGGGTGCACGTCACCTATGCGGACTCGTTCATCACCGCCAACCGCATCTGGGGCCGGCCGATCCCCGGTGGACCCGATGCCTACGTCCGCGAGTGGGCCGCCGCCGGAAGGCTCATGGGCGTCATTGACCCGCCGCTCACATGGGCCCAGGTCCGCGAGGAACTGGAAGCCTGGTACTCCTCCGGCGTCCTGCGGGCCGACGAACGTCTCGCCGAGACAGTGTCCTTCATCCGCCAGCCTCCACTGAGCCCGCTCCTCAGGCCCGGATATCGCATTCTGTTCGCCGCCGCCGTCGCAAGCCTCGAACCCAAATACCGGGACCTCCTGGGCTTGCGCCACGCAAAGCTCGGTCCGGTTCCGGTGCCGGTGGTTACCGCTGCCAGGGCGGTGCTGGGCATGGTGCGGCTCGCCCTGGGGTCGCATGGCCCGAGCGAGCAGGCTGCCCGCCGAAGACTGCAAAGGTTGGGCTACGCGGAGGCCTGACGTGTCCGCGCCGAGGGCAATCCTTTGACGCCCTCAAAATGCCGAAAGCCAACCCCTCGCCAGCGCCTCACGTGGTGTGAGGGCTTGGCGAGGGGTTGGCTTTCGCGACCCCAAGGCGGGTGCTGAGCGCCGGGAGCTCACCTCTCGGCGCCCTGCACTAGATCAGGTGGTCCGACAGGTGGTTCGGGGTGCCGAAGCGGTGGGCCGTCATGGACACGGCCTGCTCACGGAGGAACGGCAGCATCTCGATGCGGCCGGCCTGGGTTACGGCTCCGTGGTAGACGGCGACGTCGGGACGGCCACCCATGGCTGCGCTCAGCGCAGCGAAGTCGCCACCGATCAGGCGGATCCGGCCGGCGTCGAACTTTGCCGCACGGGCCAGCCACGCGGCGTCGTCCTCGATCCGCACGCTGACGCCCAAGTCCGCGAACACGGACACCACAGCGTCAGGAAGTACGACGGCGGAGCTCACCTTGAGGGCCGAGCCCGCCACTGCGCCGGCCGCTGCCACGCGGAGCAGGTCAGCGAGCCGCTCACCCTCGGAGAGGCGGATGGTGACCGGGAGGGAGCGGTAGCGGAAGACGTTGCGCTCTGCGGACAGGCCGGAGACGTCCTTGCGGGTGCCGAACTCGGAATCCCAGGCAGCGGCGTCGCTGAAGAGCGACTGCTGCAGGGTCTGGAGTTCTTCAGCGGTCACGTCGGCGGACTTCGCGGCAGCGAGGAGCTGAGCGGCTGCACCCTGGAGGACCGTGCCACGCTTGGCCTTGGCCTCCGCGGGAAGCCAGCTGCCCAGGCCGATCAGGTAGTTCGGTCCACCGGCCTTGGTTCCGGCGCCAACAGCCGACTTCTTCCAGCCACCGAAGGGCTGGCGCTGCACGATGGCACCGGTGATGCCACGGTTGACATAGAGGTTTCCAGCCTGGATGGTGTCCAGCCAGATGCCCATCTCGGCCGAATCCAGGGAGTGCAGGCCGGCGGTGAGGCCGTACTCGATCTCGTTCTGGATGGCGATGGCTTCCTCGAGCGTTTCGGCGGTCATGACACCCAGCACCGGGCCGAAGAACTCGGTGAGGTGGAAGTAGGAACCACGCTTCACGCCCGAACGGATGCCCGGGGACCACAAACGGCCGGTTTCGTCGAGGCGTTCGGGCTTGATGGCCCATGTCTCGCCGTCGCCCAGGGTGGTGAGGGCATTGAGGAGCTTGCCGTTGGCCGGTTCGATGATCGGCCCCATCTGCGTCGTGGCGTTCTCCGGGTAGCCCACGGTCAGGGAGCGTGCGGCGTCGATCAGCTGGTTGTGGAAGCGGGCGCTCTTCGCGACCGAGCCAACCAGGATCACCAGCGATGCGGCGGAGCACTTCTGTCCTGCATGGCCGAATGCCGAGTACACCACGTCCTTGGCAGCGAGGTCCAGGTCCGCACTCGGGGTGACGATGATGGCGTTCTTGCCGGACGTCTCTGCCAGCAGCGGCAGGTCCTGGCGGAAGGAGCGGAAAAGCTCGGCGGTTTCGTAGCCGCCGGTGAGGATGACGCGGTCAACGCTCGGGTGCGAGACCAGCTGGGTGCCGAGTTCACGCTCTTCGAGCTGGACGAGCGCCAGCACTTCGCGCGGCACACCGGCTTCCCACAAGGCATCCACCATGACGGAACCGGAGCGGCGGGCCTGCTTTGCAGGCTTGATCACGACGGCGGAGCCTGACGCCAGCGCTGCGAGCGTCGAGCCTGCGGGGATCGCCACCGGGAAGTTCCACGGAGGGGTCACCACGGTGAGGTTGGCTGGGACGAATGTGGCGCCGTCGACCGTTTCCAGGTCCTTGGCGCGCTCGGCGTAATAGTGCGCGAAGTCGATTGCTTCGCTGACCTCGGGGTCGCCCTGGTCGATGGTCTTGCCGGTTTCGGAAGCCATGACCTCCAGCAGCTCGGCGCGGCGGGCTTCGAGGACTTCACCGGCGCGGTGCAGGATCGCTGCACGCTCGGCAGCCGGACGGGAACCCCAGGCTTTGCCATGGTCCACGGCGGTGGCGATGATGCGGTCCAGTTCTGCTGCGTCGGAGACCTTGGTGGACTCGACGATCTTGTCGCCTGCGGTGGAACCGGGGATGCGCTTGAGAATGTCGCGGCCCCAGGCACGGTTGGCCGGGAGCGCCGGGTCCGTGTCGGGGGTGTTGCTGAAGCCTTCGAGCGGCGCCGGCTCGGCGGGGAGGCGGCGGTCCTGCTTGCGGTTGGGGCCGGGAACTTCGGCCGTCATGCCGGCCAGGGAGTCCAGGAAGCGCTTCTCCTCGCGCTTGAACAGCGCTTCGTTCTCGCTGAGTTCGAAGACCGCGGACATGAAGTTTTCCTGGCTCGCGCCTTCTTCGAGGCGGCGGATCAAGTAGGCGATGGCGACGTCGAACTCGCCGGGGTGGACCACCGGTGTGTAGAGCAGGAGGCTGCCGACGTCCTTGCGGACTGCGGTGGCCTGGCCGGTCGCCATGCCCAGGAGCATCTCGAATTCGATGGCTTTCGGTCCCTGCTGGGCAATCCCGCGCTGCTTGGCCAGCAGCCAGGCGAAGGCGACATCGAACAGGTTGTGGCCCGCGACGCCGATGCGGACGGCATCAATGTGCTCGGGGGTGAGGGCGTAATTGATGACGTTCTTGTAGCTGGTGTCCGAGTCCTGCTTGCTGCCCCAAGTGGCCAGCGGCCAGTCATGCAGCGACGCTTCCACCTGTTCCATGGGAAGGTTGGCGCCCTTGACCACGCGGACCTTGATGGGCGCGCCGCCCTGGGCACGGCGCGCCGCGGCCCATTCCTGCAGTTCCTGCATGGCGCCGAGGGCGTCCGGGAGGTAGGCCTGAAGGACGATGCCGGCTTCGAGGTTCTTGAACTCGGGCATGTCCAGGATGCGCTTGAACACCGCGATGGTCATGCTGAGGTCCTTGTATTCCTCCATGTCCAGGTTGATGAACTTGGGCTTGGGGAAGGACGCCGCAAGACGGTACAGCGGGGTGAGCTTCTCCACCACGTGGTCGACGGCTTCGTCGAAGGCCCACGGGGAGTGCGGTGCCACGGTGGAGGATTCCTTGATGGAGACATAGTCAACGTCATCGCGGGCCAGGAGCTTCAGGGTGCCGTCGAGGCGTCGCTGTGCTTCATGCTCGCCCAGGACGGCTTCGCCGAGGAGGTTGACGTTCAGGTGCACGCCGTCCTGCCGGATCTTGGCGATGGCCGGTCCAAGCTTGGCGTCGGTGGCATCCACGATCAGGTGGCCCACCATTTCACGGAGCACGCGGCGGGCGATCGGAATGACCACCTGCGGGAGGATCGGGGCCATGACGCCACCCACACGCACGGCGCTGCGCATGTACCAGGGCAGGAACTTGGGCACCTTGGGAGCCAGTTCGGCGAGTTTGCGGCCGGCGACCGATAGATCTTCAGGGCGGATGACGCCGTCGACGAATCCGACAGTGAAGTCAAGACCGTTCGGATCCTTCAACACGCCGGCAAGGCGCTGGGCGGAGACATCCACGGGGATCTTGCTGGCTTCGGTGAGCCAGTGGCGGACCAAAGCGATGGCTTCCTGCGCCAAGGCGTCGAACTGTCCGGAATCCTGGGTGCTCGGGGCAGTGGCATCCGGGATGGTGCTGGTCATGGGGGCTCCTTCTGAGGCGGAGAAGTTTGTTTGTTTCCATCAGTATGGATCTACAATCACGTTAGGAAAAGCGATCTTTTCTGACGAATATTGATTATCCATTCCGATGTTTTGGAGGCCACCGTGCTGGACGTCCGCAGGCTGCGTTTGCTGCACGAATTGAAGATCCGCGGAACCCTCGCGGAAGTGGCCGACGCCATGCAATACAGCCCCTCGTCAGTGTCCCAGCAGCTGACCCTGCTGGAGAAGGAAGCCGGCGTCGAATTGCTGCGGAAGGCCGGGCGGCGCGTGCAACTGACTCCACAGGCGGAGATCCTGGTAGCGCATACCGCGGCACTGCTGGAGACTCTGGAACGCGCCGAAACCGAACTCGCGGCTTCCCTGTCCGTGGTGACGGGAACGGTTCGCCTGGCTGTCTTCCAGTCCGCCGCCTTGGCCCTCCTGCCCGGCTTCCTCACCATCATGCGGCAGGAATATCCGGAAGTGCGGGTGGAAATGACCCAACGCGAGCCCGAGACTGCCCTCTACGAAACGTGGGCACGGGACTTCGACTTGGTGGTGGCCGAGCAATATCCGGGCCATGCAGCACCGCACCACAGCGGACTGGACCGCGTCACGCTGACCAGCGATGCCATCCGCTTGGCCACTCCCCCGGTGGGACTGGGCGGCGAAACAGTCTCCTCCCTTGCAGACACCGCGTTGATGCCGTGGGTCATGGAACCCCGCGGCGCAGCCTCAAGGCACTGGGCAGAGCAAGCCTGCCGGTCAGCTGGTTTCGAACCCGACGTGCGCTATGAAACTGCAGACCTCCAAGCCCAGATCCGGCTCATCGAATCGGGAAACGCGGTGGCCCTCATGCCGGACCTTGTGTGGACCGGGCGAAGCCGGACGGTCCAACTGCTGGATCTGCCCGGCCTGCCAAAACGGACGGTGTTTACCTCCACCAGGACAGCCGGCCGCATCCACCCCGCGACGGCCGCTTGCCGGGAAGTCCTGGAACGGGTGGCCGCAGAGCAGCAGCTGGACGCCGAGCAGCAGGCTGACGCGGGCTGAGGACCTGACGCGAAAGAGCCAGGGAACGCAAAAGGCCCCAGTCCGAGGGACTGGGGCCAACCGCGGAGAATGGGGGATTTGAACCCCCGAGGGCGTTAACCCAACACGCGTTCCAGGCGTGCGCCATAGGCCGCTAGGCGAATTCTCCTTGCTTCCGATTCGAAAGCAGATACTACTGTACCTGAGAATTTCGGCATCGTGTAATCGGGCAGAATTGCCACCCCGGTAAGCCCCGGATGAATCACTGCTTAACGGAAAAATGGACGCCCCCAACGCGCCCATTCTTGCGGTATCACCGTTGAGCTGCCGGGTCCGGCCCCTCGCTCCCAGGCCCCGCAGCTCACAACCTTGAGATTGCCCCAATCGGTGTACATACCCATGGTCCGCTGTGGTCCGTGGATTTGCAATGGCTGAGACCTGTTTGTAGCCAAAGTTACTGACAAGATGTCCCCATGACGCAGCTTCACGCCTTGGTTGTTTACGTCCCGGAGACACATATCGAAGAGGTTCTGCTGGCCATCGGCGACGCCGGCGCCGGCAGGATCGGCGACTACTCCCACTGCGCGTTCACGTCGCCCGGCACCGGCCGGTTCACTCCCCTGCCGGGCGCGCGCCCCTTCGTTGGCGAAGTGGGAATTGAGCAGCAGGTGCCGGAAACCCGGGTTGAGTGCGTGGTGGAGGAAGAGCTGCTCGACGCCGTAGTGCTGGCCCTGCGGGCGGCGCACCCTTACGAGGAACCGGCTTTCATGACGTGGCCGGCGAATGGGTGGCGGTGATTCGAGAGTCCCAGCCACCCGCCGTCGAGCCTTATCCACAGGCCTTCAGGCCGATTCGAACCCCAACCCAAGTTCGGGTAAGCTTGTCGACGGCCCCTCATGTGGCGTCATCCTGTTGAACTCCCCCAGGACCGGAAGGTAGCAAGGGTAGATGGGCTCTGGCGGGTGCATGAGGGGTCACTTACTTTAAATGTCAGTCCCTATAGGTAGGTTTCACTTGTGACTGTTACAACTGCCCTGTATCGAAGGTATCGCCCGGACTCTTTCGCGGACGTTATCGGGCAGGAACACGTCACAGAGCCGCTGATGACGGCGCTCCGGAAGAACCGCGTGAACCACGCCTACCTCTTCTCCGGCCCCCGCGGCTGTGGCAAGACCACCTCCGCGCGCATCCTGGCCCGCTGCCTGAACTGCGCCGAGGGACCCACGGACACCCCCTGCGGCAAGTGCCCCAGCTGCATCGAGCTCGCCCGCGGCGGCTCCGGTTCCCTGGACGTCATCGAGATCGACGCCGCCAGCCACGGTGGCGTGGACGACGCCCGCGATCTCCGCGAACGCGCAACCTTCGCTCCTGTCCGGGACCGCTACAAGATCTTCATCATCGACGAGGCCCATATGGTCACGTCGGCCGGCTTCAACGCGCTCCTGAAGATCGTTGAAGAGCCGCCGGAACACATCAAGTTCATCTTCGCCACCACGGAGCCGGACAAAGTCATCGGGACCATTCGTTCCCGCACGCACCACTACCCCTTCCGGTTGGTGCCGCCTGAGCCGCTCATGCAGTACCTTGAGCTCCTCTGCCAGCAGGAGAACGTGCCGGTAGCTCCCGGCGTGCTGTCGCTGGTGATCCGCGCAGGCGGAGGTTCCGTCCGCGACACCCTGTCCGTGCTGGATCAGCTCATGGCCGGCGCCGGACCAAATGGCCTGGACTACGAGCTCGCCGTGGCACTGCTCGGCTACACGCATGCTTCTTTGCTGGACGACATCGTGGATGCTGTTGCTGCTGCGGACTCGGCCACCGTTTTCCGTGCAGTCGATCGCGTTATCCAGACCGGGCACGATCCCCGGCGATTCGTTGAAGACCTGCTGGAACGTTTCCGCGACCTGATCATCGTCCAAGCGATGCCCGAGAGCGCCCAGGCCATCCTCCGCGGCATGCCCTCGGACCAGATCGCCCGCATGCGCAACCAGGCAACCAACCTCGGCGCGGCCGAGCTCTCCCGCGCCGCCGACGTCACCAACACCGCGCTGACGGAGATGACCGGCGCCACCTCGCCCAGGCTGCACCTTGAACTGCTGTGTGCCCGGATCCTGCTGCCCAGCGCTGAGCAGACCGAGCGGGGCATCGCGGCACGCATCGACCGCGTGGAACGTCGCCTGAATTACGCGGGCGACGGCGGCGCGCCGGCTATTGCTGCCGCCCCGCCTGCTGCAGCGGCTGCTCCGCCTGTTGCAGAGTCGACGCCGGCCCCCGCCTCTGCGCCCGTGGCGCCGAATACCGTTGAGCCCGCACTTTCCGTGCCGGCTGCTGTCGCGCCGAGTGCATCGGCACCTGCTGCGCCGCAGGCGCCCGCGGCATCGACGACATCTCCCGCAACCGCCGTCACTGCCGGGTCCCGCGACGCCATCACCGCACCGCGCGTGTCCACCAGCGACTGGCCTGTTGAGGACCGCCAGGCTTCCGCTCGAGCGCAGCAGGCTGCTGCACCCCAGACGGCTCCGGCCCCGGCGGATCGCGTCCAGGCCCCCACCTCGCAGCCCAGGCCTGTTCAAGCGCCGGTGCCCGAACCGTCCCCGGCAACACCACCAGTTCAAACCCCGCCGGAGGCAGGCCCAGCGCAAGCGGCGCCCCAAGCTCCGCAGCCCGCTCCTGCGGGAGGACCTGCTGGCTCTGGAGGAAGCGGAGATGTGGAGGCACTGCGTCGCGCATGGCCCGACGTCTTGCAGACCCTGACCAAGATCAAGCGCAGCACGTGGGCGCTGGTGGAACCTAACGCCCAAGTGGCCCAGTTCGACGGCCAGGTACTGACGCTCGCCTTCACCACCGGTGGGCTGGCGGGTGCATTCGGCCGCGCAGACCACGCCGAGAACCTTCGCCAAGCGATCCACAAGACCATCGGCATCGACTGCCAGATCGTGGCAGTCGCTGGCGGCAACAGCTCAGCGAGCTCTGAGCCAAACCCAAAAGCGCCTACTAGCCGGGAAACTCCGGCGTCGGCGGGTGGCGCAACGCCTGCGGAGGCAGCATCGCCACAGCCGGTTTCGACACCGTCTGCTTCGGCACCGTCTGCTTCGGCGCCTGTTTCGACACCGGCACCTGCCGCGGTGTCGGCCGTCGATTCGGCCTGGGGTCTTGCCCCGGCCACCCCGGTGGCCGCACCTGCACCTGAGTCCAGGCCGTCAGCTGCAGCGGCACCCGAGCCAGCGACGTCCACGCCCGCAGCTGTCACGCCCGCACCAGCCTCCCCTGGGCAGGTGACGCCCCAACCTCCATCGTCGGCATCGGCCTCCCCGGCACCGGCCCCTGAGCCAGTCGCAGACTACTCCTACCCTGACGACGACTGGGGTCCGCCGCTCGACGAAGACGCCCCGCCACTGGACGAAGAGCCCCCGGCTGATTGGGAACCACCATCGGGTTACGGCCGACAGAGCCCAGCGGTGGCTACTACTCCGGCACAGAAGTCAGCGCCGGCCACGTCAGCACCCTTGGCCGCGGCACCGTCATCGGCAGCAACAGACAAGACCACTGCCTCCGCCGCAGCGTCCAGCACCTCCGACGATCCCTGGTCCAGGGCCATCGAACACGCGCCGGGTACCTGGGTAGTGGGTACGGAATCCAATGTGGGCAAGCAGCCAAAGCAAGCATCGGAAGTGGTTGCGCCGGCGCCGGAAACCCCCGACTACGAGCCCGCCGCCGCGCAAGCTCCAGCCGCGGCGGCAGGCACCTACGGCCACCCCACCAGCGCCGAGCAAAACCCCAGCTCAAGCTGGGACGTTGCACCGGCGTCGAGCTGGCCGGCAACGCAATCCATGCCCGCTCCTGTCAGCAGCAGCGCCCCGGCTGGCGCCAGCGCAGCCGGCGTCGCCCCCGCAACGTGGCCTTCCTTGGCGACCCAACCCGAGGAAGCGCATGGTTCGGTCGCGACACTTGAGGAGGGCGCGCCGTCGGGCAATCCCAACGGACGTCAGAGCCTGTACCAGCGGTTGACCAACAGCCCCGAAGCCCAGGCTGGCCGTGTCCAAGCGCCGGTAAGGACCCCGGTGAAGCCGGACTCCGCGCCGGAGGACATCCCCAGCCCGGAGGACGAGACCATCGAGGAATCGAGGGTCTTTGGGCGGGCAGCTGTGGAGCGTATTCTGGGCGGAAAGCTGATCGAAGAGCGCGCCTTGGACGGTTCTCCCCTGCACAACCGCTGATTCCAGCATTGATTTCAACCAAATGAGGACATTGTGTACGAAGGTGCAGTTCAGGAGCTGATTGACGAGCTCGGCCGGCTTCCCGGTGTTGGCCCCAAGTCAGCGCAGCGCCTGGCATTTCACATCCTGGAGGCTGATCCGGAGGACATGAAGCGCCTGGTTACGGCCATCACCACGGTTAAGGAGCGGGTGAAGTTCTGTTCGGTCTGCTTCAACGTGACTGAGCAGGAGACCTGCAATATTTGCCGGGACCCGCGCCGGGATCCGTCGGTCATTTGCGTGGTTGAAGAGTCCAAGGATGTCCTGGCAGTGGAGCGGACCCGTTCCTTCCGCGGCCGGTACCACGTGCTGGGCGGGGCCATTAACCCCATTGCCGGCATCGGTCCGGAGCAGTTGCGTATCCGCGAGCTCCTGACCCGCCTGAACGACGGTGCCATCCAGGAAATCATCATCGCCACAGACCCCAACCTTGAGGGTGAGGCCACAGCTACCTACCTGGCCCGCATGCTCAAGTCGATCGGGATAGCGGTGACAAGGCTGGCTTCCGGACTTCCCGTGGGCGGGGACCTCGAGTACGCCGACGAAGTCACCCTGGGCCGGGCCTTCGAAGGAAGGCGCAACGCGCTGTTGTAGGTTGGTTGCCCTCCAATGGTCAGCCGATCAAGGAGCCCCTACTCTTCGGGCCGTCCGCCAGCGCGCCGAAGCGGTAAGTACCGCCGCAAAGCCGGCCTGTACTGCAAAGCCGGTGAGAGCCACGGGCACCGGCGGGGCGAGCCCGTCACTTGATTCTCCTCCGAGGCAAGGAACCTCACGGGATGGCCCATCGGAAGCGAATTGAAGCCCGGCCAACACCCAACCAAGGTCGTGGTCAGGAGGCACAAACTCAGCCCCGACGCTGCCCAGGAGCAGCGCAGGATTGGACGCCGCAAGCCATGCCACGCGCTCCGTATGCGCCACCTCCACGGCATGCAGGGTGCCAACACACTCGTACGCGGTGATCCTCCCGGCGTCGTCTCGCTCCACGTTCACGGGCACCGAAGCGCCGCCCGTTTCAGTGGTTCCGGGAAGCAGCAACAGGGTGAACGCACCATTCCCGAAGCAGAGGAACATCGTCACCACCGCAGCCAGGACGCCCGCCGGCAGGGTTGAGGCAAAGCACGCCCGTGCACCGCCTCCCATGAGTCCGAACAGTCCCACCTCAAGGACAATAACGACGGCGGCGGCACCAGCCAGCGCGGGCGGCCCACCAGTGCTGAGCCCCACCATCAGCAGGACCACACATGACGGTACAGCGAAAGCGACTCCGCGGATGGTTGCTGCGAGGAAGCGGACCAGTATGCTGCTCTGGGCGTGCCGAAAGCCCCAGACGATACCCGCCACCGCGGCCGCCAGCGCCAGGAATCCAGCCATGAACACGTACATGGCACTTGAGACGGCGGAGTCGAACCATCCGAGCGATTGCATCCAGGCAAACATTGCAGCGGCCATTCCCCATGCGAGGCCGAGGGCGGAAGAGCAGCCCAGCCAGAACCACCAGGATGACAACGAATTCCGGGCATCCTGCCAGGCCAGTTCCAGAGCAGTCGTTACCACGGCGGCAGGTGTTGGTTCGGAGCCACGGCTGAATGAAGTCACCCGCGGCTGATCGTCAACGAATCCACCGCCGATGACCTCGTACTCCGGCTCGTGTCCTCCGGCACCCGGCTGGCCCGAACGGTCAGGAATGGCGTCCAAGGCGCCACGCAGTCCTCATGTCGTGGATGGTACGCCTGGGCCGCATGCATCAACAGGGGTTTCCCAGAAGAAGGTGGGACCATAGGCCATGACCCCACTCCCACGACTCCCCAAGAGACCACAGCGCATTACCCCGCAGGGCGGGGAGGAGTCGGTATGGGACTATCCCCGGCCTCCGGTGGTGGAGCACCGTTCGGAAAGGATTGTGGTCCGGCTTGGCGGCCGTGTCATTGCCGACACTGTGGATTCAGTCAGGGTCCTGGAAACGAGTCACCCGCCGGTCTACTACCTGCCGTTCGAGGCGTTTCACGCCGGAGTTCTGGTACCTGTTGAGGGTGAAACTTTCTGCGAGTTCAAGGGGATGGCGAGCTACTTCGACGTCGTGTCACGCGGCGTGGTTGCATCCCGCGGCGGGTGGACATACCCGGAACCCACCCAGGGTTTCGAGGCTCTCAGAACGCGGGTAGCCCTGTACCCGGGCCGCATGGAGTCATGCGAAATCGACGGCGAACAAGTGAAGGCGCAATCAGGCGGCTTCTATGGGGGTTGGATCACGCGGCGCATTGTGGGGCCGTTTAAAGGGGAACCCGGCACTGCGGGTTGGTGAGATTCCGGACCCTCTCACCCCGGCGAACGCGTCAATAAAGGCCATTCGAGCTGTTATGCTATTCGATGGATAAACCATTCGTTCCGGGGGATTTGGTTTTGGGGATTGCTTTCGATGACGGCGCGGCCGATGCTCTAATCAGTGCTGCCGATTCCGCGGATGAGGCTCTACGCTCGGAGGGCGCGTTCCTGTCAGGAGCCATTGATCGTGTCATGGAGGATTTCAAAGGGGGCTACGCCCGCTTATTCGTCCAGGCCTGTGCCGTCAGGGCTGATGACCGTGTCCGCCTTGCCAGTGTTCTCGCCGCGTTGGCAGAGGACGTCCAGGAAGCGAAACTACGGTCCGCGCGGGAGAAGTCGCGGCTGAAGAACCTCGCCGACTGGCAGCAACGCGCCGACATCCGTGAACAGAACTTCCAATCTTTCCTGAACCCGTTGGGGGATCCAATGCCCGCGGAGTGGCCGTTGCCCGCACCGACGATTTCAGCAGTATTCTCCCCAAGGGACCGGGCAAGGTTCGCCGGTGGATCAGAAGCCGGGACAAGCGCGGCGGACCCGGGCAACCTGCGCGACTTCGTGTCCCAATCCCGAACTTCCACAAACATCCTCAAAAATGAACTCGGACGTGTCCGGAACGCCTGGGGTAGTTTCACCGCTGCTTGTTCCTGGGTGAACAGCGGCAGCGTCACCTTCGTGTCCGGTTTCGAGCAGCTGCTCAGAGAGGACACTGCTGATGCTGTGTGGGTCGAACGCATCGCTGCAGCATTTGAAGCAGCTGGCAGCGGCTCCATGGGTGACACCATCCTCAACAGCGTTCTCATTCAGTACGCTCCCCCACGGCAAGTGAGTTTGACCGACATCGGGGCCCTTAACACCGCCCAACTTAAGGCGTGGCTGGCCACCCCAGCTAACAAGGACCGACTTCAGTGGCTGCTTGAGCAACCAGGGCTGGACCCTGTGATGATTGCCGAGTGGTGGGCAGGACTCGGCCAGACGGTCGCCAGCGGGACAATCGAACCCGGCGAGGCCCAGATTTTTCTGATCCAGACCCTTCCCGGGGTCATCGGGAACCTGAACGGCGTCACCGCCACTGCCCGGGACAAGGCCAATCGCATACGCCTCGCCACCGAGGACGAGCGCATCAAAGACGGTCTCACCAAAACGCCTCAATTCCTGCCCGCCAGCCAGGGCCTGTCTGTGACCAACCCTGCTTGGACACGGCTGCAAACACAGCAAAAGGCGCTCGATGGCATCGGTGAGGCCTTAACGAACGCCGGGGCCGCGGACGTTGCTGTTTTGCTCGGATTCGATCTTACCCACGGCTCCCCCAAAGCACAGGTCTCTGCGGGTAACCCCGATACGGCTGACAACGTGACCTACGCCGTGTCCGGTATGAACATCACACCGCACAGCGGTTTCAATGACTGGGCGTTCAACGCCGCGAACCTTCAGGCGCAACAAAAGTTGCTCTCTAGGGATAAATCTTTCGCTGTGGTGGCATGGATCAACTACGAACCCCCCACGGTTCCGAGCGTGAACAGTGGCGATGCCGCCCGAGCCGGCGCCGACCGGTTCGTCACAGACCTTCAGGCGTTCAACGCCGTCAGAGAGAGCTTGGGCAACAGGACCCCGGAGACCCTGCACGTCTTGGCCCATTCCTACGGCACCACGGTCACCTCCAACGCCCTTGCCGCCGCGGCATTGAACGTGGCCACCTTCACGATGCTCGGCTCCGCCGGCATCGAAAAAGAGATCCGAAACACCGGAGACCTCCACGTCCCTGCCGAGCAGGTCTTCGCCACGGAAGCCGCAGGCGACGGGCTGGCTGATTTGGGTCGCTTCCAACGCCAAGATCCTCGCCTGGAATCGTTCGGCGCGAACGTGTTCTCTTCAGAAGGAGCCATTATCGACGGGGCCCAGTATCAAGGCACTACCGAACACAACACACTGGTACACAGGACTGCCCGGGACGGCTACGGGTACTTGGACAAGGGAACAACAGCCCTGTACGAAGCTGCCCTCACAACGACCGGCCACGGAGACCATATCCTTCCAGGCGCGCGGCCTGTCTCGCCGCCGGCCGGATTTGCTGGCCGATGAACAAGTCCGAAAGAGTGAACCTCATGTCCTATGAACCCAAGGCCCGTCTCAGGACCCGCTATGTCCTTACCGGCTTGCTAAGCATGCTCTTGGCGCTGAGCGCCTGCACCCCCACCACCACGGAGAAACCGATGACCGGCCCAAACAACCCGAGCGACCCTGCCACCGTCAAAGCCCAAGTAGAAGAACTCAAACAAGCCCTCGCGGATCTCCACGCCTTCAAAACCGAAACCCAACAAGCCATCGGAACTCAAAAATGGGTCGACGAGGGCCTCCGAAATGGCCCCTGCACCACACCCGGCGGGGAAGACGGCGTAAATTACATCGTCCTGAGCCAAACCCCCGACCTCGTCGACCATGAAGCCTCGGTCAATGCCGTCAAAACTTTCTGGGAATCCAAAGGCTTCACCACCCGCACCGAAACCAACCCACGGGACCCGGGACTCATCCGCCTCTACGCCGATCAAAACGGCGGACAACTCATGTCCTACTACGCAAACATCAAAGGCTCCGGCCTGGAGATGGACACTGTCTGCATCGCCGGAGACCAAACCGCGATTTACAAAGAGCTCTATCCCGAAAACTTCGGTCTCCCTTCCAAGCCAAGCCCCTCCGCTACTGGCAAATAGAACCCCCTAGGTAGAAGACGTTGCAGAAAAGGTGAAGCACATGCGCGTTGAACCCAAAGGCCGTCTAAAGGCCCGAAGTATTCTTGCCGCCGTGTTCCTTGCTGCTATTGCGCTGAGCGCCTGCACGCCCACCACCACGGAGAAACCGATGACCGGCCCAAACGACCCCAGCGACCCTGCAACCGTCACGGCGCAGGTCCAAGAACTCAAACAAGCCCTCGCCGACCTCCACGCCTTCAAAACCGAAACCCAACACACCATCAGAACCCAAAAATGGGTCGATAAGGGCACTCGAAACATGCACTGCACAACACCCGACGGGCAGGATGGTGTGAACTACAGCATCCTGACCCAAACCCCTGACCCCGTGGATCAGGAAGCATCAACGGAAACGGTCACAACGTTCTGGAAATCCAAAGGCTTCACCACCCGCACCGAAACTACCCCCAAAGACCCGGGCCTCATCCGCCTCTACGCCGATCAGAACGGCGGACAACTCATGTACTACTACGCAAACGTCAAAGGCTCCGGCCTCTAAATGGACACCGCCTGCAGGAGACTTCGGCGCGATTTACGAAGAGTCGGACAGACAGGATGCCAGCGCCAGCCCAACTCCCACCACCAAGTAGAACCGCGACTCGACGCTCCCAGGGATGCGGCTATTCCCGCAGGCCCTGGCCGCCATGTGGTCACAATTCCTACCAGCCCTGCACGCGGCGATAAACTGGGCAAATAAGCTACGCAGGCGTGCCCGAATTGAGCATGCCGCGTTCGAACCCTATTGATGCAGTGAGGGTGCGCGCATGACTATGCCCACTACCGAAGTGAAGATCGAAGAGCTCTCCAACGAGGCTGCCATTACCAAGCAGCTGATCGTTCAGAAGTTCGGCGGTTCCTCGGTTGCCGATGCTGATGGCATCAAACGGGTCGCACAGCGCGTCGTGGATGCGCAGAAGGCCGGCAATGAGGTTGTGGTTGTTGTTTCCGCAATGGGCGACACCACCGATGAGCTCCTGGACCTTGCCAGCCAGGTCACCGATTCTGCTCCTGCCCGCGAAATGGACATGCTCCTGTCCGCCGGCGAACGTATTTCCATGGCCCTCCTTGCCATGGCCATCAACAAGTTCGGTGCTTCGGCGCAGTCGTTCACGGGCTCCCAGGCCGGCATGATTACCGACGGCATCCACGGCAAGGCGCGGATTATCGACGTCGACCCGCACCGCATCCGCACGGCGCTGGACAAGGGACACATCGCCATCGTGGCCGGTTTCCAGGGCATGAGCCGCGCCACCCACGAGATCACCACGTTGGGCCGCGGCGGTTCGGACACCACCGCCGTTGCTTTGGCCGCAGCGTTGGAAGCAGACGTCTGCGAGATCTACACGGACGTTGACGGCATCTACACAGCCGACCCCCGCGTAGTGACCAGCGCCCAGAAGATTGACCGTATTTCCAGCGAGGAAATGCTGGAACTGGCCGCCTCCGGGGCCAAGATCCTGCACCTGCGCTGCGTTGAATATGCCCGCCGTTTCGGTGTGCCGCTGCACGTCCGTTCGTCATTCAGCCAGAACGAAGGCACCTGGGTCATCCCGGGAGCCGAAGAAAAGTTCACTATTCAAGAGGGAGTTGCCTTGGAGCAGCCAATCATCTCCGGCGTTGCGCACGACCGGTCCGAAGCCAAGGTCACCGTCGTAGGCGTCCCGGATATCCCGGGTAAGGCTGCTGCGATCTTCCAGGTGATCGCCGATGCGCACTCGAACATCGACATGATCGTCCAGAACGTCTCGACGCACGGCACCGGCCGCACGGACATCTCGTTCACGCTCCCCATCGTCGAAGGCGCGGACGCCTTGGCCGCCCTGCGCGCCGCCGAGGGCCAGATCGGCTTCGAGAGCATCGAATACAACGAGCACGTCGGCAAGCTCTCCCTGATCGGCGCCGGGATGCGTTCGCACCCGGGCGTCTCGGCCACGTTCTTCAAGGCCCTCTCCGATGCCGGCATCAACATCGACATGATCTCCACCTCGGAGATCCGTATCTCCGTCGTCACCAGCGCCGACGCTCTGGATGACGCCGTTCGCGCCATCCACAATGCGTTCGAGCTCGACGGCGACGCCGAGGCTACCGTTTACGGCGGCACCGGCCGCTAGGGACGCCACGTCTTACCAACGGAAGGACCGGAGCCAACGCTCCGGTCCTTCCGTTCTTAACTTTCCGCGGCTTTAACTCCCTGCGGCCCGGTCCTGTGGCGCCAGCAGCACGTCGATGAGCTGCCGGAGGCCATCGGCCATGTCCACGTTCTTGTCGTACAGCCACTGCAACTGGAGTCCGTCGAAGGCAGCGACCGTCAACCGTGCCAGCATCACGGCGTCGACGTCTGTCCGGACATTTCCGATGGCTTGGCGCCGCTCAATGTCAGCTGCGATATCCCGCACCACGGTCTCGTAGCGCTCTTTGAAGTAGCCGTGGGAATCGTGGTGAGGGTCGTTGGCCGTGGCTGAGGCGACCGCATAGAGGGTGGTCAGCCCAGGCTCACGCTCGTTCCGTTCAGCGATGGGCGCCATCAGGTCAAGGCCCACTCCGATTTCGCCGCCGACGGCAAGCGACCGGCGGTCGCGTTCGGCGAGGACGGCGGTGAGGAGCTCCTGCTTGCCTTTGAAGTAGTGGAAAAGTGTGGCTTCCTTGACGCCCACGAGTTCGGCGACCCGCTTCAGCGCGGTCCCCTCGAACCCTTCCGTAGCGAAAACGTCAGTGGCCGTCTGGATGATCTGTTCGCGGCGTTCCGCTCCCTTGGCGTACTGGCCACGGGCCCTCGAAGTAGGCATTGGATCAGTCTATTTCACACCTGAACACCGAGTGTCACTCGACTTATTCATCAAAAACCTAGTCACACTCGATTTTTAGCGTTACAGTTTTTCCATCGACCCAACGGTGGGTCACCAGTTCACAGGAGGCAATGTGGCCCTCGATTTCACCCAACAGGCTCCGGCCGCCAATACCGGTTCCAGTCCCGAAGCGCCCCGGGCAGCTTCGCGCGCCTACGTCATCGGCATGCCGATCGCGAGCGCAGGCTTGTGGATGGCAGTCCTCGCCCCAGCCCTGGTAGTCCTCGCCATCAAGGTTTCGGAGATCACCACCCCGGACACCCGCGCGGGCGCCCTCAGCCTCGTCGCAGGAGTGGGAGCGGCCGTTGCCCTCCTGGCGAACCCGTTCTTCGGCCGCCTGAGCGACCGCACCACCTCCCGCTTTGGGATGCGCAAGCCCTGGATCGTTGGCGGCTCCCTGGTCGGCCTGGCCGCTCTGTTCCTGCTGGGATCAGGCACGAACGTCGGTACCGTCCTGATTGCCTGGATTGTAGCACAGCTGGGCTTCAACGCTGCGCTGGCAGCCCTCGTAGCCACGCTCCCTGACCAGGCTGGCCCCTCAGAGCGCGGGCGCCTTTCCGGCCTGATCGGCATGACGCTGCCCATCGGACTCGTGTCGGCAGCCTTCTTCGCCCAGCTGTTCGACAACGCCCTCCAGATGGCTGTCGTCCCCGGCATCGTGGGAACGGCGGTAGCCATCGCCTTCGCCTTCACCTTCAAAGACCGTGTCCTCACCGAGAAGCCGGCACCCCTGAACGTCAAGGAAATTCTGGGCTCGTTCTACTTCAACCCCAAGACCTTCCCGGGCCTGGGCTGGGCTTGGCTGACCAAATTCATGGTCTACGTCGGATACTGCGCGGGCCTGCTCTACCTGCCGTACTTCTTCACCGACCACCTCCACGTAGCCGAAACACAGGTGACCAGCCTGGTGTTCCAGGCAACCCTGGTGAGCTCCGCCGGTACGGTCATCACCAGCCTCGCCGGTGGCTGGATCAGCGACCGCCTTGGCAAGCGCAAGAGCATGGTGATCATGTCCGCGCTGATCATGATGGCCGGCCTGATCGTCATCGCCACCAGCACGGGCACCGGCCAGGTTTTGGCAGGCCAGGGCATCCTCGGTTTGGGCCTTGGCATCTTCAGCGCCGTGGACGTCGCCCTCATCACGGACCTGCTGCCGAAAGACCAGTCGGAGAATGCCAAAACCTTCGGTGTCTTCAACATCGCACAGGCCCTCCCCCAGTCCCTGGTGCCTGCCATTGCCTTTCCGGTGATCGCCTTTGGTGGTTACCCGGCCTTGTTCCTCGGTGGTGCGGTAGTCGGCATCATCGGCGCCCTCCTCGTCACACGTATCAAAGGAGTCAAGTAAATGAATCCCACCCTCCCGGCAGCTGTCACGGCACCACAGGCAGGAACACAGGATGCGGAGGCCAGAATCCTCGAACTGGCCCGGAGCCTGACCCTCGAGCAGCAGGTGCAGCTGCTGACCGGCGCGGACGTGTGGTCCACCCACGCCATCCCGGAGATCGGACTGTCCCGCGTCGTCATGTCCGACGGGCCGGCAGGCGTCCGCGGCGAAGATTTCGATGAGCGTCACGACTCAGTCTCCTTGCCGTCGTCGTCGGCTTTGTCCGCGACATGGAGCGTCGAAACTGCCCACCGCTACGGCCAGGTCCTGGGCCAGGAAGCCCGCCGCAAGGGCGTCCACGCCGTCCTGGGCCCCACCATCAACCTGCACCGCTCACCACTGGGTGGCCGCCACTTCGAGTGCATGAGTGAGGACCCGCGGCTCACGGCCACCATGGCCGCCGGGTACGTAGCGGGCGTGCAGTCCATGGGGGTCGGCGCCACTCCGAAGCACTACCTGGCCAACGAGGCCGAAACTGAACGCTTCACCGCCGACTCGGTCGTGGACGAACGGCCGCTCCGCGAGCTCTACCTGGCAGCCTTTGAAGACGCCATCACCGAAGCCCGCGCCTGGCTGGTGATGAGCTCTTACAACTCGATCAACGGCACCACGGCGAGCGAAAACAAGCTGCTCGAAACCCCGCTGTCCACCGAATGGGGCTTTGACGGCGTCGTCGTATCCGACTGGACCGGCGTCCGTTCCATCGACGCCGCCAACGCCCACCAGGACCTGGAGATGCCGGGACCTGCAGGCCACTGGGGACCCAGGCTCATCGCCGCCGTCAACGATGGCCGGGTCAGCCGCGAAGCCATCCTGGAGAAGGTCACCCGCATCCTGCGCCTGGCAGCCAGGGTGGGCTCACTCGAAGGCTTCACATCCGCAGTCACCCAGCTTCCCGCGCAACTGGACGGGGCCGCCGTCGCGCGTGAAGTTGCCGTCCGCGGTGCGGTACTGGTCCGTAACAAGGGCCTCCTCCCCCTGGACGCCAAGGCGCTCGGCAGCGTCGCCGTGATCGGCCATAACGCCGACGAAGCGCGGACCCAGGGCGGCGGCAGCGCCACGGTCATGCCCAGGTACACGGTCTCGCCGCTGGAAGGGCTGCGGAAAGCTCTGCCCGACGACGTCACCGTCACCTATGCGCGCGGCGCCAAGGTGGCCGAGGGCATCCAGGCCTTCCCCCGCACTTCCCTGCACAACCCCGTCTCCAACGTGCCCGGCATCCGGGTCACCTTCCTGGCCGACGACGGCACGGAGATTTCCGGCGAAGACCGCTTGGCCTCGCACCTGATTTGGTTCGGAGTTGGAATTCCCGACGGCGCCGCCTCCATCCGCATGGAAGCGGACTGGACTGCCGAAACAGCAGGCGTCCACCACCTGGGCGTTGGGACCGTGGGTTCGATCCGCTTCGTCCTGGACGGCACGGAAGTCTTCAACGGTGAACTTGAGGACGATACCGAGGTCCTCGGGGCTGCCCTGTTCGACCCGCCCAAGACTGTCCACGCCATTGAAACCGCGGCCGGCCAAGCGGTCCGTATCGAGGCCGAGTACCAGCTGCCCAAGGAGCAGGCCATCCCCTTCACCGCCATCCTCCTGGGCGAGGAAACGGTGGTCGCGGATCCCCAGGCCGAGATTGACGCGGCTGTGGAAGTTGCCCGGGCTTCGGACGTTGCCGTCGTGGTGGTGGGCACCAATGCTGCCATCGAGTCCGAGGGTTTCGACCGCAAAGACCTGGACCTTCCGGGGTATCAGAACCAACTGGTGGAAGCTGTGGCCGCGGCCAACCAGCGCACGGTGGTGGTGGTGAACTCCGGCTCACCGGTGCTGATGCCGTGGCTCGACAAAGTGGACGCCGTACTGCTGGGCTGGTTCGGCGGCCAGGAGTTCGGCAACGCCATCGCGGACATCCTGGTGGGCGCCGAAGAGCCGGGCGGACGCCTTCCCACCACCTGGCCCGCAGCGTTGGAGGATGTCCCCGTCCTCAACACCACGCCCGTTGACGGCAAGGTGGTCTATGCAGAAGGCATCCACATCGGATACCGGGCGTGGCTCAGGCAGGAAGCCGAAGGCGGCGCAGCCCCTGCCCTGCCGTTCGGCTATGGGCTTGGTTACACCACCTTTGAGCTGGGGACGGCACACGCACCCCAGGTGGCCACCGCCGGGAACGATGTCGTGGTGCACGTACCTGTCAAAAACACGGGCCCACGCACCGGGCGCGAAGTGGTGCAGGTTTACCTGGAACGCCCCGGATCTGCCGTGGAGCGCCCGGTCCGCTGGCTCGCCGGCTACGCCGGAACGCATCTCGCCCCGGCCGGGACTGAGAGCGTGGAGATCCGTATCCCGGCCAAGGCATTTGCACATTACGACGCCGGGTGGCAGTTTGAGCAGGGCACGTTCCGTCTGCTGGTTGGTCGCCACGCGGCCGACCAATTCCAGTCGTTGGACATCGAGCTCCGGTAATACGGGCGCGAAATGACCAGGGTGGCGGCTTTTTTTGGCTGCCACCCACGTGGTTTTCGCCACAAGCGGTAGAACTGGGGTATGGTATGGAATTTTCGTGGCATGCTGTACGTTGCATACCCGGTAACCCCCTAACACGAAGAGGCATTAAAAGTGGCAGCCGATTACGACGAACTCCGTACTGATGTAAAAGAGAACCAGGAGCAGTCCCTCCAGGCTCTGCAATCCGCCAGCGCCCCCACGGCCAAGAGCGTCGTGCTGGAACTGGACGAAACCGATGGCCTTGACGCCAACGGCCCCGGCGGCGAAATCGTCGCTGAAGAACTGGTCATCCAGGTCATTCCGCAGGCAAACGACGAGTTCACGTGCAACTCTTGTTTCCTGGTCCGCCACCGTTCGCAGATTGCCCGCGAAAAAGATGGCGTTGCCTACTGCACTGACTGCGAAGGCTAAGACGACCCACCACCCCGGCGGACTGAACGTCGTCAGGGAGTGCCGCCGTCGGGATTAAATTGCGGAAGGACCGGAGCAAGCGCTCCGGTCCTTCCGCAGTTAACAGTTGCTAGGGCGCCGCTCCCGGCCCGCCCACGGTCTTCTTCCGCCGATGGCCGGCGATTCTGAGCTGGAGAATTCTCGCACCTCCAGCGAGGGCAACCAGCACGCCGCCACCTACAGCGGCAATGAAGAGTGTGGTGCCAAGCGCAAGGGTCCCTTGCAGCCCGAAGAAGCGGACCGTGATCATGTCCTGGTTCTGGACGAAGAACACGATCAGCATGACAAGAACCACCAAGCCGACCGCCACAGCCACCCACAGGGCAGCAGTGCGGGTGGGCCTGGACGACGTCGCCGCCCGGGGCGGGGCAGTCCGGTCCTGACGGGGAGTCCCGGCGGGAACCCCTGCTGCATCGTCCTGGAAACTCATTTGAAGGCCTCTTTCCCCGGAAATAACCGCGCACTTCACATAATAAGTAGGCTGATTAGTTGCTCAACAGTCCCACGTGAAGCGAGCCAGGGTCAAGGACGCGGCCCTCACACGCTGTAGTCAGTGGAGGTCGCTCCCGGATCATTGTTCCGGACCGCGTAGTGATGCCCCTCGGAGTCCGTCTCGATGTCGAAATTCTTCAGATCGGCTTCGGAGGCTGTCTCGAAGTCGTCATGCTTGTGTACCACAGGGCTGTCCGCATCGCCGTGGGTTGCCGGTCCAAAAACAGACTGCAGCCGCTCGGTCACATGCTGGAATCCCTCCAACCTGCGTCCCATGTCCTTCCACCCCCCTTCTTTCGGGAGAGAAAGAGCGGCAGGCCAGTGCATGCCGTTCAGTGAGGCCATTTTACGCCCGGCAGCCGCAAAAGGCTCCGGGTCGATGCCCCCAACCCTGCGGGTATGAGTGGCTACCGCAGCGACTTGTCGTCCGGATTGCGAGGCACCACGTAGGTGCTGCCGTCGGGCCGGCGGAGGGTTTCCCACTGCTGGGTCTCGGCTTGGCGCTGGGCGAGCAGCTTCCGGTTGGCTTCGGTCATTTCATGGTCGAGGGAACTGCTGTGCGCGGGACCGAAAATGACCCTGAATTTCCCTGTGGCGCGCATGAACTTCCGGGTGAGGGATTCCTTTGCCACGCGGATCGACTCCTTTTTAGACGGTTCCAATGAGTCCATAGTACGCTAATCATTAGTACACTAACTAATCGATCGGCGTGAGCTGATGGGTTGGACACAGCCAGCACAGGAGGCAGCCATGACGGCCATCGACGAGTCCACCCAGGACACCGACGACCTCCTGCTGGAGCGCCAGCTTTGCTTCGCCCTCACGGTGGCGTCCCGCAGCGTAGTGGGCGTTTACAAGCCCGTGCTGGAAAAGCTCGGACTGACACATCCCCAATACCTGGTGATGCTGGCCCTCTGGGAACGGAGCCCGCGGACGTTGAAGGACATCAGCGACAGCCTCCTCCACGACCCCGCCACCCTCTCCCCGCTGCTGAAGCGCCTCGAAGAAGCTGAGCTCATCACCCGCGAACGCGTGCCCGGCAACGAACGCGCCCTGGCCATCACACTGACGGAAAAAGGCGCGGCCCTCCGCGAACAAGCTACGGCCGTCCCGGGCGCAATCCGCGAGCGCCTCCAACTCAGCCGGGAAGAAGTGGCCGAACTGCACCAGGCCATGACGGGCCTGATCGTGGCAACCCAGCGGAACAACGCCCCCTAGCCAAGGACCCGGCCCCGATGATCTCCTTGGAAGCGAACAACGCAATGACCAAAGACGCGGGCACCGCACGTGACGCGTAAAATGGACGCAACCTAGGAGATTCCATGCGCATGCGATACGTTCGGCCGTTAGTGGCAGTACTGGCCCTCGCCGGGCTCGCCGCATGCTCAGGTACCCCAACTCCGGGTTCCACGGGAAGCGCAAGCCAGGCACCGTCGTCGTCGGCGCCTTCCAGCAGCAGCACCCCAACGCCAAGCGGCTCCGCCACGTCCGCGGCGGGCCACGCCGAACTCTCCATCACGCTGGTTGAATCCCCGGAAGCGGCACCCCAGACCTTCACCCTTGTCTGCACGGACGGCGTGCCGGCCGCCGAAAGCAAGCACCCGTCGGCTGCGGAAGCATGCACCACCCTCAAGAACAGCCCCGCCATCCTGAGCCCGGCCCCGACCAAGACGGACCAGGCCTGCACGATGCAATACGGCGGTCCGGCTACTGCCAAGGTGACCGGGGCCGTGGATGGCAAGGAAGTCATGGCGGCCTTCAGTCGAACGGACGGCTGCCAGATCGCGCTGTGGGACGCCGCGAAGAGTGTCCTCGGATCAGATGGCGGCCTCTAGGCTGCAGCACCTCCCCCAGGAGCAATGGCTCGGGCTGGAGGCAGCCCATCACGCCCGGGCGGCCCGCTACGCGGACCCCTACCTGGCCAGGCGTTCGGCCGGGAAGAAGCACCCCGTTGAGGACTTCCTGTTCACTTACTACACGCAGAAGCCCGGCCAGTTGTTGCGTTGGCATCCCGGCGACGGAACGGTCCTCAGCGGTCCCCGCGCCCTTGAGCGTTCTTCGTGGAAGTTTTACCGAACACTCGACGACGCCGACCTCGCCTTGCTTGGGTTGCCTGCGGGAACGCCGGCAGTCACCTTTGATCGCAGCGGCTTCCTGGCCGACCGCGCCGAAGCCGTCCGCTTCGCGGGCATCATCCTCGCGGGCACGGCGAAGCGGCCCGCCCAGTTCGGGTGCTTCGGCCTGCACGAGTGGGCCATGGTGTACCGGCAGGAGAAGTTCGAACTGCGGCACGAATACCTGAAGCTCAGGCTCGGCGGCGAGGGCACGGACACCGTGGTGGAAGAAAACCGTATCCGCTGTTCCCACTTCGATGCGTTCCGTTTCTACACTCCGGACGCCATTCCACTGAACGAGCTCGCCCCCACCCGCGAAAATCAACGGACTATGGAGCAGCCGGGCTGCCTGCACGCCAACATGGACCTCTACAAGTGGGCTTACAAACTGACGCCGGCGCTGCCCAGCGAGCTGGTCATGGACTGCTTCGAGCTCTCGTGGCGGATCCGCGCCATGGACATGAAGGCTTCTCCGTATGATCTCGAAGAATGGGGCTACCCGCCCATCAGGATCGAGACACCACAGGGCAAGGCCGAGTACGTTGAATACCAGCGGGCCTTTGCGGCCGAATCCCAGGAGTTGCGGGCCCGCGTGCTCCAGGCAGTTGGTCCGCTCTTGGATGAGCTGAGCGGCTTGGCTGCCTGATCACCCCCGCCACCAGCGAAAGGTCACCATGGTTTCCCCAGACACGAGCCAGCCGGACAAGAACACGTACGACGTCGACCTCACAGTGACGCTGACGGAGGCACCTGGCGCTGAGAGCCACGAGTTCCACCTCCGGTCCGCCGCGGGCATCATGTCGCCTGACCCTGACTCGCTTGATTCGAACCTGCCGGACGCACCTGCCGCGCTGGCCGCCGTCGAGCAGTTTGGCGAGGAGATCTTCTTTCCCGAACCGAGGCCGGACCGGATCTGCACCCAGCAATACGGCGGCCCGCAAGTGGCAGTGGTGACGGGCTGGTTCCGTGGACGAAAAGTGCACAGCCAGTTCAGCCGGACCGATGGTTGCGAGATCGCCCGCTGGAAGACCCTGGCCGCGCTGCTGGGGAACACTGGAGGCTCCACGGGCGCTGTGTAAGGCCGTCTCCAGCGACGTCGGCGTCGTGGACGTCGATGGAAGCGGAACGCCAAAGTGGCCGGTGGGAAACCCCACCGGCCACTTCAGTTACTGATTCAAGGAAGCACTAGCCTGCGTTGTTGCTCTGCGTCGGCTCGTCGGCGCGGATCTTGCCGCGGGGCTTCTTGTCCTTCTTGTCCTTCTTCGGGTCTTCCTCGTCCGGGACCACTACGGTGCCGCCCGGGTTGACCAGGACGGTGACGAAGCTCGGCTCGCTGGTACCCGCAAAGGTCAGGCGGCCGATGTAGGAACCCGGGGTCAGGTTCTTCCAGTTCAGCGAAATCTGGCCCGTCTTGCCATTGGCGAGGCGGATCGGGTTCGGCGTCACAGTGGCGTTGCCCTGGTTGGCACCGAGCACTGCCGCATCAACGGTGGCCTTGGTGGCCTGGTTGTTGGGGCTTGCGTAGAGGTTGGCGAAGACATAGTAGTCGCCGGGTGCCGGGTTGGGGACGGACAGGGTCTCGCTGGCGGATGCCGTTGCGGCCGGCAATTGCTGACCGGAGGGGGTGAGCACCAGCATGTCGAAGTCCGCCGCCTCGTTGGAGGAAATGACCGAGAACTTCGCCAGGGCACTGCCCTCGCCGACGGTCACCTTCTTCACGTAGTTGGAGGCATTGGTCTCGCCCGCGAACGGGCCGGGGACCAGCTCAACAGCGGAGGAATCAGCCTTGGACAGGCCATCGACCGTGACCCCGACCGGCAGGTTGGTTCCGGAGGTGATGTTGATGGTGGCGGAGCCGTTGGGGCCTGTTCCCGTGAAGGCCAGGGCCTTGTCCGCGATGACGGACTGCGGCCGGACGGCGATCGGAGAGGTGACAGTCTTGTTGGCGCCCTGCCAGCTCAGCGAGCCCATGGCGAACTTGCCCAGTTCGGCGTTCTTGTTTTCGAACTGGACCTTGAACGTCTTTTTCTCGCCCGGTGCGCCGAACGTCAGTACAGACGGCGTCACCTTGACGTTGACACCGGGAACGTTGACCGTGGCACGGTACGTACCCGCCGTCAGCGCCGTGAGCGTACGCGTGACTTCGATCTTCCCGGCAAGGTTGCCGAGGGCGAAGGACGGAACGTTCATGTCACGGGGTGCCGTGGTGCCGAGCCCTTCAATGCCCAGGTCCATGCCCGTGCCCTGGATGAACTTGAGGTAGTCCTCGGTGGTGGCGTCGTAGACGAGGCCCGGTGAGAGGACCTTGGCCGGATCAACCTGTCCGGCACCCGTTGCGAAGACGTCCTTGTTGACAGCGCCGTTGGCCAGCTTGACCGGACCGGCAGTGGTCATCATGGCGGACTTCACGGTGGCCGGGGACCACTGCGGGTTCTTGCCCAGGATCAGGGCGCCGAAACCGGCAACGTGCGGTGAGGCCATGGACGTTCCGGACAGGAAGCCGAAGTTGTCCCCACCGGTTCCGATCGGTGACACACCGGCGAGGATGGCGACGCCGGGAGCCGATACGTCAGGCTTCAGCAGGTCCGAGTCCGTGGCGAGCAGCGGACCGCGCGAGGAGAATCCGGCGATCTGCGGCTGTGCTTCCGCGGGCAGGCCCGTGGTGTCGCGGTTCAGCAGGGACACGGTGATGGCCGGGTTGGCCGTGACCTTGTCCGTAATGGCCTGGGTGGCAGGCGGGTTCACGTGGACCGTAGGAATGACGTGCTTGTCAGTGTCCAGCGAGGAGTCCGTCAGGTTCACCAGGATCATGCCGACGCCGCCGCCGCGCAGGACCTCGGCGCTCTTGGCGGTGCGGTCAACCACACCTCGGTCGCAGACAACAACCTTGCCGGCCACCTTGGCCGGGTCCAAGGAGCCCGGAGCACAGAGTGCCGCGTTGCCTTCACCGCTTGCGGCGTTGGTGGACAGCACGACGCCGGCCCCGCTCACCTCGCGGTTCATGATGGACGCTCCGCGGTACTTGCTGCCATCGGAGAATTCAACGGTGCCTTGGAGTTCCTGCGAGAACGAGGTCGCGGCAACCGTCGTCAGCCAGGGTGCCCCGTGGTTGACGGTGCTGGCGGTCGGTCCGGAGTTGCCGGCCGAGGTGGCCACGAAGATGCCGGCCGATGCTGCCGAAAGGAAGGCCAGCGAAACGGGATCCGTGGTGGTCGTGGTGGAACCTGAGATGGAGTAGTTCAGGACGTCCACCCCGTCCAGGATGGCCTGCTCGATCGCGTCCACGGAGGCGGAACCGTAGCAACCACCCGTGGCAGGATCGGTGTCTTCCCAGCAAACCTTATAGACGGAGAGTTTCGCGGCGGGTGCGATGCCGCTGGTGGTACCGAAGCTTCGGCCGTCCACGACGGCGTCGACGTTGGCGTTGCCTGCCGCGGTGCTGGCCGTGTGGGTGCCGTGGCTGTCCACGTCAACGGGAGAAATGACTTCTTCCGGAGCGCGGTTTTCCGGCGCAACGGTCTCGAGGAAGGCGTCTGCGAAGTAGTGGGTGCTGAGGACCTTGGAGTTGCAGGCGCTGCCGTCGTAGTCCGCCCCGGTGTCGGTTCCGGGCTGGCATTCACCGATAAAGGTATCGCCGTCCGCTTTGAGCATGGCAATCTTGCCGTCGGCGGTGCGGTAGGGAACGCCGACCTGCGGGTTGCCTACCAGCGGACCAACGGGCTCACCGGCGAAAAAGGGGTTGGAGGGGGTGTACCCGGTGTCGATCACGCCGACGACCGTGCCCTTGCCGGCGTTGTCCTGGCCGCCGTACTGCGTTGCCCAAGTACCGTTGGGGCCGCTGAGCTTCAGGAAGTCGGTGGTGGAGTAGTCCGGGGCGTATTGCGTATCCGGTGCCACCATGAGGACCTTGGGATCCTTGGCGAGGTTGATGGCCTGGTCTGCGGTCAGGTTGGCGCTGAAGCCGTTGACCGCGGTGGTGAAGTCACGCTCGATGGTGATGTTTTCCTGCTTCGCGACCTCCTGCTGCTTCTGCTGCAGGTGCGACTGGTATTCCTTCACCTCGGCGCTGTCGGCGTCGAGCTTTTTGCCCTCCTCAGGCTTGGTGGGAGCGAGTCCCGCCGTGCCGCCGTCGTAGGTTGCTGCAGGCTTCTCGGCGAGGACCACCATGTAGCGGCCGTCCTTGTAGGCGCTGGGGTCAAGGTTCTTCTTGGCCACGCCTGCAACATTCCCGGGCGTCTCCGGCGTGGGAGCGGCCTGGGCCGGCATCGCCATCGAAGAGAGAAGCAACGGCAAGCCCACGGCGAGTGCCGCGGCCTTTCGAAGCCCCCCGCTTCTGACGAAGCTCTTTCCTTGTGATTTCACGAGTGGTTGCACCTTTCACTGAGGGAGGCCAAGGCTCCATCGCCCAAGCCTGTCAACTTTTAGTTGGTTGAACCTTTGACAGTTCTTGTCAAAGCCGCGCAACCAGCCGAGTCACAGAGTACCTAGTGAGAGCCAAATATGACATACAGCACATTTTGGGAAATTTGTCTTGTCACAGGTCCCGTGGTTCGTCACGGGAGGACAAACAACGGGCCGCAGGAGATTCCCGCGGCCCGTCGCATGATTCGACCCTCAAAGGTCACTGGAAGGTCACCCCTTCGGAGTCACCTGGAGCCTGTCAAAGGAGACCTGGACGCCGTCCTTGTCCAGGACCACGACATCGTCCCTCCCGTTGCTGACGTCCGGGGGAAGGATGAATTCCACCGTGTCGTCCGTGGTAGGGAAGATCCAGCCGAGGCGATAGGTCGTCTTGTTCAAGTACACGTAGTACCAATCCCCGTACGTGAGGCCTTTCAGCACCACCTTCTGGCCGGTGCGGTACTTGTCCGCGGTTCCCAGGTCAGTGGGAGGCGTGACGAGGTCCTGGACTGCCAACGCAGGCTTGGCCTCCGGCCGGACAGGCTGGACCTTCAGCACCAGTGGATCACCTTCTGCAGCAGCGGCAACGTCACGGGAACCGTTGCTCGCCTTGACCGCGAAGGACGCAGCACTGAGTGTTCCGGCAGCAACATCGGCGTCCGTCAGCACATGCTCCCTGGTGGCGGTCACCGTGGCCCCCGCGGCGAGCGCAGCCGCAGAGATGCCGGCGTCGGGCGCCTCCAATCCGGTCACCGCGACGTTCCCCGCGTTGCCCACGGTATACGTGTAGGTCACCGGATCGCCCGCACTGGCGAACCGGTCGCCATCGGCGTCTTCCCACGCGGCCGAGACGGTGGCTTCAAGCTTCGGTTCGCGGACCTTCAGGTCCACCTCGCCGCCGTCCACAGTGATCGATTTGGTGCTCTGGCCCGCCGAACTGACCTCCCATGTAGTCTGCGGCACGAAGAACCCCTGCTCAGCTTCTGCAGCGGTCACGGTGTGGCGTGGGGTGGCACACTGGTAGCCCTGCCCGGCCGGCAGCACACTGTAGCGGCAGTTTCCGGCCCCTTCGGGAAGGAACGGGCTGAAGTTGCCCGCCGTTGGTACCACCTTCTCCACCAGCGGGCTCGTGTTCTTCACGCTGAACGTGTAGGGGACCAGCTCACCCGCAACGTACGGCTGGGCTGCTGGGTCGCGTCCGCCGTCGGCACGCGCCCCGGTGATGTCAGCCGTCAGCAGTCCGTCACGCAAGGCCACCGCAGCGCCGGTGAAGGGCACGGTTTTGGTGAGCGACGGCGTCGTGCCGGCCGTGATGCTGAAGCTGGCCTCCGGAACAAAGTAGCCGCGTTCGACGTCGGCAGCCGTGATCATGTGCTTGGCGGTAGTGCAGGTGTAGCTGGCGCCCGCGGCCAGGTTGTTGAAGCGGCAGTTGGGAGCAGACGGCGGCAGGAAGCCGGAGTCGAAGGTCCCGGATACGGGTACAGAGTTGGCCGTGACATTGGCCGTGCTCTTGACGGTCAATGAGTAGCTGAGGACGTCGCCGGCCTGGTACGGGTTGGCTGCGACGTCGCGGGCCGGCGCGGTCCCGGTGATGGTCAGCCCAACCTGCGGAGCCGCCGGCACGGTGGCGGTGAAGGTGGACTGCGAGACCCTTCCGTTCGCCGTCGTGAAGGCTGCATTGAGATTCTGCGGGCCGCTGGCGTTGGCCGGTGCGGTGAGTGCAACGCCAACGGTTGCCGACGCCCCCGGCGCAAGGGAAGGAACCGACACCGTGGTGGCGGACCACCCGGAGGGCGTGTAGACCGTGGCACTGGCCCCGGACAACGTGGCAGCCTCCTGGTTGGTGACGGTGACGGGTACCTGCTGTGTAGCGCCTGCTGCCATGGTCACGGACTGGACTGACAGCGGGGCACAAACGTAGTTGAGCCAGGCGTCGTCGAACGTCGCGAACGGCATGTTGTCCGTGTAGTTACCCTCATAGAGCACGCCAAACTTCCCGCTTTCCAGGCGCGTGACGGTGGAGTAGGCGGAGAATCCGGAACGGATGGTGCGGACTCCCGGCCAAGTGGCGCCGTCGTCGCAGGAAACGCGGGCGGAGACGTTTTCGCGGCCGGTCGTGGAGTTGGCGTTGGTGAAGATGAGCTTTTTGGCGTCGGCAGAGCCTTGCGCGGCGTTCGGGAACATTCTGGCGATGGCGCCGTTGTTGGCGGGGTCCGGGAGTTCCGTGTCCTGCGTGACCGGGCCGTACGTGGCACCGCCGTCAGTGGAGATGGCCACTTTGCGGTAGCCCTGGTTGGCGTTGTCCCGCGAGTTCAGGAGCACGCGTCCATCGGAGAGTTCCACGGTTTTGTTTTCGTCCATGCGGTCACCGACGTTGGCACCCTTGTGCCAGGTGGCACCGTGGTCGTCGGAGTAGATGCTGTAGGCCTGGATCTTGTTGCTGCCGTCGGCCTGGCGGACATCGCCCGCGTACTGCTGGATCAGGCGGCCTTTGTACGGGCCGTATTTGAGTTGGATGCCTTCTCCGGAAGACGCGAAGTTGGATCGGACATCGCCTGCTGCGGGAGTGGTCTTGCTGGTGCCGGGCTTGGTGACGTTGGTAATGAGACGTGGCTGGCTCCAGGTGACACCGCCGTCCGAAGACTCAATGACGGCCGAAGAAATCACTGTCCGGTCGGCGTCGTCGTTGCCAAACTGGCTGCCGCCGAAGCCTTGGTCCTTGGAGTAGACAAAGAAGGCGAACACCTTGCCTGTCTCCGCATCGTGGATGTAGGAGGGATCGCTGTAGCCGTATTTCGGTCCGCTGGAATCGCCCACGTGTCCGGCTGCAATGACCGTGACGGGCCCCCACGTCCGGCCGCCGTCGATGCTGCGGCGCTGCACGATGGAGTTCGGGTTGGGCGCATCCGCGGCTGAGCCCGGACGTCCATCCCAGGCCGCGAGCACCACGTTGTTGCCCAAGTACGTCAAAGCGGGGATCCGGTAGAAGAAGTTGGCGGCGGTGCGATCCGCACCGATGTTGACCTCGGTGAAGGTGCCCGGTGCCGCGGCGGGGTTGTTGGGCGGTATGGGCGCGGCGGTTGCCGGCAGACCGATGCCGGCCAGGAGGCCCAGGCTCATGGCGCCGACCGCGGCGGCCGAGGCTATCCGGGCGAGTGGCGATGCTGAAGATCTCAAATCCGATGTCCTTTCGAAACTGCTTCGAGCGGGAGGAGACAGGACGACGCGGATGAAATCATTTGTGCTACGTGCCACGTCGAACGTCCTACAACCATAGAGTGCTCGGCGTCACATTTCCAGAGATGAAGTGCGCGAGGGGGGCGGCGGAGTAAACCGGTAGCCTCGAAAGCGAACCGCCCGCCCGTTGTGAGCATTGGAGCTGCCGTGAAAATCCTCGTCCCCGACACCATCGAACTGGACCTCGACGACCTCACCTCTGCAGGGAATGAGGCGGTGGTTTACGCCGTGGACAAGCCCATCCCCAGCGGGCATAGGGACGCCGAAGTCCTGGTCGTGTGGCGCAACACCTCGGAGAACCTGGCCGACGCCGCCCACGGGATGCCGCACCTCAAGCTCGTCCAGACCCTCGCCGCCGGGCCGGACTCCGTGCTCGCCGCCGGCTTTGCGGACCACGTGGCCATCACGTCCGGGCGCTCACTGCACGACGGCCCCGTGGCCGAACACGCGTTGGCACTGGTTCTGGCCGCCATCCGCCGGCTGGATGTGCTGCTCGAATCCCAGCGGGACTCCACATGGAACGCACCCTACAATGCAGCACAATCCGACCCGTCCACCGAACAGCTCTACACGCTCGACGGCGCCAACGTCACCATTTGGGGCTTCGGTTCCATCGCGGGACGGCTGGCTCCGCTCCTGGCCGCCTTGGGTGCAAAAGTCACCGGTGTGGCCAGTTCCGGGGGTGAGCGCTACGGCTTCCCCGTTGTCCCGGCCGACGACCTGCCCGAGGTCCTGCGCACCACCGATGTCCTGATTTCCATCCTGCCCGCTACGGCAGAAACTACCGACGCCCTCAACGACGCGATTCTCGAAACCCTGCCGTCGACGGCCACCTTTGTGAACGTTGGCCGCGGCGCCACCGTTGATGAAGACGCCCTCGTTGCCGCATTGCAGCAAGGCAGGCTGCGGGCCGCCGCCCTGGATGTCACCAAGGAGGAGCCCCTGCCCTCCGGCTCGAAGCTGTGGAGCGCGCCGAACCTGATCATCACACCCCACGTGGCAGGCAATCGGCCCAAAGGTGCGGCCAAACTGGTCACCGCCAACATTCAGGCACTCGGGGAAGGCAGGCCGCTGACCAACCAGGTGGCAGGCTGACCGCCCCCTCTCTTCCTGACGCAATTTCTTTCCCTGATTTCCTTGCGTGCAAATAGTAAGCATGCTTATGGTGATGACTCCGGGGTGGCCAGCAGTGGGATTCCATCCCGCGGACGCAGCATGAACAACGTGAGGAATCGCAATGTACCTGCACACCCAACTTCTCATCAACGAAATCGCCGCTGACGAACCCGATCCCGCCGCAGCAAACGCCCTCCAGGAAGGTCTGGGCGGACAATTCGGCGAGATGCGCACCATGATGCAATACCTGTTCCAAAGCATGAACTTCCGTGGCGACCCCGCTTCCAAGCCCTATAAGGACCTTCTGCAGGGCATCGGCACCGAGGAAATCAGCCACGTGGAACTCATTGGAACCACCATCTCGCAGCTCCTTGACGGCTCACCGCGATATCAGGGCAAGAAAACCGATCCCGTGGACGAGCCCGGAGCAAAGGGCGCCACTCCCCTGAACATCGCTTTGGACCACAGCAACATCCACCACTACCTGGTGGGTGCACAAGGAGCGTTGCCCGTGGACGCCGCAGGCAACCCTTGGAGTGGTTCGTATGTCTACAACAGCGGCAACCTGGTGCTGGACCTGCTCTACAACCTGATGCTCGAATCCACGGGCAGGCTCCAGAAATGCCGCATTTACGAAATGACGGAGAACAAAACAGCCCGTTCCACCATCGCGTACCTGATTGTGCGCGACCAAGCGCACGAGAACGCCTATGCAAAGGCCCTTGAAAGCCTGGGGGTGAACTGGGGCAAGGTACTTCCCATCCCCAAGACCAACGCCGAGCAGTTCCCGGAAGTGAAGAAGCTGCTGGACAAGGGCCTGCAAAGCATCCAGTACACCTTCAGCGCTGACAACCTCAGCGAGGCCGGGAAGCTCTTCCGTGGAGCGTCTCCGTCCAACGACGGCACCGAGCTGAGCACCGACGTCATGCCCGACGGCTATCCGATCACCATTTCGCCGGAGCGCAAGGAAGAGTTCGCGCCAGGGCTTGACCCCGAACTCCTGGCCCTGATCCAGGCCGTGGCCGAACAGGAGCTCAAGGACGCAGACAGCCCCAAGGAATCATCGGGAGCCAAACAAACCAAGAAGAAGTAGTCTGCGCAAAAAGCGGGCCTGTCCTCCGAGGAGGGCAGGCCCGCTTTTCGCGAAATGATCAGGCGTGCTCGTACGTCAGGCAGTCAGCTGCCTCCCTGCCAGGGCCAACCCTGACGTCGTGTGCCTCGCACATGAGGTTGTTGTTGTGGACGCACTCGGAGCGCTGGCAGGCCCCGACGTGGGCAAGGACCTTGGGGAGGCCGCCCATGGCATTGGTGTCAATGAAGGTGGCGCAGGATGCATGGTCCTGGGTTCCACCGATGGTGATTCCAAAAGCGGTGCAGCCATCGTGGTTGAACCCGCAGCTGCCAACGCTACAGGCGGATACTTCGGCAATGTGTTCGGTCATTGTTCCTCCTGGTTGGATCCTGAATAGTACTGGGGCAGGGCCCCGCGTGTACTCTCCAAACTACGCCGGAATTGCGGCGTTTAACCCGCGTGAATAGCGCATTTGTATGTGCCCTAATCAGCGCCATTCCGCCGAAAACCCGCCGTTTGGAAGTGAGGACCTACTTACTTGGAGTCCGCAACGCGTCACTGATTTTGGCCCGCGTTTCCGCGTCCAAGGGAGCGGTCACCCGATTGTTCCGCGCCGTGCGGTCGGCCATGATTTTCTGGATCACCATCCGGCCCAAACCAGCAAAAACTGCTGCGGCCACAACGCCCAGCACCATCGATTTCGGTTTTTCAGCCATGGCGCAATCCTAGTGACGTCCGCCACCCCCTGCCAGTGCCGCCAACCACAGCAGGCGAGTGCCGTCGTCGAGCCTTCAGGTGGGGCTTTTGAGGCGCCACGGCGGGGTGTCCTCGCGAAATCCGGCTGAATAGGGTATGCGCGCCGCTCCCGGTAGAATAGGTGTGCAAGCTCGCGGAGCGCCCCCACGCCGTTCAAACATTTGCAGTTCACAACCGTGTTTAACCTTGTGTTCTTCACGTTGTTTGAATGCGGCTGAACGGCGTGAGACGGCATCTCCGCGGCAGCCTTATTTAAGGTTCACCCAACTCACGCACAGGAGTTACCGGATGCCCCGGATCGTCGTTGACGTCATGCCCAAGCCCGAGATTCTGGACCCCCAGGGGAAGGCCATCGTGGGTGCACTGCCCCGCCTCGGCTTCAACAGCTTCAGCGCAGTCCGCCAAGGCAAGCGTTTTGAACTGACCGTCGACGGCGAGGTGACCGACGCTATCCTGGCCCAGGCCCGCGAAGCTGCCGAGACCCTCCTGTCCAACCCGGTGATCGAGGATGTTGTCAACGTCGAGGTCGTCGAGGCCTGATATGACGTCGATCCCCCTGATTGGCGAGGCTGTCGCCGTCGCCGCCGAGCCCCGGCTCGCAGGCGCCAAGGTTGGCGTCGTCACCTTCCCCGGCACCCTTGACGACCGCGACGCCGCCCGTGCAGTGCGGCTCGCAGGCGCCACTGCGGTGCCCCTCTGGCACGCAGACTCCGAACTCGGCGACGTTGACGCAGTCATCATCCCCGGCGGATTCTCCTACGGTGACTACCTTCGCGCCGGCGCCATTTCGCGCTTCGCGCCGCTGATGTCCAAGATCATCGATGCTGCCAATTCGGAAGCGAAGCTTCCGGTCCTGGGCATCTGCAATGGTTTCCAGATCCTCACCGAGTCGCACCTGCTCCCCGGTTCCATGATCAAGAACGACCACCTGAAGTTCATCTGCCGGGACCAGACGCTGCGTGTGGAAAACGCCACCACCGCCTGGACCGTGGACTACACCGACGGCCAGGAAATCATCGTGCCGTTGAAGAACCAGGACGGCCAGTACATCGCTGACGAGAAGACCCTCGATGCGCTTGAGGCTGAGGGCCGTGTGGTGTTCCGCTACGTCGGTTTCAACCCGAACGGCTCCCGCCGCGACATCGCGGGCATCTCCAACGCCGCGGGCAACGTGGTGGGCCTCATGCCGCACCCCGAGCACGCTGTGGAAGCCGGCTTCGGTCCGGAATCACTTGATGGCGCACCCCGCGACACCGACGGACTGGGCTTCTTCACCTCCGTTTTGACCAAGATTGTGGGAGGCGACAAGTGACCACGGAAACCACCAAGAAGTTCAACATCGACACCGTTGAGCACGCTGCCAAGACCCCGGACACGGAACTCCCGTGGGCCGAGCTGGGCCTGAAGCAGAACGAATTCGACGAGATCGTCAAGGTCCTTGGCCGCCGCCCCACGGGCGCCGAGCTGGCCATGTACTCCGTCATGTGGAGCGAGCATTGCTCCTACAAATCCTCCAAGAACCACCTCCGCCAGTTCGGCGAGAAGGTCACCGAGGAAATGAAGAAGGACATGCTGGTGGGCATCGGCGAAAACGCCGGCGTCACCAACCTGGGCGACGGCTGGGCCGTGACGTTCAAGATCGAGTCCCACAACTCGCCGTCGTTCGTTGAGCCGTACCAGGGTGCCGCTACCGGCATCGGCGGCATCGTCCGCGACATCATCTCCATGGGCGCCCGCCCGGTTGCCGTGATGGATCCGCTGCGCTTTGGTGCGATCGACCACCCGGACACCGCGCGCGTCATGCACGGTGCCGTTGCCGGCATCGGCGGTTACGGCAACTGCCTCGGCCTGCCGAACATCGGCGGCGAGATGGTCTTCGACTCCGTCTACCAGGGCAACCCGCTGGTGAACGCACTGGCCGTCGGCGTCATGCGCCACGAGGACATCCGCTTGGCCAACGCTTCCGGCAAGGGCAACAAGGTTGTCCTGTTCGGTGCCCGCACGGGTGGCGACGGCATTGGCGGCGCTTCGGTGCTGGCTTCGGAGTCCTTCGATGACACCAAGCCCTCCAAGCGTCCGGCCGTCCAGGTGGGCGACCCCTTCGCTGAGAAGGTCCTCATCGAGTGCTGCCTGGAACTCTTCAAGGGTTCACTGGTCGAAGGCATCCAGGACCTCGGCGCTGCAGGTATTTCCTGCGCCACGTCCGAGCTCGCCTCCAACGGCGACGGTGGCATGGAAGTCGAACTGACCTCCGTCCTGCTGCGCGACCCCACGCTGACGCCGGGCGAGATCCTCATGTCCGAGTCGCAGGAACGCATGATGGCCGTGGTCACCCCGGAGAACATCGAAGCGTTCGAAGCTGTCATGGACAAGTGGGCCGTTGAGTACTCCTGGTTGGGTGAGGTCACCGACACCGGTCGCCTCATCATCACCTGGGAAGGCGAAGTAATCGTCGACGTCGATCCCCGCACCGTTGCGCACGACGGCCCGGTCTACGACCGTCCGTTCGCCCGCCCGGAGTGGCAGGACTCGGTGCAGGCCAACTCCTTCACCGGTTCCGTCGAGGACGCCGGCCGTCCGTCGGCTCCCACCGAACTGGCCGCAGCCGTCACCGAGCTGGTGGCCTCGCCGAACATGTGCAGCAAGTCCTGGATCACCAAGCAGTACGACCGCTACGTTGGCGGCAACACTGCCATGGCGTTCCCGGATGATGCCGGCGTCGTCCGCGTTGACGAGGAAACCGGTCTGGGCGTTGCCTTGGCCACCGACGCCAACGGCCGCTACACCTACCTGGAGCCGTACCAGGGTGCTCAGCTCGCCCTGGCCGAGGCCTACCGCAACGTGGCCACCTCGGGCGCAGTTCCGATGGCCGTCAGCGACTGCCTGAACTTCGGCTCCCCTGAGGACCCGGACGTCATGTGGCAGCTCGCCGAGGCCATCCGCGGCCTGTCCGACGCCTGCATGGAGCTCGGCATCCCGGTCACGGGCGGCAACGTCTCCCTGTACAACCAGACCGGCACCACGCCGATCCACCCCTCCCCCGTGGTTGCGGTTTTGGGCAAGCTCGACGACGTCGCCCGCCGCACGCCGTCGGGCTGGCGCGAAGATGGCCAGGCCATCTACCTGCTGGGCACCACCGCAGCAGAGCTGGATGGTTCGGAATGGTCCAACCTCCGCGGACACCTCGGTGGCTTGCCGCCGAAGGTTGACCTCGCAGCCGAGCGTGCTTTGGGCGAAATCCTGATCAACGCTTCCCGCGACGGCATGGTTGACGCAGCACACGACCTCTCCGAAGGTGGCCTCGCGGCTGCCTTGGTTGAGTCGTCGTTGCGCTACGGCGTCGGCGCACGCATCGCCCTTGAGGAACTCATGGAGCGCGACGGCGTGGACCTGTTCACGGCGCTCTTCTCCGAGTCCCAGGCACGTGCCATCGTGTCCGTGCCCCGCTCCGAGGAAGTCCGTTTCAAGGACATGTGCACCGCCCGCGGCTTCGCCCACCTCCGGATCGGCGTTGTTGACGCTGCCGGTGGAAAGCTGGAGATCAACGGCGTGGACGAGCTCTCGCTGGATGCTCTCCGCGAAGCGCACGAAGCCACCCTGCCGAAGTACTTCGGCTAAGTAATAACGCAACGCGGGGTTACTTGCAGCCCATAAATCCCCTTGGGATGGGCTGTAAGTGATCCCGCGTTGCTTTGTTTAAGCAGGCCAGACAGTCTGCCGCTGCAGTTGGGCCGTAAACTCAGCCTCGGGCAGAGGCCGGCCAAAGTAATAGCCCTGGCCACTGGCGCAGCCGATGCTGCGGAGCGCTTCCGCCTCCTCGGCGGTTTCGATGCCTTCCCACACGCCCTCCAGCCCGCAGGACCGGATGACTTCCTGGATGGCCGCCAGGAACGCCAGCTGGGAGGGGTCCTTCCCGAGGTCCTTCACGAACTGCCGGTCCACTTTCACCCGGTCCACGGGCAGCTTCCGAAGGTAGCCCATGGACGAGTAGCCGGCACCGAAGTCGTCGATTTCAAGTCCTACACCCAGCCTGTGCAGGCTCGCGAGGGTGTATCGGTCCAGCTCATTGTTCTGGATGATGGCGCTCTCCGTGAGCTCCAGTACCAGCGATTCCGGAGGCAGGCTTTCCTCCGCCAGGGCTTCACTGACATCGTCCACGAACTCCAGGCTTTGAAGGTCCGCGGCGGAGACGTTGATCCGCATGGAAAAATTGTGATGTGCCGTGGCTGGGTCGTCCCGCCAGTGCCTTAACTGCCCGACGGCGGTGCGCAGGACCCAGCGCCCCAATTCGGCGATGAGGCCGGTGGCCTCGGCAACGGGAATGAACTGGTCCGGCATGATCAAACCGTGTACGGGATGGTCCCAGCGGACCAAAGCCTCGCAACCTTCGATCCTTCCCGTAGCCAGTTCCACGATCGGCTGGTAGTTCAGGACCAGCTGATCCGAACGGATGGCCTCGCGGAGCTCTCCCACGATCTGACGTTGGAGCTGCCGGGCATGCAGGGTGGCGGGATCAAACATCTTGAGCTTGTTCCGGCCCTCGCTCTTGGATTCCTCCACGGCGATATCGGCCTCCTGGAGCAGGTCCTCGATGCGGTGGCGCGGCTCCGCAATGCGCAGGCCCATGCTGGCGCCGCATCGGACGCTGTTGTTCCCGAGGTCGAAATTCGGTTCCAGTGCGGCCAGGATGCGGTTGCCGACGGCGGTGGCCCGGCTTTGCGGCGTGGCGGGCAACAACACCGCGAATTCGTCGCTGCCGAGGCGGGTGACGACGTCGTCCTCCCGGACGGCCGACTTGATGCGCATCGCAACGGTGACCAGGACCTGGTCCGCCGCCGCAAGGCCTGCGGAGTTCTTCAGCGCCTTGAAGGCGTCCAGGTTCACGAGCAGCAGCGCCGGCGGAGCGGCCCCCTTGGTTGCGGCGTCCTGCGCCACATGGAAGGCGTCCACCAGGGCTTGGCGGTTGCCGAGCCCTGTCAGAACGTCGGTGAGGGCGTCCCGCCGTTGTTCATAGCGTGCTTGGTGCAGTTCCTGCATCAGGGCCTGGATGTGCCGTTCCAGTTCCCCGATCCGGGGATCCAGATGTGCCGGCGTGTCAGGCGTCGTGCTGGTCACGATTCTTCCAGGCGGCGCAGCGTCGTATCGGCGACAGCCTGCGGCTTGGCGACAGGGTTGCGGCGCTCATCCAGGAACAACCGGTACGAGGCAATGTCCATCCTGCCGTCGGACTCCACTTTCTTGCCTGCGCGGTAAACGTGCGTGATCCAGGAGCCGCCGAGGATGGCCTCGATCCAGGCGTCACATTCCGCCAGCGGGAGGTGCACCCGGGTACCGGTGTTCCGGCGGTGGCCCGCGATGGACACCGTGATGCAGCTGCCCAGAAGGCCTTTGTCAGCCGTGAACCAGGCGAGTCCTTCGACGTCCGCGACGATGGTCAGGTTGGCGTTACCGTCCTCCACCGACTGAACCGGGCCCATCCGGACTGACCGGCGGTCGGCGTTCAAGGACGTGGGCGTTCCCGCCATGTAGGGGGCACTGGTGATGTTTTGCCGGAACGCGGACAGTTCCTGGGTGTGCTGGATCTGGATCCTGGTGGTGAGTTCGTTAAAGGTCATGATCGTGCCTCATCCGCAATAGTGGCCGCCTCATGGCGGTCAGCTCCAACAATCCGGTTTCTTCCTTGTGCTTTGGCGCTGTAAAGGGCCGCATCCGCCACCTCGATCATGAACTTCAAGTCCGCAGCTTCCGGGATGCTCGACGTCACTCCGTAACTGATGGTGGGGAAAGCGACACCCGCAGGCGCCGGGGTAGCTGCCATTCGGCGGCTGATTTCGGTAGCGATGTCCTCGGCCCGGTCCTGGGTGGCCCCGGGCAGGAACAAGATGAACTCCTCGCCGCCGTAGCGTCCGATGAGATCCGTGGACCTGACCGAGGCGCCGCACGCTTCAGCGAAGGCCTGCAGGGCAACGTCGCCTGTTCCATGTCCGTATTCGTCGTTGACTGCTTTGAAGTGGTCCAAATCCGCCAGGACAACAGCGGCGCCGGACCCCGCGGCCTGAAGTCTGTTGAGCTCCGTGGTGGCCATGTCCAGGAAGGTTCCGCGGTTGAGGAGTCCCGTCAGGTGATCACGGTCGGCCCGTTCCTGGAGTCCCTTGATGAGCTGGTCGCTGGTGAGTGCCGTCATGCTGAAGGACACGGTAACCAGGAGCACCATGGAAATGAGGGCTGATGGTGCGGGTCCGAAGTAGGTGGTGAAGGGGTGGCCGGTTGGGCCTTCAAGTGCATAGACCAGCCACCTGCCCAGGTAGTAGGTGGCCAACAGGCCCGCGGCGATGGAAAGTGCTTTGTGGACCTGGGAGTGCGAGGACTTGATGAACCACAGGTCGTAAGCGGCCAGCGCTATGCCCGCAGTCATCATCGCCAAATAGACGAAGCCGCCGGACCACACGTTGGTAGCGGGGCTCTCCAGGAAGGAGGCTACAGCCGTGACGGCAGGCCCAACGACCAACTGCCAGGGTGCGGCTTTCCGGTCCCTCAAGGTCTTTGCACCGGCCCAGACGCTGAACGCTCCCGCCACCACCAGGATGTTGCCCAAGGGGTTGGCCCACTGCTGGTGGGGCGTGCCGTTGAGCAGGAACGCAGCGTTGCCCACCATGAATTCCAGCAAAGCCAGGCTCCACCAGCCGGCATAGGGCGAGCGGGTCCGGTGGAAGGAGATACAGAACAGGACCAAGAGGGTCACTGTGACCACGCCTAAAGCAACCCGTACAGAGAATGCATCGAGCACCGTGTCCAACCCCCTCAGCTGGTCATCCTTGGCTTTGAGTTCAGTGTCGCGGCGCTTACTCAATCCCACTGCGGCATTTGCTCAAGATTTGCTCAAGATCAGCCGCGCTTTCCTCAGGCAGTCCTTCCCTGATCCAGCCCGGTGTTATCCAGCCCAGTGTTATCCAGCCCAGTGGCCGTCGTCGTGATATTCGGCTTCCAGCCCATGGGGTGTCTTCTCCCACTTGTGCGGGCTGGTCAGCATCTGCCAGGCCGCCCGCCAGGCTGCAACTGAGTGCAGCACCCAGTAGAACGGGTTGAGCAGGGCGAAGATCGCGATGCGCCACCCGTGCCGGCGGAGGGTGGCAACCCCGGAGACAACGATCATCATGGCGTTGCCGAACAGCATGGACACTACGCCGCCCACCAGCAACCACTCCGGAAGGACCAGCCCAACAATGTCGTAGCCGATGTAGGTCACTATGGTGAACCCCACCACCAGTGGATAGGCCAGGAAGGCCAGGGGTGTTCCCAGGATCAGGCCGAGGAATCCGATGGCACCGGCAACCCCCGTGCTCCTGACGTACCGCATGGTGTTCCGGGTGTTCACCGCCGAGGTCACCATGTACCCCTTGATCCACCGGGTGCGCTGCTTGATCCATGCCGGGACCTGTGAGCAGGCTTCTTCCCAGGTGGTGGAATTGATGACGCCCACACGGTATCCGTCCACTGCGGCCCGAAGTCCCAGGTCGGCATCCTCCGTCACGTTCCACGGGTCCCACGCACCCACTTCCTTCAACAGCGAGGTCACAAAGTGGTTGGACGTGCCACCCAGCGGTAGCGGGATGCCTGAGTTGTCCAAGCCAGGAAGCATCGAATCGAACCAGTGGGTGTATTCGATGGTGAACATCCGTGTGAGGACGTTTTGGTCTGCGTTGAAGTAGTTGAGCGCGGCTTGGACGCAGATGAGGGGCTTGCGGTCCGGGTTGAGGTGGCTGCGTTCGAATTCGTCCTGCTTGAACGCGGCGATGGAAGCGCGGAGCTGGCCCGGGTCCGGGCGGTCTTCGGCGTCGTAGATCACCACATACTCGCCCCGGGCAAAGGTGAGCCCGTAATTGCAGGCCCGCGGTTTGGTCTGTGGGTCCCCTTTGGGCACGATCAGGATGCGCACATACTCCGGTGGGCGTGAGGCCTTGGCGGCGGCAATGGTCTCGGCGTCGTCCTCTTCGAGCAGGACCAGCACGTCCAGCTTGGACCGGGGGTAGTCCAGCTGGCCCAGGTTGGTCAGGAGTTTGTCGATGATGTTCGCTTCCCGGAACACGGGCACCAGGATGGTGTAGACAGGCAGGTCGCCATCGGGAACCCGTTCCTCCGCCAGGGGCGGCAGGCCCCGGCTGGCCCGCTCCCTGTCCCTGGCCTTGGTCACGGCGGCGTCATGCAGCCGGTCGAAGGGACTGCGAAGGCTTGCGAGCGTCTTGAAGCCGATGCTCACCAGGAAGACAATGTTGGCTGCGGCCAACAAAACGATGATGGCCGTGAGCGGTGACATCGCGAAGGCGGCCACCATCCCGATGACCAGGACCACGGGGAGGTAGCGCTGCCACCGCGTCAGGGCGGTCCGGGCGGACTCTCCCGGCCGCTCCTCGGCAAGGCGCTCTGCCGATTCGTAGAGCAGGTGGCGCCGGAAGGAACGCTGGACGGACTGGTTGATGTCCCAGTCGGTGGTGGTGCGGAAGACGACGTCGTCAACTCCGAACGTTAAGGCCGCCTCGTGCGCAATGGCCGCCGACGGTGCCACCGCGGTGGCCACAATGAGGACGTCGCCGTCCATCCGCCATGGGAGCCAGCGTGGTTCGCCGAGTTCGCTGTAACCGAGCAACTCCATCAGCCGGTCATCAACCGGTTCCGCCACGAGGTCCACCAGCGGTGCGTCCCAGTGCTGCGCCAGGACTTCATAAATCCGACGGCGGTCCAGCCCGGCTTCCAGGATCAGGTGCCGCCCCAGCAACCCGCCTTCGCTCGCGGCGCGGTCCAAGGCCCGCTGGAGCTGTTCCGGGGTGACCAGTCCAGCCTTCAGCAGTGTCTGGCCGATCGATTGCCGGTTGACTGTGGCGTCCGCCAGGTGTGAGGACGGTGTCATGAGTCGGAGGACCTTTCATAGATCCGGTGCGTGGGGGTCGAAAATGCCACGGAGTATCGGACAGGGAAGGACGGGTTCGCAACAATGGCTTGGTAGACCAGGTCCGTGGGCCCGGAGTCCCGTGCTCCCGTACCGGCTTCGACGTTGACGAACACCCACTTCGCGTATTTGGCAGGATCCTCCAGCGCCGGGGCAAAGTAGTCTCCGGAGGCGCGGTTGTAGATCTCTTTGAGCGGAATGCCCATGACGGGCAGCACCGCGTTGCCACGGGCGCTCTCGTCCATCAGGATCCCGCCGGACTCGTACCGCTCATTGAGCCAACGGGCGGCAGCCGTGGAATTCGTGGTGGAGTCGGCGGACATCCTTCCCTCCGCCAAGACGGCGAGCCGCCCCGCGGGGTCCTCGCTCCACCACGCGTTCTGTACCACCAGTCCTGCCAGGAGGGCGCCGATCAGGACGGGCCTGATGCGGGCCGGCCGGGCCAGCTCCTGCACCACCACGGCCACCAGAATGGCCACCAGCGGCAAAGCCGTCAGTGCGAAGCGGTTGTTCCACCAGGTTGATGGCAGCGAATGGTCGTTGTTGATGGCCGTCTGGCCCAGGAACAGGCTCAGCAGCGCGAAAGCATAGGCACTTCCGGTCACCGCCACCAGCAGGGTGCTGTTGGCAAAGCCGCGCCGGAAAACAAGCACGACGGCGCCGCACGCCGCCAGGGCGAGGACGACGACGCCGGCTGTCTCCAGCAGCGACCAATGGAACGTGGACAGCGTCAGCCCCAGGTTGCCCTTGGTAGGCAACAGGCCGCCGTCGGTAATGTTTTTCTGCTGTGCATACGCGGAGTATTGCCCGAACATGAACTCCAGCGGGTTGCCGTAGATGGCCCAGTTGTAGGAGATCCACCAGAGCACCGCCGCGGCCGGGATCATCACGTAGCCGCCGGCCATGGTGAGGGCTTCGCGCCACGCGCCGGTGCGGCGCTTGGCGACGACCACCACGAACAGCGTTCCGGTCATCACCAGCGCCCAGCCCTCATACCGGGAAAGCACTGCCGCGGCAGAGGGAATACCGGCGAAGACCGCCAGCTCGCCCGCGCTCATGCGGCGCCTGCTGGTTGCCCAATGCGCCAAGCCGGCCATGCCGCCCACGATGCACATGATCAGCACCGGTTCGGTCAACGCCGTGGTGTACACGTAGAGGACCGCCGGATTCGCCAGCACCACCAAGGTCGTGGCGAGGCGTCCGGCACGGCCCAAACCGAGGCGGGCTGCGATCAGATACAAGCCGGTGGCGGTTGCGGACAGGGCCAGGATGCCCAGGATTCCGGCTGCCCAGCCCGTGCTGAACAACCACATGTTCAGCACGAACGGTGCCAGCAAAAGGTGCGGCATGGGCAGCCAGACGGTGCCCAGCTGTTCGAAGCCGGGCGCCTTGCTGTCGAAGATCCGCCGGGCGATGGTCAGGTGGCTCTGGGCGTCCGAGTAGTCCAAATTGGTGCCGTGACCGATGGTGTACAGGCAGGCGATGTAGCCCACCAGCGCTGCCACCACCGCCACGATCCTGGTTCCTGGAACCTTGCGCCCAACCACCGGGGCACCCAGCCTTTCCCAACCCTTTCTGGCCAGGGCAAAAGCGGCCGGCAGCGCGGGCCCGCGGTGGGCGGCCCGGTGCCGTGTTGCGACGCTGGTTGCCATGGGCCTAGTTGCCGCCACTCTGTTCTGCGGGTTGCGTGGACCGTTGCTCAGCATCCACGTAAGCCTGGGCATCCTTGGCACGGCGCCTCATGAGCACGGTACGTGCGGCAAACGCCAGTCCCAGTACCAGCACCGCCCCGCCGATCCACCATGCGTAGGGACGGTAGTCGTCAGTGACAGCCTTCTGCGGAACCACGACGTTGCTTTCCAGCAGCACGGGGGTTCCCGAGGGCTGGGTCACCAAGAGGTTTCGGGAGAGCGAGGCCCAGCCACCTTCAACACCACTGACGTGCGATGACAGGGATGCCTGAAGCGCGGACCCCGCGGCGGCGTCGCCTTCCGGCGCCCAGGCGCCGAGCAGCAAGAGGTCGCGGCCGCCCTGTTCAAAGGCCTCCAGCACGCCGTAGGGCGCCGACGCCCCCACACCATATTCGACGTCGTCGGGTGAGATGGTGCGGAACTCCGCCAACCGCAGGGGTGCGGACAGCTTGTTTGCGACGTCGGCGGTGGCACCCACCACCAGCCCGGACTCACTGGAGCCTGCAAGGGTATCCAGGCCTACCACCCGCGTGTCCAGCAACGTGGCGCTGTCCCTCTGCAGGGACGCCAACAACGTGGCGGCATTGACGGTGTTCGACTGGGCGTTCCCGTCGCCGAAAGCCACCGGAACGCTCTGCCCGAATGCCTGCGGGAAACGTGCGAAACCGGCCTTCGTGGATCCTCCGCGCACTGCAGTGATAGTGCTGCCTGCGGTGTCCAGGGTGACTTCCATGGGCATAACGCCGGCGGGTCCGGTGCAATCACCGCCGGCCGGGAGGGCCGCCAGGCGGATCCGCAAGCCGTTCCTGGACTGAAGCTGGCCCGCTGGAACCTCAGCGTCGACCGTGAAAGTGTCACCGCCGTCGAGGTTCCTGGAACTGAGCAGGTAGTCGTTCCAGAAGACCGAGAGTTGCGCCTGGGCGTTGTCCGGGACTGCCGTGTGTGTGCCTTTGAGCTGGACCTTCACCGACGAAACCGGCCCGCCGAACTGCGACTGGGTGACCCCGATGTAGGACTCCGGTGTGCCGTAGCCGGACAGCTTGAGGGTGCTGCTGCCGAGGTCCTTGAGGCTCTGGACCAAGCCGGGTGCGGCAGGGAGGGCGGACGTCAGCCCGGTCACGGAAGAGGTTACGGCGAGCGCGGTCTTGTCGCTGGCGAGTGCCCTTGCGGCGGTGCGGAGCTGGTCATCATGGCCGCTGAGGATGAGCTGCGGCAGTCCGGCTGCGGTGCCGAGCTTGGTGCTGGTCTCCCCCGGGTCGGCGACGACGCTGAGGATGCGGCTGCCCGCCGGGAGGTTTGCTGCACGCGTTTCCAGTTCGGCGTCGGGGACCACGCTGACGGCGGCGTCCGGGTAGCGGCCGGCCATGGCGGCCGACGCGGTCATGATGGCTGCGGAGACATCCGCTCCGGGTTCAGCCGGAACAGGAAGTACGACGGCGGGGACGGACGCCGGGAAGAACTCGCCTACCGTGGTGGGAGCCTTGGCCGCTCCACTGAAATCCACCACCAGGTTGTTCAGGGTTGCCGTGGCGTTGGAGACCACGCACATGGATTGGGTTGCCGGGACGAATTGCAGCCCTACGCTCAGTTGTTGGCCGGTCATGTCCGCGGCAGTGACCGCTGCATCCAAGGGGATGTTGGCGGCGGCGTTGCTTTCGAGGATGACCCGGCCGTTGACTGATGCACGGACCGTGCCTTCGGGCTTCCCCGACACCACGATGGTCCCCCTCACCCGGGTGGGTTCCAGGCCTGCCGTCACCGGCACTACCAGGATCTGCTCGGCTTGACCCGCGAGCGCCGAAACGCTGGAGGATGACTGCAGGGTCGCTCCCTGGGTGGGTGCAGCGGCTGCCCCTGGTGCCATCGCGGCCGCCAATACGGTCGCGGCGGCCAGCGCAATGGGTGCTGCGCAGGCTCGGAGGATCCTGACCGGGTGGGGTCGGGTATGAGGGCGAGGGCGTGGTCGGGCAGGGGTATGGGTCACGTTGTCAGTCCTGAGTAACTAGCAGCGAATGTGTCCGTCAGCCGTTTAAGGCCAACCTCATAGACACTGCCGGGCGGAACTCAAGGCGCGTTGCTGGGTTTGATCAAGATTCCATCAAGACCGTGCTGCCGCCTCGCTGACCTGCGGTGATAATGAACCATGTGGATTGGTTGGATCGAATTCGACGTCCTGATGGGCGATGTCCATAGCCTCAAGGAAAAGAGGTCGCTCATCCGGCCGCTCGTGGCCGAGCTCAAGCGGCGGTTCGATGTTTCAGCGGCGGAGACAGGGCTGCAGGACCAGCACCGGCGCGCGCTGATCGGCGCGGCGTTGGTGGCTCCGGATCACGCCCACCTTCAGCAAGTGCTCGACGCCGTTGAACGGTTCGTGGCTGCCCGGCCTGAGTTTGAGCTGCTCAGCGCACGGCAGCGGGAACTGCACAGCGAGGACTAGTACCCGATGACCGCCAGACGGGTGGAGTCAAGGTGGGCGTCGATGGCCTGGTGTGCTGCTTCGAGGCTTCTGCTGCGAAGGGCGTCAACGATCAACTGATGCTCCCGGAGGACGTCTTCTGCGCGATCCGTGCCCCTGGAGACGGCCTTGACGCCGATCCTGAGCTGCTTTTGCCGGAGTGAAGCGTAGAAGTCGGCCAGGACGGGGTTACCCCCGGCCCGGACCATGATGGTGTGGAATTCGGTGTCCAACTCGATGAAACGGGCTGGATCTTCCTTGGCTTTCCGCTGCTGGTCGATGACGTGCTGGAAGGCATCGATCTGGGCGTCCAGCATGCTTTCCACGGCCGAGACTGCCCACTTCTCAACGACGGACCTGGACTGCAGGATGGCGCGGACGTCGGGATCGGAGATCGGTGGCACGTAGGCACCCTTGTGCGGGATGCGCTTGACGAATCCCTCGGCTTCGAGGCGCAGCAAGGCCTCGCGCACGGGTGTTCGTGACGTGCCCGTTGTCTTGGCCAGGACTCCCTCGTTGAGGAAGGTCTCTTCCTCCCGGGGCAAGGCTGCGATGTAGCTTTTCATCCACTGGTACGCCACTTCTGGCTGCGACTGTGCAGCGGGGGTCATCTGGATCATGCAGAGCCTTTCTCGCGTAGCCCAGTATACGAGTTGCATTCAGGACTCCCGGGAGCTTTCCGGAAAACTTCTGCTCCAACTATAGACAGGTTGTATACAACCCGTCTACAGTGAAGTTCAGTGACTCCGCTCACGCAGCGGAACACCCCAATTTCCTGGGAGACCCGGCCGCCTGATTCACCGAAACTCCGCGGCTCCCCATCGCAAAGGATCCCCACAATGACCGATTTGAAGAAAGCAGAACTGAGGCAGCAGAAGCACTCCAGCCTGCCCGTAGTGGCTGCTTCGAGCCTGGCCGGCACAGCCGTCGAATGGTACGACTTCTTTCTCTACGGCACCGCCGCAGCCTTGGTATTCAACAAGCTCTACTTCCCCACCGACGACCCCCTGGTGGGCACCATGCTGGCCCTCGGAACCTTCGCTGCCGGCTTCCTCGCCCGCCCGATTGGCGCCGTCGTCCTGGGGCACCTTGGCGACAAACACGGACGCCGGGCCACCTTGGTTGCCAGCCTCATGCTCATGGGCGTTGCAACCACCCTCATTGCCTTCATCCCGTCTTACGCGGCCATCGGCATAGCAGCACCGTTGCTGCTCCTGTTGCTGCGCCTGATTCAAGGATTCGCGCTCGGCGGCGAATGGGGTGGCGCCGTCCTCCTCGTCTCCGAGCACAGCAACGACAGCGCCCGCCGCGCATTCTGGGCTTCCTGGCCCAACATGGGCCCGCCCCTGGGAAACCTGATGGCCGCCGGCGTCCTGGCCATCCTCGCCGCCACCATGCCGGAGAGCGAGTTCCTGGCATGGGGTTGGCGCATCGCTTTCGGCTTGTCCGCGCTCCTGGTGGTCATCGGCCTGATCCTGCGGCTCTACGTCCAGGAAACCCCGCTGTTCAAGGAAGCACAGCGCAAGCGCGAAGCCGAAGGCAGCATCGAACGGAAGATGCCGCTGGCCATCCTTTTCCGACGCAACTGGCGCGAAATCCTCATCGCTACCGGCAGCCGGATGGGCGAGAACGCAGGCTTCTACATCTACTCCCTGTTCATCATTACCTACGTCACCCAGATCATGGGACTGCAGAGGCAGACAGGCCTCACCGCCGTCATGATCGGCCAGGGTGTCGCGGTCGTCGCCATTCCCATCCTGGCGCTCTACGCCGACAAGGTGGGCCGCAAGCCGATCCTGATCGGCGCGTCGATTGCCACCATGGTGTGGGCCTTCGCGTTCTTCTTCCTGCTGAATACCGGCCAGATGTGGGGCATTATCGCCGCAGCTGTCGGTGGGCTCCTGATCTTCGCTGCCTACAGCTCAGTGATCGGTGCCTTCTTCTCCGAACTCTTCCCCACCGACGTCCGGTACAGCGGTACCTCCGTGGCCTACAACCTGGCATCGCTGATCGCCGGCTCGCTGTCCCCGATCATTGCCCTGGCTCTCTACAGCGCTTTTGGCACCGGCTATGCCATCGGCATCTACCTGGCCGTCATGGGCTTGATCTCCATGGTCTCGGTGATGTTCGCCAGGGAAACCAAGGGTCTGCGCCTCAGCGACCTGGACGAGACCACCCCTGAGAGTAAGGACCAAGCATGAAAATCGCACTCGTCCAGGTAGCCAGCCCGGACTCTGAAACACGCGAAGACCGGATAGACCGCGTTGAAGCAATCCTTCGGGGCATCAAGGGCGCCGAGCTGATCGTCCTCCCTGAATTGTGGAGCGCCGGCTATTTCCACTTCGACGAGTACGGGGCATTGGCCGAGAAACTGACGGGTCCCACCGTCTCCATGTGCTCCCGGGTTGCCGCGGACTTGGGCGTCCACCTTCACCTCGGCAGCATCATCGAGGCCACCGAGGACGGCAGGCTGAGCAACACCTCCATCCTGCTCGGCCCGGACGGCACCGTAGTCCACACGTATCGGAAGATCCATGTGTTCGGCTACAAGTCCAAGGAGGCAAACCTGCTCACCGCGGGATCGTCGCTTCCCGTGGTCCCGTTGCCGTTCGGGTCCGTCGCCGGCATTACCTGCTACGACCTCCGCTTCCCCGGATTATGGATGGAGCTGAGCACGCGCGGCGCAGAGATCGTGATCGTTCCCGCAGCCTGGCCTGCCGCCCGGAGTGAACACTGGCGCCTGCTCACCACTGCGCGGGCCGTGGAGCACCAGATCTACGTCATCGCCTGCAACGCCGCAGGCAGCCAGGAAGGTGTGGAGCTCGGCGGACACAGCCGGGTGGTCGGTCCTGCGGGCACCGTCCTCGCTGAAGCGGATTCCAGCGAAACCGTGCTGATGGTGGACATCGATCCGGACCAGGTCGCCGCCGTCCGCAGCGAGTTCCCTGTCATCAAAGACCGCCTCGCGGACTACAACACATTGGCTGTCTAAGGAGACGGAATGGAAACAACACGGCAAGTCCCACTGACCTTCAGGGTGGTGGGCACAGGCAAGACCATCGTGGTTTCGGATTTCCACGGAGTAGTGGCTGGCTATACCGGCCGGGATCCGCAAGCGGTGCAGCACCACATCGATGAGCTGGCTGCCATCGGTGTAGCCCCGCCGCCGGAAGTGCCCATGTTCTACCGGATGGACTCGGATCTTTTCGAGACCTCCGGCGAGCATGACGGGTCGAAGAACCTCACCTCAGGTGAGATTGAACCCCTCTACATCCGGCACAACGGCCAGTACTACCTCGGCATCGGATCCGATCACACGGACCGCGACATCGAAGCCCGGGACATCGGAGATTCAAAGCGAGCCTGCCCCAAGCCTGTCGCGGGTGAGGTCATCGCCGTCGAGTCCCTGGAAAGCCTCGACCTGGACCAGTGCACCGCCCGCTCATGGGTGGATGGGGAGCTGTACCAGGAAGGTTCGCTGAGCGGACTGCGGAAGCCGGCCGACGTCGTCGAACGCCTTTTGGCCCGCACGGACATCGGTGACGCCGACTTCATGTGCCTTGGCGGCACTTTGCCGCTGCTGAACGGAAAGTTCGTTGACGGAACTTCCTGGAAGTTGGAGCTCTCCTTCCCGAATGGGACCACCATTGAACATAACTACAAAATCAAGAAAGGCTCACTCTGATGAGGACCGGAAAAGAGTACCTGAAGTCCCTGAACGACGGCCGGACAGTGATCCTCGATGGCGAGGTCGTCGGCAACGTTCTGGAACACCCGGCCTTCGCGAAGGTTGCCCACACCATGTCCGAGCTGTTCGACATCGCAGCCGATCCCGCCAACGGCATGCAGTTCCATTCCGAGGAAATCGACGGCCCCGCAAACCGCACGTTCGCCGCTCCCCGAACCCAGGAAGAACTGGTGCTGCGACGCGAGGCCATCGAGAAGTGGGCCAAGCACACCCATGGCTGGGTGGGCCGGAGCCCTGACCACGTTGGCACCTTCTTTGCCGCCTTCGGATCGCACGCGGACGTCTTCAAGAACGAGGAACGCGACTTCGCCGGCAACGTGGAGCGGTACTACAAGAAGATCCTGTCCGAGAACCTGTACCTTTCCTACGCGATCATTCCCCCGCAGGTTTCCCGCGCAACCACAGCGTCCGGTTGGGAAGGCGAGTACCTGCAGGTCGGCGTCGTGCGTGAAACCGAGCAAGGCATCATTGTCCGCGGTTCGCAGATGCTTGCCACCGGTGCAGCCATCGCTGATGAAGTCTTCGTCACCTGCATCAAGCCGCTGGGACCGGACGACGTTGACTTCGCGGTCAGCTTCGCCATACCGGTAGCCACCGACGGGCTGAAGCTCTACTGCCGCCGCCCGTTCGCGCCCGCCGCCACCAGCGACTTCGACTACCCCCTGACCAGCCACTACGACGAGCCCGACGCACTGGTGGTGTTCGACGACGTCCTCATTCCCTGGGACCGCGTGTTCATCAACCGGAACATCGATACCCTGCGCCGCCAGTTCTTCGACACCGGCGCCCACGCCCTGGGCAACTGGCAGGCCCAGATCCGGTTCTCCACCAAGCTGAAGTTCATCGCCTCCGTTGCCCGCAAGGTCACCCAGGTGAACGGCACGGACAAGATCCCCGGCGTCCAGGAGAAGCTCGGCGAACTCGCCGCTATTGTCCAGTCTGTTGAGTCTGCAGTCCTCGCTGCCGAATACACGGCAACAACGGACGACGCCGGCATGAGGGTTCCAGGGAAGAGCGCCCTTTACGGGGCCATGGGACTGCAGTCCGAAACGTACCCGCGAGTGATCTCGATCCTCCGCGACCTGGTGGGCGGCGGCGTGCTCCAACTGCCCTCCAGCATCGCCGACATGACCAGCAGCGTCACCCGACCGGACATGGAACGCTACGTCCAGTCCCCCGGCGTCAGCAGCGAGGAGCGCGTCAAGCTCTTCAAGCTCGCCTGGGACATCATCGGTTCCGAGTTCGCCGGCCGTCACCAGCAGTACGAGATGTTCTATGCCGGGGCACCGTTCGTGGTCCGTGGAGCCTACACGTACCGCAACTACGGCTACGACGCACTGGTGGCGGAGCTGGACACCTTCCTTGGTTCCTACAGCATTGACGGCACCACCGCATCGGAGGGAATCTGACCATGGCAAAGCCGGAATTCGAGTTCACCCCTGTTTCCTCGGTGGACTTCGCGCCCTGCAACCCGCCCATCGAGGGCCTGTCCGAGGCGATCCTCGCCCGCGATTCGGACAACGACAGCGTGACCCGCATCCTCAAGTTCGAGCCAGGCACGGACACCTCACCCAATGGCGTCCTGACGCATGATTTCTGGGAAGAGGTCTTCATTTTCGAGGGCTCGTTCGTGGACCAGCGGCTCGGCAAGACCTTCAAGGCCGGGGACTGGGCCACCCGTCCCCCGGGTATGGAACACGGCCCTTGGGTCTCGGAAAACGGTGCCAAGATGTTCGAGGTCCGGTACTACACGGACCGGGTCCCAGCGGAGCGGAGCAACTGACATGAGCCTGGCACCAGCCTTCACCATCCCCGATGCCATGGGGATGCGCCGCGCCATGGGCCGCTTCCTCACCGGCGTCGCGGTGGTTACCACCCAGCATGAGGATGAGCAGTACGGGATGACCATCAGCTCGCTGACCTCCATCAGCCTGGAGCCTCCCATCCTCATGATCTCGCTGAACTTCGGCACCCGGACCGGAGAGGCACTGATGGAGAGCGGCAAGTTCGCGGTATCCATTCTGGGCGCGAAGCAGGAATCAGTGGCCCGGCGGTTCGCTGTCCGCGGTGGGGACCGCTTCGGCGACGGCGACTTCGACATCACCGACAGTGGGCTGCCGGTGATTAAGGGCGCCCTCGCCCAGGCGGACTGCACCGTTGTGCAGCAGTACGACGTCGGCGACCACCAGGTCTTCTTCGGCCAGGTCACTACATGCCGGGACCGGGACGGAGAGGTGCTCGCGTTCAAGGCCGGACGCTTCGGTTCATTCTCCGACTTCGGACACGCAGAGATCCCCTGGATGTTCTGAGATCTTAAGCAGGTGGTGCCCGGCTCGTTTGAGCCGGGCACCACCTTTTACTCTTCGGCTAGGCGATGGTCAGCTCGCCCATGCGGTCCCAGCCACTGCCTTCGAACTGGCGGCTGATGATGTGGGGCGTCTCCACCAGGGCCTGCGGCATGTCCGCCATGGCCTTCTTGAAGTGCTCGCTGCTGACGTGGGCCTCAGCGGCATCGTCCTGGAAGGCTTCCACCAGGACGAACTCATTCGGGTTGTCCACGCTGCGGGACCAGTCGAACCACAGGTTGCCCGGCTCAGCACGGGTTGCTTCGGTGAAGTCAGCCACGAGGTCCAGCCAGCGCTCGGACCAGTCAGGCTTGACGTTGAATTTGACCACAATAAAGATCACGGGCTGCTGCCTTTCGTTGCACTACAGATCCGTTCCATCTTTTCAGAAGTTAACCCCGACGGCGGCCGCCACCTGAGGTGACGACCGCCGTCGAACGCTGTCTTTGGCTTTCTTGTCCTGCTTGTCGAACTACTTGGACGTGCCCTGCGAAACGGAACCCTGCAGCTGGCGCTGGAAGATCACGTAGACGATGAGCACCGGGATGACCGTGACGCTGACAGCTGCGAACAGCGCGCCGTAGTCCACTGCGTAGCCCATCTGGCCGGCGAAAGCCGCGAGTTCCTGGGAGAGGACGCGCGGGCCGGCGGCGTTGATGGACACCGGAATCAGGAACTGGTTCCACAGGCCCAGGAAGTTGAAGATGGCAACCGATGCAAGGCCGGGCTTGGCCATCGGCAGCATGACCTGGAAGAACGTCCGCCACTCCCCTGCGCCGTCAAGGGCAGCTGCCTCGGTGATTTCGTGAGGCAGCGACTTGAAGAAGGAGAAGAGGAAGAACACCGTGAACGGAAGCGCGAAGCCCACGTACACCAGGATGAGCCCCGGCAAAGTGTTCAACAGTCCCATGTTCTTCAGGACGAAGAACAACGGCACCATGGCGAGGAAGATCGGGAAGGTCAAGCCTGCCAGCATCAGGTAGTAGATGGCCCTGCTGCCCGGGAAGGTGTAGCGGGCCAAGACATACGCACACATGGCACCAAGGACCATCACGATGACCAAGGCCACAGCGACCACGATCACTGAGTTCAGGAAGGCGCTGCCGATGCCGGCTTCGCTCCACGCCTTGACGTAGTTATCCAGCTTCCATTCACCTGGCAACGCGAACGGCGAGGCAAAGATCTCGCTGGACGTCTTGAAGGACGACATGAAAGTCCACAGGAGCGGAAGGATGACGATGAGCGTCCAGACGGTCAACGCAGTGTGCGAAACAGCTCCCACCACTTTGTCGCCCGGGGTGGTTGCCGGTTTCCTCGGCTGGAAGTGCAAGGACTTCATCTCCGGAGTTGAGACTTTGGTTGTCATTACAGGCTCACATCCTTATCGCCGCCGGTGAGCCGGTTAACCAGGAACACCAGGCCGGAGAAGATCAATGTGGCAATGGCAAGCACAACACCCATGGCGCTGGCCAGGCCGAACTGTCCCTTGCTGAATGCGGTGAAGAACAGTTGTTGCGCCATCACCAGCGTGGAGTTGTCCGGGCCGCCGCCTGAGTTCAGCGCCGCCATGTAGACGAATGCGTCCAGCGCGAGGATGCCCATATAGATGTAGGCCGTCTGGATGTTGTCGCGGATCAAAGGAATGGTGATGGACACGGCGGTGCGGAAGCGACCGGCGCCATCGATCCTGGCGGCCTCGAAAAGTTCGGCAGGGATGCCCTTGATGCCTGCCACGAACAGGACCATGTAGAAGCCAACGAAGCCCCACACGATCACGAACATGGTGGCGATCATGGCCGTGTTCTTATCGCCAAGCCAGGCGAAGTCCTTGAACTGGTCGAACCCGAGTCCGGTGAGGATGCCGTTGAGCAGGCCACCTGAAGGATCGTAGATCTGGCCCCACATGATGCCGATGGCCACCGCGGGGATGGTGTACGGGAAGAACGAGACCACCCGGTAGAAGCTGGAATTGCGCAAACCCTTGATCTGGCCCTTGCTGCTTCCGCCCACCGTCACCAGGGAAGCGAGCACGAGGCTCAGGATGATGGTGATGATCGGGAGGAAGATGACCAGGACGATGTTGTTCGACATGGCCTTCATGAAGATGTCATCGGTAAAGATCTTCACGTAATTCTCGAGGCCGATGAAGTTCTGGTTCGGCGAGAAGCCCGACCAGTCCGTCAGCGAATACCCGAAGGCCTGGATGAAGGGCCAAATCACGAACAAGAGATAGATCGCCAACGGCAGTCCAAGGAACACCGCGAAGAAACTGACCTTGTCCCACGTCAACGGCTTCCGCCGCCGCTTAATCACCTGCGGTGGAGCCGGCGCCGGAACGACGGCGGCGGCCAGGCCGTCGTCGTTCCGGCTCTGCTGAGTTTTCACTGAAGTCACTTCACTTCGATCTTCTTGACCGAGCTGTCGTTACGGACCTTGTCGGTGATGTTCTGCAGCGCGGAGGTCAGGGTGGCAACATCGGACTTGCCGTCCAGGAAGGTGTTCCAGACAACCAACTGGTCCTTGTTGGTGCCGTAGAGGTCGATGAAGTTCCAGGTGTAGATGTCTTCACCGGCATCGCCGAGCATCTTCGTCTGCGAAACCAAGGCAGTGGAGCCAAATCCGTCAGCCGGGACAGTGTCCTTGACGATGGTGGGAGCCAACTTGGTCTTGGCGAAGTTGGTGGCAGCTTCCTTGGAGAGCATGATGCGGAGCAGTTCCTTGCCACCGGCGGCGTTCTTGCCCTGCGAGGGGACAATGTATGGCTCGCCTGCTGCACTGTGAAGTGCAGTCTGGGGCATCTTGGGGCTGGACGTCACGGACGGGGCCGGGGCACCCATCATGTTGAAGCCTGCCTTGGTCTGGTCCTTCATTTCGTTTTCGATCCAGGAACCCGAAGGGTAGAACACGGCTTCCTGGGCGTTGCTCCACTGCGCCTGTGCTGCGGTGAACTGTGTCCCCGAGCCGCCGGGCTTGAAGAAGCCGGCCTTGACGATCTTGTCCAGCGCGGTGAAGACAGACTGGATGGCCGGGTGCGACCAGCAATCGGCCTTGAGGTTCTCCAGGGCGAGGCGGACTTCGTCTCCGCCTTCCTTAATGGCGGAGGCAATGGCCAGTTCCTGGTAGTACGTGGCAGCTTCCTTGCCCCAGACGAACAAGTACTTGCCCTTCGCTTTGGCCTGCTCGCCGAGTGCGTACATCTCGTCCCAGGTCTTCGGCACTGTCCAGCCGTTTTCCTTGAGCAGCGAGTCCGAGTACCAAACGGCGTAGACCGTCAGTACGTAGTTCAGGGCCGCAAGCTTGCCGTCGAACGTCCCCGGAGCCAGTACGCCTGTGTACAGGGTGTCCTTGATGACCTTGCCCTCAAGGTTCTTGGCCTCCACGACACTGGTGAGGTCTTCGAGCTGGGCAAGGATGGTGCTGAAGCCAATGGCCTTTGCACCGGAGTTGTCGATCAGGTCCGGCGGGTTGCCACCGACGAAGCGCGGCTGCAGCTCCTGGGCAATGTCCGTGGACGGAGAGATCTTGGCGGTGGAGCCCTCGTGGGTCTTCTCGAAAATCTTGCCTGCGAACTCGACGTAGTCGATGCCGTAGCCACCCTTGAAGATCACGGCGTCAAGGGCGGCCTTGTCAGCCATGCCGAACGGGTTGGTGTCGGAGACGGTGCCCGTGGGACCGGTGGTCGTGGTACCGCCACCGGCGGCACATGAAGCAATGGTTCCCCCCATGGGCACGAGCACGGCTGCTGCGAGTGCTCCGCGCAGGAATCCACGGCGACCGACGGACTGGTGCTGAACGTTCATTTCTAAACCCTCCAGTGACTCGTAGTGTCGACTGTTGCGGCGGAAAAGCCGTTCAGTCAGACAGTCTGGGTTGGCGCTCTGGCAGCACCAACCTTCTGTGACATAATTCACCACGAATGATCGAAAATCAATATTTCGCGGCAGTTTCGATCAACATTTGTCAAAGCGTGATCTTTCTAGGGACCCTCAGCCAGGGCCTTTCCGCACTCCGTGATGGCCTCCTGGATCAAGGCCCTCTGCCGCTCAGTTCCCAGTCGTTCCGCCCATTGTTCGGCTAATTGGAACTCCACCATGGCCTCCGTGAGCCGCTTTTTACCGCTAAGAAACGAGCCGAGGCCAACGTGCAAAGCAATCATCCAGCGCTTGGTTCGCTCATCATGGGCCGTGGAGGCATATTCGAGCGCACTTCGCATCCAAACCTCGGCATGGGCAGCATCGGCGAGGGAGAGCATGTGCAGTGCGTCCACTGCCAGGAATTCCTCACCAAGGTGGTCCGCCAACTCCGCCGCCTGCTCCAAAAGCGGCACGGCCATGGCGGGGTGCCCGCCGGCATTCAAAACCCGTCCGCGCTCCAGGAGGATCCGCACACCCACCGTGGGCTCGTCGTCGTCGATTTCGTCCAGAAGGGCATCGGCTTCCTCGAAGCGGCCCTGCAAACTGATGGCCCGCCCAAGCTGGGTAGCCAACTCAGCGCGCTCGTCGGCGTCGTAGGTTTCCTCGATCATCGCTGCACGGAACGCGGCCTCCGAGGCTGCCGGATCGCGAAAATTCCATAGGAGGTCCAGTGTCTTCTGATCCAGCATCAAACCGCTCCTGACCAGCACCGTGGCTGAGGTCTTTAGGTATGCAGTATCAATCTAGTCCCATGTCAGCGCCGTGGGGAGGGTGTCGGAAGGCGTGTCAGGTGTCCTTGGGTTGCGCCAGCCTTGCCCAGCCGAGTTGCTCCTGTTGCTTGCGGCTCAGGGTGGCCACGACAAGGTCGTAGGAGTCCTCCACCATGTCCCGGACCATGTCGTCGGACAGGGCACCGTCCAGGCGGACCCCGTTCCAATGGGTCTTGTTCATGTGCCAGGCACCGGTGATTTCGGGGTTCGCCGCCCTCAGCTGCTCGGCCAGAGCAGGCTCGCATTTGAGGCTCACAGACCAGTTATCGGGATCCATCGTGGAAAGGGCGAACATCTTCGCCTCGTGGCGGGCTCCACCGGCGACGGCGGCACGCACCTTGAACACGGATGTCTCGGGCCCAAAGGGGAAGTCTTCGAACGCGCCGGGAAAGCCAAGGCAAATATCGCGGAGTCGGGAAACGTCCATGGAGCGAGCCTACTGGCGCTTCGGGTGAGGGGCCACGCTTACGCTCCTCTTAAACAACGCCCAGGAAGTCCTCCAGCAGCACCACTTCCAGGCCGGCAGCCAGTTGCGCCGCACGGAAAGCAGCGAGGTCGGCGGCGAACTCGGCGCGGAAATGCATCAGGACAATGTCGCCCGGACGCAGGGAATTGCCCACCTGGTAGTCCATTTTTCCGGCGTTTGCCTTGGCTTCCCAAGTGACGATCGCTTTCATGCCCGCCGCTGCGACGGCTTGGCGCATGACGTTGGAGTAGGCGCCTCCCGGCGGACGGAAGAGTGTGGGCCGGCGGGCGTAGTGCTGGAACGCGTATTCCTGCATACCCACCATGTCGTTGAGCTGCTGCTGGTAACCCCACTGCCGCACCATGTTGATGTTGTGGCTGACTGTGTGGTTCTCGATCAGGCTGCCCTGGGCTTTGAACGCATTGAAGAACGCAGGGTTGTCCGCGATCGTGTCCTTGGTGAGGAACAGTGACGCCGGGTAGTCGTACTCCGCCATGAGCTTCACGGATTCCTGGGTCTTGATGTTGCCGTCGTCGATGGTCAGGAACACCACCGGATGCTTGGTCGGATCTTGGTGATCACGGGAGCCAGGCCGCCGACGATCGGCGGGAGCTGGTAATCCGGGATGAACCCGCGCCGGATGCGCTTGGTGGGGGTGGGCGTAGGAGCCGGCGAAGCGGACGACGTCGGGATCTCACCTCCGGGGCCAGCGCACCATTCGGCCCCGGTGCCTCGGGCGACCCTGCAGTGCCGCTGGGCGTCAGCGCCGGCGTCGAACCTTCAACCGCAGTGCAGGCACTCAAGCCAGCCACCACGGAGGCGCCAAGGATACCGATGGCGGCCCGTCTGCTGGGAGTGGAAAATGGCACCGCAGAATGGCCGCCGAACATGGCTGTCCCCCAAGACTCAAGAAATGATTCAGCTGCAATCTAGCAGAGGAACCCGCCCCGGAATCACAAGCCGTAGTGCCAGCCTTCGCGCGCCGGACAGGAGTTGACTACCACATCTAGTCCCGCGTCCTTGGCGCGCTGGGTGGCTTCGTCGTCGAACACACCCAATTGCAGCCAGACGGCCTTGGCGCCGATCGCAATGGCTTGGTCGATCACCGCGCCCACGCGCTGGGAGTTGACGAAGCAGTCCACCACGTCGATGGGATGCCGGGCTTCGGGAATATCCGCCAGGGTTTTGTACCCCTTCTCGCCGTGCACATCTTCGCCCTCGAGATTGACGGGGATGATCTCCATGCCCATGGTGTCCCGCACGTAAAGCGCTACGTCGTAGGCGGAACGCCATTGGTTGGTGCTGAGACCCACAATGGCCCAGGTGCCTTTTGTTCGCATCAACCGCTCGACGACGGCCGGATCGTTGACATGCATCATAGACAAAGCCTACTCCCGACCCTCCGGAAGCGTCTTTGCCGAATTTTCTGCACCGTATCCAGCAAAAGGCGGGTCAGTGGCGAATATTACGCATGGAGTCCGGCCAATTTTGAGTCAAATGAACGATCGGCTTTAGTGGAAATGACCATCCCGGCGACACACGGGCGACCATCCCTTGTAGCGCACTGCGCTGTATCGCACTGCGCCATTCCAGGCAGGGAGACTACGCATGGCTTCTGCCGTACCCGCACCAAAAATTTCACACACCACTTCGGACGCGACGGCCTCTGAAGAAGGGCTGCTTGACGTGCCCGGCCCACTTCACGGCTCTTCGGGATGGTCCTCGACTGAGCCCAAGGACGGCGCAGTGCACGGCGCCGGTTCCGCGTGCCGGGCGCGTCACAGCAGTTTCGATGACAACGGCTCAGCTGTCGGCTTTTGGGAGGAACAAGCCCGCCGACTGCACTGGGCTGCGCCCTGGCATACCGCGCACACGTGGAAACCGACCGACGTCGAGGCGGGCCGAGGCCCGGAGATCACCTGGTTCGACGGCGGCAAACTGAACGTAGCGTACAACTGCGTGGACCGGCATGTGCTGGCCGGGCGGGGTGACAAGGTGGCCCTGTATTTCGAGGGCGAGCCCGGTGACCGCCGCGCTGTCACCTACGCCGAACTGCAGCGCGAAGTGTCCAAAGCGGCCAACGCACTGCTTGCGCTGGGTGTCACCAAGGGCGACCGCGTGGTGATCTACCTTCCGGTAATTCCCGAGACCGTCATCATCACCCTGGCTGTGGCCCGCATTGGGGCGATCCACTCGCTGGTGTTCGGCGGCTTCTCCGCCGAGGCGCTCCGTTTCCGCGTGGAAGATACCCAAGCCAAGCTCCTGGTGACGACGGATGGCCAGTTCCGCCGTGGGGTTGCGGTGCCCGTCAAGGACAACGCCGACGCCGCCGTCTCCGGTGGGAACGCCATCGAGCACGTGCTGGTCATCAACCGCACCACCGCCGCCGGGGACCTGGGCAGCGTCAGCATGACGGAGGGCCGTGATGTTTGGTGGCACGACGTCGTCGACGCTGCTTCGGATGTTCATGAGCCCGAAGCCTTCGACGCCGAGACTCCCCTGTTCATCATGTACACCTCGGGGACCACGGGAAAGCCAAAAGGCTTGGTCCACACCTCGGGCGGCTACTTGACGCAGGCCTCGTGGAGTTTCGAATACCTCTTCAGCAACCCGGACCCCGCCCTGCGGGAACACGATGTCCATTGGTGCACCGCAGACCTCGCCTGGGTCACGGCCCACACCTACGAGATCTACGGCCCGCTCTCCAACGGGGTCACGCAGGTGATCTTCGAGGGCACGCCCAACACTCCGCACCCCGGCCGGCACTTCGAGATCATCGAGCGTTACAAGGTCACCCAGTACTACACGGCACCTACCCTGGTCCGGTCGTTGATGGGCTGGTTCCCCGACGGCGTCCCGGACAGCTACGATTTCTCGTCCATCCGCGTTCTGGGGACGGTGGGCGAGGCCGTCAATCCCGAGGCGTGGCGATGGCTCCGCGACAACATCGGCGGCGGAACTGCTCCCGTGGTTGATACGTGGTGGCAGTCCGAAACGGGTGCCACCATCATGTCGCCGGCTCCTACCGATACGGAGTTCAAGCCAGGCTGCGCGGCCCGTCCTTTGCCTGGCGTGAGTACCCGGGTGGTGGACGAAACAGGCGCACTGTCACAGCCCGGCGTCCCGGGCTTCATCGTTGTGGACCGTCCCGGCCCCGCCATCGCGCGCACCGTCTGGGGCAACCCGCGGCGCTACTTCGATTCCTATTGGAGCCAGTACGCGGAAAGGGGTTGGTTCCTTGCCGGCGATGGCGCCAAATACGATTCCGACGGTGACATCTGGATCCTTGGGCGCGTGGACGACACCCTCAATGTTTCCGGGCATTTGCTGTCCACCATCGAAATCGAGTCCGCCTTGGTCACCCACCCGGACGTGGTGGAAGCCGGGGTCTGTCCCGTGGCCGATCCCACCACCGGGCACGCCGTCGTCGCGTTTGTCGTTCTCCGCAACGACGCCTCAGGCGGGTTGTCAGCGGACGTCACCAACGACCTGCGCAACCACGTCGGCAAGGAGATCGGCCCCATCGCCAAGCCGCGCGACGTCGTCGTGGTTGCCGACGTACCCAAGACGCGCAGCGGCAAGATCATGCGCCGGCTGTTGACCCAACTTTTCGAGGGAACCGCCCTGGGCGATACCACCTCACTCCAGAACGAACCGGCGATTGCCGGCATCCAGGACGTCCTGCGCGAGCGGGCTTTAGTAAAGGAAAATTCATGACCGGGATCAGCAACGTTGCACGGCTCTCCGAACCGCTCAAGTTCGCCTATTGGGTTCCGAATGTTTCCGGTGGGCTGGTGGTGTCCACCATCGAGCAGCGCACCGGCTGGGACTTCGACTACAACAAGAAGCTGGCGCGGATCGCTGAGAACTCCGGCTTCGAGTACGCACTGACCCAGACCCGCTACGCCGCGTCCTACGGCGCCGACAAGCAGCACGAAGCGACGTCGTTCAGCCTCGCACTCCTCGCCGCGACCGAACGCCTCAAGGTCATCGCCGCTGTCCACCCCGGCATGTGGCACCCTGGCGTCCTGGCGAAATACATCATTACCGCGGACCACATCTCCAATGGCCGCGCGGCCGTGAACATCGTCTCCGGTTGGCTCAAGAGCGAGTTCATCAATTTCGGCCTGGAATGGCTCGAACACGACGAACGCTACGTCCGCACCGAAGAGTTCATCAAGGTACTCCGCGGCCTGTGGACCGAGCAGGGCTACAGCCAGGGCGGCAAGTACTACAACATCACCGACTTCACGCTGAACCCGGCACCAGTGGACGTTCCCGGCCGCGCGCACCCGGAAATCTTCTTCGGTGGAAACTCGACGGCGGCACAGGCCACCGCGGGCCGCGTCGCCGACTGGTACTTCTCCAACGGCAAGGACCTTGAGGGTTTCAAGGAGAACATTGCCGGTGTTGTCGCTGCGGCCGGTGAAACGAACCGCGGCTCCGAGGGTGCGCTGGCAGCCCCGCGCTTCGGCCTCAACGGTTTCGTCATTGCCCGCGACTCCGAAAAGGAGGCCCGCGACACCCTCCGCGAGATCGTGGAGAAGGCACACAAGCCCGCAGTCCAGGGCTTCCGCGACGCCGTGCAGGAAGCCGGCGCCTCCACCAAGGACGGCAAGGGCATGTGGGCCGACTCCACGTTCGAGGACCTGGTCCAGTACAACGACGGTTTTAAGACCCAACTGATCGGCACGCCCGAGCAGATCGCCGAGCGGATCGTGGAATACAAGAAGATCGGCGTCAACCTGTTCCTCACCGGATACCTGCACTTCCAGGAAGAGATCGCCGCGTTCGGCCAGGACATCCTTCCGATCGTCCGCGAACTCGAGGCAGACCTCGCCAGCAAGAACGGCACCGAGTTGGATCTTTCCGCTACTCCCGTCGCCGAGTCGGTGGCAGTCTGATGGCCGACCGCACCTTCGGATTCCGTACCCGCGCCCTGCACGCCGGTGGCACGCCCGACGCCGAGCACGGTGCCCGCGCCGTACCGATCTACCAGACCACGTCCTTCGTGTTCAAGGACACCAACGACGCCGCCAACCTCTTCGCCCTGCAGAAGTACGGCAACATCTACTCCCGCATCGGCAACCCCACCGTCGCGGCCTTCGAGGAACGCATTGCATCCCTGGAGGGCGGCATCGGGGCGGTAGCAACGTCGTCGGGCATGGCGGCTGAGTTCATCACGTTCGCTGCGTTGACGCAGTCCGGCGACCACATCGTCGCGGCCTCCCAGTTGTACGGCGGCACCGTCACGCAGTTGGACGTCTCACTGCGCCGTTTCGGCGTCGACACCACCTTCGTGCCCGGAACGGACCCGGCAGACTATGCCGCGGCCATCCAGGAGAACACCAAGGCGGTGTTCGTCGAGGTGGTGGCAAACCCGTCGTCGGAAGTCCAGGACCTCGCGGGGCTGGCCAAGGTAGCGCACGACGCCGGTATCCCCCTGGTGGTCGACGCCACCTTGAGCACGCCTTACCTCGTGCGGCCGTTCGAGCACGGTGCGGACATCGTGATCCACTCGGCCACCAAGTTCATTGGCGGCCACGGCACCACCCTGGGCGGCGTGATCGTGGAGAGCGGCCGGTTCAACTGGGGCAACGGCAAGTTCCCCATGATGACCGAACCAGTGCCCTCCTATGGAAACGTCTCCTGGTGGGGCAACTTCGGCGAATACGGCTTCCTGACCAAACTGCGTTGCGAGCACCTGCGCGACATTGGTCCTGCGCTCTCGCCTCTGTCCGCGTTCCAGCTGCTGCAGGGCGTCGAAACACTCCCCCAGCGCCTGGACGAGCACCTGAAGAATGCTCAGGCCGTCGCCGAATGGCTCGAGGCCGATCCCCGCGTAGCGTACGTGAACTATTCCGGCCTGCCGTCACACCCCCATTTCGAGCGCGCACGGAAGTACCTGCCCAAGGGGCCTGGTTCGGTGTTCTCGTTCGGTGTTGCCGGAGGTCGCGCCGCCGGGCAAAAGTTCATCGAGTCCCTGCAGCTGGCTTCCCATCTGGCCAACGTCGGTGATTCGCGCACGCTGGTGATCCACCCGGGTTCCACCACCCACCAGCAACTGAGCGCCGATCAACTTGAGTCGGCCGGCGTCCCGGAGGACCTGGTCCGCATATCCGTTGGCTTGGAAGACCTGGAGGACATTCTCTGGGATCTGGACCAGGCGCTGACGGAGGCCCAGTCGGTTGCTGCCCCGGCGGCTCAAGAACCCGTGGAGGCCTGCACCGTGGGCACCCCAGTCGTAGGAGCAAAAGCATGAGCAACAGCGAACGTACGTGGGACGGCCCGTCTGCTCCGGAGCGACTGGCACTCCTGCGCCAAGCCAAGTCCATCGCGATTGTGGGGGCGTCGGACAAGCCGTCCCGTGCCAGCTATTTCGTGGCCACGTACCTGCAGTCATCCACGCGATACAAGGTGTACTTCGTGAACCCCGTGGTCAAGGAGATCCTGGGGCAGCCGACCTACGCCTCACTGGCCGATCTTCCTGAGTCCCCGGACATCGTGGACGTCTTCCGCAAGCACGATGATCTTCCGGGAGTCCTGGACGAAGCTGTCGCCGCCGGCGCCAAGACACTCTGGCTTCAGCTGGGTTCCTGGCACGAGGATGTTGCACGCGATGCCGAGACCGCAGGCCTCAACGTGGTGATGGACCGCTGTGTGAAGATCGAGCATGCCCGCTTCCACGGCGGACTCCACCTGGCAGGCTTCGATACCGGAGTGATTTCGTCGAAGCGCCAGGTTCTGGCGTAACGCCCCTGGCCGCGTGCCTCTAGCGGTGGCTGTGTTTCAGCCACTTCTTCCACTTGTCCAAAGCATCTTGGAACTGTTCTTCTGAGCGCTTGTCGGAAAGCGATGGAAGCACGGGTCCCTGTTTGCCGTGGGCTTCGGGCTTGGCTGGTTTCGCCGCGCCGTTCCCTGCCGCTTCAGCTTTGCCGGCACCCTGGCCCTGCGGCTTGTCCCGGTTCGGCGTTGCTGGGGGCTGGTGAGCCGTGCCGTGGTCGGGCGCGCTTGGTGTGGCGGCGTTCGGGGCGGCCGGGTGTGGAACTGCTGCGCCCGGGTTGCCCGCTGCGGGTGCCTCCACTGCGCCCGGTGCAGGCGCCTGTGCCTGTGCCTGTGCCTGTGCCTGATTTTCGGCGGGCGCAGCGGCGGGTACGGGTACTGACGCAGCTTCCGTGGGAGGCGGAACAGCCGCGGGGTCTGCGATGGGTGCAGGCTCCGTGGTGACTTTGGGCGCATCGGGCGACGGCGGTAATGGTGCGGCAACTGCTGGCCGGGGCTGGAAATTGCCGATCAGTTCGTCAATGAATGAGGGGTTCCGGGTGAAGCCCGAACTGGCCGCAGCGACACCACTCACGCCCAGTCCCATGGCAGCCACCACCGCAATACTGACCACCGCTGTCCGGTGCTTGTGGCGCCAACGACGCTTGGACAGTTCATCATGCGGGCCGGCAATCATGGCAGCGAGCTCCGCGCTGGGAGCGGGAGCCGGAAGGTTGGCAAGGTCGCCCAGCGAAACCAGGGCAAGCCGGATGTCCGAGGCGTCAGGAAGGTCTGCGTCGATGAGGAGCTCATCCACGATCGCTTCGCGTTCTGTATCCCTGGATGTCATGGCGACACGTATTCCTTTACTGCCGAATGCTCACGGAGCGTAATAAGAGCCCGGCGCTGTAATTGCTTTACTGCGCCGGCTGATTTCCCCATGATGTCGGCTACCTGTTCAACCGTCAGGCCAGCCACAATGCGGAGGTTCAGGACCTCCCGTTGGTCGTCTCCCAGGTAGTCCAGAAGCGTCGCGACTTCATACGGCGCCAGCCTGCTCAAAGCTTCGGCCTCGGCAGAGCTCGACTCGCGCGTGTCCCGCTCGGGCTCGAACTCGTGCTGTATCGGCGTCCGGCTTTGCTTTCGGTGCTCATCCACCATGCGCGCATGGGCCACCGAGAAGATGAAGGTCCGCAGACCGTTGACACCGCCGCTGAGGTCATCCAGCCGCGGCAGGACTGCCAGGAACACGTCCTGTGTACTTGCTTCAGGATCGGGCACGCCTTTGGCCGTCAGGTAACCGAGAACCTGGCCCGCGTAGGACTGGTAGACGGCGCTGAACAGTTCCGCGTTATTGCCCTTGAGCGCATGAAGCGCTTCGTCGGTCAAGGCGTCGGTCACAGTTGTGGGACTTTCGATCGGCGGCAGGTCCGTGGCTTTCAGCCAAGTCACCCGCCTTGCACGACGGACGACCACACCAAGGGTATCTGCTCTGCCGGGTCATCCCCGGGGATGACCCGCTTGCCCTGAGGAAAACTCCCTGGGACAAGGAAGAGCCGAGCTGGAACATGATGGGGGACAAATTCCAGCTCGGCCCTTTCACAGACGTAATCGTCGGGGTACGCCAAAGGGTTACGCGGGGTACAAAGTTTTTTGAAACTTTTTGGGGCACCGCCCGGCAACGGCTTACCCGGAGGCAAAAGTACGTCCTGCCCGGTGTGGGTTGGTCACGTTCTGGAGGGTCTGTGCCCTGGTAGTGGTGGGGCTTTGGATTGGTAGGTGTGTCCTGTGGGGGTGCGGAGTTGAAGGGTGTGGGTGTCTGTGGTGTCGGCGGTAGCTGGGGTGTCGGCGGTGTTTGTGGTGGGTGTTGCGGTCCAGCCGGGGTTTTCTTTGGTGTGGTTGCAGGCTTCGCAGAGTCCGGCGCCATTGTTCAGGGTGGTGGTGCCGCCGGTGCGCCAGGGCACGATGTGGTCGATGTGTCGGATGGGCGCGTCGCAGTAGGGGGTGCGGCAGGTGTGGTCGCGTGTTTCGATGAAGCGTCGGTGTCGTGGGGGGAAGAGCCGGGCTGTGGAGTCCATGGCCACTAGTTCTGCGGTGGCGGGGGCGGTGTAGAGCCTGCGGAGCCAGACCCGGAACTCGCGATCATCGTTCAGGAGTGTTCTGGCCCATTGGGCGGGGACGATGCCGTAGCCCTGGAGTCTGGCCGGTTCGCTGTCTCCCTGGAAGAGGGTGCGGTCGGTCATGACGAGGTCCAGGTTGATGCCCGTAAACCCGGCCCGGGTGCCGGTGAGGCGTTCGACCAGGGTGTCGGCCATGATCTGCCCCCGAGTCCGTGCATCCCCGCTGGAACGGGCCGACTCAGCACCACGGGTCAACGCGGCATAGACCGCCACGCCTTGGGCGACCGGCAACAACGCCGTCAAGTACGTCATGGTGTCCGGCGCCGGGCGCAGGCTCACCATCCGCTCACTTGCGGCATGGCTGGCCCGTTGAGCCACCGACCGAGGATCGCGCCGGTACGCGGCGGCCTTGGCGGCGGCGATAATCGCTTTGTCGCCTTTCCCGTCGAAAGCGCCGGTGTCGGGGGCGAGTTCGGCATCGACACCGGCCCGGTCTTCAACACTGAGGCAGGCTGTTTCCTTCACGAGCAGCGTGGCCCGCCACTCGTTCAGCTGGCCGGAGTTCAACGCCGCCAAGGTGTGTGGCATCTCCGTCACCAGTGCTTTGGCCAAACCCAGCAGCCTGGAGCCGCGGTTCGGTGATTCCCGACGCGCCAACGCCACCTGCGCACCCACACCCTTTCCACGCTCCGCCGCGGGAACACCGGCCTCGGCCTGCTCGGCACGCTGCGCCAGGTCAAATGCCACAGCAATCCGCGCCTGCAAACCGGAGATGGCTGACTTCATCTCCTCCAACACCCGCAACTGATCAATCAGATCGCCGCTGACAGTTCCGGACTGAACTGCACCGGGCCGAACCAAACTGCCCGGCCGAACCGAACCGGTGCGCTGAAATCCGCTGCGCCCGAGTTTGCGGGTCTGCGCAAAGTTCCCGACAGCGGGAGTTTTCAGTCGAGCAAGCCTGCCGGGGTTGGGCGGCGTCGTGTCTTTGGACGTCATTCCCCGGGTAGAGGCGGCAACCCGCGCAGCCTTCACCGCCTCGCCTGCTCGCCCGCTCCGGATCTGCTCCATGTTCTTACTTTCTCAGGGGGCACTGACATTATTAGGCTCTTCGCTTGGAGGTAGGACCGGACCGCTCAGATGGGTCCTAGGGCCCCGTATATGCCACCAAAACGACAGCATCCGTCGACACCGCCCGCGCACGTCACCCCGGACTGGCACTGTCCTCCCCCTCCTCCCCCAAAAAAAGGGCACCGTCCACCGTAGGCGGCAGAGCAAAGGAAAGACTGACGATCGTCTGGGTCCAGGCATCTACTCCGGGGCGTCCGTGGGCGCTTCGTATCCCTCGGGAATCAGGGGCACTGCGGCATCCAGGGCCCCTGTGTAAACACGCGCAGACCTCAGCCTGCCTCCGCCATCAACGCCACCACCCACACCCGTGAGTTTCACGTGAAGCCTCTTTGCGGTGACAACGGGGACTTGATGGATGCGTCGGCTTCCCACCGTCTTTCCCTCCACAATGACCGTCTTCCCCTCAGCAGGGCCGGCGCCTGCAACAGTCCCCACGACGTCACCGAGTTCCCCGTCATCACCGGTCACAACGTGGTGGGTGATCTGCTGCCCCGAACTCAAGTCCTCCACGAGCTCCAGGTGATTGAAGGTCACCGGAGCCGGGAAGCTCAAGGTGGCTCCGCCGTCGTGATGTTCCGCGGTGGCCTCAACCGGGCCGGAGAGCCGACGGTCCAGCTCCGCCTTCCATTCCCGGAGCCGCCGGACGTCCTGTTCCGGGATCAGCCCACGGGTGTCCGGGGGCAGGTTGAGCAGGAGGTTTGCCCCCATTCCCACCGATTGGTAGTAGATGGCAACGAGGTGCTCGGTGGATTTGGGTTCGTCGTCCGGATGCCAGAACCAGCCCCGACGAAGGGATACATCGCATTCAGGCGGTAAATAGTGTGCAGTTCCGAGCCCCGAGCTGGAGTCCGTGTACTGGGTATCGGAGGTTCGGTCCACAACGTAATTGACGGGATCCGAGGCGAGGCCGTTTTCGTTGCCTACCCAGCGGATGGTGGGCTGGCCCATATTGAAAATCATGGCGTCCGGCTGGTGTTCCTTCACCACCCCGATGATCCGGCCCCAGTCGTACTCGCGGCCCACTGAACCCGCGCCGTCGAACCACCATTCCATGAGCGGTCCGTAGCTGGTGCAAAGTTCCGTGAGCTGCTGGACGTAGAAGTCGTCGTAGGCTGCGGGATCGCTGTAGCAGTCCGCGTTCCGATCCCAGGGTGAAAGGTAGAGTCCGAGCCCTATCCCCTGGTCCGCGCAGGCCTCGGCGACGTCACGTACCACGTCGCCCGTGCCGCCGCGCCACGGCGAGGACGCGACGGAGTAGTCAGTTGTCGCCGTGGGCCAGAGACAGAAGCCGTCATGGTGTTTGGCGGTGAGGATCACGTACCTCGCACCCGCCTCCTTCGCCGCACGGACCCAGCTGCCGGCGTCGAGCTCTGACGGGTTGAAGGTGGAGGCCGGGATGGTGCCGTCGCTCCATTCCTTGCCGGCGAAGGTATTGATGCCGAAGTGGATGAAGGCACCGAATTCGAGGAGCTGCCAGCGAAGTTGGGCGGACGTCGGCGCCAGGTGGGTCATCGGACGGCTTCCTGTCCGTGGATCAACCATTGTGCCGCGCGGACGATGGCGTGATCTCCGTTTTCGGTCCGTAGTCCGGCGATGTCGGATCGCGTGACGGCCGCTCCTTCGAAAAGGCTGACGACTGCAGCCGCCACAGCGGAGGCCTCCCCTTCCGGCAACTCCGGCCGGCCACGCCGGACCATGCCATCCACATATCCGGCGTATTGCGCATAGAACGCCCGGAGTGCGCTGGCCGCCGGCTCGTCCGAGGCCGCCAGCGCCCAGATCTCAAGGTGCATCCTGACATCCGCCAACTCCGAATGTTCCTGGAGCAGTGCGGTGAGCAAACGGTGGGAATCCTCCCGGGTGAAGGAGCCGGCCGCCCCGGAGCGGAGGTCGAACCCGGCCGTCTCCTCAAGCCGCTGCAACGAGCGTTCGAGTGCTCGCTCAAGGACAGCGCGGATGAGGTCGGCACGGGTTGGAAAGTAGTGTTGCAGATGCCCGATGCGCACCCCGGCCGCCGCGGCAAAGTCCCGCATCGCCGCGTTTGCGTTGCCCTTGGTGACCAACACTTCCTCAGCAGCGTCAAGGAGCGCCGCCTTCCTCAGGGCGCCCTTGCTTTCGGTCATGACCTCAATATTGTCACACCATGTGATGCGAGTTTCGCGAGCTGCAAGGCCGGTTCTGCTGCCGATTCAGGGAACAAAACGCCGGGCTGTGCCTCAGCGCCAAGCACCGAGTGCAGCCCCAGCCATCCACCCAACGCGGTCAGATGTGCCTGCCCCTGCGGATCCGAGATGACGGCGGTTCTCCTCCCGCCCGGCCCTTCCACGTCCACACGAAGGTGCGCGGTTCCGCCTGATCCCGGTGAGTACAGAAGGGAGCGCCGCAGCGGTGCCCACCGCGACCCGCTTCCCCACCGGAACAGCCCCACCGCACTGGCGGCGAGCAGCGCCGTCGTAGATGCAGGAGAGCTGAAGCCAATCCGCGTGGCCACCGATCCGGCACCAATGGTGAGCGGCAGGGTGAACTGCTCGGGTGTGTCCAGCCGCGCCACTTTAGTGCGGTGGCCGGCAATGTCCACCCATCGCCTGTCGCTTAAGGGACGCACGACGGCGGCCTGGCCGCCTTTGCGTACTTCGAAGTCCAGTCCCAGCCGGTCGATGAAGTCGACGGAATCGGCCCCGGCTTGGTCGTTGGTGTCGTAGCGGATGGCGACGTCAACCTGGTCAGCCCCGCCTGTCTCCTGAGCCAAGGCCGCAGCCACGATGTTGGTCACACCGCCCATCCAGCCGGAGCTCAGCAATACCGGTGCTGCTGGACGCAAGAGGGTGGCTTGGGTGATGGCCCTGGTGACGCGGCTGGTCCAACGGGTGACGTCGACATAAGGAATCCCGGCCTCGACGGCTGCGCGCAGCACCCTGTCGTCGGGATCGTTCACGGTGCTGATGACTGCCCGGACCTTGGCGGCGAAGGGATCCTGCTGCCGCAAATCCCATTGACGAAGGGCCACAGTGTCACTGGCCAGATGGTGGCCGCGCTCAGGGTTCCTTCCCGTTAGGAGCAGGGGCCATTCTTTCGCGGACAGTTGCGTCAGTGCCGTGCCGACGGTGCCGTAGCCGCCCACAATCAGCACGGGACCGGTGGCATCGAGGCTCAGGGAATCGTTCATGAAACCCACTTTAGGTCATTTGACCTAAAAAGTCAGAAGTGGCCTCAGCTCGTCATACGCCCACGCCGCCAACGTGGTGGGCGTTGTGCTCTGCAGCGAGCGCTTCATCCCGCATTGCGCCCTCGGATCTTGCCTTCTTGAAGCGCATCCAGTTGGTACTCAAGGTTGGTAAAAAAGTAGCCGCAGCGGAGGTGGGTGACGTCGGCGCCGGTCTGGTTCAGCGCGACTTCCGTCGAAGCAAGCCCATCGATTTCGCCTACACCATGACGCTTCTCAGCACCGACACTGCTCCTGGAAACCACCCTGCGCACGCCACCCTCGGCAACCGCACGCGCCACGCTCGCGGCAGCACGAGCGTAATCGGTGAGGGGCCCGTCGCCACTCGGGGTTGGGGCCACCCAGTACAAGGCGTCGACGCCGGAGACGGCCCGGATCACCCCACGCTATCCACCATTGCGGTCCGCTTCTGTCCGCATCTTGGAGCCCTGTAGATAGAAGCCGAGCGGGAGTAGGCTGCACAGTACCTACCCTGAGATCCACAAGGAGAGACCGTGACACTTCCTCCACATCACGAACCCGAGCCTTTTCCCCCGGATCCCGGTCCCGTGGCGCCACCACCGGACCCCACCACGCCATTCCCGCCGAGTCCAATACCGGATCCCAATCCAACACCGGGGCCGTCATTTCCCGACCCGGGTCCCGTCCCGCCACACCCCGACCCGACCCACTAGGCAGATCTGCCCGGAAGAACAGGCAGCAGAAGCCACCCAACTAAATAGTCAGTAGGCTTATGTTTGATCACGTCGGTTAACCGATGCGAACGAACAGGAGTTCACTATGACGGCACCCGAGGAAACAGCCCCCGTTTCCCTACGCAATCCTTCCAAGCCTGATTTTTGGAAAGACTCAATGGGCCGGACGGCCGTCCGGGCAACGCAGATACTGCTGATTCTGGCCCTGGCAGTGGTGGCGATTTTCGGGTTGCTCCAAGTCCGGCTGCTCGTCATCCCGGCGCTCATCGCTTTGATTCTGGCAGCGGCGATCGCACCCTTCGTCAACATGTTGAGGCGCCGCGGATGGCGCGGAGGGCTCGCCACAGGCGTGGCCTTTCTGGGCTTATTGATCGTGCTCGGCGGAGTCGTCACCGTCATCGTCATCTCGGTACGAAGCCAGTGGGACGAACTCATCAGCCAGGCCGCGGAAGGCCTGGACGAACTGGAAAACTTCCTGCTCACCGGACCTTTCCCCCTTGACCAGGAGCAGCTGAATCAGGGGCGCCAAGCCGTAGTGGACTTTGCCCAGAGCAGCCAAGTGCGCTCCGGTGCGGTGACCGGCTTGTCCGTCGTCACGGAGTTCCTTGCCGGTGCCAGCTTGATGGTGGTCATACTGTTTTTCTTCCTCAAGGACGGCGCCAAAATCTGGGAATTCTTCCTGAGACCCTTTAAAGGCGTGCGGGAAGCCAAGCTTCGCCGCGTCGGCAAGCGGACCATGGAGGTCCTTGGTGGTTACGTCCGGGGAACGGCGATCGTCGCGCTGGTGGACACGGTGGCCATCGGCGCCGTCCTGCTCATCCTGCAGGTTCCGCTGGCCCTCCCTTTGGCCATCATTGTGTTCATCGGTGCGTTCGTCCCGTTAGTGGGTGCGACAGTGGCCGGAATCCTGGCCGCCTTGGTGGCTCTCGTGGCTAACGGTCCCATCGTGGCCTTGATAGTGGTCATCGCAGTTATCGCGGTCAACCAGCTCGAAGGTGACTTCCTCCAGCCAGTAGTCATGGGCAAGTCCTTGGAGCTCCACGCGCTGGTCATCCTCATGGCTTTGACGGCAGGCACCATCCTTGCCGGCATCATAGGCGCCGTCCTGGCGGTGCCGATAGCCGCGGTTACCTGGGCCATCATTCAGGTCTGGACGGCAGAGGACCCGGACCTGGAACCCATGAATCCGGATCTTCCGCCTTCCAACAGCCAACCGGCGTAGCAGCCCGACGCGCCGGCTGCGAAGTCCGACGGCGCCGGTTACCTCATGTGGTGACCAGCCGCCGTCGGGGGTTCCTGGCCGTCAGGCGATGGCCCGCTTGATCAATTCGACGATCTTCGACTCGACCTCGGGCGTGATTTCCTTGAGGGCAAACGACGTCGGCCACATGTCCCCGTCGTCGAGTTGGGCGTTTTCTTCGAACCCCAGCGTGGCGTACCGGGCCTTGAACTTGTGTGAGCTCTGGAAGAAGACGATATTCTTCCCATCTTTGGCGTAGGCCGGCATCCCGTACCAGGTCTTGGGCGTGAGCTCCGGCGCGTGCTCCTTGACGATTGCATGAAGTGCCTCGGCCATGGCCTTGTCCGCCTCCGGCATCTCGGCGATCTTGGCCAGCACGTCAGCTTCGCCGTCAGCCTTGCTTGCCTTCTTGCGCGGAGCCTTCTTCAGCTCCTGTGCGCGCTCCTTCATCGCAGCACGCTCTTCCTCCGTGAAGCCGTCGTAGGACTTGGTCTTGTTGGTAGTTCCGGTCTCAGCCATGACAGGCCCCTCTTTTGCTTGGATTCTTGCGGATACTCCAAAGCTACGACTCCGGCGTCCGGGAAGCTTCTCCGAAACTGCTCACTTGAGGCCGTGGTGAGTCTTGAGTTTTTCCTGAGGAAGTGTTGCGGGTTTGCAGGATTTGTTCTTGATCCAGCCCCGGCACAGTAGTTCTTGTCAGCCAAACAGGCCGATAAGAACAGGCCGGCCGGTCTCACGGTGGCCACCCGAAAGGACACCGATTCCCATGG
>NZ_JBNJRY010000007.1:0-315970 GCF_050435325.1 Paenarthrobacter sp. TE4293
ACCTTCACCTCGAAGAACGCGGGCAACGTCACCCTGACCAACGTGTCCATCGCGGATCCGCTGGCTGGTCTCTCGGCGCTGACCTACACCTGGCCAGGAGCTGCAGGAACACTGCTGCCAGGCCAAACGGTGACGGCTACGGCAACGTACGCCATCACCCAGGCGGATATCGACGCCGGTCACGTCGCCAACTCGGCGACCACCACCGGTACTCCGCCCGTTGGACCTCCTGTGACGCCTCCGCCGGGAACCACGGATACTCCGTTGACTCCGGCTCCGGCGATGGAGTTCACCAAGTCGGCTGACTCCTCGGCTGTTCATGATCCGTCCGTCGCAGGTGACCTGATCACCTACACGTTCACGGCCAAGAACACCGGCAACGTGACGCTGAAGAACGTCTCCATCAGCGATCCACTGGCGGGCCTGTCGGCACTGGCTTACGCCTGGCCGGGTACCCCCGGCGAGCTGCTGCCGGGTCAGACGGTGACGGCTACGGCAACGTACGCCATCACCCAGGCGGATATCGACGCCGGTCATGTCGCCAACTCGGCGACCACCACCGGTACTCCGCCCGTTGGTCCTCCTGTGACGCCTCCTCCGGGAACAACGGATACCCCGTTGACTCCGGCTGCGGCGATGGAGTTCACCAAGTCTGCGGACGTCTCGGCTGTTCAGAACCCCACAGTTGCAGGTGACAAGATCACCTACACCTTCACGGCCAAGAACACCGGCAATGTGACCCTGACCAACGTCTCCATCACGGATCCGCTGGCCGGCCTCTCGGCATTGACGTACACCTGGCCCGGAGCTGCAGGAGCACTGCTGCCCGGTGAAACAGTGACGGCTACGGCAACGTACGCCATCACCCAGGCCGACATCGATGCCGGTCACGTTGCCAACTCGGCAACCACCATCGGCACTCCTCCCACCGGTACTCCGGTGACGCCTCCTCCAGGTGAAACGGACACCCCGTTGACCCCGACGGCAGGTTTGGAGTTCACCAAGACGGCCGATGCCTCGGCCGTGGGCGACCCCACCCAGGTGGGCGACGTGATCACGTACACGTTCACCGCGAAGAACACCGGAAACGTCCCGTTGACGGACGTCTCCATCAACGATCCGATGCCGGGCCTCTCGGCTCTGGCTTACACCTGGCCCGGCGTAGCAGGGACCCTGCTGCCCGGCGAGACCGTGACCGCGACGGCAACGTATGGGATCACCCAGGCGGATATCAATGCCGGTGAGGTCGCCAATACGGCGACCGCAACGGGTACACCTCCGACGGGACCCCCGGTCACCACACCACCTGCAAGTGCTGTTGTGACTTTCCCGCCGGTAGTTCCGAGCCAGCCTTCAGGTCCTTTGGCCAGCACGGGAGCTGTCCTCACCGTGTTGCCCATCAGCCTGCTGGTAGTTGGCGCGGGGCTGGTCCTGTTCCTCGTTGGACGCCGCAAGCGTTCCGAGGCATAGGACAAAAAGTGCGCGGCAATCGGGGCCCCAACCCCGGTTGCCGCGCATTTTCAACGAACGTACAACCCAGAAAGAACCAGGTAGCCACACCATGAAGAAGACTGTTGCGTGCATTGCGGGGGTGCTGGTTTCGGCAGCCGCACTCGCCGGTTGTTCGTCGTCCCCGAGCAATGAGGCGGGGACGTCGCCGTCGTCAACTACAACCCAGGCCGCCACCACTGGCGAGGCGAAACCTGCCAACCCGGGCACCGGCATCATCGAGGCCACCACGATGACGTCCTGCGATACTGCCCAGGGAAAGGTGACGGCGAAGGGGACCGTGACTCCTCCTGAGGGAACCAAGGGCACAGTCAAGATCACCGTCAGTTGGGTGGACCCGAAGACCTCGGCAGTCCTGGCCCGCGGGGAGCAGACGTTCAAGGACGCCGCAGCAGGCGAGGCCCTCGATTGGGTAGCCAACGCAGAGGTGACCAAGCCTGCCACGGAGATCAAGTGCGTCCTGGGGGCCACGGTCTTGTAACCAGAAAGCTCAAGCTAGCACCACGCAAAGCGGTCGATCAGGTATCCACTACTTGGTCGGCCGCTTTTTTTGCCACTGAACTGCGTGCCAGAAGAGTAGGGCCGCAGTGATCAGCACAACGGCAAGGAGTGCGTAGGGCGCGTGGGAAAGCATGATGAAGTTCACTTGGGCTGTCTCGGCGGACTGGGCGGACGTCGAACCCATCATCGCGCCGACCGCACTGGTGAGAGCCCACAACCCACACCACGCCAGTCCGGCATCCAGCGCCCAGAGAGCGATGATGAACGGGTTGAGGGTCAGACGTTTCCGGTCCGGCTCAACAGGCTCCGGCACATGCGGGCTGACGGCCTGTACGGCGTTGCCGTGCTCGTCGATTTCCCGGAAGCCAATGCGCTCGTGGACGTGGTCTTTCATATGGTCCCCCAACCGTTGACAGCGGATAGTCCTAGCACTCTACTCCGGTGGTCGCGAAGCCCGGGGGGAACCGAGCGTGGCAACTTGACGACACTTCGTGGCCGAAAAGAGTGCCATTTTGCACCCAAAACGACGTCAAGGAAAGTCAATGACGCGCTACCCGACGGTAAAAACGCGAGAAACCGTCTTCTAAGCGAAATAGGTCACAAAAGTTTGACGGAAAGGCTTACCTAAGTAAGGCTTACCTTGCTAATAAGCACCCCAATGCAATGGAAGGAAGCTGACGTGACGTCACCTAGTGTCGAAGAGCGGATCGCTCAGGAGCAGGACTTCGGCTCCAAAGTGGAACTGGCCCTCGCTGCCACCAACCAGCTGTTCAATGCTCGAAATTCACCCAGTTACGTCGCGCAGGTCCTTCAGGGTGTCAATGCGGTCTCCACCAAGGTGCAGCGGACCTCCCAGCCGTTTACCGGCGTCGGGCATGCAGAACTGAAGGCCAAAGTTGGCGCTGTCGACCTTGAGCGCCCGCTGCCGGACACGGCTGCCGCTTTGGAGGAACTCGACGGGCTCTACCTCAAGGACGCCATCTACTTCCACGATTCCCGTTACGCGGCACACCTCAACTGCCCGGTGGTCATCCCTGCGCTGGTGGGTGAAGCTGTGCTCTCGGCCGTGAATTCCTCCATGGACACCTGGGACCAGAGCGCGGGTGCCACCATGATCGAGCGCCGTCTTATCGATTGGACGGCGGAGCGGATCGGCTTCACGGACGAAGCTGATGGCGTGTTCACGTCCGGCGGCAGCCAGTCCAACTTCCAGGCGCTGCTGATTGCCCGCAACCACGCCGTCGCCAAACTGCGCACGACGAATGGCGACGCACGCCTGCCGCACCTGCTGGACCGGCTCCGGATCTTTACGTCCGCGGACAGCCACTTCAGTATCCAGAAGTCTGCGTCCATGCTGGGACTCGGCTTTGATGCCGTCATCGCCATACCCACTACAGACGACCACCGCATGGACCCCACCGCTCTCGCGGCTGCTTTGGCCGAAGCGCACGACGCCGGGCTGGTGCCCATGGCGGTCGTGGCCACTGCCGGTACAACCGACTTCGGTTCGGTGGACCCGCTGCCCGAGCTGGCTGCGCTGGTCCGCGCCTATGATTCCTGGCTGCACGTGGATGGCGCCTACGGTGGCGGGCTGATCGTGTCCGGCCGTCACCGCCACCTCCTCGACGGCATTCACCTGGCCGACTCTGTCACCGTGGATTTCCACAAGACCTTCTTCCAGCCCGTCAGCTCCAGTGCGGTTTTGGTCCGCAACGGTGCCATGATGGCGCACGTTACCTACTACGCCGACTACCTGAACCCGCAGAGCGCCGCCAAGGCGGAGATCCCCAACCAGGTGGACAAGAGCATCCAAACGACCCGTCGCTTCGATGCCCTGAAACTGTGGCTCACGCTGCGCATCATGGGTGCAGACGCCATCGGCGCGCTGTTCGACGAAGCTATCGACCTTGCCGCACGGGTAGGAACGTTGCTGGCTGACGACTCCGAATTCGAACTTGCAGCCGAGCCCCAGCTGAGCACGCTGGTGTTCCGCTACCGCCCCATGGTCGACGGCGTCCAGCTGGACGAGGACGCGGCTGACGCCCTCAACCCCGCCATCCGCGCCGCCATCTTCGCTTCCGGCGAGGCCGTGGTTGCCGGCACCAAGGTGGCTGGCCGCCACTACCTCAAGTTCACCCTCCTCAACGCCGAGGCGAGCCTGAGGGACATCCAGGAAATCATCGAACTCATCCGTCGGACGGGCAACGGCCTGCTGGCGAACACTACGGAGGCTGCAGCGTGAGCACCCAAGACAACGCCAGGATCTACGACGTCGCCGGCATCGGCGTCGGGCCCTTCAACCTGGGCCTGGCCGCGCTGAGTGAGCCTGTCGACAACCTTGACTGTGTTTTCGTGGACCGCCGCGAATCCTTCGACTGGCACCCGGGCATGATGCTCGAGCCGGCGCACCTGCAGGTGCCGTTCATGGCGGACCTTGTAACGCTGGCTGATCCGACGTCGCCGTTCTCCTTCCTGAACTTCCTGAAGCAGACGGGCCGCCTGTATCGCTTCTATATCCGGGAGAACTTCTACCCGCTGCGGGCCGAATACAACCAGTACTGCCAGTGGGTGGCCGGCCAGCTGGACTCCGTACGTTTTAGCACGGATGTGCTGGATGTGACGTACGACGACGGCGTGTACCGCCTGTCGGTGCAGGGTCCGGACGGCGCTGAGGTGCTTCGCGCCCGCAAACTGGTCCTGGGCACCGGCACGTCACCCTACGTTCCCGATTCCTGTGCTGGGATTGTCGAGGCCGGCGGACTCGTCCTCCACAACGCAGACTACCTGTCGAGGAAGAGTGAGCTGCAGTCCAAGCGCAGCATCACCATCGTGGGCAGCGGACAGAGTGCCGCCGAGCTGTACTACGAGCTGCTGCAGGAAATCGATGTCCACGGCTACCAGCTCAACTGGGTGACGCGCTCCGGTCGCTTCTTCCCGTTGGAGTACACCAAGCTCACGCTGGAGATGACGTCGCCGGAGTACGTTGACTACTTCCATTCACTCCCGGGCGAGCAGCGCGATTCGCTGATCAAGAGCCAAAAGAACCTGTACAAGGGCATCAACTCGGACCTGATCGACGACATCTATGATCTCTTGTACGCCAAGAGCCTGTCCGGCTTGGTGGACACCCAGTTGCATACGCACTCGTCCCTCATTGCCGCAGAGTGGGACGCCGCCAGCGGCACGCACACCCTCCAGTTGCGCCATGAGGAACATGGCCGCGGTTACAGCCTGGAGTCCGAAGCCGTGGTCCTGGCCACCGGCTACACCTATCAGGAGCCCGCTTTCCTGGGCGGTATCAAGGACCGGATCCGCCGTGACGCCAAGGGGCGTTTCGACGTCGAGCGCAATTATGGGACCGGTGTTGAACCGGGCGAGATCTTCGTCCAGAACGCCGAACTGCATACGCATGGATTTGTGACGCCCGATCTTGGCATGGCTGCCTACCGCAACTCCTGCATCCTGCGGGAAGTCACCGGGCGTGAGGTCTACCCGATCGAACGCAGCATCGCTTTCCAGCAGTTTGGCGCGCCCGCTCCGGCGGCTGCCGCAGAACCTGCCGACGTCCCCGAAACCGCTGGAGCAAACGTATGAGTTTCACATTCCGGCCCGTCGATCCCGTAGCGGATGCACCTGTCCTCCACAGCTGGGTCAGCCAGGAGTACGCCCGGTTCTGGGGCATGGTTGCCTCCACTGAGCAGGACGTTGTGGAGGAATACTCAAAGATCGCCGAATCAGGTCACCACCAGGCGTTCCTGGGGCTCGACGACGGCGCTCCCGCCTTCTTGATGGAGCGGTACCGTCCCGAGTCGTCACCGCTGGCGGACGTCTACGAGGTCCAGCCCGGTGATATTGGCATGCACCTTCTGGTGTCCCCGCCCAGCGGTAACCCGCAGCAGGGCTACACCACCGCCGTCATGCAGTCCGTCATGACGGAACTGTTCGCGGACCCCGCAGCCCAGCGGATCGTCGTCGAACCTGACGCCCGCAACCACAAGATCCATGTGCTCAACGAGAAGGTGGGCTTCCGACCGCACGGTGTGGTGACCCTGCCCGCCGTCGATCCCGCCGAAGACCATAAGCAGGGCCTGCTGAGCTTCTGCACGCGCGAGGATTTCCTCGCCACCTTGACCCCGGTTATGGCCGCGCCCGTCGCGGCGACCAGAGGAGAATCCCTGTGACCACCACCGCCACCACCCCTGAAGATACCGCCAACGAGGTCGCCGCTCCGGTGTCCCACCTGACCCCTGAGCGCTGGGCCATCGCCAACCGGCACCTGGTCCGGAAAGCCATCGCCGAGTTCTCGCATGAGCGCATCCTGGTTCCGGAGCTGATCCGGGAGGAGGGCAACGGCGTCGGCCTTTACAAGGTGGTGAGCGACGACGACAGCACCGAATACCGATTCCGGGCACGGGTGCTCCAACTGGACCACTGGTCTGTCTCCGGGGACTCCATCTCGCGGCTGCGGGACGGCGAAGAGCTTCCCGTGGACGCGTTGGACTTTATCGCCGAATTTCATGAGGCGCTGGCCATCCGCCAGGAAATGCTGCCCGTATACCTGGAAGAAGTCAGCAGCACGCTGGCGGGCCATGCGTACAAGCAGGGCAAGCCGTTCAGCTCAGCACAGTTGGCTGCCGGTGTGACCGGTGGTATCGACCGGGCCGTGGACTTCCAGGCTATTGAGCACAGCATGACGGAAGGCCACCCGTGCTTCGTCGCCAACAACGGACGGCTGGGCTTCGGGATTGCGGACTACCACGCGTTCGCGCCGGAAACCGGTGCCACGGTGAAACTGCAATGGATCGCAGTGCATCGCAGCAAGGCAGTCTTCACCTCCAGCGCCGGACTGGACTACCGGACGCATTTTGAGGCCGAGCTGGGGCCGGCCACGCTTGATTGGTTCAACGCTGAGCTGTCCGCGTCGGGCCTGGACCCGGAGGACTACCTCCTCATGCCGGTGCACCCGTGGCAATGGGACAACAAGCTCACCGTGACGTTCGCGGCAGAAATCGCCCAGCGACACATTGTCCACCTCGGCGCCGGTGAGGATGCTTACCAGGCGCAGCAATCCATCCGCACGTTCTTCAACACCGACTATCCGGAGAAGGCGTACGTCAAGACGGCGATGTCCGTGCTGAACATGGGCTTCATGCGTGGTTTGTCACCGCAGTACATGAAGGCGACGCCGGCCATCAACGATTGGCTGCAGGAACTGATCAGCAAAGACCAGGAGCTCCAGAACCGGGGCCTGGCCATGATCCGCGAATCGGCAGCCATCGGGTACCACAACCACTATTACGAGGCCGCTTCGGCCAAGGGGTCGCCTTACCGCAAGATGCTCTCGGCGCTGTGGAGGGAAAGTCCACTGCCGTTGCTTAGGGACGGGCAGCAGTTGGCCACCATGGCGTCGCTGCTGCACGTGGATGCTGGGGGAAACTCCGTGGTTTCCGCCCTCATCCAGCGCTCCGGGCTGGCACCCACCGAGTGGCTGCGCCGCTACTTCGAGGCCTATCTTGTTCCGCTGGTCCACTGCCTCTACGAGTACGAGCTCGCGTTCATGCCGCACGGCGAAAACGTGATCCTGATCCTGGAGAACGGTGTTCCGGTCCGGGCCATCATGAAGGACATCGCCGAGGAAATCGTGGTCATGGGGGACCGGCTGGACCTTCCGGAAGAGGTCTCCCGCATCAAGGCCGGGATTCCCGCCGAAGAAATGGTGTTGGCCATCTTCACCGACGTGTTTGACTGCATTTTCCGTTTCCTCGGGGCGATCCTCGTGGAGGATGGAACGCTGCGCGAGGACGAGTTCTGGGGGACTGCCGCAGCCGTGCTGCGCGAATACCAGCAGCGCCACCCGGAGCTTGCGGACCAGTTCGCCATGCACGACCTCTTTGCCGCCGATTTTGAGCTGTCCTGCCTCAACCGGCTCCAGTTGCGGAACAACCAACAGATGCTGGACATTTCGGACCCCTCCGGCGGGCTCCAGATGGCAGGCCGCCTGGCCAACCCCCTGGCGAAGTTCGCCTAGGCCACCCCGCGAGGGGTTGGCTGGTGGCACTTTCAGGTTTGAAAGAGTCGGAGGCTAACCCCTCGCTGAGGAAATGAGGGCCACAATTTCCGTTTCGTAGGACTGCGAGGACTTCATCGAGCCGCGGAACCAGCAGACTGCGTGAACTGACGGATCGCCGGGCACCACCATGGGCCGCAGGTTGTCCACCGCGGAGTCCTCGGTCACTGCTTCCCACACCCAGCCGGAGCCTGCGTCGGACGTCATGCCGCAATAGATCTCGTAGCGCGCGGTGCCCACGCCCGTCCGGGGATCCACCGGCGTGGAAATATACACGCGGTTCAGGTCGTTGGGGTCCACCGCGCCCAGTCCCGTGTAGTCCTGTTCGTGCGGCAGCAGGCCAGGGCCGGCGACGGCGAGCGGATGCAGCTCCCAGCCTGCGCCATCGAAGCGCGCGTACAGCAGGCGGTGATCGTCGACGTCGAGCATTTGCTCCCGCCGCAGCGGACCGTTCACGTCGTTGGCCCGGCAGGTGACGATCGCCGCGAGTTCCGGGCCCTGCCGGCGCAGGTCAGTAGTCCAGCCGTGGGTGAGGACGTCGCCGTCGAGCGTTGTTCCGGCCTGGAAAACAGTGGTGAGCGACGCTTGGTTGATGCCTTCTGAGTCGATCACAGGGTGATTGACCACGTTGCCTTCGGCGTCGTGAAGCGCATTTTTGTGGATGTAGCCGTGGTAGATGCTGTTGTTGAAGTCGCGCGGATGGTGATCCGTGGTGATGAGGTCGATGCGGTCCGTTCCGTTGCTGACGTACCGGGTATACCCGTTGACGTAGCCGATTTTCGGGCGCGTGAAGAGCTTGCCGCCGTAGCTCCACGTGCTGCCGTCATCCGCGGAGATCATGAGCGTGGGGTCATCGTTGATGGCGCGGACAAAGTTGTAAACCCGGTCCTCGGAACTCAGGTAGTGCAGGTTGGAGTAGGTGGCGCCGCGGCCGTCGGCGAGTTCGGTCCAGTCGAACTGCTGCTCCGGTTCCCACTCTGAAGCATCATGCGGACGGGCCGAAACCCGCCATCGGGAGTAGTTGTCCGTCTTGTGCCTGGCGTACATGGCTACGTAGCGGCCATCCGGCCGGATCAGCAGGGCCGGGGCGTTGTGGTCATCGGATTCCAACCGCTGGTGCAGGACATGGACTTTTCGCTCGCCGGTAGCCAGGTCCATCACCGTCACTTCAATGTTGCCGCCGCGATCGGAGCCTCCAGGCCCCTCCGGTGCAGCCACGGAGCCGACCAGCAGCGTGTTGTTGGCGGGATCGATCAGTGCGCGTTCGTCCTGGAACCAGCACCAAGCGCCGTTGTTGTTGAGGAGCAGGGCGTCCTGCGGGGAAAGGGCGTCGTTGACCATGTGGAATCCTTTGCATCGTTTCAATCAGATTATCCCAGTGGCCGGACGCAATTCTGCGGACCCGCCTACTAGTCTTGGCGCATGACGACACGAGCCAATGAACTCACCGCCCTGGTTACCGGGGCCACCGCCGGGCTCGGCGCTGAATTTGCGCGCCAGCTCGCCGAAGCGGGCCATCACCTGGTGTTGGTGGCCCGCGACGAAGAACGGCTGAAGGAGAAAGCCGGTGAGCTCGAACGCGACTTCAGTATCTCGGCGGAGGTCCTTCCCGCCGACCTCACAACCGGCGTCGGGGTTTCAGCGGTGGCGGAGCGCCTCCGGAACGCTGCCCGACCGGTGGACGTCCTGGTCAACAACGCCGGCATTGGGCTATTGAAGTCCTTTGAACTCAACGATCTTGACGAGGAACGGCGCCATCTTCGCCTCCATGTGCAAACGCCCATGGAGCTGTGCCACGCCGCACTGGAAGTCATGCTGGCGCGCGGTAAGGGCCGGATCATCAACGTGGCAAGTGTTGCCGCGTTCGCCAACCGTGGCACCTACTCCGCGGCCAAGGCATGGCAGGTGACCTTCAGTCGGTGGGCGAACACCACCTATGCCACGTCGGGCGTCCGGGTCACCGCTGTCTGCCCGGGTTTCACGCACACGGAGTTCCACGACCGCATGGGCATGGACAAGTCCGTGGCTCCCCGGTTCCTGTGGCTCACCGCCGAACGGGTGGTCAGGGAAGGACTTGAGGACAACGCGAAGGGCAAGGGTGTTTCCATCCCGACGCGGCGCTACAAAGTGGTCAGCTTCTTCGCGCGGGTCCTGCCGGCAAAACTGACGTCGGGGCCGCCACGCAGGCCCCTGGAACCGTAACAACCCGCGGGCAGGAACTAAGCCCGGCTCCGAGGCGCCCGCACCAGCACGGCCACCGCAATGCCAACCACGGCTCCTACGAACGTCTCAATGGCCCGCTCCATCACCAGCACGCCCGGATCCATGGGGGCCGCGAGTTGCGCGATCAGCAGGATCACCGGGGTGAAGAACACCATGGCCCACCCGTAGTGCCGGGCCATGAACAGCTCAGTGGGGAACTGGCAGAGGACCACCAGCACCGCGAGGACCACGGCAGCCTGACCCGGGAAGTACTGGAGCGGCGACAGCGGACCGGGAAACAGTACGACGGCGACCACCGCCAACCCGAGGAACGTCCCCACGATGCGGTGGATGCCCCGGTGGACGCGGCTGGGGAGGTCGGCCCCGGCGAGGGGGACGGCTGCGGCGGCCATGGCCCAGTGCGGGTGACCGCTGCCGCTCAGGACGCCGATGGCTCCGGCGGCACTGACCGCGAGGGCATACCTCGCAGCATGGACCAAGGCTGCCTGCCGGAGCGGGCCGCGGAGGACCGGAATGTCACGGGCAGCGCCGGCGACCCACCGCCGGTGGCGGAACCAGCCAACAAAGCCAACCAGGAGTGAGAAGGCGGCGGACGCAGCCCCGATGAGCACCGCCGTCGTGAACGGGACGCTGGTTGGCACCGAAGCGCTTGCACCCAAAGCAAGGATGCCGAAGAACGGGCCGATGGGCTTGAGGCGTACGGCATCCGCATACAGGGATCCAGCTCCGGCGAACAGGGTGGCCACCAGCACCAGCCACCACGAGTGGATGTGGTTGACGGAAAGGAACACTCCGATGGCCAGCCCGCCCACCAGGAACAGGGCAGCCTGGGCTTGGTGTTTGAGCCTGAGCTGATGCGTTTCGTTCCGGCCGTACATCCCGGTCAGCGCACCGAACACGGCGTACATCATGAGGTCCGGGCGGCCGATGAGAATGAGGAACAAAGCCGGTACTGCGACGCTCAGGGCAACGCGGACGGCGGAGAGGCGATCGTTGTTGGCCGGGCCCAGCCGGTGGAGTTCGCGGGCATGGGCGATGATTGCGGGCACAGGGGAACACCACCAATCATCGAGGGACTCCCTTGAAAATTATCAGGATGGCCATCTGTGCCGCCATAAGCCCGGTCACAAGCCGTAGCGAGATGGGGCACACGGAGCCGGGAAGGTCTGGGAAGATCAAGGTATGCCCGTCGCTTTCGTCTGCCGCACCCGCTCCTCCATGCCGCCGCAGGAGCTCTTCGATCTTTCACGCAACATCGACGCCCACGTGGGGTCCATGACCAAGAGCCGTGAGAAGGCAGTGGATGGCGTCACCACCGGGTTGATCTCCCAAGGCGAGACCGTCACCTGGCAGGCCTGGCACCTGGGAGTCCGGTTCCGCATGACCAGCCGCATCACACGGATGGAGGCACCGGCGTCGTTCTCTGACGAACAGGTAAAGGGCCCCTTCAAGTACCTCCGCCATACGCATGAGTTCCGGCCCGACGGCAGCGGCACACTCATGGTGGACACCATCGAATTCGCTGCCCCCTTCGGACCGCTGGGCCGCTTGGTGGAGAAGCTGGTCCTGGGCCGCTACATGCAAAACTTGATCGAGAAGCGCAACGAATTCCTGGTGGCCCAGGCACCCCCGGCGCTGGACGCCCGGCAATGATCAGGCTCGCGCATGCGGACGATCTGCTGATCATGCAGGACATCGAGCGTGCCGCGGGCCAGGCTTTCCGGGCTCTGGGGATGGACTTGGTCGCGGACGACGAGCCCCTCACCGTAGATCAGCTGCACGGTTATGCCGTGGCCGGTCGCGCATGGGTTTACGTTGATGGGCTCGACTATCCGGTGGCGTACCTCCTGGCGGACATCGTTGACGGTGCAGGCCACGTTGAACAAGTCAGCGTCCATCCCGACTACGCGCGCCAAGGCCTGGGCAGGGAACTGTTGCACGCCGCCCGCGTGTGGACCAGGGGGCATGGAATGCAGCGGCAAACCCTGAGCACCTTCAGGGATGTGCCGTGGAACGCCCCGTACTATCGCCGCCTCGGCTTCGAGGTGCTCGACGCCGGAAGCTGGGGTCCGCAGTTGACCCGCCTGATGGAGCACGAGGCCGGGTTGGGCCTGACCCACTGGCCGCGGGTAGCCATGTGGCGTCCGGCGGTCCCGCCGACGTAGCTAGTCCGCGACCAGCTCCACCTCGTAGCTGTCCGTGTTGATCAGGTACGCGGCGTAGTGCTTCGGGCCGCCGGCGTGCGGATATTTGGATTCGAACATCTCATACCAGCCCGCGTCCCCGCCCAACGCCCGGATCCGGTCCACGTTCTCCCTGGACCCCGCGTGGAACGCCACATGGTTGACGCCAGGATCAGTGCGGCGATGCGCGGTCCCGGTGATGGCGTCCGAACATTCCACCACAATGTACGTACCGCCGAGTTTCCAACTGCACCCCGTGGGCCACTCCTGGAATGGCTGGTACCCGAGCTCGCCCAGCAGCCACCCCCATTCCTCACGGGCACGGTCAAGATGCGGTACCCAGATCTCAAGATGGTGGAGTGACCCACTGGGCCCGGGGGATTCCGAAGCAACCTCGCGCATGCGCCGAGTCTACGAGGTCCTTGCCTGTTCCACATCGGCCGCGCTCGCCGGGTTTCCCACGGCCCGCAGGCCGTCAATGACGCCGTCAACGTCCGCGGCGTTCCGGTTCTGGCTGAGCTTCGTCTTCGCTTCCACCCGGGTGATGACAAGTTCGACGCCGACAATCGCCTTCAGCTGCCCGGCAATGAACCGCTCGGGTGCTTCATCAACGGTCCAGGGTTTGGGCATGCCGGCCTCATGTTGGTTGGAGAGGCGTCGGACGTGCCGGCCCAACCAGCCGGCGTCGTCATGGATCACCAACTCGCCGTAAACATGGGCGGTGGAGTAGTTCCAGGTGGGCACCACCCTGCCATGTTCGGCTTTGGAGGCGTACCAGGACGGCGAGATGTAGGCGTCGTTGCCCTGCACGATCATGAGGGCCTCACTGGTTGCAGCTGAAGACCACTGGGTGTTGTTGCGGGCCATATGCGCGTGCAGGGCGCCGTGCTCCCCGATCGAGGGTTCGTAGACGAAGGGGAGCAGCGTGGCGAGCAAGCCGTCCCCGGTCATGGTGACAAGGTTGGCAGCCCCGGTGTGCCGGAGCAGCGATTCAACAGCTTCGGGGGATGGGGCAAAGTGTGCCGGCGTGTACATGGGTTCCTACTTCCTGAGCCGGACGCGGACGGCGGCGCCGGCGCAGACGATGACCGCGAGGCCACCCACTACGGTGGTCCACGTCATCGGCTCGCCCAGGAGGAGGCCGGCCCACGCGATGCTCATGACGGGTTGGACGAGTTGGATCTGGCTGACCTGCGCCATGGGCCCGATGGCCAGGCCGCGGTACCAGGCGAAGAAGCCAAGGAACATGCTGACCACCCCCAGGTAGGCAAAGGACAACCACTGGAGCGGGGTCGCATGCGGCATGCCGGAGCTGAGGGAAACCACCGTCAGCAGGATCATGACGGGGGCAGCCACCACCAACGCCCACGAGATGGTTTGCCATGAACCGAGTTCGCGGGCGAGCAAGCCGCCCTCCGCGTAGCCAATGGCTGCCGCAATCACGGCCCCGAGCAACAGCAGGTCGGCCCAGTGCAGGGAGCCAAAGCCGCCGGATTGGACCAAGGCAAAGACCAGGGCGGCAACAACGCCCACGGCCGTGAGCATCCAGAAGAGCAGCCGCGGGCGTTCACGTCCCCTGATCACGGCAGCAGTCGCCGTGGCCGCAGGCAGCAGCGCAATGACGATGGCTCCGTGGCTTGCGGAGGTACTGGTGAGCGCAAAGGTCGTCAGCAGGGGGAATCCCGCCACAATTCCGCCGGCCACCACGGCCAGGCGGATCCGCTGGGTTCCATGGGGAAGCCGCTGCCGTGTGAAGGCCAGGGCGAGTGCTGCGAGAAGGGCGGCAACAACAGCCCGGCCCGCTCCGATGAACAGGGGCGACATGCCCTCCACGGCCACCCGGGTGAGGGGAACGGTGAAGGAGAAGGCAACGACGCCGAGGAGGCCCCACCAGATGCCGGTCGATGTCCGGGTGGATACCACTGTTCGCGAAAGTGTAGTAGCGCTACTATTGTGACTCATGAATAACGATAGCAGTTCCCGAATAGTCGCGCGAGTAAAAGAGTGGATTGCGGACGCAGCTCCGGGGGCCAAGCTGCCGTCAACCCGCCACCTCGTTGCCGAGTACCAAGCCAGCCCGGTGACAGTCCAGAAGGCCCTGAGGACACTCACGGCACAAGGGCTGATTGAAAGCCGTCCGGGCGTCGGGACCTTCGTACGGGCCTACCGCACGGCAAGGCCCGCGGACTACGGCTGGCAAACAGCAGCCCTGCGGTCAGCCCAAACGGCGCGACCCCTGAACTCTGCCGCCATGCGGAGCGCTTCCAACGACGTCATTGCGTTCCACTCCGGCTACCCCGACCGCGAACTTCTCCCGGAACGGCTGGTCCGCGCGGCACTGACGCGTGCCGCAAGGGGAGACGCCGCCCTGTCCCGGCCTCCCGCACAGGGCCTTCCGGAACTGCAATCCTGGTTCGCGCAGGAGCTCAGCACCTCAACGCCGGTGGGCGTCACCCCGCCCCAGCCAAGCGACGTCGTCGTGCTTCCCGGCAGCCAGAGCGGACTGAGCTCGATATTCCGCGGGCTGGTGGGCCACGGCCAGCCGCTGCTGGTGGAATCGCCCAGCTACTGGGGTGCGCTGCTGGCCGCCGGCCAGGCCGGCGTGAACGTCATTCCCGTTCCCAGCGGCCCGGACGGCCCCGATCCCGAGGAACTGGACAGGGCGTTCGAGGAATCCGGCGCGCGGATGTTCTATGGGCAGCCCAACTTCGCCAACCCCACGGGTGCGCAATGGTCGGCCGGGCGCGGGGAGGAGGTCCTGCGGATCGTCCAGCGCCACGGAGCGTTTCTTGTGGAGGACGACTGGGCGCACGACTTCGGCATCACGGCTCCGTCCGTTCCGCTCGCAGCCAAGGACGATTCCGGCCATATTGTCTACATCCGGTCACTGACCAAGAGTGTTTCGCCGTCCGTCCGCGTCGCAGCGATCATCGCCCGGGGTCCCGCGCGCGAACGCATCATGGGCGCGCAGGCTGCCGAGTCCATGTACGTCAGCGGCCTGCTTCAGGCTGCAGCGCTCGACGTCGTCACGCAGCCCGGGTGGCAGACGCACCTTCGCGGCATCGGCCATCAGCTGCAGTCCCGCCGGGACCTGTTGGTCACCAGCCTCAGGGAGCATGTTCCGCAGGCGCACCTCAGCCACCTGCCCAAAGGCGGCCTGAACCTGTGGTTGCGCATGCCGGATGGTTTCGACGTCGAGCAACTCACCAAGGACTGCGAGGCGGCCGGGGTGCTCATCGCAGCAGGCACGGAATGGTTCCCGGCAGAACCCGAAGGACCGTACATCCGGCTCAACTACGCCGGGCCCAACCCGGGCGCGTTCCCGGAAGGTGCCCGGATCATGGGTGAGGCGGTCAAAGGCTTGCTGAGGGCCTGAGGCGGGCGGCGGCGTCGAACGCTTCTTGGTAACCCTGTTAACAGCCGTAGCCACCAACACCAAGGAGAGCGCCTTGGGGCTGGTGGCTACGGTGGGCGGCAAGGTGCCGCGAACTAGCTGAATGGCTGCGCAGAAGTTGCAGGCAATGAGTTCCTAAGCGGGGGTCAGGTCCTTGTCGCCTTTGCCAAACACGGCATCATCGATCGGCTGGCCGTCGAACGGCATTTCGTCCAGGTTGATGAGCGGGTTGGTGTCCTGAGTGGCTACGAGCTCGCGCGCTTCAGCCTGGGTGTCCACGCTGGGCATGGAGCCCGGCAGCGGACGCTGGGCGGATTCACGCAGGAAGTAGATGGCAATCGCACCGACGATGGACGTGGCCATCAGGTAGTACGCCGGCATCATGTCATCGCCGGTGCCCTCGATCAGGCCCTGCACGATGAACGGCGTGGTTCCGCCGAAAATCGCGACCGAGAAGTTGTAAGCGATGCCCATGCCGCCATAACGGCTGGACGTCGGGAACAGCGCGGGGAGGGCCGAGGCCAGGTTGGCGATGTAGAACGTCACCGGGAAAGCGATCAGTGCCAGGCCGGCCAGCGTGGACCAGATCTCACCGATGCCGATCAGCATGAAGGCCGGAACCGAGAAGACGATGGTGCTGCCTGCACCAACCCACAACACGGGGCGGCGGCCAATGCGGTCCGAGAGCTTACCGGTCAGCGGGATGCACACGGCCATGATCACCAGGACCGGAATGGTCAGCAGCGTGCCGTGGACGGGATCGTAACCCTTGGAATCCGTGAGGTATGTAGGCATGTAGGAGGTCAAGGCGTAACCAACGGTGTTGGCTGCGGCTGCGAGGATCATGGCCAGCACGATCTGGCGCCAGTAGGCCTTGACGATACCGATGGGTCCCTTGGCGACAGCAGCATCCTGCGAGGCTGCATCCTTGGCAGAGGCTTCCTGGGCGTCCAGGGTTGCCTGGAACTGCGGGGATTCCTCGATCTTGCTACGGAAGTACACCGCAATCAGGCCCAGCGGACCAGCAATCAGGAACGGAATCCTCCAACCCCAGTCCTCCATTGCTGCCTGTCCGAGCGTGAGCTGCAGGACCGAAACCAGGGCGGCGCCAAGGGCGAAGCCAATGTAGCTGCCCATGTCCAGGAAGCTGGCAAAGTAGCCACGGCGCTTGTCCGGGGCGTACTCGCTGACGAAAGTCGTGGCACCGGCGTACTCGCCACCGGTGGAGAAGCCCTGGATGAGCTTCAGGATCACCAGCAACGCGGCGGCCCAGATGCCGATCTGCGCGTAGCCGGGAAGGAGGCCGACGGCGAACGTACTTGCCGCCATCAGCATCAGTGTTGCTGCGAGGACCTTCTGGCGGCCTACCTTATCGCCGAGCCAACCGAAGACGACGCCACCGAGGGGGCGCGCGATGAATGTTGCGGCGAAGGTGCCCAGAAGGAAGAGTGTCTGGACGGACTTGTCTGCTTCCGGCAGGAAGACAGGGCCCATGGTGGTGATGAGGTATCCGAACACGCCGACGTCGTACCACTCCATGGTGTTGCCGACGATCGTGCCGCCGAGTGCTTTGCGCAGCATCGGCTTGTCCACCACGTTGACGTCGGACTCTTTGAGCCGGCGCTTCGGGCGAAGCTTCGTTTTCTTCGTTGCGTTCTTTACTGCGTTTGCGGCGCCCGTGGGGGCTGCCGGTTCCTGGTTTCCGGTGGCGTTCCTTGCGCCATCCGGAGAGACGGACTTGCTTTGGTCTATGGGCATTTGGGCTACTCCTAGGGAGGTCATTTGCTTGCGACTTCTGCTGCCCCGCTCTGGGCAGGGTTTCAATTTTACGCGTTTTGGGGCGAAAACCCGAGTTGAGATCGGATTTTTAGGCCTTTTAGGGGTGCAAATTGCCTAGCTGTGTTGCATCTCATTGCCCGGTTTTGCCCTGCAATCATGCGGATGTCCGCCCGTTTTTGCCCTGCTAAGCGCGTTGTTACCAAATTGTTTAGCGAAGCCCACGAAAGGGGGCGTAATAGGGGTCAAAAACTGATGGATCGGACCGAACCCAGCACCACCGTCGCGTCCAGCCCGTCGTCCGAAACCACCGTGGCCAGCAGTCCGGCCTCTATCAGGAGACGGGCTGTTTCAGCGGCTTGAGCTGCCGAGGTTTCGACCAGGAGGACACCGCCGGGCGCCAGCCACTGTGCCGCCCCCTGCGCTACGCGACGCTGGACAGCCAAACCGTCAGTGCCGCCGTCGAGCGCTGCCCTCGGCTCGTGGAGGCGAGCCTCCGGGGGCATCAGTCCGATGGACTCCGTAGGAACATACGGCGCATTCGCCAGCAGGACGTCAACGCGCCCCATAAGTTCATCGGGGAGGGCTGCATAAAGGTCGCCGCGGTGGACGGTTCCGCCACGGGGCTCCACGTTGCGTCGCGCGCAGCGGACCGCTGCCGGATCGATGTCCGCTGCGTGCAACGTGCAGGTGCCCAGCAGGTCGCTCACCGCGGCTCCCAGCGCGCCGGAACCACAGCAGAGGTCGACGACGACGGCACCGGGCGCGGCGATCATGGCCGCCTGGCGCACCAGGAACTCCGTGCGACGACGCGGCACGAACACTCCAGGCCCTACGGCCATGCGCTTCCCGCAGAACTCCGCCCAGCCAAGAAGATGTTCAAGGGGCCGTCCGCTGACCCGTTGTTCCACCAGATGGTTGAGCTCCTCAGCATCGCGGGCGGCCTCGATGAGGAGGTGGGCCTCGTCCTCGGCAAACACACAGCCGGCCGCGCGCAAGGTGGTGGCAACGTCGGATCCCCGGATCATGATGGACATGCTAGCCAAGGGGTTCACAAAGTTCTCTGTTTTTGGTTAGGGTATGACGCATGGGAACACTGATTTTTGAGTAGACCGGCGCCTCTTCCGTAAGAAGCACGCAGCCGCGTTTCACCAGACAAAAATCCACGCCTGTTGAGGCCATGCCTCCATGCCGTTCCTGTCGCCGAAGCCTTTTTTCCCGAACCGCAACGTCATGGGACACGTGTCTCTCCAGGACTCACACCTTGAGGAGTCCACGTATGACTGCCAACCCTTCCGACAACGCCACACCTGACAACACCACCCCTGAAACCGCTGCCCAGGCCCCGGCTTCAGGCGGCATCAAGTCGAAACTGACCGACCCGCAGAAAGCCATGCTCGCCAGCAAGTCCGGTGGGGGCGCTCCTGCCGGCTGGCAAAGCACCGGCAAAGGCCACAAGCCCACGTCGGCCAGCGGCAAGCGCGCCAAGACAGAGAAGAAGGTCCGCTGGTAGGCCCTGGGGCCAGGAAATTCCTGCAGACAAGAGTCTTCATCGCACCTAGTATTGAAATCCCTTCATTCCATCTGGAAAGGAAGAACCATGACTGCGAACCATGAAGCCGACAACATCAACCCTGAGGTAGCAAGCCACTTGGTGGAGTCCATGGATATGGCTCCGATGCCCGAACCGGCCACCATCGCGGTGGCTCTCGGTACGGACCAGCCCCGGCAATGGCCGGACGGAAACGGCAAGCACCGGCACCCGAAGGATCGCGACCAAGCCCACGGCCGGATGGGCCAGGGAGCAGCTGTCACGGCAATCCACAGGACCAGCCGCCCGCAGATGCCGCACTCCTCCTAAGCCTCCTCCTGAACCGGTATCACCCGCGCAGCCAGCCCAACTGAGTAGCAGCAAACGCCCTGTTGAACCCTCAATGCAGCGTTACCTGTCACTTAGTTGGGCTGGCTCACGTCTTCGGGGGACTTGTCCGGCCGCCACCCGCGCCACACGGGATGCCGGAGCCGGCCCGGGCCCGTCCATTCCCCGAACGTCACCTCCGCCACAAGATCGGGGCTCACCCATGTGGCGCCCGCCGCATCCTCGCGGGGGATGTCCGCGAAGGGGGAATCAGCGGCCACCCGAGGCTCCAGGTTCTCCATGATGTCGCGCAACTGCCAATCCTTGAAGCCGCTGCCCACCCTGCCCACATAGTGCAGCTTGTCGCCGTCCGGGATGCCCAACAGCAGGGAGCCGAACGTCCCGCTTCGGGCGCCCGCGCCGGGACGCCACCCACCCACCACCACTTCCTGGCTCTGTTCCAGCTTCAGCTTGAGCCAGGACCTGCTCCGGCGCCCAACTACGTAGCGGGCATCGGCCTTTTTCGCCATGACACCTTCCAGGCCCAGCTCGGCGGCGCTGGCCATCAGGTCTTCCACATCGTGGTCCAGGACGGCAGACAGATGGAGAGGGCAGCCTGGACGTAAGCGCTCCGCAAAGCCCGACAACCTCTCGCGGCGCTCGTGGAAAGGCAGCCCGCTCAGGTCCGTGCCGCCGTCGTACAGAAGGTCGAACAGCATCAGCTGCACCGGAACCGATGCCCGTGCGCGCTCGATGTCGGCGGTTTTCACCAGGTTCATCCGGAGTTGCAGCCGACCAAAATCGGGCCGGGAGCCCTTGCCGAGCGCCACGATTTCACCGTCCGCCACGAAGTCGCCCTCAGGCCAGCACCCACGGTCGGTGAGTTCCGGGTACGTGGCCGTGAGGTCGTTCCCGTTACGGCTCATGAGGCGGATCCTGCCCTCGGTTCCTGTAATGATCGCCCGGATTCCGTCCCACTTCAGTTCATACAACCAAGAGTCACCGTGGAGGTCTGCGATGTCCCCCGAGGTGGCCAGCATTGGGCTGTAGTCCGGCATGGCTTGGGGAGCGGATGGCTTGGCCGGCGCTGCTTTCGCTTCCTTGGGCGGCGTGGCAGGCCGGCCTCCCGGTTGTTCCTTCATCAGGTGGATCAGCCAGTTCTGGCCCGTATTGATGAGCGCAAACCGCTTGGTGCCATGCAAACCACCGCCCGGCTCACCGGTCAGGGTGGCAATGACCTCTTTGCCGTCGCGCCATTTCTCGCACGTGTAGTGGCCGCGGTCCCAGATGCTGACTGTTCCGGCGCCGTATTCGCCCTTGGGGATGACGCCGGCGAAGTTCGCGTAGTCCATCGGGTGGTCTTCGGTGTGAACGGCCAGGTTGTTGCGCTCCGGTGTTTCCGGAACACCCCGGGGGAGCGCCCACGAGACCAGGACGCCGTCGTGTTCCAACCGGAAATCCAGGTGGTAGCGGCGGGCATGGTGCTCCTGGATGACAAAGATGCCGCCCGGTGGCGTCGGATCGCCGGGCTTCGGTTGGTCGGACGAGGAGCCGCCGGGCCGCGGCGCCGAAGAAGCGGCCGACGACGACGGGAAGGGTTCCGGGGTTTTGTCCGGATCGCGCATCCCGACGTATTTGGCGAGGCGGTTCTCGACCGTCACCACCCGTTCCCGCGGGGTGCCCGAACTGCCTGTGCCCGAGCCTGCGGCAGGGCCGCCGTCGTCCTTCTCATCCTCCCCGTGCGGCGGCAGGTGCCGTTCGGAAATCGGCGCGAAGTGGTCTTTGCCGGTGCGGACCCGCTTCATCACCGTCGTGTAGTCGAGGTGGTCCAGCGACGGTGAGGCGAGCTCCCGCCATGTGCGCGGGGCCGCCACAGTAGGGAACGCGCGGCCACGCAAGGAGTAGGGAACAATGGTGGTTTTGTTTCCGCTGTTCTGGCTCCAGTCCACCAAAACCTTGCCTTTGCGGAGGGACTTCTTCATGTCGCTGACCACCAGCTCCGGGTGGTCGGACTCCAAGGCGCGGGCGAGTTCGTGGGCGAAGGCGGAAACCTGCTCGGACTTCAGCGTCCCGTCGAGGCCGGTGTAGAGGTGGATACCTTTGCTGCCGCTGGTGACAGGGACCGGATCCATGCCCATGTCCTGCAGGATGGAGCGGGCCAGCTTGGCCACTTCGACGCATTCCGGGAGGCCGGCGCCGGGACCGGGATCGAGGTCCAGGACAAAACGGTCGGGCCGCAGCGGATTTCCGGCGGCGTCCACCTGCCATTGCGGAACGTGGATCTCCAGCGAGGCGATCTGCGCCATCCACGTGAGCGTGGCCAGGTTGTTGACCATCGGGTAGTCGTTGGTGTGGTCCGAATGGTGGATGGTGGCGCGGGGGATCCATTTGGGCGCAGAGTCTTCAAGGTTCTTCTGGAAGAACACTTGCCCGGGGTGCTCGGCCGTTCCCACGCCGTTGACCCAACGCTTGCGTGTCACTGGCCGGTTGGCCGCAGCAGGTATGAGGAAAGGGGCGACGGCGGCGTAATACTCCAGGACTTCAGCCTTGGTGGTGCCGGTTTCCGGGTAGATGATTTTGCCCAGGTTGGTGAGGGTGAGCTCGTGGCCTTCCACGTTCACGCGCTCCTGCTGCTTGCCTGCCACCTCTTCTCCTCCGCTGTGTTGTGCTGTTGACTGGGTGCATGAGGGCCATTTGGAAGGGATCCATCGCGTTCGGTCTGGTCAACGTACCAGTGAAGCTCTACAGTGCCACGGAGGATCACGACATCGGCCTGCACCAAGTCCACAATAAGGACGGCGGGCGCATCCGGTACCAGCGTAAATGCGAAATTTGTGGCGACGTTGTGGCGTACGAGGATATCGACAAAGCCTACGAAGAAGAAGGCCGCACCGTGGTCCTGACGTCGGCCGAACTGAAGTCCCTGCCCGAGGAGAACAGCCGCGAAATTGAGGTGGTGGAGTTTATCCCCGCCGAGCAACTGGACCCCATCATGTACGAGCGCAGCTATTTCCTGGAACCGGATTCCAAATCGCCCAAGGCCTACATGCTGCTGCGGCAAACACTGGAGGACACGGACAGGATTGCGATCGTCCAATACGCGCTGCGTCAAAAGACCAGGCTGGGGGCGTTGCGCGTACGGGGCGATGTTTTGTTGCTGCAGGCATTGTTGTGGGGGGACGAAGTCCGGGAAGCCAAATTCCCCTCCCTGGAGACGGATATCAAGATTTCGGACAAGGAGCTTGAGATGTCCTCGGCCCTGGTGGAATCGATGGCCCATGACTTTGATCCCGACGAGTACACGGATGACTACCAGGTTCAGTTGAAGACGCTGATCGAGGCCAAACTGGAGAAGGGCGAGGCCTTGGATACCGAGGCCACCTTCGGCGTGGTCGAAGGCGAGGGCGAAGGCGGCGACGTCATCGACCTCATGGAGGCGCTGAAGCGCAGCCTGGACAAGAAGCGCGGCAAGGAAAAGGCGGACGACGCCGATGCTGCCGCCGGCAAAACTGCCAGCAAACCCAAGGCGCGGGCCAAGAAAAAGGCATGAACCGGCGTCGTACGTACTGGGGAACTAATGATTCCGCAGCATGGAGATGAGGTCGGATTTCTTCTTGTCTGAATAACCTTTGAGGCCGAGTTCCTTGGCACGTGACTTTAATTTGTCCACAGTCCAATCGTCGTAATCTCCGGACTTCCCGCCCTTGTGGCCCACTTCCTTGCGGCCCTGCCGGGCGGCGGCATTGGATACGCGGGCTGCTTTCTCCTTGGAAGCGCCATCCTCGCGGAGCTCTTCGTAGAGCCCGGGATCCTTCAGGCTGGAATTCTTTTTACCTGGCATGATGCAGTGTCCTTTCCTGGTATTTTCCCGACATCGTGAATCTGCTAGGCGCCGGTTTCATGGTGTGGTTCTGCCACGGGTTTGGACTCAGGGGATCCGCGTTCGCGGAGGTATACCGAGGCGCCGACAAGGACGGCCACGGCAAGGAACTCGCTTTGCCAGTTCTGGAAGGATTCGAACCAGAACTGGCTGGAGGCCATGTACTCCCACGTGGAAATTTCCGGCAGTCCATGGCTGAGCTGTTCTTCGTTGTAGGCGGCGGTTCCGCCGACGGCGTGCATGGTGAAGGAGAACAGGAAAAGCAGGCCCAGCAGGCCGGAAAGCGAATGCTCGTAGACCTTGAGGACCCAGCCGCCGCGCTTCACCGGCCATGGCGTCTTGGCGGACTTCTCCGCCGCGCGCGGGTCCTGGTCCTGCGGTGCTTCCTTATCCACAGGCTTCGACTCCGAGGAGCCACGTTGGAACAGGAACACGGTCAGGACAACGTACATGGCCATCTGGAGGAACTCGGACTCCCAGTTCTCGAAGACGGCTTCCCAGAAGCTTCCCGACGTCAGGAAATCGGAAATGCCAGTCGCCGGTTGGCCATGCGCCTGCTGTTCCTCGCTGTAGGTAGCGGCTCCGGAAATGATCATTCCTCCGAGGAACACCACGAACAAGCCGGCATTGACCAACAGCAGGCCGTGGTCCTTGACCCAATGACGGGTCGGCTTGCTGTCTTCACCCGCCGGTGGATGGTTCTTGATGGGGCGCAACATTTTCCTCACTCTTCCTTTGACTCGCCGTTTCTCCGGATGGCGTTGCGCTGCAGCCACAGGGGCGTGCCCACCACGAGGAGCAGGAGGACCAGGATGATGAATCCGCCGGCAATGAGACCAGCCGTGCGTCCCGCGGTGAAGTCGAAGACCAGCGTGGCAGAACCCACGATCAACAGCGCCACCCCGGCCAGGGCCCACTTGGTGACCACGTCAGCGCTGGAGACGAGGGTGGCCTTGAGCCCCCGGCGGAACAGCCGCCGGTGAACGCTGACGGGGATCACGATGAGGATGGTGGTCAGTGCTGCCGCCATGACGTTGAAGAGGTAAAGGTTCCTTTGCCAGTCGTCCAGTTCCTCGAAACGGGATTGGAACGGCAACGTCAGCAGGAAGCCGCCCAGGATCTGCACTCCGGTTTGGAGGACGCGCAGCTCCTGGATCAACTCCATCCAGTTGCGGTCCATCCTCTCCTCGGTGGACTCGTTCCTGCCGATTCTGGGAACCTGTTCCGGCTCAACCATCTACGCACCTCCGTGGTGGGTTGTGTGGACGCCGACCAGGCACCGGACTACGGTCGGAACTGTCAGCATTCCTCGAACTTCTTATCGGGGCCCCATCGGATTTTCAAGGAGGAACACATGAGCCAGGACGAACACCGCGTAGACCCTGACAGCGAACCCGGGGGCTATGGCACGCCTACCCCCGAACAAGAGATGCCTGGTCAAGGCGATGAGCGTGAAACTCCGGAGCGGCCTGCCCAGGGAGTCCCTGCTGTTTCGGGCGACGAGTTTCCCACGCCCAAGGATCCTGATGCAGCTCCGCCGCCCTCGGCAACCGGGGACGACGCGGAAGGTGCCTGATCCCGGGGCCGGGATGGGTGACGCCGGGGGCGGACCCCCGGCGTCAGGTTCTATACCGTATGACCCCTGCGGCCCGACATGAAGCTCAACAGCCAGCCGATGGCTGCCACGACGAGGAGGACCACGCCTACCCACAGCAACCAGTTCAAGGCTTGGGAGAAGCCGCCGACAAGGAGAAGAACAATTGCTACTACACCAGCAATGATCAGAAGCGTATTCATGGTCAGCACATTCCTTTCCGGGGAATCGTTGACTAATGTCGACGGTTCCCAACTATGCATTCCGATTACTTCGATTTAGTTATGCCGGTACTTGGAGGCGTTCCACCGCCTCAAAGTGCCTTTTCCGTTATCACAGGCCGGCCCTTCGTTGGGGAGCGAAGTTCGCCAGTCGTGAACACTAACACTCCTCATTGTACTACTAAGCACCCTTATGAAAGGGTTATTGAAGTCGTCACCTGATGATTGGGCGGTTGCCGGAGATATTCGGCGACACATTTTTTCGCTCACATGAACGTCCACGAGAGGAACCCATGAAAGCGTCACAGCAGCTTGCAGACAACCTTCAAATCGTCCTGACAGACCTGATCGAGCTACAGCTCCAGGGAAAGCAGGCGCACTGGAACATCGTGGGGCCGAACTTCCGCGATCTTCACCTCCAGCTGGATGAGCTCGTCCTCGCAACCCGCCAGTTCGCCGACGACACCGCCGAACGCATGAGGGCCCTCCACGCGCTCCCTGACGGCCGCAGCTCCACCATTGCCAAGGGCACGCGCCTCGAGGAATTCCCCGCCGGCTTGGTCAACACCAAGAACGCCGTCAAGCTGGTCACCGACCGCGTGGAACGCGCTGTCCAGACCATGCGCGACGTCCATGACGAGGTGGACGAGGAAGATCCCACGACGGCGGACCTGCTGCACGCGTTTATTGCCCGCCTTGAGCAGTTGGTCTGGATGATCAACGCGGAAATCATGAACGCCGGCGCTGCTGTGACGGACCCGGACGAGGCCTAGCCGGTACTGCGGAGCGGGACGATCGCGAACAGGGCGGATAGACCATGCCCAGGCTGAAGCGCAGTGACCTTTCCAAGCCCGGCATTGTCCGCCGCAAGGTTGGGAAGGGATTCAGCTACCGCCACCCTGACGGGAGCTTGGTCAGCAAGGAGGATCGCCAGCGCATCAATGCGCTGGCGATCCCGCCTGCATGGACCGATGTGTGGATCAGTCCCTACGAGCACGGCCACATCCTGGCCACCGGGGTTGATGCCGCCGGGCGGAGCCAATACATCTACCACCCTGGTTGGCGGGAGCGGAAGGACACCGAAAAGTTCATCCGGGCGGCCAAGCTGGGGCTGGTGCTTCCAGCGGTCCGCCGCAATGTGACCGTCCACCTCCAGGACGCCACCGACCCCCGGCAGCAGACCCTGGCTGCAGCCGTGCGGTTCATGGACCTCGGTGCCCTCCGCGTCGGGTCCGAGGTTTATATGAAGCAGAACGGCTCCTACGGGCTCACCACCCTCCGCTGCCGCCATGCGCGGGTGGAGGGGCCCGACGTCTTCCTCAAATTCCCCGGCAAGAGCGGCCAGCTCTGGGACACTTCCATCCACGATCCCGCGCTGGCGGCCTTTCTGGAGCCGCTGGCGGAGCGCCCCGGCAAGGAACGTTTGCTGGCCTACCAATCCAACGGCACGTGGGTTTCCGTGGATGCGTCCATGATCAACGGCTACCTGCGGGGGATCGCGGGGGAGGCTTATACGTCCAAGGATTTCCGGACGTGGAAGGGCACCGCGGCCGCGGCCCTGTGCCTCATCAAATCCGGCCATAAGGGAACTCCCCGCCAGGCCATTGTGCGGGCCATCAAGGAGGCCTCGGAACTCCTGGGCAACACCCCCTCGGTGGCGCGCTCATCGTATGTGGATCCGCGGATTATCGAGGGCTACCTCTCGGAGGAGCTCAAGGACGTCAAACCCACGGAAGCGTCGATCGCTGCCTACTTGAACGGCGGAACCTCGAGCTAAGCCACGTCTCCCGGGTTGTGCCCAGCCCATCGAGGCGGTCTCCGGAATTTTGTGAGTACACTCGTACTAATAAAGTTTATGCGGGATGGCGTCTGGGGGACGTAAATGATTCTGTTGGCAATCGTGGTGTGCGAAGTTGCGTTCTGGGTGGCGATCCTTGGCGGGCTCGCAGCACGGTATCTGCTGCGTCGTCCCCGGCTGGGTGGATCTCTCCTGATCCTTGCTCCGGTCATCGATGCCGTCCTGCTTGCCTTGGTCGCCGTCGATTTGCTCGGCGGTGGTACGGCCTCCTGGCACCACGGACTTGCTGCGATCTACATCGGCATCTCTGTCGCGTACGGCAAGCGCATGGTGGCCTGGGCGGATGCCCATTTCCAGCACCGGTTCGCGGGCGGACCTGCGCCGGAACGGCCCACCGGAACCCGTTACACCATCAAATGCTGGCGGGATGTGCTCCTCACTGCCTTGGCGGTTGGCATCGCAGCGGCGACACTGGGAGCGATCGTGTTCCTCGTGAATGACGCTGAACGGACCGCGGCCCTCTCGGACTTCTTCCGCATCCTGGGCATCATCTTCGCCATCGATTTCCTCTGGGCCCTGAGCTACACGATCTGGCCGAAGAAGGCCGCCCGCGCCGAGCCCGCTGCTACTCCGTCCCGCTGAAACCCATGCCCCGGAGAATCGATGCACAGGCGCGCAGTGCAGCAATTGCGGAAGCTTCTTTGCGTGTCCTCGAACGTGATGGTCTTTCGGGCCTTTCCGTGCGCGGAGTGGCAGCGGAAGCGGGCATCGCGGCCGCTTCACTGAGGCGCGCTTTTGCTACCCAACATGCCCTGCGGGAGTTCTGCCTGAAACTCATTGAGGATCGGGTCACAGCCCGAATCGCCGCACTTGATCTCACCGGCCGGGCTCTTGTTGATGGATTGCTCCTGCAGTTGCTTCCCCTCGATAAGGAACGGCACCTGGAACTCGTTGCGCAGGTCCAGCTCGGCGTCCTTTCACTGACCGACAGTGCGCTTCGTCCTGCCGCGATACGGCTCAGCGCCGGAGTCGATCGCGTATGCCACATCGCCCTCCAGGTCCTGGCCGAAGCGGGTCAGTTCAACCAGGGACGTGACTCCGGGTATGAAGCCCAGCGTTTGCGTGCGCTCCTGGACGGAATCGCGATGCATGGATTGTGGAGCGGTGAACTGCCGGAAGCGGATCCGATGCTCCAAGTGCTCTCGCGCCATCTTGACGAACTCGCCGGCCCGTAGATGGAAGTGGGCATGCAAAGAGCCTGATGACACCCCTTTCCGGGGGTCACCAGGCTCTTTGCATGGCGCTGAGGTTGTGCGGACCTACTCGGCGTCGTGGTCCGTTTCCAGGATCTTCACCAGGCTGTCCAGTGCTTCATCGGCACCTTCACCTTCAGCGCGCAGCACCACAACATCACCGTGGGAGGCTCCCAGGCTCATGAGGGACAGGATGCTCGCTGCGTCCATGGCGTCGTCGGCAGGCTCTCCCTGACGTGCGATGGTGACGTCGAGGTCCAGGTCTCCGGCAGCCTCAGCGAAGATGGCTGCGGGGCGGGCGTGGAGGCCGACGCGGCTTGCGATGGTGGCTGTACGTTCAGGCATTGGTGCTCCTTTGTGGTGATGGTTGGCTTGGTGGGAAGTCTAGACCGTGGAACGTCAGACGCTGGCGGTGGCCGGCACGGGTTCTGCCTCCACCGGCTTCTTGACGGCCCAGCGCTTGAGGGCGATGACGGCCAGGGCGCTGACTATCATGCCTGCGACAATGGCGATGACGAACATCAGCAGGTTGCCGATGGCGAAGAAGACGAACAAACCGCCGTGGGGTGCCTGGGACGTGACCCCGGTAGCCATGCAGAGTGCGCCGGTGAGGGCACCGCCCAGCATGCTGGCGGGAATGACGCGCAGCGGGTCTGCGGCGGCGAACGGGATGGCGCCCTCGGAGATGAAGGACGCACCCAGCAACCAGGCTGCCTTGCCGTTTTCACGCTCGTTGAGGGTGAAGACCTTCTTGTCCAATGCGGTGGCCAAGGCCATGGCCAGCGGCGGAACCATGCCGGCAGCCATGACGGTGCCCATGATCATCCACGGTGCCTGGTTGTCTGCGCTGCCCGCGCTCAGGCCGGCAACTGCGAAGGCGTAGGCAACCTTGTTGACCGGACCGCCCAGATCGAAGCACATCATCAGGCCGAGGATGATACCGAGGACAACGGCTGAGGCGCCGCTCATGCCGGTGAGCCACGTGTTCAGGGCTACGGTGAGGCCGGCGATGGGGCCGCCGAGGACCAGGAACATCAAGCCGGAGGCGACGATGGAGGCAAGCAGCGGGATGATGACGACGGGCATCAGGCCGCGGAGCCAGCGGGGTACCTGCCAGGTTCCGATCAGATGCGCGATGTACCCGGCCAGGAGGCCACCGACGATGCCGCCGAGGAACCCTGCACCCATGAAGCCTGATACGGCACCGGCAACGAAGCCCGGGGCGATACCGGGACGGTCCGCGATGGCGTAGGCAATGTAGCCGGCCAACGCAGGGACCAGGAAGCCCATGGACAGGGCGCCGATCTTGAAGAGGACGGCGCCGAGGTAGATCGCGAGGCCGCCTTCGGGGAGGTTGCCGAAGTTGTTTTCCAGCACCACCTTGTCCGCCACGGTAGTGATGTCATAGCCACCCAAGAGGAACCCGAGGGCAATCAGCAGGCCACCACCGGCAACGAACGGGATCATGTAGCTCACACCCGTGAGGAGTGCGCGCTTCAGCTTCTGGCCAATGTGCTCGCCCTTCTCGTCTTCAGCGCGAGCGGCTTGCTCTTCGGCACCGAAGTGCGGAACCCGGCGTGCGTGCGGGTCCTCGGCGGCAGCCAGTGCCTCATGGACCATCTTTTCCGGCTCGTCGATGCCGCGCTTGACGGGAGCGTTGATCACCGGCTTGCCGGCGAAGCGCTCCTTGCCGCGAACGTCGACGTCGACGGCGAAGATCACCGCGTCGGCCGCAGCGATCACCGCCGGGTCCAGCGGCTTGGCGCCGGAGGAACCCTGGGTCTCCACCTGCAGGTCAACACCCATTTCCTTCGCGGCGGCTACAAGGGAGTCGGCCGCCATGTAGGTGTGCGCAATGCCCGTGGGGCAAGCGGTCACTGCCACGATTCGCTTTGGTGCGGCAGTCGCCGTCGCGCTGGCGGCAGCAGTGGCGGCAGGTGCAGCGGGTGCAGGCGCAGCTGCAGGCTTGTCGGCCAGGGCGCCGTCCACCAGGTCCACGATCTCTTGCGGGGAAGAAGCAGCACGCAGCGCCGCCGTGAAATCCTTCTTGATGAGGGAGCGGGCCAGCTTGGACAGCAGCTTGAGGTGTTCCTGGTCTGCGCCGTCCGGTGCTGCGATGAAGAAGATCAGGTCCGCCGGGCCGTCCTTGGCGCCGAAGTCCACCTTGTGGGACAGCCGTGCCATGGCCAGTGCCGGTTCCGTGACGGCGGCCGAGCGGCAGTGCGGGATGGCGATCCCGCCGGGGACACCGGTCGCGGTCTTCTGCTCGCGGGCGAAGGCGTCCGTGAAGAGCCCTTCGACCTCGGAAGCACGGCCGGCGTCGGCAACTTTGCCGGCCAGGACGCGGATGACGTCGGCGGGGGAGTCGCCCAGGTTTTGGTCGAGGGTGACCAATTGGGGTGTGATCAGCTGGGTCACTGTGAGTCCTTTTGGAGGGCCGTGATGGTTACGGCGTCGGGGGTTGTTTGGTGGACTGCCGGGACAGTGGAGCCCGGCAGGGAAGCGGCAGCGGCACCGTGTGCCACGGCTTGACGAAGGCAGTCCTGCGCGGACCCGCCTTGGGTTGCAGCCAGTAAGTATCCGGCCAGTGCAGAGTCCCCGGCGCCTACCGTGCTGACGGCTTTGATGGGCGGATGCGTGGCGAGCCACGCTCCGTCCGCCGTCACCAGGATTGCCCCTTTGGACCCGAGTGTTGCGAGAACGGCGCCTACACCGCTGGCGACGACGGCGGCAGCAGCTTGGGCGGCTGCGGCCGGGTCCGCTTCCAGCTCGTCGGCTGTGGCGACCTTGGTGAAACCTGCGGCGGCGGCAAGCTCTGCGAGCTCTTCCGCGTTCGGCTTCAGGAGGTCCGGCTTCCCCAGGGCATCGCCCACCAAAGCTGCCGCGAGCGGCGCCCCGGAGGAGTCTATGGCGATGCCTGGCGCGGCCGATCCGTCCGCGGTCGACCGGAGCCGACGCGCGATGGTGGCGTAGAAATCCGCGGGAACTCCGGGTGGGAGAGAGCCTGCGAGGACCACCCAGCTGGCGCCACGGGAGCGTTCCAGCAGCAGCCCGATCAGGGCTTCCTGCTGTTCGCCGCTCAATTCCGGGCCGGGTTCGTTGATCTTGGTGGTGACGCCGTCCGGTTCGGTGAGCGTGACATTGCTGCGCAGCGCCTGTCCGATGGGGAGCGCCGCAAACGGCACGCCGCCGTCGTGCAGTCCGGAAAGCACCGGATCCGAGTCCGCGCCCGGCAGGACCGCAAGAGTGTCGAGGCCGGACGCGACGAGCGCCCGTGAAACGTTGACACCTTTTCCGCCGGATTCCTGGTGGACTGCCACGGCGCGTTGCACTTCGCCGCGGGCCAGCGCGCCGGGCAGCTCGACCGTGCGGTCCAGGCTGGGGTTGGCGGTCAACGTGACGATCATGCGATCACCACGTCGACGCCGGCGTCGGCGAGGGCTGCGGCGAGTTCCGCGGAGGGTTCGCTGTCTGTAATCAAGGTGTCAACATCCTTCAAAGTGGCGAACTGGACCAGGGTTTCGGCGTCCAGCTTGGAAGAGTCGGCCAGGGCCACCACGCGGCGCGCTGAGGTGACGAAGGCGGTCTTGACCGCGGCTTCCTCGGGATCGGGCGTGCTGAGCCCGAAGGTTGGGTGGATGCCGTTGGCACCCACGAAAGCGATATCCGGGCGAAGTCTGCGGGCGGCCTCCACAGTGGACTGCCCGACGGCGGCCTGCGTCAGTCCGCGGACACGGCCGCCGAGGATCTGGAGTGCTATGCCAGGGGTGGAGGAGAGCTTGCCGGCGATGGGAATGGCGTGGGTGATCACGACGAGTTCGTCGTTCTTGTTGGCCGACGGCGCCCGCTGGGCGAGCAGGTCCGCCAGGGTTTCCGTGGTGGAACCAGCGTCCAGCAGGATGCTGCCCGTGGTGAGCTCGGGGATGAGGGCGAGGGCTGCGTTCGCAATACGCAGTTTCTCCGCTTGCCGTTGGACGGCACGTTCAAGGATGCTTTCCTCGCGGGTGCTTAGGAGGTCGGACGGAACGGCGCCGCCGTGGACGCGCCTGAGGTTTCCGGAGACTTCGAGGGCCGCGAGGTCCCGCCGGATGGTCTCAGTGGTGATGCTGAAACGGTCGGCGAGATCAGTAACGCTCACCCGTCCGCGCTCTGCGACGAGTGCGGAGATCAGTTGCTGGCGCTCTTCTGCGAACACTTACCCTCCATTGCGGTAAAGCCAAGTTTTTCAGTGCAGCCACATCAGTGACTGCTGTCACAACGATGTGGAATTGCTTGACTCTATCTTTGTTTATGTGGGGAAGTCAATAGAATCCAACATAAACAAAGATTGGGGGGCGGTGTTGGCCCTGGACACACCAAAGGGCATGCCGCGCTCCCTGTAGCGCGACATGCCCTCGTTCGGATCCTGACTGGGGGATGTAATGCCAGGATCCGGTCTTTGGGTGCCCGGGTGTTCGGGTGTTAGGGGAATCCGGTGTTAGCGGTGCCCCTACGTCAGGGGAGCCGGCGGTTCTCCCTGTCCGGGTTCTCCCCCTCCCGGTTCTCCCCCTTCAGGGGGTGACGGCACGGTCGGTCCCGGCGTGGGTTCCGGGACGGGTGGCGGCCCCGGCTCCGGCAAGGGTACCGGCTCGGGCGTAGGTCCCGGCTCGCGGGACGGATCAGTCCCGGGAGGGTGGGTGGGGTCGGGATGTGAGGGGTCCGGAGGGAATTCGCTCACCGTCAGGCGCTCCTTCGATGGGACCGATGCCCCGGTCGCAGGCTCTCCGGTACCGAAGAGGGGTACCGGCCTGAATCCCAGTCCGAGCTTCGATAATCAATGGGCAGGTTATCCGGATCCGGTGGATCGGGGAGCTTGCGCCTGCTTGCAGGCCTCAGTTGCGACCCTGTGGTCGACGACTCTTTCCTGTGTGATTCTGCGTGCATGCTATCCCTCCCGGTAGCTTCAGGACTGTTGTGGCGCGTCATGGTCTGGTGTTGGCTGGTGCCGGCTGATCGTCACTCCGGGATCTCCATGCGAAAGCCGCAGTGGCAGCCGAGGATCCGGGTGTTGATCAGGACCTCGTACAGCCGAAGCTGTGCGCCCGGACGCAGCACCAGCGGTGCCTGGATGCGCCGCAATTCGCAGCTCTTTGTCTTCATGGGCTCGCCGCAGTGCAGATACTGGCCGCCGAATTGAAGTACGCCCTGCGAGACGCCGGGTCGGTTCAGTATCACCGCCACTCTTTGAACGGAGGCGATCTGTTGGTAAGCGTACTTGCAAACGTGGCACTCGTAGGTGACTTCGACCATGTTGGGCGCGGGTGGATAGTGCGACTGGATGGAGTTCACCAGCAGGTGCTTGTCAGTGTTGCACTGCCGGCACCACAAGGGCTCGTCAGGCGGTTGGTGGGCTTCGTCAGGAACTCTGGACGCTGGCTGGGCCGGCATGGGTCTGTACCTCTGCATCAAAAAAATGCGGGACGCCCGTCTGCATGAGCTGAAAAGCCTGGGTCCTCTGGGGACTGTTAGCTAGATTGTGCACATAGGTGCACCGCATATGCAAGGATTCTGTTGCCATTCGCTGCGAGGGTGACACGGCGAAGCCAGACGACCGTAAACTAAAGCATGGACGAAATGAACGTTGAATTAGCGCTGCCTGATGCCGCCACAGCGCCTGACGATGTTTCGGTGCCTGAGCGGCTGCAGGACCTTGTTATTGACAGCGAGGACGTGGGCGGATTCCTCGAGGATCTGGCCGTGTTCTCCGCGGCGGCCGTGTCCAAAGCCGTTGGCATCCCTGTCCATTGCGGGATCACCCTCAGCCGCCGCCGTCGCACCGCAACGGTGGCCGGAAGTACCCACGAAGCCAGGCTGATCGACGAAGTTCAGCAGGCCTATGGGGATGGGCCGTGCCTGGAAGCGATGCGAAGCCATGGCACTGTGCATGTTCCCGACACTTCAACCGAGGAACGGTGGAAAGAGTACTGCTCGGTCATTGCGGAGCGCGGTCATTTGGCGGCTCTCTGCGTGCCTGTGGAGCTGGACGAGGGGGCCACTGCCGCCCTGAACTTCTTCGCTCCGCAGGCCGGGGTCTTCGATGAAGCCACTATTCAAAACTGCGAGCTGTACGCAAGCCAGGCTGAGCGCTCGCTGCGGTTGGCCGTCCGGATAGGCGTAAAGCAGCAGCACGCTGACGATCTCCAGGAAGCGATGCAGTCCCGGACCGTCATAGACCTGGCCTGCGGCATCATCATGGGGCAGAACCGCTGCACCCAGGATGAGGCCTTCCAGTTCCTCAAGAAGGCTTCAAGCACCCGGAACCAGAAGCTGCGGGTTGTCGCGGAGTCGTTGGTCACCAGCGTGGCGAAGCAGGCCCCCGTGGCCCATTTCGAGGCTTGAGCCAAGGCGGTCAACGGCTCGTTACCAGCCCGTGACTTGTGACGCCCGCCACTGGTGAACTACATTTTAGGTGGGTTAAGCAGATAGCCCTTGGAGCCTCATGTCACCTGGTGCCATCCCGGATGGTCCAAGAACTGCACCTTTCAGCCGTGGCCGCTTTCGGCCGGTTAGCTGCGTGCGATCATGCAGGCTCCTTGGAGTAGTAAAAGGAGAATGGCAATGACGCTTGGATCCCTGCCCGTCCCGAAGCCCGCGCGAGGGACTGAATCCGCAACCGGTGACACCGGAGTGCGGCCTTGGTGCACAGTATGCGGCACTGATTCGTACATCTTCGTGGAAACGGTGGTGGAAGCAGAACCGAATCAGTCTGAAGTGGTCGAAGTCAGCTACACCTGCAGCGAATGCGATACTTTCTACGCCCACTCCGTCCGCTTGGAGGCCTTGGTGCCTGAGATCCAACGGGAATTTCTTTCAACGTCAGCAGCGGGACTCTGGTTCAGCTGCACCCATTGCGGCGATCCCATGACCCTGGGACGTCCTGCCGAGAGGGTGATCGAGGCGCCCCGGACCACTGACGATCCGGCGAGCCCCAGCCTCCTGGAGGTCTACTTGCAGACACAGGTGCTGCACTGCCGTTGCGGTTTCCAAATGGAGGTTCCACGCCACGTTGGATGACCGCCGTCTCTGAATAACCAACCGCGGGGAGGGGTGGCTATGCGTACGTTCGGTGTTGAAGAGGAACTGCTGATTGCGGATCCCGTGGACGGCTTGCCTTTGGCCTTGGCTGCCGACATCCTGGACGTTGCCGCTCCTCCAGACAGGGAGGCGCGCGGCGGGGGCGAAGGATCCGGTGAGGAATATGCCGGGGAAGCGACGCTGAAGTCGGAGTTCAAGCAGGAACAGATCGAAGTCAATTCACGTCCCTGCCGCACAGCAGCCGAACTTCGGGCCGAAATCCGCGCCGGACGGGCGTTGTCGGACAAGGCCGCGCGTGCAGTGGGTGCGCGCGTCGCGGCGTTGGCCACCCCGCCGGTGTTCCATGCGACACCCACCGTGGGTAACCAGCGGTATGCGGCAATGGGCACGGAATTTGGTCTGATTTCGCGCGAGCAGCTCACCTGCGGCTTCCACGTCCACGTGTCCATCGAATCGCCCGATGAGGGCGTCGCGGTGCTGGACCGCCTGCGGCACTGGCTGCCGGTCCTGCTGGCTTTGAGCGCCAATTCGCCATTTTGGATGGGGGCAGACACCGGCTTTGCCAGCTACCGTACGCAGATCTGGAACCGATGGCCCACAGCCGGGCCCATGGACGTCTTCGGTTCCGCGGACGGCTACCAGGAGATGTTGTCCGAGCTCTTGGGCACGGGCGTGCCGCTGGATGAGGGCATGATCTATTTCGATGCCCGCCTCTCCAGGGGGCACCCCACTGTCGAAGTGCGCATCGCCGACGTCTGCCTCTACGCTGAGGACGCCCTCACCATCGCGGTCATCGCGCGTGCCCTGGTGGAGACGTCGGCGGCCGAATGGCGGCAGGGCAAGCCGCCGTCGAGCATTTTGACCCCGGTCATCCGCATGGCGAACTGGAAAGCGAGCCGGTTCGGCATCAACCAACAGTTGCTGCACCCCCTGGAGCAGCGGCCCTATCCCGCTGCGGATGTGGCGGGCGCGCTGCTTCGGCACGTTCGCCGTGCTTTGACCGAGGCCGGCGACCTCGCCCTCGCGCGGGCGGGGGTGGCGAACATTCTCCGCCGCGGAACCGGCGAACGGTTGCAGCGCCAGGCCTACGGCCAGCGGCGCCGGCTGTCCGACGTCGTGTCCGCCGCCATAGCGTCGACGCACCAGGACGGCGAACGGTCCGACGCCGGGCTGCTGAGCCTGTGACCACGGTCGGTGTGGTGGTGGCTGGCTGAGCAGCCGTGCCGTCAGCCCTGGTTGATGCGGATCATGTTGCCGGAGGGGTCGCGGAAGGCGCAGTCGCGCGGTCCCCATGGCTGGTCGATCGGTTCCTGCAGGACCTCAGCACCGGACGCGCGGAGCTTCTCGAACGTGGAGTCGAGATCATCTGTGGTGAAGACGAGCATCGGCATGACGCCCTTGGTGAGGAGTTCCTGGATGGCGTCGCCGTCGGCCTGTGAGCGCCCGGCGTGGGGCGGGGAAAGGACCAGTTCAAGGTCGGGCTGGGCATCGCTGCCGATGGTGACCCAGCGCTGGCCGTCCGAGCCAACGTCGTTCCGAACCTCAAAGCCCAGGGCATCGCGGTAGAAGGCGAGCGACTCATCGACATCGTTGACGGTTACGTGTGCGTACTTCAATGAAATGTTCATGAATCACACGCTATTGCAGCTATGACGCGGGCGCTTCTTCAATCCTGCTCAGGTTTGGCGGTCCGTTGCGTTCCGGCCTGGTGTGTTGCTTGGCAATGCAATTGGGCATCGCCTTCACCGCATGGTGCTCGCGGGAGCGGTATTCGCTGGGGGTGATGCCCACGATCTCGGTGAAGCGCGTACTGAAGGAGCCCAGCGAGGTACAGCCGACTTCCATGCAGGCATCGGTGACGCTGGTTCCGGCCCGAAGAAGCGCCATGGCACGCTCGATCCGCCTGGTCATGAGGTAGTTGTAGGGCGATTCGCCGTATGCGGCTTTGAACTGTCGGGAAAAATGCGCGGGCGACATGAGGGCGCCGGCGGCCATGGTGGGCACATCCAAAGGACGCGCGTACTCGCGGTCGATAAAGTCGCGGGCGCGCCGCAGATGGGCCAGGTTGGCCAGTTCCTGCGGAGTCATGGCGCCAGTCTACTAGGCTCTTGCCCATGGATTCAGTGGTGTGGTCGAAGCCCGAAAACCAGCGCAAGGGCACCCCGTTGCTGGTCATGATGCACGGTTACGGAACCAGCGAACAGCGAATGGTGGATCTCTTCCCGTATCTTCCCGGCGAGTTCACCTGCGCTGCCCTGAGGGGGCCCAAAGAAATCGGCGACCACTACGGCTGGTTCCTGCTGGACTATTTCCTGACCAACGACTTCGCCGACGTCATTGCGTCGACCAACTCCGTGTTCGACTGGATCAATTCCGTCAAGGGCAACCACAGCAGCGTGAGCCTGCTGGGCTACTCGCAAGGCATGGCCATGGCGAGCACGCTGCTCCGTTTGCGGCCGCACGCCTTCAAAGCCACCGTTGGCCTGTCGGGGTTCGTCCTGGACAACGACCTTCTTGCCCTGAGCGAGTCCTTCGACACTCCACCGCCGTTCTTCTGGGGGCGGGACAAAGCCGACCCTGTGATCAACGAGGACGCGATCGCCCACACCGAAGAATGGCTGGAATCCAACGTTGCCTTGACGGCGCGAACCTATCCCGGCATGGGCCACAGGATTGAACCCCCGGAATTGGTGGATGTGAGCGCGTTCTTGAAGTACTACGTCCTGAACAGTCATGCTCTGCTGAACGGCGCCTGACCTCTCTGAAATCCGCACGATTAGAAGGCATCCCGGGTCCGGAAGCAATCCGCGGGTGAGATTCGCGTCACAATATCGCATTCGGGTGCTCTCTCTTGAATGGCGAAATTGTAAGCGCTTACACTTTTGGCTGGAGACCCCGGTGGGGTCGTACGCGGAGGCGTCAGGCGAGCAGGGAAGGGGTTGAGCCATAAATGTTCCGTGGGACAATAGAGGTATCGATGACGAGCATGCGGCCTGGCAGGCACCCCAACACCTGCCCGGGCTGGGCCATTGGGACTTGGCCGTTCTCTCGAGCACTGAACACCCCATTGTGACGATGCCGCGTTCGGGGCGTGGACAAACCTCCAACCACCTGCTCGATACCAAGCTCATCGAACGCAAAACCACGCGCCATCGGCGCTGAACGGAATACTGCACATGACTGATCTTCGTAATGCCTGGACGGGCGCTTCGGCGCTGTTGTTCGATCTCGACGGCGTGCTGACGCCTACCGCCGAGGTACACGAGCATGCGTGGCAGGAACTCTTCGACGGCTACCTGGCCGGGGCCGGCCACCCGCAGGGATACCAGGAGAGCGACTACTTCGATCACATCGACGGGAAGCCGCGCTTCGATGGTGTCCGGGACTTCCTGGCCTCCCGCGGCATCACGTTGCCCGAGGGACCTGTCCACGACGACCCGGACAACGAGACCGTGCAGGGCCTGGGCAACCGAAAGAATGCAATCTTCAACGAGATCGTGAATTCCCGCGGTGTTGAGCCGTACGAAGGGTCGGTCAAGTTCATCAATGCAGCGGTGGAGCTGGGCTTGAAGGTGGCTGTCGTGTCCTCGTCCCGGAACGCACCCGCGGTCCTGAAGGCCGCTGGCCTGGACCACCACTTCGAGGTGGTGGTGGACGGCCAGGTGGCTGCCGCCGTCGGACTTCCAGGTAAGCCGGACCCCGCTACGTATGTCTACGGCGCCAGCCGCCTGGGTGTGCCCGTGGAGGAATGCATCGTGGTGGAGGATGCCGTGTCGGGCGTGCAGGCCGGCGCGGGCGCCAACTTTTACGCGGTGATCGGCGTGGACCGCGGCGCCGGCAGGAAAACCCTGCTCGACGCCGGCGCCACGCTGGTGGTCGACGACCTCAACGATCTTCTCTAACCCTACTTTTTCGAAGGACTTCAACCGCCCATGGCACTCATCAGCTCCGATCGGCTGCGCTTTCCCTGCGAGCCTTGGAAGCTCGTGGAGAATATCCACGTTCCCGGTGACGAGGGAACGCTGGAAACGCTGTTCGCGCTTGGCAACGGCCACCTTGGCATCCGGGGCTCGCATTCAACAGCGGGTGACGGTGAACTTCCCGGCACGTTCATCAACGGTTTCCACGAGATCTGGGACATCAAGCACGCTGAGAATGCGTACGGTTTCGCCCGGACCGGCCAGCGGATCGTCTATGTGCCGGATGCCAACAACTTCACCGTGTCCATTGATGGGGAGGCCCTCAGCCTGGCCGAGTCCGCGGTGGTGGACTACCACCGCAGCGTGGACTTCTCCACAGGCGTCTACGAGGAGTCCATCACGTGGGCCTGCCGTTCGGGCGCTACCGTCACGACGGTGGAGCGACGCGCAGTGGGGTTCGATTCCCGCGGATGCCTCGGCTTTGAACTGTCCCTGACCGCTGACCGGGATGTGTCAGCGGACATTACCTCGGGCGTTGTGAACCGCCAGGACCAGCCTGTGGAGGACCACTCGGCCCACGATCCACGCCGCTCGGGCCGGCACGCTGGCCGGGTCCTGTTGCCCCTGCATCTCCAGGGTGCCGACGGTTCCCTGCGCCTGGCGTGGGAGACCTCCGAGTCGCGCCAGCGGGTGGCCATGGCCGTTGATCACTGGATTTCCGCCGAAGGTCAACCGTTCGAGACGTTGGTGGGGGAGGACGAATCGTCCGTCCGTTACGTTTTGGCAATCCACGACGGCGACACTTTCCGCCTGGAGAAGTCGGTCAGCTACGTCGTGGCCGGCTCGGGCGGCGACGCCGAGGACCGAGGAGAGAGCCTCGCTGCCGAAGCGGAATCGAACCTGGTGTCCGTTGCCGACATCATGGCCCAGAGCAAGGCTCATTACGAGCAATACTGGACCACGGCGGACATCTCCATCGGCGGTCAGCCGGAGATGCAGCAGGCTGTCCGGTGGGGCCTGTTCCAGTTGGCGCAGGCAACAGCGCGGGCCGGTGTGGCCGGTATTCCGGCCAAGGGCGTCAGTGGTTCCGGCTACGAGGGCCACTACTTCTGGGACCAGGAAATCTACCTCCTGCCTTACCTGACATACACCAATCCCTGCGGCGCCCGGAAGGTGCTCGAATCACGGCACGCCATGCTGCCGGACGCACGTGTCCGGGCCAAGGAACTCAGCGTGGATGGCGCCCTGTTCCCGTGGCGGACCATCAACGGCCTGGAGGCCAGCGCTTACTACGCCGCTGGTACAGCGCAATTCCACATTGCTGCCGCTATCGCGTTCGCGGCCAACCGTTACGAATGGGCCAGCGGGGACGCTACCTTCCGGGGCGAGCTGGGCGCCGACTTGCTCGTTGAGACAGCACGCATGTGGGCTTCCCTGGGCTTCTTCGGCAAGGACGGCATGTTCCACATCCACGGCGTCACTGGCCCGGATGAGTACACGGCTGTGGTCAACGACAACCTGTACACCAACGTCATGGCGCGCTTCAACCTCCGTGCGGCTGCCGCGCTGGAGCACGAAGGGATTGCAGATACCGAGCGCCTGGTATGGCGCCAGGCTGCAGAGCGGATGTCGCTGCCCTACGATCCGCACCTGCAGGTCCACAGCCAGGACAACGACTTCATGACGCTGGAGCCGTGGGACTGGAACACGCCCAAGTCCAAGTATCCGCTGCTGCTGAACTTCCACCCGTTGGTGATCTACCGCCACCAGGTCCTCAAGCAGGCCGATACCGTGCTGGCGATGTTCCTTCAGTGGCAGGATTTCACGGCAGAGGAGAAGCAGCGCGCCTTCGACTTCTACGATCCCATCACCACGGGTGATTCCACCCTTTCCGCGTGCGTGCAGGGCATCATGGCGGCCGAGGTGGGCTACGGGGACGTCGCACTCCAACACTTCACCGAAGCCCTGTTCATCGACCTCGACAACTCGCACGGAAACACCATCGACGGCGTCCACATCGCCTCTACCGGCGGTATCTGGAGCTCCTTGGTGTGCGGTTTCGCCGGCATGCGGGACCAAGGCGACGTGCTGCGCTTCGATCCGCGCCTGCCCGTCGAGTGGGAGGACCTGTCCTTCCGGCTCAAGGTGCAAGGCCGCCTGCTGGCTGTCGACCTGACGCAGGGTTCGATCGCGCTCACGCTCGTGTCCGGACCGGAGTACAGCGACGAACCCCTGCACGTGAACGTACGGGAACACTCCGTCGCCGTCGGCAAGGACACTGTGACCGTGCCGCTGGAAACGGTGCCGGTCCCGCCGCCGTCGATCTTCCCCAGCGTCTTCCCGACGGCGGGACTGCCCATCATCCGGTAGTCACCATCTGCGTCGCCCGCTCCTAGGTGGATGCGAGATCCATGGTGGTCAGGCGCAACCACAGCCACAGCCGCTTTTGCGGATCCGCGAGGTCGAGGTTGAAATCCTCCGCAAGGCGGGCCACGCGGTACCGGACGGTGTTGTTGTGGACATGGAGTTGGGCGGCCATGGCGGAGATGGTGCCGTTGGAGGCCAGATAGGCACGGAGGGTGTCCAGGTAGTCCGTCTGCTGCTCGGCGTCCCGTGCTTGGATGATGGCGATCTCATCAGCGCCGCCCAGCCCGTTCTCCTCAATGAATGCCCCGATTTTCAGCAGGTTCAGGGGGATGCGGAAGTCCTCGTAGAGGGCAACACCCGGTGCCTTGGCTTCGCCCGGCGTTGTCGCTTCGCGCGCCTGCAGGTTGAGCAGGTGGTTCAACGTTTGGACGGCCTCGGACCTGGACCGGGGAAGGTCCTCGATGCTGTCGGCAATGCCGCCCACTGCAGCGATGAGCGGAAACGAGCTGATGGTGTGCGCGTACGCCTGGATTTCCTGGATGATCCGCCCATGCAGTGTGCGGGGCGAAGTGCCCTTGCAGGGCAGGAGGGCGTAGACCACGGACCCGAGCAGGGCGCTGTGGCCGGTGCCGAACTGCACATTGCAGACCGTGGTCACCAGATGCAGCAACCGGTGGATGTCGCGCACTGATTCCAGGCTTCCCGTCTCAGGGCGGACGATGGAGAAGGCGGCTACGGCCAGGCCGTTGGCGGTGTCGAGGCCGAGTTGGGCTGCGGCGAACGAGGCATGCGGAGTGTCGTCCATGAGCGTCCGGATGAGGTCCGCATTGCGCCGTTCGCCGAAGTCGGAGGCGGAGCGGGCATGCAGCATGTGCAACCCGGCCAGCGGCGCCATCCGGTCCAACGCGTTCAACGCTGCCCCCCGCTTCTCCTCGCCGGGATCGATGATCCAGATGGAACCCAGCAGCTCGCCTCCGGCCCGGACGGCCAGCGCAAGGCGGGCCATGCCGTCGTCGGGCGCCGGCACGAGCACCGCTCCCGGGGCGCCGTAAACGATCTTGAAGTCCTTGTCGAACGCCGGCGGAGTAGTCTCCTCCAGGGTGAGCGTGGTGATGCGCCGGAGTTCATCGATGGGCTGGCCGGGCAGGGTGGAATAACCCAGGATGCGGCCCAGGGGATCCACGATGCTGGCGGCGCCGTTGGTGATGGAGGCGGCGGCGTTGGCGAAGGCGTACAGATCTCCCAGCCGGACGCCGGCAACCGAGTCTGCTGCCGCACCCATGACCGACGCCCGGGCCAGTGCAACCAGCCGTGTCCAGTCGGCCTCGTTCGGCGCCACCAGGACGGACAGGCTGTATCCGACCGCGGCCGATCGAAGCTGCTCCATCTTTGCGCCGTGTGCCTTGACGATCACGGCGGCGGCGTTGCTGTTCGCTGCCCTGTGGAGGAGTTGATCAAAATCCGGGGAGCCGTAGGTGCATCCGACGGCCAGAATGATGCGGTCATCCACGCTGGACCAGTTATCCAGGGGGTCGTACATCAGCACGTCCGAAACGGGGTGCCCCAGGTTCTCCGGCGTGGGATTGGCATGCACCAGATCCGCTTGCATCAGCTGGATGCAATCGGAGAGCCGCACTACTGACTGCTGGATCCCGGGCTGCTGGGCTGTGTCCATAGCTGGACGTTATCACAAGCGTCCATGGGATCTTGTGGAGGAATTTACATATAGAGCGACTGCGATCTGCGTCACTATTGGGAAAGGAGCTGGGCGGGTAACCCGGCAGGAACGCAGAGGACCACACCATGAAACTCAAGGACATCAAGGCGCTCGCCTCGGTGCAGGGACCAGCCCGATCCGTCGCGGAGCGGCTGTCCAGGAAATGCTACAGCGTGGAAGACATGCGGCAGCTGGCAGCCAAGCGCTTGCCCAAGAGCATCTTCGAATACATCGAAGGGGGAGGCGAGGACGAGGTCTCGCTCCGCCGCAACCTCTCATCGTTCGAGGACTGGTCCTTCCTGCCGAAGTGGGGGTCGGTGGACAACTTCGACCTCAGTTCAACCCTCTTGGGCGGTCCGGTTTCCATGCCGTTGACCCTCTCGCCTACCGGAGGCACCAGGCTGTTCCACCCGGAGGGTGAGTCGGCTGTCGCCCGGGCCGCGTTCGCTGAGGGTATTCCCTACGGGCTGGCCCACCTCAGCACCACCACCATGGAAGATGTCAGCGCTGCGGCGCCGGGACTTCGCCGGTGGTTCAACCTGGAACCCACGCCGGACAAAGGCCTGCTCCAGGCTGTCCTGGACCGGGTGTCCAACGCCGGCTACGAAGCCCTGCTGGTGAACGTCGACTGCCGTGCCATCGGCCACCGCGAGCGCGACTACCGGAACGGGTTCACCGCGCCGCCGTCCATCAAGCCGAAAACGGTGGTGGAGGGCATGCTGCATCCTGCGTGGGCCCTCGGATTCCTGGCCAACGATGCCATCGCCTTCCCCAACCTCGACGCCGAGATCCCCGAAGGCCCGCTCGCCAGCTCCCCGGACATGTGGCGTACCCTGCTTGCCGGTTCCTACGAGCCCACGGACTGGGACGACATCCAGGATCTGCGGGAGCGCTGGAACGGGCCGATCGTCCTGAAGGGCGTGGTGAACCCGAACGACGTCGCGCTGGCGGCTGCCCTGGGAATCGATGCCATCCAGGTCAGCAACCACGGTGGACGCCAACTGGACCACATGGCTTCTCCCTTGGACGTCCTTCCCGACATCGTGGACAGGGCCGCCGGTCAGCTGGAAATCATTGTCGACGGCGGCATCCGCCGCGGTTCCGATGTGGTCAAGGCCCTGGCACTGGGTGCCAATGCCTGTTCCATTGGGCGCCCCTACCTTTACGGGCTGGCCGCGGCCAGCGAAGCCGGAGTGGCGCACGTCCTGAAAATGTTCCGGTCCGAGATGATCCGCACCATGATGCTCCTCGGAGTATCAACCATCGAAGAACTGCGGGCGGAAGGCCGGGACTTGATCCGGCACCGCAACGACGCCTTCGCCCGTACCCAACCCACCCCTATCCCGGAGGCCACCCCCATGGGCCTTGCACAAATGAGGACTCCCTAATGAAGAATGTGTCAGCCACCCAACGCACCAAACGCGCATTACCCGCCGTCGTCGTGACGGCAGCCCTCATGCTCGCAGTGACGGCATGCAGCCCCACCGGCAACGCGTCGACGTCGACGTCCGGCGATACTGCCGGAGCAGGCACCGGGGTCCCCGCGCTGGAAGTCAACCAGGCCGCCGTCGACCTCCTCCCGGAGTCCATCAAGGCGTCCAAGGTGCTGCGCGTGGCCATCCCCACCAACGAGCAGCCGACGCAGTTTTACCGTGAAGGCACGCAGGAAATGACCGGAACCAACCCGGACGTGGCCCGTCTCATCGGCGAGGCACTGGGTGTCAAAGTGGACATCCAGGTGGCCAACTTCGACTCCATCATTCCCGGCTTGGCCGCCAACCGCTACGACATGACCGTTTCTTCCATGACCCCCACGGAGAAGCGCATGGAAGTCCTGGACTTTGTCGACTACATGCAGATCGGCAACGCGATCGCCGTGCCCAAGGGCAACCCGGCAGGCATCAAGGATGAAAACGCGCTCTGCGGTAAGAAAGTGGGGCTGCTGACTGGTTCCTACCAACTGACCGTGAACGTTCCTGAGTATGACCAAGCCTGCGCCGCCGCCGGCAAGGAGGCCATCCAGAGAAGCGAGTTCCAGGACACCCGTCAAGCGATCTCCGCGCTGACCAGCGGCCGACTGGACACGGTGCTGGCCGATTCACCCATCCTGAACTTCGCAGCTACCCAAAACCCACAGATCGAGGTTGCCCGGACGTACGAGTTCGCCCCCGTCGGTGTCGGCATGCCGAAGGAGTCCGGCTTGGTGAAGTCCGTGTCCGCGGCACTGGATGCCGTGATCAAGAGTGAGTCCTACACCAAGGTCCTCGGCAAATACGGCCTGGAGACCAGTGCCATCACCGACGCCCGCGTCAACTTCGCCCAGTAGCGGATTACCCAGTAATGAATTCCTTAAGTAAAGAGGTGGTGGCTATGCAGCAGCAACCCTCAGTTCCCGATACGAAGGAGCTGGCGGCAACGGCTTCCGGTGAATCCATTCCCGTCGTCCCGTTGAAGCATCCGGTCCGCCTGGTCCTGGCAGTGGTGCTCATCCTGGTGGCACTCAGCGCCGCATGGGACGTGGCAGTGAACGAACGCTACCGCTGGGACGTGGTGGTGTCCTACCTGTTCGCCCCGCAGATCCTTGCCGGCGCGGGACTGACCATTGTGCTGACCGTGGTGTCCATGACCGTCGGCATTGCCCTGGGCACGCTGCTGGCGATCATGAGGCTCTCCGACAACCCGATCCTGAGCACCATCAGCCGCGGTTACATCTGGTTCTTCCGGGGTACGCCCCTGCTGGTCCAGTTGATCTTCTGGTACAACATTGCAGCCCTCTACCCGGTGATCGCCTTTGGGCTTCCGTTCGGGGGACCGTCCGTGGTCCTGGGATCCGCCAACGTTCTGGTTTCCCCGCTGGGGGCGGCCCTGCTGGGACTGTCCTTGAACGAGGCAGCGTATATGGCAGAGATCATCCGCGGCGGAATCGGTTCCGTGGACAAGGGCCAATACGACGCCGCCCGCGCTTTGGGTATGAGCGGCGGGAAGCTCATGAACCGGGTGATCCTGCCCCAGGCCATGCGCGTGGTGCTGCCGCCCACCGGCAACCAGGTCATTTCGATGCTGAAGGGTACGTCCCTGGTCAGTGTCCTGGCGATCTCCGACCTGCTCTATTCAGCCCAGATCATCTACGCGAACAACTACCAGACCATACCGCTGCTGATAGTGGCCAGCCTCTGGTACCTGCTCATGACCACCGTCCTGAGCTTCTTCCAAAACAAACTCGAACGCCGGTACGGGCGCGGTTTCGACTCAGCGCCGCGACGCATCCGCAAGCCCAAGACAAGGACAGCATGATGACTACGGCCATGGTCGAAGCCCGGGGAGTCCGGAAGAACTTCGGCGTTATCGAAATCCTGAAAGGCATCGACCTCAGGGTTGAAAAAGGATCAGTGACCTGCCTGATAGGCCCGTCCGGTTCCGGCAAGACGACCTTCCTGCGGTGCATCAACCACCTCGAAAAAGTTGATGCCGGCCGGCTGTACGTGGATGAACACCTGGTGGGCTACACGGAGCGCAACGGGAAGCTCTATGAGATGAAGGAACGCCAGACGGCCCGCTCAAGGCTCAACGCCGGCATGGTATTCCAGCGCTTCAACCTTTTCCCGCACATGACCGTGCTGGAAAACATCATCGAGGCACCGGTACACGTGCTCGGACGTCCTCGGCGCGAGGTAGTGGTGGAGGCGCAGGCCTTGCTGGACCGCGTGGGCCTGGGCAACCGCGGGCACTCCTACCCGCAGGAGCTCTCCGGCGGCCAGCAGCAGCGGATCGCCATCGCCCGGGCGTTGGCCATGAAGCCCAAGCTGATGCTCTTTGACGAGCCGACATCCGCGCTTGACCCCGAATTGGTGGGCGAAGTCCTCGACGTCATGAAGTCCTTGGCCGAGGCCGGAATGACCATGGTGGTGGTCACCCACGAGCTCGGATTCGCCCGGCAAGTAGCCGATCAAGTGGTGTTCATGGACGGTGGCGTGGTGGTCGAAAGCGGCCCGCCAGAGCAGGTCCTGGGCAGTCCCCGGCACGAACGCACCAAGGCGTTCCTCTCCAAGGTTCTCTAAAGCAGCAAAGTTTCTTCAGTTCTCCAAGCACCATGAAAGGCATGACCGTCATGACCCGTCACCAGGTCGTCACCGACCTCGCTCCCAGCCCGGCCGGCCCCTACTCCCAAGCCATCACCGCCAACGGATTCCTTTACACCGCAGGCCAGACGCCGCACGATCCCATCACGGACGAGCGCGTCGGGATCACCATCGAGGAGCAGACCATCCAGGCCATGGAAAACCTGGGGAAAGTCCTGGGCGCGCATGGCCTGGACTTCTCCCACGTGGTCAAGGCGACCGTCCACCTGCACCACCCGCGGCGCGACTTTGACGGCTTCAATGCCATCTACGAAAAGTACGTTGTGGCCCCGTATCCGGCGCGGACCACGGTTGGCTCGTTCCTGGGCGACTTCCTGGTGGAGATCGACGTCGTAGCGGTCATCCCCTAACCCTCCACCCATAGTCCGGGAGGGTCCCGGCACACTCTCAAGGGGTCCCGTTCGATGCCTGGCACTGCGCATTGGACGGAGCCTTCCTTGACTGCACCCATATCCAGCCCTCCATCGCTTGAAAGGCCGTCATGTCAGCCCAGGCCATGCCCTACCCAAACCGCGGTGATCCCCTGTCCGAAGCAGCGTTGAGTGATCAGCAGTTGCTGGCGATGGTGCGGGGAGGTGACGTTGCTGCCTTCGGTGAGTTGTACATCCGGTACCGGCGCCTGGGTGGCTTCGTAGCCCGCGCAGAATCGAACAACCCCAGTGACGCTGCCGACGTCGTGGGGGAGGCGTTCGCCGCAGTATTCCAGTCGATCACCCACGGCCGGGGACCCGTGGAGTCGTTCCGGCCCTACCTCCTGACCACCATCCGCCGGATGGCCCATCGAAGGAACCAGACGGCGGCCCGGCTGGTCCTCACAGATTCCAGCACTGTCGATGCGCTCGCCGTTGCTGGTGAGGATCACGTCCTGGGTACCCACGAGTCCATCCTTTTGGTCCACGCCTTTCGGGAACTTCCCCGGCGCTGGCAGGACGTGCTCTGGTACGTCGACGTGGAAGGCCTCAAGCCTGCCCAGGCCGGGCCGTTGCTTGGGCTGACTCCGAACGCCTTGTCCGCCCTGGCTTTGCGTGCCCGCGAAGGGCTCCGCCAAGGGTACTTGCAAAAGCATGTGGGCGAGCCAATCAGTGACTCCTGCGCGGATTATCTGAGGCATCTCGGCAGGTATGTCCGCAACGGCGTGCGCGGCAATACCCAGGCCAGGATTCGGCACCATGTGGGGCACTGCACCCACTGTTCCGCTGTCCTGGCGGAACTCCGGGAGCTTCAGGTGTCCATGCGCACCAAGTCCAAGCAGTAGCCGGCCTCAGTTCCGACCGGCCTCGCTGCCTGATTTCCCGCTGGTCGCCTGACTTCCCAGTAGACGGCGGCGCTCCAGCTCGCAGTTGATCAACTCCAGCAGTGCCTGGGCGGGTTCGGACAAGTGATGTGTGTCGGGTGATCCGAGTTGGTCGCAATGAATGAGCACGTGGCGGATGCGTTCCAGTTCACGGGACGGCACCAACGGCCATCGGTGGAACAACTGCCGGACTGCTATCGCACCGAGGAGGGCATCGGGCTTGTTGGCGGCGCCGTGGCTTCCATGGTTGGCGGCTGCCCGCCGTCTGGCGATACTTGCCGCCGAGGGTGCGACCCCATGGGCAATGAGATTGTCGGCCTTGAGTGAATTCGGGGCCATGGGGGACCTCCCCGGGTAGAGCGAAGGAAGCCGTCTGCGTGACTTTGAAATTAGCTTACAGAATGTGAGTTATGTCATGTCAATCATTACGCGGGATGGCCGCCGTCGTCATTTATAGTTCCGCCTCAACGGCCTGTGGTGAGGGCGCCGCTTGCCTGTGCGGAAGCGGCGCCCGTGACTCAGCCCAGGTGGGTGTGCGGGGTGTCGCTGGTTCCGCTGAACGTCTTGCGATCGATCCTGATCAGGAGGAGCGCTATCGGGGCTATCAGAACCGCCACTCCGGCCGCCCACAGGAAGACCATGGAGTAGCCCGACGTCAGCGCCGCCAGCGTGTCGCCACCGGCGGCCGAGGCAGCTGCCGCTGCGATGGTGCTGAAGAGCGCTATGCCCAGTGATCCGCCGATCTGCTGCGAAGCGTTAACCAGCGCGCTGGCCACACCGGCGTCGTCTTTGTCCACGCCGAAGAGGGCGAGATTCTGCATGGGGACGAAGACCAGCCCGAGTCCGATGCCCATCAATACCAGCGCCGGCAACATGTTCACCGCGTATGTCCCGTCGGGCGTGACCCGGGTGAGCCACAGCATGGCTGCGGCCATGAAAACCGGGCCCAGCGCGCTGGGAACTTTGGCTCCCAGCCTGGGCAGGTTCTTCGCAACGATGCCCGCAGTGATGATCAGCACCACCGTCATGGGCAGGGATGCGATTCCGGCGGCGAACGGTGCGAAGCCAAGGACGATTTGGAGATAGAAGTTGATGAACAGGATGCCTCCGATCAAGACCGCTCCGGCAAGGAAGGACGCCAGGAATGCGGCGCCCCGGTTGCGTTCGGTTGCGACGTGCAGGGGCAGCAGCGGGTTCTTGACTTTGCGCTCGACGGCGACGAAAAGTACCAGCAACAGCGCACCTGCTGCGATGAAGCCCCAGGAGTCGACCGCACCCCAGCCGTGCTCGGCGTTGGCGAAGCCGTAGACCAGGGAGCCCAGGCCCAAGGCGGCAAGAACGACGCCGGGCCAGTCGTATTTCGTGGAGCCTGCAGCCTTGCTTTCGCGTACCAGGGACCACACGCCAAGAAGCGCGATGACCGCGATGGGGACGTTGACGAAGAAGCACCATCGCCACGACACGAATTCTGTGAGGAAGCCACCCAGTAGGACCCCCACTGCTGCGCCGACGCCACTGATGGAGCCGAAGATGGCGAACGCAGTGCCGCGGTCTTTGCCCCTTGGGAACGCGACTGTCAGGAGCGCCAGGGCTGCCGGGGCCAAGAGTGCCGCGAAGATCCCCTGTAACGCCCGGGCTCCGATCAGCTCCCAGGGCTGCTGGGCGAGCCCGCCGATCAGCGATGCTGCGGCGAAGCCGGCCGAGGCTGTGATGAACGTCCGCTTCCGCCCCCAGAAGTCGGAGATCCGACCACCGAGCAGGAGGAAGGCGCCGAAGACGAGGGCGTACGCCGTGACCACCCAGGCGCGGGTGGAGTCGCTGATGCCCATCTCCAGCTGAAGGCGGGGCAGTGCGAGGTTCACGATGGTGCCGTCCAGGACCACCATGAACTGGGCGAGGGCCAGGAAGGGCAGAGCGCGCCAGCCGGTGCCCTTAGTAGTGCGCTTGCCCTGGCGGGCTTCTGTAGTAGTTGGAGCATGGGGGCCGGGGGTCCCCAGTAGTTGCGATGTCACGCGTCACCTTTTCTTGAAAGTAGTAATACTTATAAAAGTATAAGTATTACTTGCGATGATGGTAAGCCCGGTGGATGTCCAGTGGGAATAGTCACGCTGGCATTACTAGGATGGGACAAAACCGCAGGTCAGGAAGGCTGGGCATTAGGTATGGGGGAACAGCCTGGAGAGGGCGGCAACGCCCGGAAGGCGAACCGGGCTGAACTTTGGCGGGCATTTACCTTGCCTGCCGTGATCGGCCTCGCTGTCATCGGCATCGCAGGGGTGAACTTCGCCAACGGCCTCGCAGAGCAGAAAGCTCAATCGGGAGCCAGCGTGAAAAGCTGTGAAGTCATCCCACGGGCTTCGCTCGCGCCCGATTCCGGGGCCCTCTTTGGAGTTAACCTGGACTGGCATTCCAAACCACTTCCCACTTTTGCCAAGGACCTGGGCCACAAACCGGCAGTCAGTGTCTCTTTCACCGGTTTTCCGTTGACCGCCAAGGACGAAGACGATCTGCGGCGGGCGGTTGACCAAATCCGGGCCGACGGGCACATGATGCTGCTGACCTTGGAACCACACGACGGGCTCTCCGTGGTGACTGAGGAAGCGGCCGCCGCCCTGGCCAAAGACCTCGCCGAATTCAATACCAAGGGCGTCCCCGTGGTTGTCCGCTTCGCCCACGAAATGAACGGATCCTGGTACGCCTGGTCCCAGCAGCCTCAAAAGTACAAAGATGCCTTCCAGACACTCGCCAAGGCCGTGCACGCTACCGCGCCGGGTTCAGCCATGATGTGGGCTCCCAACTACGGCGGCGGATACCCCTTTGCCGGCGGAAAGTACGAAGCCAAACCCGGCACGCCCGAATTTCTGGCCTTGGACACCGACGGGGACAACGCACTGACCATGAGTGATGATGCCTACGCCCCCTACTACCCGGGAGACGAGGCTGTGGACTGGGTTGGCATGTCGCTTTACCACTGGGGCAGCACCTACCCGTGGGGTGAGAACGAACTCCCGGAGGCCAACAAGTTCGCTGACCAGCTCACCGGTACGTACAACGGTGCCAACGGTGATGACAGCCTGCTCCCGGACTTCTACGGCGTGTACGGCACGCAACACGGCAAGCCGGTAGCAATCCCGGAAACGGCCGCACTGTTCGCTCCGGGTGCAGGCGGCGAGCCGGAGATGGCCATCAAAGAAGCCTGGTGGAGCCAGCTCTTCGCTCCCACAACGCACCAGCAATTTCCCCAACTGAAGATGATCAACTGGTTTGAATGGGACAAGGACGAAGTGGAAGTCAAAGGCCGGGTGGACTGGACCGTGACCAACACTCCCGAGCTGCGCGATGCGTTTACCGCGGCGCTGCCGGACTGGTTCCGCTACGGCCCCGAGCAGACGTGCGAGCCTCCGGCCTGACCGGCAATGGAATCTCCTCAGGTTCTGAAAGGAACGCCGCCAACTGCTGCAGCGCCGGGAGGCTGGCCGCGATCTGCTCGCGCTCTTCGGGAAGCAGGCGGGCGCTCGCCGCAATGAGTGCGTCAGCCCATGCACCCTCAAGGAGCGACTTGATCCTCCTGGATTCATCCGTGGGGTGGAGGGAAACGTAGCGCTTGTCAGAGGCATCCTTGATCCGCGTGACCAGGCCTGCCGCTACGAGCTCGCGCAATTGTGAGCTGACGTTGCTCAGTTGCCTTCCGAGTCTCGCTGCCACCTCGGCCACGGTGACGCCCGGGTGGCTTTCGATAACGCGAAGGATTTCCAGGACGCCGTTGGAAATGGGCCGGAGGCCTGTCTCGTTGAGCGACTTGCGCCGAATATCGGACGAGATATCGATCATGCAGACGGCCAAAGCCTTGTGGTCCACAGCCTCTTCTCCCATGCCTCAAGCATAGGTGGGCCGCGCCTCTCCAACGGTCCCGACCCCGACTGCAATAGTGGCAGGATGATCAACCAGCAACACCTCTGGGACGATGAGGCCGCGAAGCACTACGACACCCCCGGCGAAGGAATGTTTGCCCCGGAGGTGCTGGCACCCACGGTGGAAGTCTTGTCGGAACTGGCGGCGGGAGGACCCGCCGTCGAGTTCGCGATCGGTACTGGCCGCGTGGCCATTCCGCTCCTGGAAGCGGGCGTACCGGTCAGCGGTATCGAGCTGTCCCACGCCATGATTGCGCGCCTGCGCGAGAAAGTGGGCGAGGACCGCATACCCGTGGTGCAGGGCGACATGTCCGAGGCTTCGATTGGTGGGAACTTCACGTTGGCGTTCCTGGTGTTCAACACCATCGCCAACCTTTTGACACAGGATGAACAGGTCCGGTGCTTTCAGAACGCTGCGCGTCATCTTGGGTCCGGCGGTCGATTTGTCATCGAGCTCTGGGTGCCGCAACTGCGTTCACTGCCACCCGGGCATGGGGGAACAGTGGAGGTGAGCGAGCCCGGCTATCTTCTGGTGGACACCTATGACGTCCTTCGGCAGCATGTCGTTTCACACCATGTGCGGTTCGGCCCCGACATTTCGGAGGGGCGGGAGGCTCGGATCGGGCGCACCCCGCACCGCTACATCTGGCCGAGTGAACTCGATCTCATGGCGCGGTTGGCCGGCTTTGAACTGGAATCCAGATGGGCCAATTGGGATCGCCGCGAATTCACCGCGGACTCCCGCAGTCACGTGTCGGTATACCGGCTCACCGCCTTCCCGGGGAGCTGAGCCCAGGGCTGATCCATTATGCTCGGATGATTGCCGGTGCATGCGGTCGCGGCACGTTTTATTGGGGGATAGTGAATTTGAGACTCAAGCCTGCCTTCATGGTGGTCGTGGTTCTGACTGGCCTGGTTGCCTGCACATACCAGGAGGCGCCGCCCGTGCCGGAGCCCCCGGCCACCGCCGTCGCGTCACCTGCCGGGAACACCGGCAAGCCGGACCTTAAAGGCCCAACGGTGAACGATTCCTTCGGCAACGCGGATTTCTACACAACGGTCGACGGCGACACTCTCGCCGGAGTGGCTGCCTCCTTTGGGCTCTCTTCGGCGAAGCTGGCCCAATTCAACGGGATTCAAGCAGGTGCCGAACCTGCAGCAGGTACCAAACTCCGCCTGATCCCTGCGCCTGGCCCGATCACAGGTGCCATGGGAACCGTCACCGAAGATGCGAACGGCATCCCCACGAGCTACCGGATTGTGGACGAGGACACTCTTGACGGGATCAGCTACCGGTTCGGAGTCAGCGGCGAGCAACTGGCTGAAGCCAACAAGGTCCCCTACGTGTACGAGCGGGGGAACACGTGGTTCATCCGCTCCGGGCACCTCATCCAGTTGCAGAAGAACCCCGTGGACAGCCGGTCCGGGGCCGGTTCGACGGTCACCAATTCTTTTGGACAGGCAGCTTTCTACACCACCGTGGACGGCGACACCTTCGATAGCCTCGGTTACCAGTTCAGGTCCACCACCGAGCAATTGCTGATGTACAACCCGTCCCTTTCAGCTGGAACTCCCATTCCCGCCGGCACGAAAATTCGGTTGATACCCGGAGATCTTCCCATCAAGGGTGCCACGGGTAGCTTCACAGTCGATGCTGACGGCATCCCACTGACATATACGACGGCGGCGGGAGACACAGAGCGCCAGGTCGCCTTCCGTTTCGGCGTGGTGGATCTCAGGTCAGCCAACAGGCCGCTGACCGGCGGCGCCGGCTCCTGGTACGACCTGATCGACCTGCCGACTGGAACGCTCGCCCCGAGACAAACCATCAGCCTTGCCCTGGATAAGCCCATCAATCGGTAGGCCAACGAGATCCGGGACGAGGTCTATGGGGCGCTGCACGAAGGACCGGTGAAGGAGCTCATTGCAAGGTGAATCAGCGGGTCTTGCGGCGTCAGCCGGTACTCTCAGATCGACGAACAGAAGCCGCATGCCCCTGGCGGGGGAGTGCTGCGGCGGAGACGTTGAGGCTGCCGTTGCTAGGCTGGGTCCATGACCCGTCGCCTTGCAGCCCTGTCCGCCGTTCCTTTGTTGTTGCTGGTTGTTGGTTGCGGAGCCGTTGAAGATGCCGCTTCAAGCGCAGCCAGTGACGCCGCGTCGAAGGTGGCCACTGCCGCTGCCGACGAAGTTACCAAGCAGATCTGCGCTGTTGTCCAGGACGGCTTGGTGAACGTGGAGGACAAGCAGGCACTCGTCGGCCTGGTAGCAGCTGCGGATGCCGCAGGCGTACCGTCCGATATCACTACGCCCCTTCGTCAGATCGCTGAGGCCGGCGACCAGGTACCGGCCGAGTCCGTTCAAGCTCTCAAGGACGCTTGTCCCGCATAGCGCCAGGTGGCGCGACGCCGTTGTACCCTGGCAAGGGCGGTGCTTTCGACTGGTAAAGGTGCCCAGTGGGGGTGCGCAGTTCCAAGGTGTGCACATCGGCGGACGGCGCTTCCGCACTCCACCCGGGATTTTCCTTGGTGTGATTGCATGCCTCGCACAGTCCCGCGCCGTTGGTCAGGTTGGTGGTCCCGCCGTCGTGCCAAGGGACGATATGGTCGATATGCCTGATGGGCGCGTCGCAGTACGGGGTTCGGCAGGTGTCATCCCGAACCTCGATGAAGCGACGTAAACGTTGGGGGAAGATCCGTGATGTGGAGTCGATAGTCAACAGTTCGTTGCTGCCTGGCGCGGTGTAAAGCCGCCGCAGCATCACTCTGAACTCCTCCCGCTCAGCGGCGTCCAGATCCCGTTGGCCCCGCGCCTGTGAACCGGGCTGTGGCCCCGAACCGGCCTGCTCTTCGGAGCCGGCTCTACGTTCACGCCCGGCCGCACCGTCCGTCAAAAGAGCCCTGGCCCACTCTGCCGGGACGATCCCGTACCCCTTCAGCCTGGCGGGTTCGGCGTCGCCTTGGAAAAGGGTTCGGTCTGTCATCACCACTTGGACTTCCACACCGTTGATGCCACCGGGAGTTCCAGTGACGCGTTCAACGAGGGCGTCAGCCATGACCTGTCCTCGCAGTCGGCTGTCGCCGCTCGAGCGGGCCGAATCGGCATGCCGGGTGAGCGCCGCGTAGGCCGCAACACCTTGGGCCACGGGAAGCAGGGCGGTCAGGATGGTCATGGTGTCCGGCGCCGGGCGGAGGCTGACCCTCCGTTCGCTGGCGGCGTGGCTGGCCCGCTGGGTGACCGAGCGAGGATCGCGCCGGTACGCTGCAGCTTTCGCAGCCGCGATGATGACCCGGTCGCCGGCTCCGTTGAAAGTGCCCGAATCCGCGGCGAGTTCCTCATCCACGGCGCAACGGTCTTCCACGCTAAGGCAGGCTGTTTCCTTGACGAGGAGCGTGGCTCGCCATTCATTGAGCTGACCGGTTTCGAGCGCGGCCATGGTTCGAGGCATCTCGGTGACAAGTGCTTTGGCCAGTCCGAGAAGCCGGGAGCCGCGGTTCGGTGATTCACGGCGGGCAAGGGCTACCTGCGCCGCCACACCCCTTCCCTGCTCCGCTGCCGGCACACCGGCGTCGGCTTGTTCCCGGCGTTGAGCCAGGTCCAAAGCGACTGCGGCTTTGGCTTGCCGGGCCGAGATGGCGGATTTGAGGTCTTCCAAGGCGCGTAGTTCATTGATCAGCTCGCTGCTCTTGGTGCTGGGTGGCAGGGAACCAACGGCCGAAACAAGGTCTGCCAACGTAAAATCACGCTGGGACGATCCGGTGGGCCTGGGAGAGTCATTAGCAGGCCAAAGCGCAAACCCCCCGCTGGTGTGCCTGTCCCGAATCCGCTCCATATCCTTACTCTTGCAGTCAGGAAAGCTGGATATCAGGCCGGAGTTCGCCTATGTGGAAAACGGTCCAAGACACATGGCGGGTCAGCGTCGCGGCAAAGCCGAAGCCCCACCCCCAGCCGAACCCCCAGCCAGCGCCGTCCGGGTCCTCACGGTGATCGCGGCGCCGAGGACCAGCGCAGCAGCGACAGCCGCCGCGACCGCCGTCGGGAATGACTCCGGTGAGTCCGCGCTCCGGCCGACGGTGATCCAGGCAAGCCCCCACGCGATGGCGGCCGCCAAGGCAAGTCGGCCGTGTCCCTTGATCGCCAACGCAATGCCGACGGCAGCGACTACGACCAGCACACCGACGGACCAGATCTCGGGACGCACGCCGAAGCCCGAGAATCCGGCGGCCTTCAGTGCAGCCGCGATGTTGGCGCACACTGCCACGCTGGTCCAGCCGAGGTACAACCCGAGAGTCCCGTCGACCACCACTGCCTCAACCCACGACGCGGCGCGGCTCTGGCTGTAGCGGAGGAATGCCAGGACGAGTGTCGCCAGCAAGGCCAGGATCACGAGGACACTGACGAAGAGCCATCCGGCCTGCACGGACAGGATCCATGCCGCGTTGAGGATCATGGAGGAAGCGACGATCCAGCCGAGGGAGCGCTGCCGCGAATTGGCCCGCTGGGACGGCAGCCACTGCCATACCGTGTAGGCAACAAGTCCGGCGTACACCACCGACCAGATGGAGAACGCGGGGGTGGCCGGGGCGAGGAGGGTGGAGTCGGCGGCCAAAGCACCGCCCGCTGCCTGCGCGATGGGGGTTCCGCCGAAGACCCCGACGCCGATCATCGAACCGACGATGCAGATCACCAGGCTGATGGTGACTGCCGTCTGTCGCAGAAGACCTGAGCTTCCAACTGCCATGTGCCGAGCCTCTTTCCTTGTGTGACGTCCGGTGGATTGTGCGGGCTGATGTGCGGTGTCATGCATTCGCGGGGTAGGTGACTTACTATCAAAATGCTAGTAAGACAAGCTTTACGTTTATCAAAGGAACATCGGATGGACTCGGAAGGCCATGCAAAGGGCTATTGGTACGGGAAAGACCCGGGGCAGAAGGCCATTGCCATCGATGTCCTGAACGCCTTGCGGGACTATCGCGCCTCCGAGCAAGCCATGCGACGCCGGACCCGCTCATCCATGGGGATGGGCGAGAAGGACCTGCTGGCCCTCCGATATCTGTTCGAAGCCGAGGCCGCCGGGAAAGTGATGAAACCGAAGGACTTGGGCGACAAACTCGGGATAACGTCGGCGTCCATGACCACGTTGATTGACCGGTTGGTGGAGTCCGGCCACATTCGACGCGAACCCCATCCCACGGACCGCCGGGCACTGATCCTGAAGGCAACTCCGGGTTCGGACCAGGAAGTCCGGCACACCCTGGGTGGAATGCACCGCCGGATGCTGGATGCGGCGTCTGCGTTGAACCCGGACGAGTCGCGGATCGTGGTGAACTTCCTCCAGCACATGCGTGAAGCGCTGGACACGATCGATGAAGAACCCGGGGATCCCACCGCGTCATGACGGGAGGCTCCACTGCAGGATAAAGATGAGCGTGACCAGGAATCCTGAGCCGTAGTTGAGCCAGATAAACCGGCGCCACGCCGTATTGGTGCGTGCCGCCGTCGTATCCGTGACGTTCCAGTACGGTGCGCAGTTGACGATGTACGGGACGGCGATGATCGCCGCGAGCGGCCCGGGCCACGGCGTCGCCAGCATGGCGAGCCCGGCCACAAGCCACAGCACGACGGCGAGCCTCACCGTACGGCGGGCACCGAACACTGTTGCGATGGAACCGATGCCGGCCTGACGGTCGGGTTCGATGTCCTGCACGGCGCCGAAGGCGTGCGCGGCCATGCCCCACAGGAAGAACGCTGCGAGCAGGATGACTAGACCGGGCGTCACGCTGGCGCCGGCCAACGCCAGGCCGACGACGGCGGGACTCACGAAGTGCGTACTCGACGTCAGCGAGTCCAGGACAGGGCGCTCTTTGAAGCGGAGTCCGACGACGGAATAGGCCACCACAGCAAAGGCACTCACGGCCAGGCTGAGCCAGGCCGCAGGACCGCCCACAGAGGCGAGGAGCAGCAGGAACGGCACATTGGTGATGGCAGCAAGCCACAGCATGGGCCGGTGCAGCCGTGGCTGCAGGAGTGCACCTTCGATGCCGCCCTTGCGGGGGTTCTTCAGGTCGGACTCGTAGTCGAAGACGTCGTTGATCCCGTACATGGCCAGGTTGTAGGGGATCAGGAAGTAGAAGGTACCGACGATCAGGACCCAGTCGATTTCGCGGGTGGTCAGCAGCATGGCAGCCGCGAACGGGTAAGCGGTGTTGATCCAACTGACGGGCCGGGACGCAAGGAGGGCCTGCGGGACCAACCCCTCGAAGGGGGCCTGGCCCGCCAGGCTGGGTCCGGCGCGGCGAGCGCCGTCGCGTGGGTGTTTGCGCTTGCGCGTCAGCCACATCCATAGCCCGGGAAGCGCGACGACACCCGCCAAGGGGTAGGCAAAGTCTTCAACCGGAGCGAGGCCCACCTTGACGCCAAGGATGTGGGATGCGTCGTAGTGGAAGAGTTCCATCCCGATCATGACGCTGTCGAACACGGCAGTCAGGACGGCCAATGCCGCGAACGCGAGGCCAACGGCCTTCCAGTGCTGTCCCGTCCCGCCGGGAAGGGCGCCGTGGCGGGCGAAGACCACACCGGCGATGACGGCCGCGGCGATGAAGACGAGGGCGAGCCATAAGTACGTCACACGCTCTCCCGTTCCCGTTCGGTTCGCCTGGACGGATTCCGGTCAAGGAGCCTCCGGGCTCCCGTGTAGAGGACCATGGTGCACAGCACCAGGAACAGCAGGAACACGGGTTCCTCGATGGGCAGTTCCGGGGCGATCAGCAGGCCCGTTGCAATGGTCCCTTCGCCCCGCAGGAAAATTCCCAAACCGATTCCGGCCAGGTCCCAGGCGAGGAGGAACAAGACCCCGACGGCGGTCACGATCGCCGCTGCCCGCGCGTCGCGCCAGAAGAACAAACGGAAGCGGTGGTCGAGCAGGAGCATGCAGATGATGCCCAGCAGCAACGACACCAAGTAGAGAACACCCATCAGCCAATCCTGCTGGCTACGGGCCGCGCAGTGACAGGTCCGGCACTGTGGTCGCCACGAATACGCTTCATGACCAACTCGGCACTGATCAGGCACATGGGCACCCCGACTCCAGGGGCGGTGGTGGCACCGGCGTAGTAGAGGCCCCGCACACGCTTTGACGCGTTCTGGGCCCTGAACATGGCACTTTGCCGGAGCGTGTGCGCCGGCCCCAGCATGCCGCCGCGCCAGGAGTTGTAGTCCCTCGCGAAGTCCGCCGGGCCGGTTGTGTGGCGGACCACGATCCTTTGGCGGAGGTCCGGGATGTTGGCCCATTGGGCGATCTGGTCGATCGCGGCGTCGGCGGTCCGCTCTATGAGGGCATCGCCGCTGCCGTCGGGGCCACCGGCTCCGAGCCGCGGGTCGGCCGGCACCGGAACCAGGACAAAAAGGTTCTCGTGGTCGCGGGGTGCCACTGAGGGGTCGGTGGCGCTGGGTTTGCAGACGTAGATGGACGCGGGGTCCGGGATGCTGGTCTCTTCACCGAAGATGGCGGCGAAGTTCGCCTCCCAATCCTTCGTGAAGAACAGGGAGTGGTGGGGAAGTTCCGGCAGCGAACCCTTCACGCCCAGCATCACCAGCACGGCGCCGGGACCGCTGGTGCGGGTCTGCCAGTATTTGCTGTTGTAGCTCCGGTCCCTGACTCCCAGCAGTTGGGTTTCGGTGTGGTGCAGGTCGGCGCCGGAGACCACGAGGTCCGCAACGCTGTAGTGCTCCACGCCGGAGTTATCGCGCCACTTGACCCCGGTGACTTCGCGGCCATCCTTGCCAGACAATGCAGGCGGGAGCTTCACGGCATCGAAGCGGCCCAGCTTCCTGGTCCGGGGAGCCTCGCGGGTGGTGATCTTCAAGGCTTCGGCCCCGGTGTGGATCCTGACGCCGGCGTCCACGGCCAATGCCTCCAGCCGGCCCACGAGTTCCCAGAACCCGCCCATCGGGTACTGCACTCCATCGCCCAGGTCCAGTGCACTCATCAGGTGGTACATGGCGGGAGCGTCGGAAGGGTTGGTGCCGAGGAAGACTGCCGGGTAGCCGAGAACCTGCCGAAGAACAGGGTGCTGGAACCGTTGGGACACGTACTTATCCAGCGGGGTCAGGAGCAGTTCCGCGAGCTTGGGAAGGCTCCGCAGCACCTCCGGATGAAGCAGTCCCTGCACTTTGGTGAAGGGGTTGTAGAGGAAGAACCGTTCAGCCATCTCTGTGGTGTGCCGCGCCGAAGCCAGATAGGAAGTGAGTTTGCCGGCGCTGCCGGGCTCCACCTGTTCGAAGGTCTCCAAGACCCGATCGCTGCCCAAGGGGATGGTCAGGGGGTCCGGCCGAACGCCGTCGTTGTTCGGTTCGCTGAAGATGCGGTACGCAGGATCCAGCGTCCGCAGGTCCAGTTGTTCTGCGGCGCTGGTGCCCAGCAGCTTGAAGAAGTGGTCGAAGACGCCGGGCATCAGGTACCAGGAGGGGCCGGTGTCGAAGCGGAAGCCGTCCCGTTCGAGGCTGCCGGCACGGCCGCCGACGCGGTCGCGCTGTTCCAGGAGTTGGACCTCATGGCCTTCGTGGGCGAGGAGTGCGGCGGTGGCAAGCCCAGCGATGCCACCGCCGATCACTACGGTCCGGGTCATCGGTGCAGCTCCATCCAGGTCGAGGCCACAGCGCGGGCAGCGAGGCCGGCTTTCAGCGCATCCGGAACACGGACCCGGTGGCGGTACAACTCGTCCACTGTCGTCTCTTCGATCCGGTCCGTCAATGCGGCGAACAGGGCCAGCGCGCTGCGGACTGCGGCCCGGGCGTCGCGAGGCAAGAGGGGAATGACGGCGTTGGCGTCGGCCAGTTGGGCGCGGATGGTCCGGACCCACTCCACACGATCGCGGTCCTCCAAATGGTCCGAGGTACCGAGGTAACTGCGGCCCAGCCGGGAGGTATCGTCCGCCAGGTCCCGCAGGAAGTTGATGTTCTGGAAAGCAGCGCCCAGCCTGCCGGCGCCGTACTGCAAAGCCGCGGCGTCGCCGTCATCGATGATTTCATCGCGCATGAAGACGCGCAGGCACATCAGCCCCACCACCTCTGCGGAACCGTGAACGTAGCCCTCGTGGGCGTCGGCATCGAAGCGGAGCGGCGCCGCGGGTTGGGCTGCCGACGTCGCCGGGGTGCGCTCGCCGAGATCAGTTCGCATGGAGGCGAAGAAGGGATCGATCAGGGCCTCGTCGATTCCCGCCGCCCGGGCCGTCTGGGCAAAAGCATGGATGATGAGGTCGCTGCTGTAACCGAGCTTGACGGCGCGGTGGGTCTCATCGATGAAGTGCGCCAGGGCGTCGCACTGTTCCTGGTAGCTGAGGCCGGCCTCGGCTGTCACCCCGTCCACCAGTTCGTCCGCCACCCGCACCAGGGCATAAATGTTGCGGACGTGCTGGCGGTGTCGTGGGCCCAACAGCCTGCACGCGAGGCCGAACGAGGTGGAGTACGCCGCGATGACCTGGTTGGCGGCCCGCTCGGCGGTCCGGGTGAAGTGGGTAAAAGAGGTATCGGTGGTGACGCTCATGCTTGCCGTCCTTCCAGCTGCCCTGCGAGGTCGAGGAGGACATTGCGTGCCCCGTGGGGAATCGTGCTTGTGAGCTGATGATTGAAGGCCTCAAGCTGTTCTTCGATGAGGCCCTGGACGAAGGCTTCGGCTCCGCAATCGGTGAGGTGCCGGCGGACGTGCTCGCCGTCGTCGCCGTCCAGCCCAGGCCTGCCAAAGTAGGGCTGAATGTGAGGCCAGGTGCTGGTGGTCCGTGCGTGGGCGATGATGGCCGTTTCCTTGCCCTCCCGAAGGTCGGAAAAAGGATCCTTGCCGTGGCGGCGAGGATCCCCGAACGTGGACAGGAGGTCGTCCTGGAGTTGGAAAGCGAGCCCCAGATGGCGGCCGGCGGTTGCCAGCGCAGTCTCGACGGCGAAGTCGGCACCGGCCAGCGCGGCGGCGGCACGCAGTGGAAGCTCAAAGGTGTAGGTAGCTGTTTTGTACCCGCACATCACCAGGATGGTCTCGAGGTCCGGGGCAATGATGCCGTCGCCCAGGCCGACGTCCAGTTGTTCACCGGCCACGGTCTCGTTGATGGTGTGTTCCAGGAGGTCAAGGAGGCGCAGGCGCAGTTCATGGGGGAGATCAGCCCGGGCGAATGCCTGGTGGGTTGCGGCGAGGAGCATATCGCCCATGAGGATTCCGCCGGTTTGGGCCCAGTGGAGTCCTCCGTCGGGGCGCGCGGTTGCCCCTGCTTCAGCCAGGAGGGATCCGATGAGGTTGGGATGCCCGCGGCGGACGAGGTCGCCGTCGATCACGTCGTCGTGCAGCAGGAATGCGTAGTGGAGGAGTTCGATGGCAGCGGCGATGCTGATGGCTGTTTCGCGCCGGCCGGGTTCGCGGTTCCCAGCATCGCTGCGCTGCGGGAGGGCATCGTAGGTTTCCATGAGCAGCAGGGGGCGGACGAACTTGCCACCGAGCACGTTCTGGCCCGCCAGGCCCCACAGCCTGGCGAACTGGGGGCCATATGCCGTGGCGGCGCTTGCCCTCTTGCCGATCAGCCCGGTCAGCTCGTTTTCGATGGCGCTGCAGAGATCGGTGCGGCTGCGGACGGCTCCGGAGGTGATGGTCATGCTTTGGCTCCAGCGCCGAGGGGCAACGCCCGTGCTTCGAGGAGTTGGGGGAACTGGAGTCCAAGCCAGGGGCTGAAGGCGGAAGGTGTGTGTGCCAAAGCGTCCGCGAGCAGCGACGGTGAGATCCAGGCCCAGTCGGCCACCTCCGCTGGGTTTGGTTGCAGCGGGCCGCTGATCCTCGCGATAAAGACGGGGCAGACCTCGTTCTCGACGATGCCCGTAGGATCCACTGCCCTGTAGCGGAAGTCAGGCAGGACCAGTTCGATCCTGTTGGCGTCCACTCCAAGTTCGAACTGTGCTCGGCGCATGACCGCGTCCTCGAACTCTTCCCCCGGCGACGGGTGGCCACAGAAGCTGTTGGTCCATACCCCCGGCCAGGTCTTCTTTTCAGGTGATCGACGGGTGAGGAGGACCTCCCCGATGTCATTGAGAAGGTAGCAGGAAAAGGCGAGGTGGAGCGGAGTTTCCAACGTGTGCACCCCCGCTTTTGCGGCCTCCCCGATAGGCGTTCCGGCGTCGTCCAGGAGGACCACCATCTCTGTCGCGTTCATCCTGCGCCTTCCTCCTACACCCGGTGCCCTAGGGAAAACTTGAATATTGCTAGACAAGCTAGAAGAAAGGCTACCATGTAGGAAGTTAGGTGTAACATACTCAACATGTCCAGTCCTGAAGAGATTCCTGAAGAAGCCGGGACCCCGGTTTCTTCCGGCCTCTACCATCTGGACGCCAACGATCCCCATCAGGAGTTGGTGGATCGTTCCGGCCTTTCCGAAGAGGACGTAGAGCAGATCAGCGAGCTCATGGCCGCGCTCGGCCGGCTGCGCGAGGCCGAACAGCGACTGAGCGACGCCTCCCTGCGCTATATGAAGCTCAACCAATCGGATATGCGCGCGCTGCACTACCTGATTCTCTGCGCAAACCATGGCGTGATTGCCACCCCGGGTGCAATAGCCTCCCGCCTCCATATTTCGACGGCGTCAACCACCAAGCTGCTTGACCGGCTGGAACGCGCAGGCCACGTCACGCGAGGCCCCCACCCTTCCGACCGCAGGGCGCTCGCCATCGCCATCACCCCCGAAACACACGAGGCTGCGATGCGGACCGTCGGGCGTCAACAGGCCAAACGGTTCCTGGCTGCAGCCCGGCTGACTCCGGGGGAGCGGGAGACCGTGATGCGCTTCCTGGACGACATGGCGCAGGAGATTGAAGTCTCCGATGAGGCGTGGGCAGCCTCGGGTACCTAGCCCCGGTTTCAGTACAGGAAGATCGGCAGCCAATCCCGGTTGTGCGCGTGTACCAGCGCCAGGAACAGTACGAAGTCGAAAAGCAGGTGCACCGACACCACATAGGTGAACGATTTGGTGAGCTTGAAGGTATACCCCTGCAGCAGTGCGAAGGGGAACGTCAGCAAGGGACCCCAGGACTGGTAGCCGATCTCCCACAGGAATGATGAGAAGACCACGGCCTGCAGGAGGTTGGCCAGCCAGTCCGGGAAGTGCTGCCGCAGCAGCGTGAACGTGGTGCAGATAAAGAACAGTTCGTCCCAGATCCCCACGGCGTTGACACCCACGAAGAGCCGCCAGAAGATCTCGGGATCGGAAGCGTCGGGCCAGTTCTGGTAGACGCCGGTGCTGATCAGGTAGACCGGCAGGATGAAATAGCCCAAAGCCACGACGCCGATCAGGTACAGCTTCGCGGCCAAGGGCCACTTGCGGCCCGTGTTAACGGGAAACCTGATGATGTCCTCGCGGTACACGAAACGGGACACCAGCCACGGCACCAGGACGGCCAACGCCAGGGCGCCACCCATGAGTGCCATGTGCTGTGTGCTGAGGTCGGCGTTCAGGGGGACCAGGCTGAAGATGAACATCCCCGCAGCCACCAATGCGAGGTGCCGCATCAGCCGGTGGTCGATGAAAGCTGCACTGATCACACTCGCCAGCAGCAGGCCGTAGCCCCACAGATCATTTTCCAGTGCAAACAGCGGAATGCCGGATATGGAAAGCAGCGCCGCGGGCAACAGTTTCCAGCTAAGCGCGGTACGGGGTGCTTCCGTCGAAAGGGATGTCACCCCTCAAGCATGTCAGGGCCAGTGGCCTTGCGACACGGTTTTCCGCTGAAGCAGCTCCTGCCGCAACAACGTCGCCACGTTCTTCTGTATTATTCGTGACAGGGCCCACAGATGGGTCGGTCGGGTAGTTGTCTGGCGCAGCCAGCGGGGGACACACATAAAGGAATAGCTGATGGCTCAAGAAGAGGGCTCTCTCACACCGGAGGGCGGTGCGGACTCCGCACGTCCGGATGGCGATCACGGGCCACCGTCCGCCGATACGACCATGCGTGAGCAAGTGAAGGACATCATCGACTCCATCCTTGCGGACTCTGAACCGCGCAGCGAAGGTGCCCGATCCAGGCTCCGCGCGTTGATGGAGACACATCCAAACGATCCAGCGGGTGCCCTCCTGGAGCACCTCCTGGAAACGCGCAAAGAGCCATCATCCGCAGCCCCAGTGCCGGTTCACCTTGACTCCTCCAGCGTGCACCTTGAGTCCGTTGACGCAGCGCGGACCGTATCGATTCCCGTGAGCCACGAAGTGCGGGAAGGCATCCAGGCAATCCTGGCGGACAAGCTCCTGCTGACAGCCTTCCAGCCCGTCCATGCGTTGCCATCCGGTGAAGTGGTGGGCGTTGAAGCGCTGACCAGGTTTGTCGGTGAGGATGGCGCGGGTGCCGATGTCTGGTTCAATGAGGCTGCTGCCGCCGGCCTGGGGACCGAGTTGGAGATCGCCGCCCTCCATTGCGCCTTGACGGCGGCCCACGACGTTCCCGGCACCATGTCTGTGGCGCTCAACCTCACCCCTTCGACGTCCAGGGACCCGAGGGTCCGGAACCTTCTCGCCGCGGCTTCGCTCGCACCGGAGCGGATCATCGTTGAGCTCACCGGCAGCCTGGCGGATGTCGGCGGCCAAACGGGCAGCGACGGACTGGGGCCGTTGCGCGCACTGGGCCTGCGCCTGGCCATCAGCGCCTCCGGTGCGGCCCTGGTCTCGTTGGAACTCGTGGAACAACTCCGCCCGGACATCATCAAACTTGACCGCCACTTGATAGAAGGCATCGAAAGCAGCGAAGGCCAACGGATCCGGGCAAGGGCCATCGTTGAGCTTGCACGGGAGATCGGCGCAGAAGTCATCGCAGTGGGCATCGAAACCGCCGGTGAACTCGAGCAGGTCAGCACACTCAATATCACTGCCGCCCAGGGATACCTCCTGGGCCGGCCGTCGGTCCATCCGCTGGACTGGTCGGCGTGGAGCATCCGCGCGCAGACAGAATCCCAGCCAGCCGGCTGACAGTCTTCACACCAACGACGGCGACCCTCACCTCAACGGTGAGGGTCGCCGTCGTTGGTGACGGCTTTAAAGAAAAGTCCCGCTTCATGAAACCTTTCGTCCGTTCGCGGACAATACAGGGCATGGGGAACATCGAAGCCGACGACGGCGGACTCTGGGCGAGGAGCCTCGACGGCGAGGGAGAGGCTTTCGGGCTGCTGTACGACCGGCACCACGGCAGGGTTTACCGGCATGCGTATCGGCTCTCACCCGAACGGCACGATGCCGAAGACATCATGTCTGCCGCGTTCCTGGAACTGTGGCGGTGCCGGGCGAAGGTGCGGCTGGTGGATGGCTCCATTCTTCCCTGGCTGCTGGTGACCACCACCAACGTAGCCCGGAACAACAGACGGGCCGCCTTTCGCTACCGAAAGCTGCTTGCTTCCCTTCCCCGGACCGAAGACCTTGCCGGCACCAATGATGAGCTTTTCCTGCAGGGCGAATTGGACTCGGACACAGCTCGGGCACTCGCCACGCTCAATGCCGTGGATCAGCAGCTCGTCAGCCTGGTGGTCTTTGAGGATTACACCATCGCCGCGGCGGCCACCGTACTCAACCTCTCTCCGGCAGCTGCCAAGTCACGCATGCACCGAGCCAGGGAACGCATGAAAACAGCGCTCGCGGGGACACCGAAGCTTGCTCCCGCTTTTGAAGGAGACCAGCGATGAACGAGCTCCGTGTCGACCAAAGATTCAGCAGGGCTTTGCGTGCGGAACTGGTGTCGAGGGTGGAACAAGCCACGACCGCGCGGACCCGTAAACGCGCCAGGCTGTGGATCGGCGCCGGTGTGTTTGCCGGCGTGGGACTTCTGGGTGGCGTCGGCGCCACGGCCGCAGGATTGTTCGTGGTGCCCGGGGCGGAAGTGGTTACGCAGCTGTCCACGCCGGTAGCTGACTCGTATCAAGGGACTGCAACGGTGGACCTTGGAGAGCCGCCTGCGGGAACGACCGGCATCCAGATTGACTTCTGGTGTCTGACTGAGGGGCATTTCCAGTATCAGGACGGGTCCAGCATCGCCTGCTCAGCTGACGACGCCGGGACACCCCACGGCTGGAGCGGCTACCTGGCCAAGCTGGCTCCGGGTCAACACAGCGTCACGTACACCACGGCACCGGAGAGCCGCTGGCGGCTGTCGGCACGATACGTGAGCACGCAGTTGACCGAGTGGGCAACTAACGGCGATGGCACCACGTACGGCATGGAGAACGAGAATGGCTCACCCGACATGATCGCCGTCATGGCCACGAACGGGAAACGTGGATACGCCTACACGGCGGATTTGAACGAAGCGAACGGTCACACGGCCGCCTTGAGCTTCAAGAGCCCTGAGGAGGCAGTGGCCTGGCAGGAGAAGCGAAAAGGTCAAACCTTCCACGTGCCGGTCTATGAAGCTGACGGGAAGACGGTCATTGGCGAGTTTGAGATCTCCAACGGGAGCGATCCTTCGGCTCCGTGAGTCAGTCGGTGAGGTTCCGTGGGTCGTTGCCGACGAATGTTCCAGGGGGCATCCCGGCACCGAACACCGGGCCGGGTTCCGGTCGCTTGGGGTGCCGGCCGTCGTCGGCGTTCCGCTGCGTCAGGCGACGCACGACCCACGGGAAGAGATGCTCCCGGGCCCAGACGATGTCTCCGGCCCGGGCCTCGCGCCAGTTGCGCTCCGGCAATGGTTTGGGTGTCAACGGCTCCAGGGAGTGGGGAACGTTAAGGGTATTGAGCACCATGATGGCGATGGTGTGCTGGCCAAGCGGCGAGAAATGGAGTCGGTCCGGATCCCACATTCTGGAGTCTGTCAGCTCGCGCAACGCCCATAGATCGGCCACCACGGCATCATGGCGGGCAGCCACTACCCGAATGTTCTCGTTGTAGATGGCCACCTTGCCGCGGGCCAGGCCCAACACCGGGGTGGCACCCCAGTCCGGACCAGTAAACAGCAGGATGGTGGCGCCGGTGGAGGCCAACGCTGCCACTCCTGCATCGAGCTCCATGGCGAGTTTGTCAGGATCGCTCCTATGGAAGAGCAGGTCGTTGCCGCCGGCGTTGAGGGTGATCAGGTCCGGCTTCAGCTCGATTGCCGGGCCAACCTGCTCCGCCATGATCTCGTGCAGCAAGCGTCCACTGATGGCCAGGTTGGCGTAGGCGAAATCCTCGTGACCGGTGCTCAGTTCTTCCGCAACCCTGTCCGCCCAGCCGCGCAGGCCTCCGGGGCTTCGCGGCTCGGGGTCGCCCAGCCCCTCGGTGAACGAGTCGCCCAACGCCACATAGCGGCTCCACGGATGGAGGCCGGCCCCGAAACTGCCGGAACCACCCTGACCCCATCCATTGGCGCTCTGGGCGTTCATCTCCCCATAGTGCGCTTACTGGACCCGCTGCGCCATGGGTGGCCTGGTTAGATCCACGTGGGTGCTGCGGGCGGTGTGCCATTGCTGGCGGGTCCGGTTGCTGTGACGCCGGTGGTGCCGCGGCCGGTGGCCCATTCGACGACGGCGGGGAGGGGGCCGGTGATGATCGTCGGGTCCGGGGCGCTGGTGTCGCCGAACGTGAGGCCATCGCCGTTGCCGGCAGTGTTGTTGGCCTTGATGAGGAGCCCGGTGTCCGTGCCGCGGGTTTTCCACGCGCCGGTGATGTCTTTGAGCAGTCGTTCGAGGACCGGGGCCGGGATGTCGTTGAAGGTGGCTCCGTTGTCCAGGTCCACGGCGTGGACCCAGACTTCGCGGGTACGCATCCACACGGTTTCCGAGGCCGGGACAGTGCGGCCTTGGGCGGTGCGGACCTCGTTGGCCCAGTTCGCATCGGGCAGGTCGCGCCATTCGACGGACAGGTGCACGGCGGAGTGGTCGAACAGGTTCCGCAACGCAATCGGGGACAGGGTCGCGCCGAAGTTGATCTCATCGTTCCGCGCCTCGGTGGAGGGGTACATGGGTGTCTCCACCCCGGTGGCAGCCCATTCGACCAGCCGGGCGATCGCGCGGGCGTTGTATCCGACGTGCGCGATGACGTGGCGGCGGGTCCAGTCCGGGAGGAGGGTGCCGCCGTCGAGCTGGGCGTCGGTGAGTTCGTTGAGTTTGCGGGCGAAGAACGCGGTGCCCCGCCGGGCCTGCAGGAGGTCTTCCTGCAGGCCCGGATCGGTGGCGAGGTCGTGGCGGGCGACCATCAGGCTTCCTTGACCACGCGGTTGTTCAACTGGCCCAGGCCCTCGATGGTGGTGACCAGGAGCTGGCCTTCCTGCAGGTACCTTTTGGGGTCCTGGGCGTGGCCCACACCTCCGGGGGTGCCGGTCGCGATCACGTCCCCGGGGTTCAGGGTGATGATGGTGGAGATGTAGGAGACCAGGAACTCGGGGGTGAAGACGAGGTCGCCGGTGGGGGTGGACTGCTGGACTTCCCCGTCCACGGCCGAGGTCATGAGCGGGCCGGCGGTGAACTCGTCGCGGGTGACCAGGGCCGGGCCGAACGGGGTGGAGTTCTCCCACGTCTTGCCCTGGAGCCACTGGATGGTGCGGAATTGGTAGTCCCGCATGCTGATGTCGTTCAGGACCGCGTACCCGGCGATGTGCTCGGCGGCGTGGGCTTCGGGGATGCGGCGGCCGGTCTTGCCGATGATCACGGCGAGTTCGGCTTCCCAGTCCACGGTGTCCGATTCCTGCGGCAACGCCAGGTCATCGTTCGGGCCGATCAGCGACTCCTGGTACTTCGCGAACAAGGTGGGGTACTCAGGAATCTCCCGGCCCATTTCCTTGATGTGGTTGCGGTAATTGTGGCCCACGCAGATGATCTTCCCCGGTGCCGGCACGACGGCGGCCAGGTCCGCGCCGTCGAGCGCGTGCGTGGCGCCGTTGGCCGCCTTGGCTTTTTCTTCCCAGGCGGGGTCGGCCAGCAGCGCGCCGACGTCGGCGAACCCGGGGATCTCAGTCAGGGTCTCGCCGTCCTGGCGGACGGCTTTCGTTCCAGCGGGAGTGCGGAGGGTCAGGAGTCTCATGCGTTCTTGCGTCCTTCGGTGTAGCTGCGGTTGAAGTTCAGTCGTTCAAAGATGGGGGCGTCACTGAAACGGAACAGATCGAACCCTGGCTGGTCGTTGTCCGCGGTCAGGGACCATTCCTGCCAGGACGGGACCACGAACAGGTCACCCTTGGCCAGGGCCTTGGTTTCACCGTTCAACACGACGGTGCCGGTGCCTTCGAAGACCTGCCAGACACTGGAACCGACCTCGCGGAGCGGCTCGGTGGTGGCTCCGGTGCGGAGGCGGTGGAACTCGGCCCGGATAGTGGGCATGACGTCCCCGCCGGTGGTCGGGTTCGAGTACCGGATGGCGGCGTGGCCCTGGGACACGGTGGCCGGGTGGCCCTCGTCCTCCAGCAACAACTGTTCGCGCAGGGCAGCGTCGGTGTGTTCCCAGCGGTACGCGGCGATGGGCGAGTTGGTGGTGTCATCGAGACCGGACAGGGGCCGCAGGCCGGGGTGGGCCCAGAGCCGTTCGGAACGGGAAATGTCCGGGGTCGCTTCATCGGTGACACGTTCGGTGCCGAACTCGAAGAACCCGGCATCGGCATAATGCACGAACGGGATGTCGAGCCCGTCGATCCAGGCCATGGGCTGGTCGGTGTCGTTGTGGTGGCCGTGGAAATTCCAGCCCGGGGTCAACAGGAAATCACCGCGACGCATCGCCACCGGATCCCCGTTCACCACCGTCCACACACCCTCACCCTCCACCACGAAACGGAACGCGTTCTGCGAATGCCGGTGCTCCGGGGCGACCTCGTGCGGGCCCAGGTACTGGATCGCTGCCCACAACGTCGGGGTCGCGTACGGGGTGCCGGCCAGGCCCGGGTTCGCCAAGGCAATGGCACGGCGCTCCCCACCGCGGCCCACCGGAACCAGATCCCCTGCACGGGCGGCCAACGGGTACAAGTCATTCCACCGCCACACATGCGCCACGGCCTTCGGCGTGGGAACCATCGGCATCAAATCACCGATCTCCGTCCACAACGGCACCATGTTCCCCGCAGCGAAATCCTTGTACAACTGCTCCAACTGGGCAGCCTCTTCCGGAGTGGGCTCCGGCAGGGCGTGGCTGGCGGCCACGGTTTCGTGGCTCGTGTTCTCGGCGCTGATGGACACGTAGGCCTCCTCGATAGGTCCGAACAGTTCTTGGCGTAGTTCGACCCTACGGACGGTGGTACCGGGTGCCCGAGAAAATTCTGCTGTACAGAACTAGTTCTTGCGTTGTGAGGCCTACTCTGCACCCTTCGCCGGGTTCTTTTCGCGCAGAGCGGGCCTCGCAACGTGGGGTGGAGGCCGTGGCTCCGCTTAGTTCTCGTCCGCAGGGTTGGCGGCGATGTCGATTTCGAGTTGCCGGCATGTCTCCCGCAGCGCGGTGACCAAACCGGCGTCGAACACTTTGCGGAACCGGGTGGCAGGCGTGGCGACGCTCAATGCGCCTACTACTTGGCCGTGCCGGTTGTGGAGGGCCATGCCGAGCGCGCTCACGCCTTCTTCCGTTCCCTCGAAATTAGCGGCGAAACCGTTGCTGCGGATCGTCTCGAGTTCCCGGATAAAGGCAGGATAGCTGTCGTCCGGAATGGTGTCGCCGCCAATTCCGGCGTTCTGGCTGCGGAACAGTTGGTCAATCATGGGCGGCTCCAGTTCGGCCAGCATGACTTTGCCGCCGGAGGTTTTGTCTGCCGGCATGACCGTGCCTTGGCGGTCACCAATGCGCAGGACGTTGCTGCCCTCAACCGTTGCGAGGAAGCGGACCTTGGTGCCTACCCGAACCATCAGGTTGACCGTTTCGTCGAGCCGTGCCGAGAGGAGCTCCATGTGCGGCAGCGCCAGGTCCCGCAAAGGCCTGGTCCAGCCCAGCCCAGCTGGGCCCACACCCATCGCCGGCCCCGGGACGTACCGCCGGTTCTCATCCTGGACCGCGAACCCGCGGTAAACCAGCATGGCAAGCAGCCGGTGGGCGGTGGACGGGGCAACGCCCAACTCGGCCGCAGCGTCCTTGAGCCTGAGGGCGCCACCATCGCGGAGCAGCTGGAGGAGCTGCAAGGCGTTGTCCACTGCCTCGATGGAATAGGTAGGCCTTTTCTGTAAAGGCTTCCGTGTGGAGGATCTGGGTGGATTATTCTGCACAACAGAATTGTATGGTGCAGATTCTGCGGGCGGCAGGACAGTGGTGGGATGAATCACACACTTCCCGCTGCAGCGTCGCATGGGCCAACCTCCGGAGCCGACACCGGTGACGCTCCCGGCGCAGCGCCACGCTTTTCCAAAGGCTCAGCGCTGGCCGTCCTTGTTTGCTGGCTGCTGGTGGTCTTCGACGGCTACGACCTCATTGTTTACGGCACAGTCCAGTCTTCCCTCATCTCCGAAACAGGGTGGGGCCTCACCAAGGCGACCGCCGGGACCATCGGTTCCATGGCATTCCTCGGCATGATGATCGGCGCCATCTTCGCCGGAAGAATGGCCGACTCGTGGGGCAGGCGAAAAACCATCATTGGTTGTGCGATCGTCTTCTCGGTCTTCACCATCCTGTGTGCCCTCGCGCCCAACGCGGCCGTTTTCGGCATTCTTCGCCTCCTCGCCGGCATAGGACTAGGCGGGCTTGTCCCCTCAGCCAACGCGCTGGTCGCCGAGCTGGTACCGGCCAAATGGCGTTCCACCATCGCCACGCTCATGATGTCCGGGGTGCCGATCGGTGGCTCCATCGCAGCACTGGTGGGGATCCCCTTGATTCCCGCTTTTGGCTGGCAAGCCATGTTCCTCGTGGCAGCACTGGCCTTGGTGATCGTGGTGCCGCTGGGGCTCAAGTTCATCCCGGAGACACTGGCACCGGGCAACGGGGCAAGCACTGACGTCAGCAAGAAGTCAGGGTTCGGTTCCCTGCTCCGTGCGCCTTACCTCGGTGTCAGCGTGCTCTTCGCCTTGGCCACCATCGCAACCCTGTTCGCCTGGTACGGCCTGGGCACGTGGCTGCCCAACCTGATGCAGTTGGCCGGATACAACCTCGGATCGGCCCTGACCTTCGCCTTGGCCCTGAACCTGGGCGCCGTGGCCGGCTCGGTCCTCACCGCCTGGGCGGGCACCCGTTTCGGTCCGATTCCGACGGCGATAGCGGCCGCCGCCGTCGCCGCCGTCGGCCTTGCGGTCCTCTTGGCCGGACCGCCGGTAAGTGTTGTCTACCTGGCACTGGTGCTGGCCGGCGTCGGGACCCACGGCACGCAGTGCCTCATCATCGCCGCCGTCGCGAGCCATTACCCAGACCATCTGCGCGGAACCGCGCTGGGCTGGGCGCTCGGCACGGGCCGGATCGGCGCTGTCGTAGCACCCCAGGTCGGCGGTCTGCTGCTGGCGGCCGGGCTGGGCGTCAACTCCAACTTCCTCGCGTTCGCCGGTGCCGCCGCCATCGCAGCGGTCCTGCTGGCCGCCGTCGGACTCAAAATCACCTCCACCACCCCGCAAGGAGCAAGCAATGTCTGAGTACACCACGTCCACCGATGTCCTGGTGGTGGGAGGGGGAATGGCTGGCCTGGCTGGAGCCCTGGCCCTCCGTGAAAACGGTGCGAACGTCACGCTGGTAGAGCGGGCGCCAGAGTTCGGCGAGGTGGGTGCCGGACTGCAGATGGCCCCGAACGCGTCGCGCGTCCTGAAACGCTGGGGCCTGCTGGAAAAGGCGTTGGAGATCGGCGTCCGGCCCAAGCACCTGGTCTTCCGCGATGCCATCACCGGGGAGGAGCTCACGCGCCAATCGCTCGGCGGCGAGTTCGAAGAACGCTACGGAGCCCCGTACGTGGTGATCCATCGCAGCGACCTCCACCGCGTGCTGCTCGAAGGATGTGAAGCTGCCGGCGTGAAGCTGGTCAACGATGTCACGGTAAGCAGCATGGAAACTTTGAACGGCCGTGGCATAGTGCACACTGCCGCCGGTGAGGACTATGAAGCGGATGTGGTGATTGGCGCCGACGGACTGAAGTCGACGCTCCGCCCCTTGGTGGCGACGGACGAGCCTGTGTCCTCCGCGTATGTTGCCTACCGCGGTACGGTGCCCATCACCTCCGAAACTCCGGCGGGCGACCTCGACGATGTTGTGGTCTACCTCGGCCCGGACTGCCACCTGGTGCAGTACCCGCTCCGGAAAGGCGAACTGCTGAACACTGTCGCGGTCTTCAAATCCCCCTCCTTCGAGCGGGGAGAGGAACAGTACGGGGGAGTGGACGAGCTCCAGGCCGCCTACAAGGACTGCGTCCCCGCCGTCCAGGCCGCCCTCGAGAACCTCGGCACCAGCATCCGTTGGCCCATGTACGACCGCGATCCGATCACCAATTGGGTGGCGGGCCGCATGGTTCTGATGGGCGACGCCGCCCACCCCATGCTGCAGTATTTGGCCCAGGGGGCGTGCCAGGCACTCGAAGATGCCGCCGTGCTGCAGGATGTCACCGCCGGCACCGTCTTCACCACCGACGGCGCCAATGCTGACGCGTGGGACGACGCCATCGCGGAATTCAACAAGGTCCGGGCCGCCCGCACTGCCCGCGTCCAGCGGACGGCCCGCGTATGGGGTGAGTCCTGGCATGTTTCCGGGCTGGCGCGGACGCTTCGAAACCTGCTGTTCAAGAGCCGCAAGGACAACGACTTCCAATACAACGACTGGCTGTACGGCCAAAGTGGCGAGGGCTCACCCGCTGTCGGCGCGCCCAAGCTGGCCGCCCAACTCCCCGCCCGGCTCAGCTCCTACTGAAGATCAGGCTGACATTCTGGCCGCCAAACCCAAAGGAGTTGGACAGTGCCGCGGGAGGTGTTCCGCGGCGTTGTTCTGTGACAAGGTCCAGCCCGATCCCGGAGTCCACGTTCCCGGGGTGAAGGTTACGCGTGGGAGGGATGACTTCCTGCCCAACGCTCCGGATCGCGATGATGGCTTCGACGGCGCCGGCGGCCCCGAAGAGATGTCCCAGGGAGGCCTTGGGTGCCGTCACGGGGATGGTGTCGCCGAAGATGGCCTTGATGGCTTTCGCCTCCGCCAGATCCCCCAAGGACGTCCCAGTGGCGTGGGCGTTGACGTGGCCTACCTCTGCTGCGCTCATGCCAGCGTCGGTGAGGGCCTTGGTGATGGCGGTAATCTGGCCCTCGCCGTCCTCCGCCGGTGCCGTCATGTGGAAGGCGTCGGAGGCAATGCCGACCCCGCGCAGGACCGCATGGACGGTGGCGCCGCGGGCCATGGCATAGTCGGCGCTTTCCAGCACCACAATGCCTGCGCCCTCGCCCAGCACGAAGCCGTCACGGTCGGAGGCAAAGGGGCGTGATGCGGAGGCGGGGTCTGCTGTAAGTGTTGAGAGAGCCCTCGTTTGCAGGAAGGCGGCGACGGTGAAGGGCGTTATCGCGGCTTCGGCACCGCCGGCAATCACCACATCAGCTTCGCCGGAGCGGATCAGCCTGGCGGCCAGGGCGATTGCCTCGGCACCCGAGGAGCACGCCGAGACCGGCGTGTAGGAACCCGCTTTGGCGCCATAGCGGATGCTCACTGCAGCGGCGGGTCCGTTGGGCATCAGCATCGGTACGGCTCGGGGGGATACGCGGCGCTGGCCGCGGTTCTCCAGGGTGTCGTCCTCCCTGAGCAGGGTGCCGATCCCGCCAACACCTGTTCCTACCGCCACGGCCAGACGGGTTCCGTCAACCTCGGGCGCCCCGGCATCGGTCCAGGCCTCAGCGGCAGCAACCAGGGCGGCTTGCTGAACCCGGTCCAGCCTTTTCGCTTCGACGACGTCAAGTCCGGTGGCGGGGTCGACGGCCATGGGTGCGGCGATGGTCACGGGAAGTCCGCTGTCCTGCAGCATGTCAGGCCCGACGTCACGCACTCCTGAACTGCCCGCAAGGAGGGCCGCCCACGTGGTCTCGACGGTGCCTCCCAAAGGCGTGGTCGCGCCGATGCCTGTTACTGCAATATCTCGTGCCCTCATGGCGACTCCCTTTCTTGTATGACATACAAGATATCCAGATAGTTGTATGAAGTACAATTTTTTAATGACCGCAGAACGCAAAGGTAGACGTCAGCCGGGAGGTCCATCCCAAGCCCGTGGCCATTCGACCCGGGGGAGAATTCTGGACAGCGCGGTCAAGCTATACCTCGCCAACCCCTCCTCTGACGTCAGTGTGGCGGCGATTGCCACCGAGGCAGGGGTATTTCCCAACCAGGTGACCTACTACTTCGGTTCCAAGGACTCGCTGTTCATCCACGCAGCTTTCCTGGCCTTGCTGCACGATGCGGAGCGCGTGGAGGCGATCGGCCATAGCGCAGGAAGTCCCGAATCGTTCCGTAGGAACATGGCCCGCACTGCGCTCATGCTCCCGTCCATGCCGCTGGTGGTTCGGGCCTTGGCGGTGGGAACATCACGCCCAGCCCTTGCCGCGGTAGTGGACCAGCACCTGGATCTGCTGTTCCGCCAGTCCGGGCGCTACCTCGCCCGCCTCCTGGCGCAACGGGACTGGGAAGTAGAACGGCCCCTGCCGGTGGAAACCAGGACGTTCTGGAGCGCAGCCTTCGGAGCCACCCTCCTGTCGCAGGCCGGCGTCACAGGTTCCGGCAGCGACGTGGACCTGGCGGGTACTTTGACAGTTCGTGCGGGGAGCGCCGGGGCGGGGCGCTAGGAAGCTGGTGGAGCGCGCGTCAGGAAAAGCGCCGACGCCGGACATCTTTCCTCCGGTGGTTGGGTACGGTTTCCCTATGGCAGCATCCCGGAAGAGAACAGGCTCCAGCTCCACCCTGCTGACAGTCGTCATTGCCTTCACGGCCAACGCCTTGGTGGCAGCGGCGAAGTCGGTGGCCGCGGCCCTCACGGGATCGGCCTCCATGACGGCCGAGGCTGCGCACTCCTGGGCGGACACAGGCAACCAGGTGTTCCTCTTCATGGCAGAACGCCGTTCGCAGCGGCCCCGGGACAAAAACCATCCCATGGGGTATGGCCGTGAAGCCTATGTATGGTCGATGTTTGCCGCGTTTGGACTCTTCACTGCCGGGGCGGTGGTGTCCATCATGCATGGCATCCAGGAGATCATCGATCCGCAGCCCGCATCGGACTTCGCCGTCGCCTATGTGGTGTTGGCGGTGGCCTTTGTCCTCGAAGGAATCTCCTTCGTCCAAGCTTTCCGGCAGACCCGCAAGGCAGCCCGGGAGTTGGAACGGCACACCTTGGAGCAGGTTCTGCTCAGCTCCGATCCCACCTTGCGCGCAGTTTTTGCGGAGGATGCTGCTGCGCTGGTGGGCTTGGTGGTGGCCTTTGTGGGCGTGTTCCTTCACCAGGTCACGGGATCACCCCTGCCGGACGCCATTGGATCGATCGTTGTGGGTGTCCTGCTGGCCGTCGTCGCCGTAGTCCTGATTGATCGCAACCGCCGCTTCCTGGTTGGCCAGGGTGTCACCCCCGACATTGAACGCTCCATGGCGCGGAGGCTCCTGGAGCATCGGGATATCGCCCGGCTCACCTACCTCCACCTGGAATACGTAGGTCCCCGCAGGCTGTACGTCGTAGCGGCGGTGGACCTGCAGGGCGACCACCCCGAACATGAAGTTGCCGTGGTGCTGCGCAGGATCGAGAGCGAACTCGAAGACCATGACACCGTGGAAGAAGCCGTGCTCACGCTGGCCACCGCTGACGAAACAGCGTTGTCGCCCTAACGGGAACGCTCCTAGATCCCCATCAGCCGCTGCATCTGCTCACCGGCGTCGCTCCCGGGCGCCGGCGTGTAGACCACGATGTGCAGGTCCGGTCTATCCGAAGGCGAGACCTGGTGGTGTTCCATGTGCAGGACACCAACTGCGGGGTGATGGAACTGGCGCTCGCGGGATTCGAAGCCCAGGATGTCGTACCGGTCCCAGCTTTCCTGGAATTCCGGACTGGATTCCCTCAGCCGTTCCACTTGGTACTCCACATCGGGGTCACCCAGGCGCTGCCCGGTCTCCGCCCTGAACTCAGCCAGGAACCGTTTGCTGGTGACGTCCCAGTCAGGGAGGAGGTCGCGGACATAGGGATCGGTGAAGACCAGCCACAAAAGGTTCCTGTCGGCGGCGTCGAAAGTTCCGATGTTTGGGTACAGCGCCTCATAGGCGCGGTTCCACCCGGCCACGCCCCAGTCCGGTGACAGGGCGTAGGAGGGGTTGGGATCCAGCGCATCCAGCAGGCGCTGGACGTGGGCGGGAGCGTCGGTCGCAGCCGGGCGGCCGGGCATCGCTGACGAGTAGCCGCCCAACGACAACACATACCCCAGCCCTGTGTCTGACAGGTGCAGGGCGCGCGCTATGGATTCGAGCACTTGGCGGGACGGGCTGATGTCCCGGCCCTGCTCCAGCCAGGTGTACCAGGTAACGCTGACCCCGGAGAGGAAGGCGATCTCCTCCCGGCGGAGCCCGCGCTCGCGGGACCGGCCTACCGGTGGCAGCCCGTAGTCCGAACGCAGGGCTTGGGTGCGACGGGTCCTGAGGAAGAGTCCCAGTTCCTTGCGTCTCTCATCTTTCACGGCTCCAACACTATTACTCTGGTACTTTCACTACTAGTAGCAGCGCTGTCTTCCACCCGACGTAGAACAACAGCAGGATGGTTTCATGCCTGCACTTCGCTCTAAAACAGTCACCCACGGCCGCAACATGGCCGGCGCCCGCGCATTGCTGCGCGCCTCGGGCGTCGCCAACGAGGACATCGGCAAGCCGATCATCGCCGTGGCCAACTCCTTCACCGAATTCGTCCCCGGCCACACCCACCTCGCTCCGGTAGGCCGGATCGTCTCCGACGCCATCCTCGCCGCCGGCGCAGTGCCGCGTGAATTCAACACCATCGCAGTGGACGACGGCATCGCCATGGGCCACTCCGGCATGCTCTATTCCTTGCCGTCCCGCGACCTGATCGCCGACTCCGTTGAGTACATGGTCAACGCACACTGCGCTGACGCCCTGGTCTGCATCTCCAACTGCGACAAGATCACCCCGGGCATGCTGATGGCTGCCCTGCGCCTGAACATCCCCGTGGTGTTCGTCTCCGGCGGGCCCATGGAGGCCGGCCGGGTCACCCTGACGGACGGCTCCGTGCGCTCCTTGGACCTGGTGAACGCGATAGCCGACGCTGTGGACGAATCCATCTCCGATGAAGACATCAACCTCATCGAAGAGAACGCCTGCCCCACCTGCGGTTCCTGCTCGGGCATGTTCACTGCCAACTCCATGAACTGCCTTGCCGAGGCCATCGGGCTGGCCCTGCCGGGCAACGGTTCCGTGCTCGCCACCCACACTGCCCGCAAGGCTCTGTACGAGAAGGCCGGCGCCACCATCGTCGACCTCGTGAAGCGCTATTACGACGGCGACGACGATTCCGTGCTGCCGCGCTCCATCGCCACTGCCGAGGCTTTTGACAACGCCATGGCCCTGGACATTTCCATGGGCGGCTCCACCAACACCATCCTGCACCTGCTGGCTGCGGCGCAGGAGGCGGGCGTTGAGTATGGCCTGGCGGAGATGGATGCCAAGTCCCGCCAGGTGCCCTGCCTGGCAAAGGTGGCCCCGAACGTTGCCGGGGACAAGACCTACTACATGGAGGACGTGCACCGCGCCGGCGGTATCCCCGCACTCCTGGGTGAGCTGAACCGCGGCGGACTCCTGCACAAGAACGTCCACTCGGTGCATTCCAATGACCTGGAGGGTTGGCTGGACGACTGGGACATCCGCGGTGGCAAGGCCACGGAGGAAGCGCAGGCCCTCTGGCACGCTGCCCCCGGTGGCGTTCGCTCCTCCACGGCCTTCTCGCAGTCGAACCAGTGGACCTCCCTGGACACGGACGCTGCGGGCGGCTGCATCCGTTCCGTGGAGCACGCCTTCTCCAAGGACGGCGGCCTGGCTGTACTGCGCGGCAATGTCGCAGTTGACGGTGCTGTGGTGAAGACCGCAGGCGTGGACGAATCCATCTGGATCTTCGAAGGCCCGGCCGTTGTGTGCGAGTCCCAGGACGAAGCCGTGGAAAAGATCCTGAACAAGACCATCAAGGAAGGCGACGTGGTGGTCATCCGCTACGAAGGCCCCAGGGGTGGCCCGGGCATGCAGGAAATGCTCTACCCGACGTCGTTCCTCAAGGGCCGCGGCCTGGGCAAGAAGTGCGCCCTCATCACTGATGGCCGCTTCTCCGGCGGTACTTCGGGCCTGTCGATCGGGCACATCTCCCCGGAGGCTGCTTCGGGCGGTGCCATCGCCCTGGTGGAGAACGGCGACATCATCAGCATCGACATCACCCAGCGCTCCCTCCAGTTGCAGGTCTCCGACGAAATCCTCGCCGAACGCCGCGAAAAACTGGAAGCCAACGGCGGGTACAAGCCGAAGGACCGCGAGCGCCACGTGTCTCCCGCGCTGCGCGCTTATGCCGCCATGGCACTGTCCGCGGACAAGGGCGCCGTTCGCGACGTCTCGCTGGTGGAGAACCTCTAGCATGTAGACGCCGCGGCTACGCGGCTACGCATTAACGCAAGCGCATTAACGCAAGCGCATTAACGCAAGCGGACGACGGCGGGAGGCTCCCGCCGTCGTCCGCTTGCGTTTTTGTTTCACGCTTCAGGATCATCAGCGCAATATTTCCACCAGTGCGACCCACGAAAACACGACGGCTCCGATCAACGCAATGATCGTTCCCAGTGCCACCACCACCAGACCCGCAGGCAACGACAGAAGAATCAGTACTCCGCCCACCGCGTAGATCACCAGGGGGAAAACAAAAGATGCGATGTGCTGGGCGTCCCAGCGGTGCGGATGCCCTGGGGTGTCGTCCTCCAGGATGGCGCGGGCAGCGAGGAACGCGATTACCCCGCCGGCCAGCGTTCCCACCAGGACTTCGACGCCGAAAGCCCACAGTTCCTGCCCGGGAATGAGCGCGGCACAGGCCAGGACCACGCCCAGGATAAGGGCGGAGATAGCGGCTCCTGCCCTCGCGGCGAGGCCCCGTGACTCGGCGATCTGTTTGATGTTCACGGACAGAGCCACGATCAGCAGCCCACCGAGTGCCGCTCCGGCTCCGGCGATCGCCACGTTGAACTCTCCCCACGAGTCCAGTGCTGATTCCATGGGCCTAGGGTAGCCACCCGGAGTGGGTGGCGGAAGACGGGTTATCCCGCAGCACGTGACGGGAGGCCCAACACTTCCTACCATTAGGCCTATGGAACCCACTGGCAGTGCCGAACATATCCGAAGCCTGCACGAACTGGTGGTTGGTAGCTCTGATATCCACGCCATCCTCAACGGCGTGACTGGCTTCGCCTCCGATGCGATGAGCAAAGTAGCGGGGGAAAAAATTGATTGTGCCCTTACCCTGCGCCGCCGAAAACGCACCGCTACCGTGGCGGGCAGCAGCGAAAGGGCCGTGCAGCTGGACAAGATTGAGCAGGAACTTCGGCAGGGTCCCTGCCTGGAGGCCTTGGACGCCGGCCGTCCGGTGCTGCTGGCGGACGTTGCTACGGACACCAACTGGCCCGCATACAGCAGCGCCTTGGCCGCCGAGGGCATACACAGCGCCTTGGGCGTACCCATGGACCTGGGTGAGACATCCCAGGCTGTCATCAACTTCTTCGCTCCCAAGCCTGGCCTTTTCACGCAGGAAGTGATCGATGAAGCTGCGGCCTTCACGGAGGTCACCGGCAGTACTTTGCGCCTGGCGATCCGGATTGAAACCGTGGAGCAACTCAACGCCGACCTGAAGACGGCAATGTCCTCGAGGACCGTCATTGACCTGGCATGCGGCGTCATCATGGCCCAAAACCGTTGCAGCCAGGACGAGGCCTTCGAGTTTCTGACGAAAGCCTCCAGCCACAGAAACCAGAAGTTGCATGCCGTGGCCGCGGACATCATCGCGCACTTGAGCGGCAGTGCCGAAAGCCACCTGCGGTTCGAGGACTAAACCCTCGATACAACCCATCAACTTGTTTCACGCTTGTGGCGGGCTTTCGCCGGCTGTGTCGCATCCGCGGGAGCAGGCTGACGTCAGGCGGCCTCCTTACCGTGGGCGCGTGGCGGCGGCAGGCGCGCCGCACCGCCGTCGGGCTCCTTGCGTTGCAGGGGAGTTGCTGCGGCGGTGGTCACTTGCGCGGTCCTTTTTGACCCGGGGCAGGCCATCAGGAGGGCCGCAAAGGGCGCCAACAGCAACAGGAGTGTGACTGTACCCAGCCCAGCCAGGCCTGCCAGGAAAATCAATGCTGCCATCAGCAAGAGATGGATATCCGGGGCGTCGGTCAAGGCAAAGGCGGTCGTCGTGGGCGTTCCATAGGGTGACTTCACGTTGTGCTCCTGGGGCGCATCCGTTGGCTGTATTCCGTCTACTGATATGTGGGAGGGACGGCGGAAAAGTGATGCGATTTCAGGGGACGCTATCGTGACAGGCGGCGGAGAGGCTCATGGGCCGGGGCCGTCCGTTGTGAAATTGCACCCGGTGTCGGGCACCGTTCTTCCACCTATGGCCCGCGAAAAAATAAGTTTGGAAACTCTGCGTCACGTTTGCGCAGGTCAAAGCACATATTGAGTGCCCGTGTCGTTGAACCGCGGACTGCGCCGTTGCCCTTTTCGGCTGCCTTGCGGTTCATCGGCGGAGTTGCAGCGATGGGTGTGGCGGGTTCTGGGGCCCGCCCGGGGCGCCGTCGCTGCGTTGAACCGGGCTAGTGCGGTCGGTCGTCTGAGTCGCGACCGACCGCACGATCCGGTCGACGGCAAAATTGTGAGCGCCACCAGATGATGACCGGCGCGATGTCCAGGCTCTGGTGCAGCTGGGAACACCGAACCTAGACTGGCCGCATGGCGCAGACCCAGACCCGCATGTTCCGCGCTGTTTCCCTGGCATTCGTTGCTGCTGCTGTCCTGGCAGGCTGTGCGGGAAGCGGCACCAGTCCGTTCGTTGGGGTCTGGGGTGACACCAGCGATGCCAAGCAACCCTCCCTCGACATGAAGTCGGACGGCCAGGCCACCGGAACCGATGGCTGCAACAGGCTTGTCGGCTCCTGGAAGGAAGACGGCAAAACCATCACGTTCGGAGGTTTCTCGTCCACCCGCATGGCCTGCGAAGGCGTTGACACCTGGCTGTCGAATGCCGCGACCGCCAAGATCCAGGAGGACGGAAAGCTGGCGGTGTTCGGGCAGGACGGGACCCAGATCGGCATTCTTGCCGAAGGCAAATAGCGGCGGTTGCGTTGGCTCCCGCAACCTTGCGGTCATGGTGGCCACGCTTGCCGACGGCGGCGTCAACCCGGTCCCATCAGGAGCGTTCAGGTCCGGCGAACACCTACTTCCTGATGGCCCGCATGCTGTTGTTCCGCTTTTCGTGCGTCAGCTCTGCCAACCCGAGGGCTTCCATCAGCGGCGGCATGTACATTCCGAACCTGCCCCGGTAGCCCTTGCGCAGTCCATACCAACCGCCCACGGGGTTGGTATCGCTGCGGCCCCACGCTTCGACGGTGCCGTCAGCGGCATCCTTGCCCTCGTCAGCGGCGCCGAGTGGAACCCAGTCACCCTGTTCCAGGAGCCAGGCGTACAGGTCCTCGATGGCGCGTAATTGATAGAGCAGCTTGGTGGATCCCACCTGGCAAACAATCGCCGGAGGATCCGCGGCTTCGTCCTTATACATGGTGTAGTCGGAGGATCCAGGTGGAGTGGTGAGGTGCCACGGATCGTCTTTGGTTCCAGCGGCCATGGTTGTGTCCTTCCTAAGGTAGGGCCCACGCTACACAGCGTCTGGCTGCGTGTCTGCAATTTCCGGGTCGGAGGCATCCGGGGCAAGCGGGTTCTGGATCTCATCGGTCATCATCCGCGCAAAGAACAAAGCGACGAAGGCCATGATCGGGCAGACCAAGCCACCAACGAAGAAGATGAGCCACAGGGGAACCACCTCGGCGATCGGGCCGGCGAGAGCCATGGACACCGGCATCAGGGCCAGGGAAACAAAGAAGTCCAGGCTGGAGATGCGGCCCAGCAAGTGACGTGGAACGCGCCGTTGCAGCAACGTTCCCCAGATCACTGTTCCGACTCCCTCAGTGACCCCGAAGATGAGCATGGCCGCGCCGAGCATCCAAAAGCTGTCCATGAATCCGATCGCGGCCACGGGCAGGCTCCCCAGGCCCCACGTCAGCACCATGACCGTCAGATAGCGGCGGGGGAGGCGCAAAGAAGCTGTTGCCAGCGCGGCGATGGCACTTCCAACGCCCATGATGGCCAGAAGGAAACCGAACATCCTCGAGTCCCCGCCCAGTTGGTTCTGGACAACGAAAGGCAGCAGGACCTCGATGGGCCCGATGAGGAACAGTACGGACAGGCACGCCCATACCAGGGTCCACAGCAACCATGGAGTACGGATGGTGTAGCTGAATCCCTCCGCGAGGTCCTTGAACAGGGACGAGTCCCCGCGTGCACCAGTCGTTTCCCCGGCACCAACAGCGTCCGCCCTCAACGTCCGGCGGCCCAGGAAGTTCACGATCCCGAACGCCAGCAAATGGCAGACCGCAACCCCCGCCACAGCATGGGCAGGGGAAAGCGCCGCCACCAGGATTCCGGCGAGCGCCGGTCCTGCGGCCTGCTGCAGGACCGGCCGAACGGTGCCCTCCAGGCCGTTGGCGGCCAGGAGGTCGTCGGCGGGCAGGATGCGCGGCAGGATTGCCGAGTACGCGGGGAAGAAGAACGCCTGGCCCACGCCCAGTACGAAGGCGCCGATGGCGAGGTGCCACAGTTGGAGGACGTTGAACATCGCCAGCGCCGTAACCGTTGCGATGACGGCCAGGTTGGCGCCCTCTACCGCAATGATCAGGAGCCGTTGCGGGAGCCGGTCCGCCGCGATGCCGCCCGCGAGTACGAAGCCCACCAGGCCGATGCTGGCAGCAGTCGCCACCAGCGACAATTCAAGCGGTCCGCCGCCGAGGTGGATCACCTCGTAGACCATCGCAACGGCCCACATGCCGGATCCGAAAATGGAGATCGACAGCGCAGAGATCAGCACCCGGAAGTCCCGGTGCACAAAAGGACGCAGCGCCCTCAACGCGGCCATTTCATCAGCCTAGACCTGGGTATCGGCGCTGTGGAAGGCACCGGCCGATGGCGCGCGTGCGGGAGGAACCTCAGTTATGAAGCGCCCGACGGCGGGGCGTCGCCGTCGTCGTCGACGTCCGGACCTTCTGCCGGGTCCTGGCTGTGGATGCCGGTATCGTGCGAAACCCAGCCGTCCGTTTCACCCTCGGCCGGAGCGTCGGTGTGGTGCCGGATGACATGCTCGTTCTCGTCTTTGGCGTTCATAACGGATACTTCCTGTCCTTGCTGGACTGCTTCCGTGAGTGCCCCCAGTCTACGCCGCGGGCGGTCCGTTGTGAGGTCCGCTCTGCGCGGAATCCTGTCCACATAGGGCGCAGAACGGGCCTTGCAACGCGGGGGTGTGACATAGTCTGAAACCAAGCAGTTCCCCGTTCAACGACCAGCTGCCAAGGAGAGGTGAAGATGCCCAAGCGCCCCAACCCGGCGGTGAAAATCGCCCAGGAGACAGCACACAACGCCGTCTTCGACGCCGAAGGCAACACAAAGCCCGGCGTCCACAATGTGCTGCTGAAAGCGGTCGAAGTCCAACGGCCTTTGGTCCTGGCCAACCTGCGCAGGCTGCAACGCCGCCACCCCAACGATTCACCGGCACAGCTTGCGGCAAAGCTCGAACGCCACTACCTGCTTGCCATCTCCGGCGGGGGTGCAGCGGTGGGTGCCACCGCCGTCGTGCCTGGTATTGGAACCGCGGCCTCGCTGGGACTGTCAGCGCTTGCGACGGTGGGGTTCCTCGAGACCACCGCACTGTATGCATCGTCCCTGGCGGAGCTGCACGGCATCCGGCTCACCGATCCCGTGCGTGCGCAAACCATGGTCATGGCCATCATGCTGGGTGAAGAAGGCACGTCCATGCTGGGTGCGCTGAGCGGGCAATCGCTGGGCCGCGGCAAGGGCGTGACCAACGCGTGGGGCCGGACCCTCACCAAGAAAATTCCGGGGAGTGGCTTCGGGGTCATCCGCGACTCCATCCAGCGTGCGTTCCTCAAGAGCCTGGTGAAGCGTCAAGGAACCGCGTTCCTGGGCCGTGCCCTGCCCTTCGGGGTGGGCGCCGTGGTGGGTGGTGCAGGCAACCTGATGATGGGCCGTGCCGTCGTCTCCACCGCCAAGGAAGCATTCGGCCCGTTGCCGGACACCATCCCGGGCGAACTGCTCCCCAACGCAGCAAAGAACCTTGCCACTCCTGATGTGGCACCTGAAAACCTGACGCTGGAAGGCGGTAACAGTGGACCTGAACGCTGATCTCGGGGAGTCTTTCGGCTCCTGGACCATGGGTGACGACGCCTCGATGTTCCGCATCGTGAGCAGCGCCAACGTGGCCTGCGGGTTCCATGCGGGCGATCCGCTCACTATGCTGGACAGCTGCCGGGCGGCGTTCGAACTGGATGTCCGCGTCGGAGCCCACGTGGGCTACCGGGACCTGGCGGGCTTTGGCCGGCGTTCCCTGGACATGACCTTCGACGAACTGTTCGGCGACGTGCTCTACCAGCTTGGTGCCCTCGATGGCATGGCCCACGCGGTCGGAGCATCCGTTGATTACGTGAAACCGCACGGTGCTCTCTACAACAGGATTGTCCGTGATGCCGAGCAAGCCGAGGCCGTGGTTGCTGCCGTCCACGCGTACGATCCCGGGCTTCCCGTGCTCGGTCTGCCGGGATCGGCGTGGTTGACACTGGCCGAAGAATCCGGGCATCCCGTGTTCCGCGAAGCTTTCGTGGACCGGGCTTACCTGCCGGACGGCACACTGGTGCCCCGCACCCAGGAGGGTGCAGTGCTGCACGATCCCGCAGCCGTCGTGGCCCAGGCCGTGCGGTTGGCAACGCGCAAGGAAGTACTGGCTATCGACGGAACGATTGTCCCGGTGCAGGCTGACTCGCTCTGCATCCACGGGGACACACCCGGTGCCGTGGACATGGCCGCTGCTGTTCGGGAAGGCCTTGAGCAGGCCGGTGTGCAGATCGAGGCGTTCGCGTAGTTCAAGCTTCTCCAAGGAGGGTATGCCCGATGGGTGCGGTGGTTGTCGATCCGGGGGCCTTGACGCTTGCCCTTGAGCCCCACCAAGCCTTGGATCGCGCGTCCATGCATGTGGCCAACGCCCTGCTGGGCAACCCGGAGACTGCTCCCGGGCTTGAGGTATTGGTCGGTGGGCTCAAGCTCCGTTTCGTCACTGGCTCGGCCGTGGCAGTCACAGGCGCCGAGGGGATGGTGACGCTCAACGGCTCCGAATTTCCGCAGAACACGCCAGTCAGGGTGGCTCCCGGAGCGGTGCTGGAGCTTGGCCCGGCATTGTTTGGGATCCGTTACTACGTCGCTGTACAGGGCGGAGTGACGGCACTGGGCCCCGCGCTGGGTGCCGGGTCTGCCGTGGCGTTCGGGAAGCCGCATGGACACGGCTTCCCTGCTGTCCAGCAGAACGCCCGGCGCGCGCTGGACCCCGAACGTCCGGTGGTCGCCAGGGTTTCGCGAGGACTTCAGGCGGAACACCACGACGCCGGCACCTGGCTTCGGTTGACCAGCGAACCGTGGACGCTCTCACCGGAGTCGGACCGCGTAGGTGCGCGTTTGCACGGGCGGCCGCTTGAGGTTGGCCGGTCGGGCAGTGCGGCAGCCGCTCAAGCACCCCATCCGCAACCGTTGGCCTGGGGCTCGGTGGTGTTGCCGCCGTCGGGCCTGCCCGTGATAGCCCTGGCAGACCGCCCGGCCACGGCGAAGTCGCCCGTTATTGCGGTGGTGCGCGAGGAAGACCTGGACCTGATAGGCCAAGCAAGGCCGGGACAGATGGTGCACTTGTTGGGCTGAGAAAGCTGCCAGGCCTCAGTCGTCCATGAGTTTCTGGGCCAGCATCACCAGGATTCCGCTGGGGCCGCGGAGATAGGTGAGTTTGTAGACGTCGCCGTAGGTGGCCACACCACGCAGCGGGTGGTATCCATGCTTGGCGGCAATCGCCAGGGCTTGATCGATGTCGTCCACGGAGAAGGCCACGCGGTGCATGCCGATCTCGTTCGGCAGGGTCGGGCTGGTCTCGATCGCGTCCGGGTGGATGTACTCGAAGAGCTCCAACTGGCCGTGGCCGTCGGGGGTCTGGAGCACGGCAATCTTTGCGTGGTTGCCATCCAGCCCCACGGCAGTGTCGGCCCACTCGCCGCTGACCGTGTCACGTCCCAGGACCGTCAGGCCCAGGTCCGTGAAGAAGGCGATGGTTTCTTCGAGGTCCCGAACAGCAATACCGACGTTCTCAAGTTTGATAGGCATGCGTTGAAGGTACCAAGGCGGTCCGGATAGCTCCAGAGCTGGACTGGCCGCGGGCCCCAGCCGTACTTGCCGGGTGGGCGCCTAGCCGAACAGCAGGTGCGCCACCGTGAAGATTGCCAGCCCGGCCAGCGCACCCACCACGGTGCCGTTGATCCGGATGTACTGGAGGTCCTTGCCCACCTGCAGTTCGATCTTCTGCGACGTTTCCCGGGCATCCCAACGCGCCACAGTGTCCGAGATGACGCCCGCGATGTCCGAGCGGTACGTATTGACCAGGTAGCCCGCGGCGTCGCCGATCCAGGCATTGACCTTGCCGGCCAGTTCGTCGTCGTTGACCAGGCGCGTACCGAAGTCGCGGACGGCGCCCTTGAAACGTTGGCTCAGTTCGCTGTCGGGATCGTCGACGGCGTTGAGCAGCGCGGTCTTGACGGTTCCCCACGTGCGGGACGCCAGTTCGCGGACCTCGGGGTCGCCGAGGATCTGGGCCTTGATGGACTCGGCGCGCTCGATCATGGCGGGATCGTGCTGGAGGTCCTGGGCCAGGTCGGTGAGGTATGCGTCTATCGACTGCCGGACTTGGTGGTTCTGGTCCGCCTGGACGGCGCGGACGAATTTGGAGAGTTCCACGTAAACCCTGTCGCCCACCAGGCCGTCCACGAAGGTCGGAACCCAGAGGGGCGAGCGGTCGGAGACGAGCCTGTTGACCGTGGCATGGTTGGCATCCACCCAGTCGGCGGCACGGTCCACCAGCAGATCGACCAAGGTGTGGTGGTGGCCGTCGGCGAAGATCCGTTCCGCCATCCGGCCGACGGGCGGCCCCCACGGCGGGGTGAGCAGGTGCTTGCGGACCATGCCCTCGATGACAGCCTGCACGTCGTCGTCGTTCAGGACGGTAAACGCGCCGCGGATGATCGCGCCGCCTTCCTTGGCCACACGTTCTGCTCCGCCCGGCGCGGACAACCAGGTACCGGCCTTGCGGGCAATATCGATGCTCGCCAGTTTGTCCTGTACAACTTCCTGGGAGAGGAAGTTGCTCTCGACGAAGTCACTAAGGGATTCGCCGATCTGGTCCTTGCGGCGGGGAATGATGGCGGTGTGCGGGATTTTCAGGCCCATGGGGTACTTGAACAGGGCTGTGACGGCGAACCAGTCGGCCAGCGCACCCACCATGCCGCCTTCGGCTGCCGCGCGCACGTATTCCAGCCACGGATACTGCTTCTGGAACGCGAACGCCACGGTGAAGATCACCGCCATCGCGATCAGCAACGCCAGCGCCAAGCGCTTCATGCGGAGCAGCGCGGCTGCCTTTTCCATGTCACCCGTTGAGAGTCCGACGACGGCGGCACCCCGCCCTGTGCGTGCGGAACCTGTGGAACCTGGCCGGGTGGGCAACGATGTGGGGTTGGTGACGTCTTCGGCTGGGATTTGTTCAGAGTTCACCTGCATGAGCCCAGCGTAGCCCCCGTACATGCACGGAGGTGGGCTACCGTGTCTGCATGACTAGCGACGACTTCGCCCCTGGCCGGCCCAAGGTCTACGCCCATCGCGGTTCAAGTGCCGCCTACGCCGAGCACACCCGGGCGGCCTATCTGCAGGCAATCGCCGACGGTGCCGACGGCGTGGAGTGCGATGTCCACCTCACCAGGGACCAACACGTCGTGTTGCTGCACGACGCCAATCTGGACCGGACGTCCACTGGAACCGGGCCGGTGGCGGAGCACACCTTGGAGGAGCTCCGGTCCTTGGATTTCTCCTCGTGGAAGGGCGCACGGATCCCCGAGGCTTACGGGGGAGTGGCCGATCAGTTCCTCACGCTGCCGGAGCTGCTGGACATCCTGCGCGGGGCGGGACGGGAGATTGGGCTGGCGATTGAGCTCAAACACCCAAGCCCTTACAAACTGAAGCTTGAGGAGCGGGTACTCGCTTTGCTGGAGGAAGAGGGCTGGACCCCGGAAGAATCCCGGTTGGAGAACATTCAGATCTCCTTCATGAGTTTTGACACAGATTCCGTCCAGCGATTGTTGCAAAGCGTCCCCGGACACCACATCTGCCAACTGGTGGACGACTTCACGGTCCAGGAGATCCGGCAGGAACTCGGATTGGGCTTCCTGACCGGCGGCGCGGTGGCCAACGTCATGAAGGCAACCCAGCTTGAGGCTGAACGCGTCCTGGACGAAGGCGAGGTGGAGATCGCCGGTCCCGGAATCGATTACGTGAGGGAGCATGCACGGAACGTCCAGCGCTGGTTGGAAGCCGGCCGTATATTCCGGGTATGGACTGTTGACTCGGAAAAGGACGTCGCCCTGTGCCAAGGCCTCGGCATCCATGAGATCACTACCAACAAGCCGGCGCGGGTGCTTGCGCAGCTGATGGTCTCCAGCTGACTTTGGAGGCCACCGCGCTTGTGATTGAGTGGTCTCATGTCATTACGCTGGTCAGCACAAGCAACCCGAACTACGTCCGCAGTAGCTTTGAGCGCACTGCTCCTGGCCAGCGCCACGAAGCACTTCCGTACTCCTAAGTTCTATTACCCCGTGGTGCCGGACTACCTGTGCCGCAAAGACGAGCCGGGAAGCCGCCCCAACGGCCCCCTGGCCGTGATGTCCCGCGAGGAATGGGTTGCCTCCTCCGGCTTGATCGAGGCAGCTGCCGCCGTGGGGCTCCTGATTCCGGCCACCCGGAAGGTTGCCGCGGACGCGACCACGGCGATGTTCACTGCATTCCTTGCCGGGCATATTGACGCACTCCGCCGGGCCTATGGTCCCCGCGGCACAGCAGCCGAGAGGCGCATCCACACCCTTCGCCTTCCCCTTCAGATTCCGCTCATCCTGTGGTCGTGGAGCCTGCGGAAATGAGTGGGAGTGCTGCTCCCATGAAGCTGAGGGAGTCGCCGGCGTTCAAGATTGCCGTCTCCCTGAGCATTGCCACAGGTCTGTATGGCGTATCTTTTGGCGCCCTCGCGGTGGCATCGGGCTTCGATTTCTGGCAGACGATGGTGTTGAGCCTCCTGCTGTTCAGCGGTGGATCGCAGTTTGCCTTCATTGGCGTGGTGGCAGGTGGCGGCTCGGGGGTGGCCGCCATGACGGCCAGCGCACTCCTGGGCCTCCGCAACGGCATCTACGGCATGCAGATCAACGCCATGCTCCGCCCCGGGGGGTGGAAGCGTTATGTTTCGGCGCACATCACCATTGACGAATCGACCGCGACGGCGTCCGGGCAGACCGATCCCGACGAGCAACGCCGTGGATTCTGGACCGCCGGGGTCGGCATATTCATTTTGTGGAATATCTTCACGGCCATTGGTGCATTGGCTGGCGACGCCATGGGCGACCCCAAGCAGTGGGGCTTGGACGGAGCTGCTGTCGCGGCCTTCCTGGCGCTGCTCTGGCCGAGGTTGAAGGGCCGCGAACCCTGGGCCATCGCCGCCGCGTGCGCCCTGGCTACCATCCTGGCCGTGCCGTTCGTTCCCTCAGGCGTTCCCATTCTGGTGGCAGCGGTGGTGGCGGGTGTGATCGGCTGGTTCAGCCACGCACGCATGGACGAGGGGCTGGAGCCGGACGTGGATCCTTATGCGGAGAAACACCGACACGAATCCGGGGGCGAAAAGTGAATCTGTGGCTCTGGATCCTCATAGCGTGCGCACTGGCCTACCTCACCAAACTGGTGGGCTACTTTGTGCCGGCCAAGTTGCTGGGGAACCCCAGGATCATGCACGTGGCCGGCACCATGACCATTGGATTGCTGGCCTCCCTGACGGTGGTTAACGCCGTGGCTTCCGGCCAAGGGCTGGTCCTTGATGCCCGCATCGGCGCGTTGGTGGCTGCCGCCGTCGCGCTGTGGCTTCGCGCACCGTTCCTGGTGGTGGTCATTTCCGGCGCCGCGGCCGCGGCCCTCTTGAGATTGCTCGGCTGGGGCTAGCTGTACTGCTGACCGTTGGGCTGCTGGACCGGGGGCTGGGCGTAGCCCTGGGGATACGCCGGGGGATAACCCTGCGGGTAGGCAACAAACTGCCGCCCGGCTGCAGGTCCCAGGTACGGTGCTGAGCCGTAGGAAAGCATCGGCACGAAGATTACGGGCAGCAGGACCAGGCCCACTGTGTAACCTGCGTCCTTTCCGAAGGACTTGGACAGATCGTTAAGGGCAACGATGCTGAAGTAGATTCCGGCGAAAGGGATCAAGGAGAGCAGGAACCAGTACCAGGGCCGCCCCGCGATCTCCAGGATTTTGATGCCGTTGTAGATCGGCACGAAGGCTGCCCACGCTGGCCGGCCTGCCTTGGTGAAGATTCCCATGTAGAACACACCGACGATGGCGAAGACTACCGCGAAATAGATGACCATGAGCAGAATCACTAGGCCAACTGCGGCAGCCGATTCGGACCCGCTGGATGGGTATGAGCTCAGAGGAATATTCATACGTCCGAGCCTAGTGGTGCACGGCCTTGCCTGCGATGGGCAGGACTCACCATCAGGCCCGTCGGAAAGCTTCGCTTAGATGGCGTCGGTCAGTGTCACGCCGGGAATGCTGGACTGTTCCGGAAGCGGCCGGGACGGCCGTTCGGTCCGGATGGCATCCTCGATCAAAGCCACGGGACGCTTCCAAGCCTGCGACCCTGGTTCCATGGTGTCGACAGCCCCTATCAGCATGGCCACGAGGCGGACCATGTCCTCAATGGTGATGTCCCGGCGCAGGGAACCCTGGCCTTGGCCGCGCTCCAGCAAGGTGGCCATGGAGCCGATAATGCCGCGGGTGATGCCGATCAGGAGGCCGCGTCGGCCGGCGACGGCGTCAAGCAGGTTCGCGTCTTCGCTGGCTACCTGCATCACGGCATCGATGACGTTGATGAGGCCTTCGGCCGCGTCCATGCCGTCGAGGGCGGCCGCGGCGACGGGGTCCACATGTTGACGAAGTTGGCGTGACAACGCTGCCAGTACCAGTTGCTCTTTGTCCGAGAAGTTGCGGAACAGCGTTGCGGGGCCAACCCCGGCGGTGGCGGCAATGGTCTGCAGGGGCACCTCGGGTCCGTGTTCCCGGAAGCACTGCCGCGCAGCGGTGATGATCTTGTCCACATTGCGTGCGGCGTCTGCCCTGAGGGGCTTGCGTTCAGAGGGCTGTTCCATGCTTGTCAGGGTAGCAACGGAGGGGCGTTGGCCCGTTGTTACGCGGGAGTACGTTGTTATGTGACAAACCGGCACGTGAAACACTGGATTTCATGTTGCTCGCATTCTCAGTCGCCCCTTCGGGCCAGCCCGCATCCGCCGCCAACGGCGGACCAACCCCCGACGCCTCGGTGCACGACGCCGTCGCTGCCGCCGTCAAGATTGTCCGCGAGTCCGGTTTGCCGAACCACACGGACTCCATGTTCACCACCATTGAGGGCGAATGGGACGAGGTCTTCGACGTCGTCAAGCGCGCCACCGAGGCGGTCGGCCATTACGGCAGCCGTGTCTCCCTGGTCATCAAGGCAGACATCCGACCCGGCTACAGCGGTGAATTGACCGGCAAGGTGGAGCGGCTCGAAGACGCGATCTCCGCTTCGGAGTAGTTCCTTCCCCAGCGAAGCCGGCAGTGCCAGACTAAGGGCCATGATTGAACACGTGACCGAGCCCGGTTGGGTTGACGTCGAGCATTACCTGACTGACGTCGTCGTGCGTCCTGATCCTGCGCATCGGCGCGCCCTGACCTCCGCCGTCGAAGCGGGCATGCCCGCCATTGAAGTGGCGCCCAACGCGGGCAAGCTGCTCCGGATGCTGGTGCAGATGTCAGGAGCCCGGCGGGTCCTGGAGATCGGGACCCTGGCCGGGTTCAGCAGCATCTGGATGGCGCAGGGACTGCCCGACGACGGTCGGATCGTCACGTGCGAATTCCTCCAAAAGCATGCGGACGTCGCGCGTGCCAATGTGGATGCGGCGGGTGTGGGCCACAAGGTGGACATCCGCGTGGGTGCTGCGCTGGATAGCCTTCCGACGCTCGCAGGCCAGGAATCGTTCGACTTCGTGTTTATCGATGCCGATAAGGAGAACAACTCAAACTACCTGGACTGGGCCATCCGCCTCGGTCACCCCGGCACCGTGATCGTGGTGGACAACGTCATCTGGGACGGTGCCATCCTGGAGCCCGAACGGGACGAGGTCAATGCGCCGGGCATCGTGAAGGTGCTGGAAATGATGGGCCAGGATCCGCGCCTGGACGCCACTGCCATTCAAACGGTGGGCAGCAAAGGGTGGGACGGTTTCGCGATAGCGCGGGTGAGGTAGCGGATGGACTTCACGCTTCGCCCGGCGACGGTGGATGACGCCGAAGCCATGGCCATCATGCACGTTCAATCCTGGCGCGAAAGCTACGGACATCTGCTGCCTCCCGGGTTCTTCGCACAGCAGGAAGCGGCTTTGCCTGACCGCATCGAAAGGTACCGGGCGTACATCGCCGCCGGCCACTCCCGGATGTTGGCGCACGATCCCGACGGCCTCCTGGTTGGGTTGGGCGCAGCCGGTCCGGGGAGGGACGAGGACAGCCCCTGCGATGTGGAGCTCTTCATGCTGTACACCTTGGAGCGCATCCATGGCAGGGGAGTCGGCCAGGCGCTGGTGGATGCCCTGATCGGGGACGGCCCTGCGTATTTGTGGGTCTTGGACGACAATCCCCGCGCCCAGGCTTTTTACCGACGCAATGGCTTTGCCCCGGACGGCAAGCGGCAGTTGTGTGACCCGTCGTGGTATTCACTGCCGGAACATCGGATGGTGCGTCCCCCGATGCGCTGAGGCTGTTCCCACGGCTGACTCATATCGATATGGTGATCACGGGCGGTGTCGATGGGGATCGCCCGGTTCGATTCCCGGGAGGAAACATGTCCAATCCAGAGCAGGATCCAAGCGAGCAGGAAGGCCCGGCAGACGGCGGCGCAGCCGGCGTCCCTGGCACGCACGACGGCGGTGCTGACGGTGGTGCCGATGGCGGCGCAGATGGTGGTGCCGAAGGCCCGGCAGATGGTGGCGCGGATGGCGTCCCTGGCACGCACGACGGCGGCGCTGACGGTGGTGCCGATGGCGGCGCAGATGGTGGCGCCGCTGAACGACCAGGCGGCTAGGTTTGAGCTCTACCAGCACTGATTTCCAGGACCCCGGCGCCGTGAAGGGCGGCGGGGTCCTGGAAACACGCCTGATTGACATCAGCTATGAAAAGTTCGCCAGTGACGTCTGGGGGCGCGCCGCGCTGCTCACGCGTGGTGTCAGTGACTTCTCCGATCTCTTCTCGGCCAACGCCGTCGATGAACTGGTTTCGCGCCGCGGACTGCGGACACCTTTCCTGCGCGTCGCCAAGGGCGGCTCGACACTTCCCGAGTCTTCGTTTACCTCTCCGGCGGGCGTCGGCGCCACCATCTCCGACCAGCTCGATGACACCGAGCTGTGGCGCAAATTCGCCGACGGAGCCACGCTCGTCCTGCAGGCGCTGCATCGCACGTGGGAGCCGGTGTCCAACTTCAGCACGCAGCTGAGCACCGAGCTCGGACATCCAGTGCAGGCCAATGCTTACGTCACTCCGCCCCAGAACCGGGGATTCGACGATCACTACGACGTCCATGACGTCTTCGTTCTGCAAATCGAGGGCACCAAGCGCTGGATCATCCATGAACCGGTCCACGTGGACCCGCTGCGCAGCCAGCCGTGGACCGACCGCCGGTCCGCCGTCGCCGAAGCCGCTCAAGGCAAGGCCTACATCGATACGGTCCTGGAACCCGGCGATGTCCTCTACCTGCCCCGGGGTTGGCTGCATGCCGCCGAGGCCCAGGGCAAGGTCTCGATCCATCTCACGCTGGGAATCCACAACTGGACCCGTTACGGGTTGGCTGAACACCTCGCCCAGGCTGCGCTGGCAGCACTCAACGACGACCCCGAGATGCGCCGCTCCTTGCCCTTGGGGGTAGACGGGCCCGAGGGGGACATCGCCGCCGTCCGTGAACGTCTCGCCGCCGCTGTCCTGAAGGCCGAGACCACATCGCTTTTCCACCGCACCCGGAGGGGGCAAGGACGCCCGGCCCCGCTTGGTCCGGTAGCCCAGCTCGCGGCCGTCGAAGGTCTCGGCCCCGCGACGTTGGTGCGGCTGAGGGATGCACTGGAAGCGCGGCTTGAGGGCTTGCGTTTGACTACCCGCGTTGGTTGGCTCGACTTCGCCGAGGCGAACCTGCCCTCTGTCAGGCGCCTGCTGGACGGCGGGGCTCATCCCGCGGCCGATCTTGGCATTGACCTCGTCGAAAGGCTGTTACGCGCAGGAGTCCTCGTCCCCGTTGAATAGTGACAGGGACAGGGACAATGAACAGTGACAGTGACTTTGAACAGCGACGGTGAACGGTGACGACCCCGGCGGCCGCGGAGGAGCGATTCTTCTGCGCGGAATCCGCCCGGATGCGGGGCGACTCGATGGCAGGCACGGCGTCACCCGGCGTGGTGTGGGTCCTCATAGAGTACCGGGGAGGATGGCCGCCCGACGGCTTCGACGGCCTTGATCTGGACGCCGGGATCAAAGCCCTCGTGTCTTCCGCGGTGCGGATGGCGCGTGCACGGCTTCTCTTGGTGCGTCGGCCCGGCCCCCGTCGGCGCCAGGGTCCGGGCAGGTGGGCGGTTGTGCGCCATCATGGCTCCGGCGCTGATCACCAGCAATGGGGAACGTGGGACCGGGATACGGACCTCGCCGCAATTGTTCCAGCCCTGGTATCTCCCGGACAGCCCGGCTTGCCTCCTGTCATCCTGATCTGCGCCCATGGGCAGCATGACCCCTGTTGCGCAGTGCGGGGACGGCCCGTGGGACGTGCACTGAGTGAGCGTTGGCCAGAGCTGGTGTGGGAGTGCTCCCACGTGGGTGGGGACAGGTTCGCGGCCAGCGCCGTGCTGGTCCCCGACGGCGTGTATTACGGTGGGCTGGATGCCGCATCCTCAGTCGCCACGATTGAGGATCACCTCGCGGGGCGCATTCATGCGCAGTATCTGCGCGGATATACGGATCTCTCCTCACCACAGCAAGCGGCCGTCGCGGCCGTGCTCGGACGTTTCGGCCCTGCCGGCCGGAATGACTATCTGGTCATGGAGACCCTGCGCGAGGGCGATCATTGGCGTATCCACATCACCGGCCGCCCGCCCCACCCGGCGCAAATCGAGGTGGAATTGCGCGCCCGTCGCGAGCCGCCGCGTCAGCTGACGTGCCGGGCCCCGGCAGCAGGTTCGGCCGTAGTCTACGAACCAACGTCCATCCGAATCACCTGACGCGTGTGGACCGCAGGCATGGGATACCGGCCTTAGCGGGATTCTGACTCTTCAGGCTGGTCCATGTCGAGGGGCGAATCGAGCAGGCCGGGCGGTTTGGGCACGCGGGTCACCAGCAGGCACACGACAGTCAGCCATGCGACCACGACGGTCAACACCTCCGCCCACACCAATTCACCAAGCTCCATGAATCGATCTTATGGCCGATCCGGCCAAACTGTAAGTATCCTTACTACCAAGGGTGTCTGGCATGCTCCATTAGGCTTGAGCCATGACTGGAACAGGGCGGAAATAGTGGCGAAACGCGGTAAAAGGTCGACGGCGGGAGTCGTCGACGTGCCTGACGGCAGCCGCCCTGACGGGCCGGTTGCGGGCGTCTACTACATCGATACCGGCGACTGCGAGTTGATCCCGGACCAGGACAATTCCAACGGTTGGCTGCTCAAGATCAACGGCGTCATGAGCTCGCACATCGATCTGGCAGATCCGTTGTTCCTTGATTTCGAGTACATGCGTTGGATTGCTGCCTTGGTGGAATCGCGCTGGGCGCCGGAGCAGAAACCGAAATTGCGTGCCCTGCACCTTGGCGGGGGAGCCTGCTCCATGGCGCGCTACTTCCACGCGGCCTATCCGGAAGCCCGGCAGGTAGTGGTGGAACTCGACGGCAAGCTCGCCGACTACGTTCGGGGTTGGTTTGACCTGCCCAAGGCGCCGCTGTTGAGGCTCCGCGTGGGCGAAGCCCGGCAGGTCACCGAATCCCTCACTCCGGATACGCGCGACCTCATCATCCGCGACGTCTTTGCCGGGGCCTTCACGCCCCGGGCCCTGACCACCCGCGAATTCACGGCGCACGCCGATGCGGTGCTGGCACCCGATGGCTTGTACGTGGTCAACTCCGGGGACGCCCCTGACCTGAAGAACGCCAAGGCCGATGCCGCGACTATTGCGGATACCTTTGAGCACACCATGATCATCGCGGACCCTGCCATGCTCAAGGGCCGCCGTTACGGCAACATGATCATGGCTGGCAGCCACGCACCTTTCGGCGACGATCCCAAGCTGGCGCGCAGACTGCTCGGCGGGGGTGTGCCGGCGCACATCTGGGACGACGCCAAAGTGCGGGCGTTCGCAGCGGGAACCCCCGTCCGGCACGACCCCGCGGAGGGCTAGTTCCGGCTAAGTGAGCTGTTCCATGCCTCCCACAACGTGGCGTAGGGGCCGCCGTTTGCCAGCAGTTCCCGATGCGGGCCCTCCTCGATAATCCGTCCATGCTCCATCACCACCACGGTGTCTGCGGAGGCTGCCTGGGACAGTCGGTGGGCGATCACCACCGACGTCCGGCCTGCCAACGCGGCTTCGGCAGCCTCGTCCAGCATGGTGGCGGAGCCCGTTCCAGCCTCCGCCGTTGCTTCGTCGAGGACGGCGATGGGTGGATCCTTCAGCATGAGCCGGGCAAGGGCCAGCTGCTGGGCTTGCTCGGGAGTGAGCTGGTGGCCGCCGGCACCTACGGACGTCCCGAGACCGTCGTCGAGGGTGTCCACCCAGCTGGCCCCTACGGCTTGGAGGACGCGCGACAGTTCCTGGTCCGAAGCCCCCGGGTTGGCGAGCCGCAGGTCCTCGGCGAGGGTGCCGGAGAAGACGTGCACCTCCTGGCTGACCATGGCGATGCGTTGGTGCAGGTCTCCGGGTGCTGCGGTGGATGAGTCGAGTCCGCCCACCCGGGCGGTCCCGTTGCTGGGATGTTCCAAGCCCATGATGACTTTGGCCAGGGTTGTCTTGCCGGCACCGGATGTGCCAACGATTGCCACCCGTTCTCCGGGGTTCACCGTCAGCGAGACGCCGTGGAGCGCGGGCCGTTGTCCGGGGTAGGCGAAGGTGACGTCCTCCAGGACGATGCCGGCGTCGTCGCGCGGGGAAGCGGCAGGCGAGGCGGCCGGTGCCGCGGACATCGTCAGGCCAAACATCCTGCCCAGGCCGGCCGCCGCCTTCTGGAGTTCGTCGAACTGTCCCAGGACCAGGCCGATGGGATCGAAGAGCCGGTAGAAGTACAGCGCGGCCGCGGTGGCTGCACCGATAGTCACGGTGCCCTCGGCATGCAGCCGGAAACCGACCACCAGCACCGCTGACAGGCCGATGAGTTCGGCCAGGTTGAGGCGGTTGTAGAAGCGTGTCAGGTACCCGACGCCCTTGAGCGCATGTCCGATGTTCTCGCGTGAGGCGGCCGCCACCAGCTGGGCATGGCGCGGGCCGAGGCGCAGTGCCAGGACGGAGGGCGACCCATGGACGGTCTCGATGATCTGCTCGGTCCGGTTCGCCTCGGTGATCCGGACGGTCCGGTAGATGGGAGCCGTCCGCCGGAGGAACCACCGCAGCGTGAATACCTGCAGGGGTGCGGCGATGAGCACGGCCACGGCGAAGCGCCAGTCGATGACGCCCAGGCCCAGCAGCGTCACGGCGATGGTGAAAGCCGCGCTGGTGAAGGCGGGCAGCACACCCGAAATGGCCTCGCTGACGGCCTCGACATCGCCGGATACGCGCGCCACGACGTCACCGATACCCGCTTTTTCCAGCTGGGCCAGGGGCTTCCGCACAGCTGCCGCGAAGACCTCCTCACGGAGCCCGGCAAGGGCTTCCTCGCAAATTCTGGCCAACAGGTTCTGGCCAAGGATGCCCAGCAGGGCGCCGAGTCCACCGGCGACCAGTAAGCCGATGGCCAGCCACAGCAGGGACATGACGTCTCCGCCGCTGGCCGCGACGTTGACCATGATGCCCAGGATCGCCGGTGCTGCCAGTCCGCAGCACGCCGCGGCCAGCAGGACGACAATGGTCAAGGCGAGCCGGCCCGGCCGCTGTGCCAAGAGGCGCCACATGGCCTGCCGGGTCTCACGGGGCGTGGCGATGGGCAGAATATCCGCGCTCATGAGCCCACCACCTCGCGGTAGCCCGCCGAGCTGGCGAGCAGGTCCCGGTGTGTCCCGGTTTCGGACGCGCCCCCGACCCTGCCCACCACCACCCGATGGCAAACGGCCAGCAGCGTGGGGCTTGTGGTCACCAGTACCAGGGCCTTGTCCGGGAAATTGCGGAGGCCGTCGGCGATCACAGCTTCCGTAGCGGTGTCGACGGCGGTGGTGGGGTCGTGCAGGACCAGCACAGGTTGCTGTTGGTGCAGTGAGCGGCCCAGAACGAGCCGCTGCCGCTGGCCACCGGACAGGCTTTGGCCATGCCCGGTCAGAACAGTTTCAGTGCCTTCCGGCAGTTGCGAAACAAAGTCCCCGACGGCGGCAGCCGCCATGGCCCGCTCCTGCAGTGTGGTGTCGGCTGCTGCCACGTTTTCGCGGACGCTGCCGCGGAAAAGGACGCCGTCGTGGCTGTCGGCGAAGATGGTGGAACGGACGTGGACCGGGTCCAGGTCGGCGGCGTCCCGGCCGTGGATGGATACCAGGCCGGGGGGAGCCGGCGTGCGGAACCCGAGGGTGTCTACCAGCAGCCGCGCTTGCGAGCTATCCGGAAGCACCACGCCCACAATTTCGCCGACGGAGGCAGTGAAAGGCGGGAACGCCGCGGCTCCTTCAGAACGCCGGAGTTCGAGCAGCGGAGCAGGGCCGAACGCAGTGGCTCCGCCCGGCAGCGGCGCGGGGTCCGACGCTGGGCCGGACGCCGCCGTCGTGCTCTCTTCTGAAGGTGCGGGTACTGCCTCCGGTTCCTCGAGCAGTGCTGCGATGCGCGCCGCGGAGGCGCGTTTGCGCGCGAGTTCCACGCTCAGGAAGCCCAGTGCCGCCATAGGTCCTTGAACGAATTGGGCAACGCCGACAACCGCCACGAGTTGCCCTACGGTGATGCTGCCTTGGAGGGCGAACCAGGCGGCGTAGAAGGCGATGCCCGCCAGGAAGGCCGCGGAAAGTGCGGTGCTGGCGCCGTTGTAGGCGGACCTGGAGCGAACGGCCCTCAGCCCTGCCAGCAGGGATGTCCGGCTCGCCGCCGTGTAGCGGGTGACGGCTGCCTCTTCCGCGCCGAGACCCTTCAGGGGGCGTGATCCGGTCACGAAATCGGTAGCCAGTGCACCGGCGCGGGCTGCTGAGGATTGTTCCACATCGCTGCGGTCCTCCAGCGGTTTGGTGAGGCGGTGCATCACGATCAGCATGACCGGAGTGGCCACCAGGACCGCGATGCCCAGCGGGACGGAGACCAGCAGCAGTGTCACGGCTGACGTCACCACCCCGGCCGTGGCAGCGAGGCCGCCGCCGATGAGCCAGGACAGGCCCGCAACCCTGTCGGCATCCGAGGAAGCGATCGCGACGATCTCGCCCGGTGCGCGCCGGGTTGCCATGCCCCGCGGGTGAAGGGTCCGCTCCACGGCCAACTGCCGGAGGTCATGCGAACCGTAGAGGAAGGAACGGTTTGTGGCGAGTGTGCCAATGCGCCAGGACAGTGCCAGCACGACGAAAACGATGGCCAGGGCGCCAAGCCACCACAGGAGGGCGCCGGCGTCGTGAGGTGAAATCGCCTTGTCAACGGCCGCGCCGATGGTGGCCGGAACCAAAGCCTCGCTGACCTGATGCAGGATGAAGCCGGCGCAGCCCACCAGCAGCAGCTTCCAGCGGCCATTGGCCAACAGGGCGAAACGGAACAGGCGGGACACCGTCCAGAAGGGTGGCTTGTTACGCCCGGGCGGGCACGGAGGGAGAGCGGTACTGGAAGGCATGCTTACCATAGTAAGGCTCACCTAACTTCGAGAAGGCCACATGACCCGCCAAGCTGTATCGCAATCCGGACAGGCTGGACCTGTTGCGGAAGTGCTGCCGGAACTGCGGCAGGACGCACCTGTCGAGGGCGAGGCGATGTCGCAGGTCTATGGCGTCTACACGGGGTATTTCGACTGCGCGACGCCTGCAACCTGGACCGAACACGTCCACGAAACACATGAGTTGCTGTGGGGTGCCCGCGGGGTGCTGACCGTGGAAGCCGATGGGGGCTTCTTCGCTGTTCCGGCAACGCTGGGGTTGTGGATTCCAGCAGGGGTGGTCCATGCCGTGAAATCCACGCAAGGAACAGGGTTCTACTGCTCGCACATTGATGCGAAGGTGGCTCCGCACTTGGCTGAAAGAACGGTGGCGGTCACCGTACCCACGGCCGCGCAGGAACTGTTGCGCCATATGAGTACCTTCGACATGGATGACGCCATTCGCCGGCGGTCGGAGCAGGTGGTGGTGGGGTTGCTGGATGTCGTGGACGCCCGGCCAATGCTGTTGCCGATGCCCACCGATCCGCGGCTGGAACTCATTGCCCGCGCCCTTCTGGATGATCCCGCCTTGGACCGTTCACTGGAGGAGTGGAGCGTGGAGGTCGCCATCAGTGTCCGCAACCTGTCCCGGCTTTTCCATAAGGAAACCGGCATGACATTCGCGCAGTGGCGCATCCACGCCCGCGTGCGGGTTGCCTTGGGCTTGCTGGCCGCGGGCTACCCGGTTTCATCGGTCAGCAGGAGGGTGGGTTACAACAACCCGAGCGCCTTCGTGCAGGTGTTCCGAAAGGTGATGGGGCACACTCCGGGGTGGTACGCGTCCTCCCTTAAGGCCGGAAACCATCACTCTTTGGCCGGTTCCGAATAGAATCCAACGGTTTCCCACGGGATTGCGTTGTTAGGGTAGGTATACCTAACTTCGACGGCTATGCAGGGAACCCCTCCAAGGGTTGCGGCCGCCAATGGGAGCTTCCCCGTCTCCCCTGAGAATCAAGAGGACCACAGTGATTTCACGCTCTAAAACCATGTCCGCCGCCGTTGCGGCACTGGCCTCCACAGCCCTTCTCCTGAGTGGATGCGCCACTACCGACGCCAGCGCCAGCGCCAAATCGGAGACCCGAACCGTCACCAGTGAGGTGAAGGAAGTCAGCATCCCAGCGGAGCCCAGGAAGGCCTTGGGCATGTACACCACGGACCTGGACATGCTGATCACGCTCGGCATCCCGCTGGCAGGCCAGCAGCCGATCCGCGACAGCGGCTACTCGGGCTTCCCCTCCTTCTTTGACCAGGAAGCACTGAAGGGCATCACGCCCTTCACCAACTACCCGGAGTTCAACTTCGAGGCCATCCTCAAGGCCCAGCCGGACGTCATCCTTAACGGACTGGGCTACAAGAAGGACCTTGACGGCAAGCTCTCCGACATCGCCCCGACCTACACCTTCAATGGATTCGACGGCAGCGATTGGCGCACCAAGTTCAAGACCGTGGCTGAGGCCTTCGGCAAGACGGAGCATTACCAAGCCTGGATGGACAAGTACCAGGCAAAGGTGGACGACGTGAAGAAGCGTCTGGCCGAGGCCGGCAAGAGCGACATGGTGATTGGCCCCGTGGACTACTACGAGGACCAGGTTTCGGTCAGCTGCTACGGAACACCGTGCTTGGTGATCAAGGACCTGGGCTTGAAGGTTTCCCCCTTGGCCGATGGCGAAGGCGTCAAGCTGAGTGCCGAGCAACTCGAACAGCTCAACGGAATCGACGCGATCATCACCACCGAGGTTCCCGAAAAGGACGGCGCCAACCCGGACGCCTTTGCCCCGCTGGCCAACAACAAGCTGTGGACCTCGCTGCCGTTCGTGGCCAACAAGCAGATCCACACGTACGACCTCGAAATGATCTATGGCTCCCCGAGCGGCCAGTACGCCCTGCTGGAGAAGTTCGAAAAGGCCCTCCTGTCATGATGGGCATCTACCGTGCTGAGGTCGTTTCCACGCGGCTTCTTACCCCGGGAATGGTCCGGATTACCTTCGGTGGTCCAGGGCTGGCTGACTTCGAAAGCACCGGCGTGGGGGACGAATACCTCCGGGTGTTCCTGCCTGACCCGGGCACTCATGAAGCCCGCCTGCCCCTCTCCACCGGCGACTCATGGGACTGGTCCGAGGGCGTCGAGCCGTCCGCTATGCGGACCTACACAGTCCGCGCAGTGGACGCCGCCGCGGGGACGGTGGACATTGACTTCGTCGTTCACGACGGCGGACTGGCAGCTTCCTGGGCGCAGCGCGCCCAGGTGGGTGACGTCGTCGGGCTCAACTCGCCTACCGGACTGTATGAACCGCCGGCGGACCTGCAATGGCAGATCCTGCTGGCCGATGCCACCGGGCTCCCGGCCGTGGCCCGGCTGGTGGAGCAGACGCCGCCGGGCGTTCGGACGCGGGTCCTTATCGAAGTTGAGGAACCCTCGCATCAGCAGGAGTTGGCCCTCGGCGCCGGAACGGAAGTGGCCTGGATCCACGGCGGCAATGGTCACAGCCAGTCCCGCCTGGACGAGGCCCTCAAGAGCATGGAGCTGCCCGGCGGCGTGGGCTATATCTGGGTGGCCGGCGAAACCAAGGTGCTGCGCGGAATCCGCAAGTACCTCCGCCACGACAAGAAGCTCACGCCGGAGTCTTACAAACTGATCGGCTACTGGACCGACAAGAGCGAAGCCTGGGAAGAGCGCTGGGAAAACCTCGACGCCGAAACCCGCCGCTGGTTCGACGACCTCTGGTCCGGCGACAAGCGGGATCGCGAGGAAATCGTGGACCTGCAGGACGCCAAGTTCGAATTGCTGGGCCTCTAAATGGCGTCCGGAACCATGGCTCCGCGTTCGGCTGTGGCTGAGGTGCAGGGCGCGACGCCGCCGTCCCCGGCACCGGCGTTGTCAGCGGGACTGGTGGCCGTCAACCGGTACCGGTTGCTGGGCCTGCTGGCAGGTATTGCTGCGTTGGCCCTGGTTCTGTGGTTGAGCCTGGTAGTAGGCTCCAAGGACGTCGATGTGGCCGCACTCTGGCCCGCGATCACCGCAAACGACGGCTCGCCGGAACACGTGATCATCGGCGACCTCCGCTTGCCCCGCACCGTCACCGGCATGGTGGTGGGAGTGGCGCTGGGCCTGTCCGGGGCGCTGATCCAGGCGCTGACACGCAACCCCTTGGCGGACCCCGGGATCCTGGGCGTCAACGCGGGTGCGGGCTTCTTCGTGGTCCTGGGTGTTGCGTTGTTCGGCGTCACCAGCATCCATGAATACATCTGGTTCTCCTTTGCAGGGGCCGTGGTTGCCACGGTGGCGGTGTACTTCATCGGCTCACGGGGGAGGGGCGGGGCAACACCGCTCCGCCTTACCCTGGCCGGAGTTGCCCTGGGCGCAGTCCTCGGCGGAATTTCCTCCGGGATTACCCTGCTGCGGCCCGGCGTATTCGACAGCATGCGCAGTTGGAGCGCCGGCACGTTGAGCAACCGCACCTGGGAGATCTTCACTGCCGTCGCGCCCTTCATTATTGTTGGAACGCTCATCGCCCTCGCCCTGGCCCGGCCCCTCAACGCCGTGGCCATGGGCGACGACACCGCCAGGTCCCTCGGCGCCAACATCGTGCGCACGCGGGTCTGGACCATCGTGTCCGTCACCTTGTTGTGCGGCGCTGCGACCGCTGCAGCGGGCCCCATCGGCTTCGTGGGGCTCATGATCCCGCACGTTGCCCGGTGGATCGTCGGGCCGGACCAGCGCTGGATTTTGGCCTACACCCTGGTGCTCTCGCCCGTGCTCCTTCTCGTCTCGGACATCGCGGGCAGGCTGGTGCTCCGTCCCGCCGAAATGCAGGTGGGCATCATCACCGCCTTCATCGGCGCACCCGTGCTGATATGGCTCATTCGACGCCGGAAAGTGAGCACCCTGTGATTTCGCTTGACCGGACGTCGTCGCTTGGCCGGACCTCTTCCGTTGACCATGCGCCGTCCATCGATTTCGGCCGGCGTACCCTTGCTGTCCGCCGCTTCGGCGGGCGCCTCTCACTGCGTGTCGACGTCCGCACGGTGATTGTCACCGCCGTGCTGGCAGCCGCCGCCCTGATGCTCACCGTCGTCGCCCTGGGCCTGGGTGAGTTCAGCGTCGCGGTGCCGGACGTCGTGGCAGCCCTGCTGGGCCATTCCAGCGGTGCCGTGCACATGGTGGTGGTGGAGTGGAGATTGCCCCGCGTCCTCCTGGCCCTGTTATTGGGGGCGGCCATGGGTGTCAGCGGGGCAATCTTCCAGTCGCTGACGCGCAATGCGCTGGGCAGTCCGGACGTGATCGGCTTCAACACCGGCGCGTACACCGGCGCGCTGGTGGTCATCCTGCTCATGGGTGGAGGCTACTTTGCGGTGTCCGCGGGTGCGTTGGTGGGCGGGCTGGTGACTGCTGCCCTGGTGTACCTGTTCGCCTTCAAAAAAGGCATTCAGGGTTTTCGGCTCATCATTGCCGGCATCGCTGTGAGCGCCATGTTGGCGTCGGTGAACACCTGGATGATCCTCAAGGCCTCGCTGGAACAGGCGATGTCCGCGGCGGTCTGGGGTGCCGGCTCCCTGAACAAGGTGTCGTGGGACCAAGTGCTGCCCGTCGTGGGTGTCTTCGTGGTGCTGCTGACCGTGTTGTCTTTTTATGGCCGGCGGTTGGGACTTCTGGAGATGGGTGACGACGCCGCCAGGGCCTTGGGCGTCCGGCTGGAAGGGTCGCGCCTGGTCCTGGCAGTGGTGGGCGTGGCTCTGACGGCGATGGTCACCGCTGCGGTCGGACCGATCGCGTTTGTTTCCCTGGCCGCGCCCCAGTTGGCCCGGCGCCTCACCAGATCCGCATCCGTGGGCATGGTTCCGTCCGCGGCCATGGGTGCGTTCCTGCTGGTGGCCAGCGACATCGTGGCGCAGAACCTCTTTGCGCCGGTCCAACTGCCCGTGGGAGTGGTGACCGTGAGTATCGGCGGCTGCTACCTCGTATGGCTCCTCGCCCGCGAGGTGAAACGGCAATGAGTGAAGAAGTGAAGGAGTTTGCTGTGGCTGATGTGGTGGTTGAGCCGGTATCTGTTTCTGTTTCTACGGGGGATTCTCTGCCTGGTTCGCGGCTCCACGCCGAGGGTGTGAGCCTCGGTTACGCGGGCCGCACGGTGTCCGAGGCCCTGGACGTGCTCATCCCTGATGGCGGATTCACCGTCATTGTGGGCCCGAACGCGTGCGGGAAGTCGACGCTGTTGCGCGCGCTGTCCCGGCTGCTGGAGCCTACCTCGGGGTCGGTGCTTTTGGACGGCAAGAGCATCTCGTCCTATGGCGCCAAGGAAGTAGCCCGCCGTTTGGGCCTCCTGCCGCAGACCTCCATAGCGCCTGACGGTATTACCGTGGCCGACCTCGTGGCCCGTGGGCGCTACCCGCACCAGAAGCTGCTGCGCCAATGGTCCGAAGCTGATGAGGCCGCGGTAGTTCAGGCGTTGGAAGCTACCAACGTTGATGGATTGTCCGGCCGTTTGGTGGACGAGCTCTCCGGCGGTCAGCGGCAACGGGTCTGGGTTGCCATGGTGCTGGCCCAGCAAACCCCATTGCTCCTGCTGGACGAGCCCACCACGTTCCTGGACATCGCCCACCAGATCGAACTGCTGGAACTCTTCCGGCGTTTGAACAACGAAGGCAACACCCTGGTGGCCGTGCTGCACGACCTCAACCACGCCTGCCGCTATGCCACACACCTGATCGCCATGAAAGATGGTGCGGTGGTGGCAGAGGGCCGGCCAGCCGATGTGGTGACCGCCGAGTTGGTGGAGCACGTGTTCGGCCTGCCCTGCATCATCATCGACGACCCCGTGAGCCACACACCGTTGGTGATCCCGCTGGGCTCTTGACCCCGCTGTACGAGTCACCCAACCCCCAGCAACTCCTCGCGCCTGCTTTCGGTCTCCTCGCGCAGGGCCTGGACGACGGCGGCTACCGCGGGGCGGCGCATGGAGTCCGGGCGGAGGACCATCCAGTAGGGGAGCAGTTCCGCGAAGTCGGAGGGGAGCAGGCGCACCAGGTCCGTGTGCCGGTCCGCCATGAAGCACGGCAGGAACCCAATTCCGGCCCCGGCCCGGGTGGCTTCAACATGGACGAACACGTTGGTTGAGCTCAATCCATCGCGCATGGTCGGGACCAGCCTGCGGGGTGCATCGAGGTCGTCCACCTGGAGCATCGAATCCACGAAGTACACGAGTTGGTGCCGGGTGAGCTCTTCGATGCTGGCCGGTGTTCCGTTGTCCGCAAGGTAGGCCTGCGAGGCGTACATCCCCAGCCGGTACTCTCCCAGCCGGATCGCTTCGGCCCGGTGCACCTGCGGCGTTCCCACCACCACTTCGATGTCCAAACCGGAGCGCTGCTGCAATGCCCGCCGCGTCACCGTGACAATTTCCACGCTGAGGCCGGGGTGTTCACGCCGCAGCCGCGCCACCGCCGGTGCCGCGATATAGGCGCTGAATCCGTCGGTAGCCGTCATGCGTACGACGCCGGTGATCGGGTCGGGCGCGCGGTCGCTGGGACCCAGCACGCCCACCGCAGCTTCGATCCGCTCTGCGACCAGCACGGCTTCGGCCCCCAGCTCCGTGACTTCCCAGCCGCCGGCTGCACGCGCGAGGACCCTGCCGCCGAGCGCCTTCTCGAGCGCCGCTATCCTGCGCGAGACGGTGGTGTGGTTCAGTCCCAGGGCTTGGGCCGCCGTCGTGAATTTTCCTGAACGCGAGACGGCGAGGAAGATGAGGAGGTCATCCGGGTTCGGTTTCATATCTGCAATTTTGCACATACATAGTGCCTCTTTGGTCATTGAGGCGCAGCAAATGTGCGGCAATACTCAGTGGAGCATGTCGTGTTGTGGATCACATCACGATCAAAAGGGTCAAAGAGGACACTGAGGAGATGGATATGAGCGTAGAGCAGCGCTCCGCATCAAGAGCCGGGAAAGATGCCGGCAAAGGCTCCGGCCTGAAGAAGATCGTCGCAGCTTCCATGGTGGGTACCGTGGTGGAGTGGTACGAGTTCTTCCTGTACGCCACGGCCGCCACGTTGGTTTTCGGCAAGTACTTCTTCCCGAGCACCGGCAACGAACTGGACGGCATCATCCAGGCGTTCATCACCTACGCCGTCGGATTCGTGGCCCGGCCACTCGGCGGCATCGTGTTCGGCCAGATCGGCGACAAACTGGGCCGCAAGCCCACACTGCAGCTGACGATCGTGATCGTCGGTGTCTCCACGTTCCTGATGGGCTGCCTCCCCGGCTTCATGGACATCGGATACTGGGCGCCGGCCATGCTGGTGGCGCTCCGCTTCATCCAGGGCTTTGCGCTCGGCGGCGAATGGGGCGGCGCTGTCCTCCTGGTGGCCGAGCACAGCCCCAACAAGTCGCGCGGCTTCTGGTCCTCATGGCCCCAGGCGGCAGTGCCGGTGGGCAACCTCCTGGCAACGCTGGTCCTGTTCGTCATGTCCACCACGCTCAGCAGTGAAGCCTTCCTCGGCTGGGGCTGGCGCGTGGCATTCTGGCTCTCCGCAGTGATCGTGTTCGTCGGCTACTACATCCGCACCCACGTCACCGAAGCCCCGATCTTCCTCGAAGCCAAGGCGCAGGTGGAGGAATCCAAGGCCATCAGCTACGGCGTGGGCGAGGTCATCCGCAAGTACCCCAAGGGAATCCTCCAGGCCATGGGCCTCCGCTTCGCAGAGAACATCATGTACTACCTGGTGGTGAGCTTCGCGATCGTCTACCTCAAGAGCGTCCACAAGTACGACACCTCTTCGCTCCTGCTGGCCCTCCTGATCGCCCACGTCATCCACTTCCTGATCATTCCGCAGATCGGACGCTTGGTGGACTCGTGGGGACGCAAGCCCGTGTACCTCGTCGGAGCGATCACCGGCGCCACCTGGCCGTTCTTCGCCTTCCCCATGTTCGACACCAAGAACGCCGTGATCATTGTCCTCGCCGTGACCATCGGCCTGTGCCTGCACGCCTTCATGTACGCCGGGCAGCCGGCCATCATGTCCGAGCTTTTCCCCACCCGCATGCGCTACTCGGGTGTCTCGCTCGGCTCGCAGGTCACGTCGATCTTCGCCGGCTCCCTCGCCCCGCTGCTGGCAACCCAGTGGCTCAAGGACACCGGCTCCTGGGTTCCCACGGCCATCTACCTGGTGGTCGCCTGTGCGATTACCGTCGTCGCTGTCGTGTCCTTGAAGGAGACCAAGGGCATCGCTCTGCAGGAAGTGGACGAGGCCGACGCCATCCGCCACGGACTCACTACCGCCTCGAAAGGCTGATGAGATGGACAACTCCTTGAACGGACGCAAAGCTCTGGTGACCGGAGGCGCGAGCGGAATCGGGGCAGCCTGCGCCCGGGCGCTCGCCGCCCGCGGGGCGAAAGTAGTAGTGGCCGACGTCGATGCCTCCGGAGCTGCGGCGCTCGCCGACGAGCTGGGCGGCACAGCCTGGACGGTGGATCTGTTGGACGTCGACGCGCTGGCCGCTTTGAGCCTCGACTGCGACGTTCTGGTCAACAACGCCGGCATCCAGAAGGTTGCGCCGATCGAGGAGTTCGAACCCGCGGAGTTCCGGCGGATCCTGGCCCTGATGCTGGAGGCGCCGTTCCTCCTCATCAGGGCCGCCCTCCCGCACATGTACGCCAACGGGTTCGGCCGGATCATCAACATCTCGTCCGTTCACGGGCTCCGCGCCTCCGCCTACAAAAGTGCCTACGTCTCCGCCAAGCACGGGCTGGAAGGGCTGAGCAAAGTCACCGCTTTGGAGGGTGGCGAACGAGGGGTTACCTCCAACTGCATCAACCCGGGCTACGTCCGGACGCCGCTGGTGGAGAAGCAGATCGCGGACCAGGCCCGGCTCCACGGCATCCCCGAGGCCGAGGTCCTGGCCAAGGTGATGCTGACGGAGTCAGCGGTGAAACGGCTGGTGGAGGTGGAAGAAGTCGCGTCGTTGGCAGCCTGGATGGCCTCCGACGACGCCGGCATGGTCACCGGCGCGAGCTACACCATGGACGGCGGCTGGTCGGCCCGGTAGCGCGCCCCCCGCGGGGTGTTCCGGGCTAATTCTGGCCGTTGATGATCTCGTCAGCGTTGTCGAAGGCCCAGGTCACCAGGGGGATGAGCAGGACGGCGAGTTCACGGCCGCGGTCGGTCAGGCTGTAATCCACCCGGGGTGGGATGACAGGCTGGGCGTCGCGGCGGACGAGGCCGTCCTTTTCAAGTGTCTTGAGGGTCTGGGCCAGCATTTTCTCGCTGATCCCGTCAGCCCGGCGTCGAAGTTCGCTCCAACGCTGCTCGCCCTCTGAGAGCGACAGCAGAATGAGCACGCCCCACTTGCTGGTGATGTGGTCCAGGACGGTGCGGCTGGGGCAGCCGGCGGGAAACACGCCGTCGGCGATGCTGGCCGGAAGTGGAGCAGGTGCAGCACTTACTTTCATGTCAGTACCTTACCTTAAAGTGCGTACTCTCTTTTGGGAAGTTTTTGAAATGGTGGCTCGTTGACCAGCATGACAGAGCAAAAACCTTGGAGAGGAAAACCATGAGCATCGTTATCACCGGAGCAACCGGACAGTTGGGTCGCCATGTTGTGGAAGCACTCCTGGAACGCGGGGTGCCCGCGGACGACATCGTGGCCACGGGCCGTTCCGTAGGGAAGCTGGCTGACTTCGCCGCGCGTGGCGTTCAGGTCAAGGAGATGGACTACGAGGTTCCCTCCTCCGTTGCGGACGCGCTCAAGGGAGCCACCAAGGTCCTGCTGATCTCCAGCAGCGCTGTTGGTCAGCGGGTTGACCAGCACCGGACCGTGATCGAGGCAGCCAAAGCGGAAGGCGTGGAGCTCCTTGCGTACACCAGCATCGCCAATGCCGAAACGACGGGGATGAAGTTGGCGGCCGAGCACCAGGCCACCGAAGACATCCTCAAGGAGTCCGGCGTGCCGTTCGTCCTGCTGCGCAATGGTTGGTATTTGGAGAATTACACGGAGCAACTGCCTGGGACCCTGGCCCAGGGAAGTCTGGCAGGCAGCGCCGGTGAGGGCAAGGTCAGCGGCGCCTCACGGGCAGACTACGCACATGCTGCGGCCGCGGTCCTGGTAGCCGGGGACCAAGCGGGCAAAGTGTACGAATTGGGCGGCGATGAGGCCTTCACTATGGATGAGCTCGCCGCGGAAATCAGCGCAGCGACCGGTAAGACAGTGGTGTACAACGATCTCCCCGCGGCTGGCTACGCCGGCCTGCTCACCAGCGTGGGTGTTCCGGAAGCCTTCGCCGAGATCTTGGCCGACTCCGATCTGGGCATCGCCCGGGGCGACCTCCTGGTAACCGGCGGAGACCTCCAGAAGCTGATCGGCCGCCCGTCGACTCCGTTGTCCGAGGCCGTGCGTTCCGCCGCTGCTTCCGTCTAAGCAGCTCCGCGAGATGACAGTTGATGCCAATGTTCGGCGTGAACATTGGCATTAACTGTCACTTCGGCGCGGGGTTTCTAGGAGGTTTCGTCCACCAGCTCTGCGCGCCGCAGGCCGCCACCGCGGACCCACAGCTTGTAGGCCACGAACAGGAGGACCAGCCAGGTTCCGCCCACATACAGGGCTACCCGCGTGTCCTCGAAAACACCCAGGATCACGATGACCATCGCCATGAACGCCATGGTCAGGATGGACGCAGCGGGCCAGAGCGGAGAACCGAATTCCGACGCCGGAAGGCCCTTGCGTTTGATCTCCCGCTTCATCGCCACGTGCGAAGCAAGAATCATCACCCAGACCCACACCGTGGCGAACGTCGCGATGGAGGCGATGAGCACAAAGACATCTTCCGGAATGACGGCGTTCAATACGACGCCCACCAGCAGGATCCCGCCCATCATCACCACGGTCATCCACGGAACACCGTGCCGGGAGATCTTGCCGAAACTCTTGGGCGCGTGGCCCTGCTGGGCGAGGCCGAACAGGATGCGGCCGGCACCGAAAATGTCGCTGTTGATGGCCGAAAGAGCGGCAGTGATGACCACGGCGTTGAGTATGTGCGGGGCAGCAGGGATACCCAGGCCGTCGAAGATCTGCACGAACGGGCTGCCGCTGCTGCCGATCTCGTTCCACGGGAAGATGCTCATCAGCACGCCGAGGGTCAGTACGTAGAAGAGCAGTACGCGGACCGGCACAGTGTTGACTGCCTGCGGAATGACTTTCTTGGGGTCGGCCGCTTCGCCCGCGGTGATGCCGATCGTTTCGATGCCGCCGAAGGCAAACATCACGACGGCGAACGCGGCCAGCAGCCCCTCGAAACCATTCGGGAACAAACCGCCGTGGTTCACGAGGTTCCCCAATCCCGGTGCCACGCCACCGCCGTCGCCCGTTTGGAAACCGAACACAACGATCGCCGCACCACCGACGATCATGGCGATAATCGCCACCACCTTAATCAGCGAGAACCAGAACTCCAGCTCACCGAACACCTTCACGCTGAGCAGGTTCATGGCGCCCAGGAAAAGGATGATTGCGAGCACCCAGATCCATCTGTCCACCTGCGGAAACCAGAAGCCCATGTAAATACTGAAGGCAGTGACGTCGGCAATGGCCACGATTGCCATCTCGAACACGTAAGTCCACCCGGTCACAAAGCCCGCAAACGGTCCCAGATACCTGGACGCGTATTGGCCGAAGGAGCCGGACACGGGGTGTCGGACGGCCATTTCGCCGAGGGCGCGCATCACCATGAACACGGCAGCGCCGCCGATGATGTAGGCCAACAGGACGGCCGGGCCGGCTTTCTGGATGGCGGAGGCCGAGCCGTAGAAGAGGCCGGTGCCGATAGCGGAACCGAGTGCCATGAAGCGGATGTGGCGGACGTTCAGGCCTCGGCTGAGCGCCGTACCCGCGGCTTGGAGGACAGAGCTCTCCGCAGCCAGCTTGGTTTGTTGCATAGTAAAACCTTCTCGTCTTTGGGAGGGGATCGCTATCCAGCAGATCACTTTTGGGGCGCTTGTGATCGGACTCACGGGGGTTTGGTGTCTTTGATCGCAGACACCGCAGTTTTGCCCGGTCGGGGTGGTTGTGATGAGTGGCGAAAGTCATAGCCTCTGGTTGGATATGATGACCGCGGACAGCTCATCAAACGGTCAGGCATCCCTCGCTTTCAGCGTCGCCCCCCTTGAATGCAGCGCTGCCACCGTATCCGGATGGGGGACTTGTGATTTCCGTACTTCGAGGCGCACGACGCCGTTGGGCCGCTGCCGTTGTTGCCCTCGCGGCCGGGGCGTCCCTGCTCTTTGCTGCCCCCGCGCACGCCTACGACATTCCCGATTTTGAGGTCCCGGTCGCATCGCAGGCTCCGCTGCCCTACGTGGAGCGGGCGTCGGACGCGGCGGGCGTCCTTGAGCTGTGGAGGACGGGTGGACCCGCGACCCGCGCCGCTGCGGCGACGGCCCTTGCTGGGGGCAGCGATGCGATCCAGGCATTCGTCGACGGCGGCCAGGACGTGCCGCTGACAGCGGACCGCAAGCAGGTGGTCACCGAGCTGACGGAGCGGGGGAGCGCGCATGTTCGCTCGTCGGCCAAGAACGTCCTGGCGGCGAATGATCCCGCAATCATCGCCGGCTTCCTCTCGGTGGGATGGGCCCAGACGTGGAATGGCGATCTGCGCACTGCGGCGACGTTCTTCACTGAGGTGGAGAACCCCCGGATTAAGGCTGCTGCATCGAAGGTCCTGGAGTCCGGCGACGAAGCAGTGGAGAAGTTCGTTCTTGAAGGCTGGCGAAATATTGCTCAAGGGCAGGACCGGGAGGCCGTAACCTACCTGACCGATTCCCCCGTAGCTGCCGTTACGCTCGGAGCCCAGGCAGCCTTGGATACCAACAACCCTGATGCAATCGCGGACTTCCTCCGCTACGGCCGGTTCGTCGCCGCAGACCATCACACCGAGGCGACCGCCGTGACTTCGCTGCTCCAGCAGGTCAAAGACGACGTTAAGGCCAACGCTGTCGGCACCGCAGCAGTTGCTGATCGGGCCAAAGCGGCCGTGGAGCAAGCGCGAAACACCGCCGCGGCCGCCCGCAAAGCAGACACGACACGTCTGACTGCTGATCGCGACCTCCTGAGTGCCCGGGCCGTTCCGCGAAATGTCCTGGACAGCGCAAGCGTGGCTTCCGAGAAGCCGTTCAAGGAAGCCTTCGCAAAAGCCGCCAAGGAATTGCCCGGACTCCTGTCGACCCTCACCGCTCCCGGTGCCGATCTTGACGCGCTGATCAAGGAAGCCCGGCAGGTCGCCCTGGATCTCGCACTGGTCGGCACGCCTGAAGTGAAGAAGGCCGCCGCGACTGCCCTGGTGGGTGGGGATTCGGCCATCAAGGACTTCGTGGCCAAGGGCCACGCGGAAGCCATTGCACGGGACTCAAGCGGTGTGTCCGCGTTCGGCGCGGACCGTCAGCGGGTCTATCAACTACTGGCCCAGGGCGGCAGTCACGTCAACAAAGCCGCGGATATTGCCCTGGGCTCCACCAACCACGCAGATGTCCGCTCTTTCCTTGAGTATGGGTTCGCTACTGCGCAAGACCTGGACAACCGCATCCTTGCCTACGCCACTCTTGACAAGGGGTCGGAACGACGGGCGGCCGCCACCGTAGCGCTGGAGGGCAGCCGGGCTGATCTTCGGGCATTTGCCACCGCCGGGCAGTTTGCCGCTGCCGAGCGCGACGAAGCTACCGCCGCCCACGTTGCCTCGATTGACGCCATGATCGCCGAACTCGCCGGGCTGGCTGACAAGGCAGCGGTCGACGCCGGTGTGGTGGCTGACGCCGCCAAGGCCGCTGAAGCAGCGCGCCAGGCGGAGGCGGCGAGGGCTGCCGAAGCAGCGAAGGCCGCCGCAGAGACAGAGCAGGCGCGGGGGAAACTTCCCCTGAATGTGCCGCGGGATGACTCTTCCGGGTTGTTCGAAGCAGCCCCCAACGTGGTGCCATGGCCGCAGGCCCCAGGTTCCGCCGTCGAGCTTGACGTAACCGGCGAGGCGCCGGACGGCGGGCCCGTCGACGCTGAACGTCCCGACATCACGGATGTCGACGTTCCGACGGCTGCCACGTGGCCCAGCGAATCGGCGTCGACGGAGTCTTTGTCGCCGGAAGCGGCCGCTCCGTTGGCAGCTTCCTCCACCGGGCTGGGAGGTTGGACCATTGGCTTGATCGTGGCGCTGGTTCTGGCCGCTGCCGGCGCCATCACGTTCCTGCTGCGCCGAAAGGGTGTGGCGCCGGCTTCCGGTAAGCCTGGCGCCGCGGGTGCTGCCCCACAGCCCAAGCCGTAGCCCCCGCTCAAGTCCTGCCTGCCTCAGCCCCAGAACTGTCTGATACTCCAGACACCGAGCAAGCCCTCCGGGTTGGCTGCGCAGCCCCACAGGGTGCACGCTTGAGTACGGGATACCGGACAGTCTGGTTCGGGGGTTCCCGCTAAGACGAGCAGTGAGGAACCATGACAACGTCGCCAGTGGCACCCGGCAAGGCCACCTCAAAAGTCCCTGCCGCCGAGAACACCTTGCGGATCTTGAAACTGCTGGCATCGCGGCGCGGACCCATGGCGGCATCGAACATTGCCACAGCGCTGGGTTTGCCCCGCTCAAGCGTCTATCACCTGCTGGGCGTCATGGAAGCGAACGGTTTCGTGCTGCACCTCCACGAAGAGCAGCGCTACGGGCTGGGCATCAGCGCCTTCGAACTCAGCTCGGCATACTCGCGCCAGGAGCCATTGTCCCGGCTTGGCCGGCCCATGCTCGCGTCCCTGGTTGATGTGATCGGCGAGAGCGCACACCTCGCGGTGCTCCATGGCCGCGACGTCCTGTACATCGTGGAGGAACGCGCCAAGAACCGGCCGAGCCTGGTGACCGACGTCGGGGTCCGGCTGCCCAGCCACCTCACCGCCTCGGGCCGCGCAATCCTTGCCGCCTTGCCAAAGTCGCAGGTCCGCGCCCTCTACCCGAACGCGGCTGCCTTTACTTCGAGGCACGAAGTTGAGTTCCCCATCATGAAGTACTCTGCGCTGTCATCCCATCTGGACCAGGTGCGGCAGCGTGGCTACGCCACGGAAAACGGCGAGATCACGCCCGGGTTCGGCTCCATCGCGGCCGCTGTGACGGACCACGTTGGATGGCCGACGGCGGCAGTGGCCGTCACGTTCCTGGAGGACAAAGTGCCGGCCGAGCAGTGGCCGGTGCTCGCTTCCCGTATCCAGAAAGCGGCGGACGAGCTGTCGGTGAGGATCCACGGCCGCCCTGCCGGCTAATCCTTACCTGTGGTCCCGGGCCTCGCGCTCGACGAGGTGACGAAAGGCCTCCAGCTCGCCTTTGAAGCTGCCCCGATACGACCCCATGGCGAAAAGCCGCCCAAAGATCCCCGCAATGAACCCCCGGGTCGTAAACTCCTGGTTGATCCGCGTACCTTCGCCCTCCGGCACGAACGTGACGTCCGATTCGCCCTTCAGGATTGTGTTGCCGAAACGGGTCCGGAGGTGCCGGGGCCGCTCCACCGCAAGGATCTCAGTGGGGCTCGCCATGCGCCCAAACCACACCGTGTAGCGACTGCCGGGCGCGTCCAACGAACCTTCGAGATCGGTCACACGGGTGACTCCGCCGATCCACTCGTGAAACCGGTCCAGATCCGTCCAGGTCGCGAAGACGCGCTCTGGTGATGCTGCGACGAGGGTGGACACGCGGAACGTTCCCATGGGTCCAGCATGCTCTCGTTGCCGCGCAAATGCGAGGGCTTGCGGGCTCCCTTCCATCCTCGCGGGAGCCCCGGAGAAAGCAAGTGCACATGTCTGAAATACCGGACAGCACCACTCGAAAAGCCATTCCGGCCGCTGTGTAAAGGGGCTTTAGTAGAAGCAGAAGATCTTTCCACCACACACTTTCCCAAGACGAAGGAGTCACCATGGCACCCGCCGATTTCACCACTGGTGCCCGTCCGGTCAAGGCCGCTCGAGGTACTGAACTTACTGCCAAGTCGTGGCAGACCGAAGCGCCGTTGCGCATGCTGATGAACAACCTGGACCCCGAGGTTGCCGAGCGCCCCGATGACCTGGTGGTGTATGGCGGCACGGGCCGCGCCGTCCGCTCTTGGGCGCTTTCGATGCGATCACCCGGACCTTGGAAAGCATGGAAAAGGACGAGACGCTCCTGGTCCAGTCCGGCAAGCCGGTAGGTGTATTCCGGACCAACGAGTGGGCGCCGCGCGTACTTCTGGCCAACTCCAACCTTGTGGGCGACTGGGCAACGTGGCCTGAGTTCCGCCGCCTCGAAGCCGAGGGCCTGATGATGTACGGCCAGATGACGGCCGGTTCCTGGATCTACATTGGTACCCAGGGCATCCTGCAGGGCACGTACGAAACGTTCGCCGCCGTCGGAAATAAGCTCGCCGCCGCCAGGCAGAACACGGGCCGTCACCCGGCACCGGCGGCAGCCGGTTCCACCGAAGGTCCGCTGGCGGGCACCCTGACGTTGACCGGCGGTTGTGGCGGCATGGGCGGCGCCCAGCCGCTGGCTGTCACCCTGAACGACGGCGCGTGCCTGATTGTCGACGTCGACGAAACCCGGCTGCGCCGCCGCGCCGGCAAGCGCTACCTGGACGAGGTCGAAGCGGACCTGGACACCGCGATCGCCAAGGTCAACAAGGCCAAGGAAGAGCGCCGTGGCTGGTCCGTCGGCTACGTGGGCAACGCCGCCGAGGTGTTCCCGGAACTGTTGCGCCGCCACAAGGCCGGAGAGCTGACCATTGATGTGGTCACGGACCAGACGTCCGCGCACGATCCGCTGTCCTACCTTCCCGAGGGCATCAACGTCGATGAGTGGCACACTGAAGCTGAAGCCGACCCGGAAGGTTTCACCAAGAAGGCGCAGGCATCCATGGCTCGGCACGTACAGGCCATGGTGGAATTCCAGGACGCCGGCGCCGAAGTCTTCGATTACGGCAACTCCATCCGTGACGAGGCCCGCAAGGGCGGCTATGACCGGGCGTTCGAGTTCCCGGGCTTCGTCCCGGCATACATTCGTCCCTTGTTCTGCGAGGGGCTGGGCCCGTTCCGCTGGGTTGCCCTGTCAGGTGACCCCGAGGACATCGCCGTGACGGACAAGGCCATCAAGGAGCTCTTCCCGGAGAACACCCACCTGCACAAGTGGCTGGACGCTGCAGCGGACCGCGTGGAATTCGAAGGCCTGCCGGCCCGTATTTGCTGGCTCGGTTACGGCGAACGGGCCAAGGCCGGCCTGCTCTTCAACCAGCTCGTGAAAGAAGGCAAGGTCAAGGCTCCGATCGTGATTGGCCGTGACCACCTGGACTCGGGCTCGGTGGCATCGCCTTACCGCGAGACTGAATCCATGGCTGACGGTTCCGACGCGATTGCTGACTGGCCGCTGCTCAACGCCATGCTCAACACCTCCTCCGGTGCCACGTGGGTATCGATCCACCACGGTGGCGGCGTCGGCATCGGCCGGTCCCTCCACGCCGGGCAGGTCTCCGTCGCTGATGGCACCGACCTTGCCGCGGAGAAGCTCGAACGACTCCTGACCAACGACCCCGGCATGGGCGTCATCCGCCACGTCGACGCCGGTTACGACCGCGCCGTCGACGTCGCCAACGAACGCGGCGTCCGCATCCCCATGAACGAGAAGTAAGAACATGACTATTACCTCCAACGAGCAACTCACCGTCACCCTCGGTTCCAGTGGCGTGACCCCGGAAGACGTCGTCGCCGTCGCCCGCCACGATGCCAAGGTGACCATTTCCCAGGATGCCCTGGACAACGTTGCCAAGGTTCGTGCGCACATCGACAACCTCGCCACCAGTGACGTCCCTGCCTACGGCATCTCCACGGGCTTCGGTGCGCTGGCCAACCGCCACATCCCCAACGACCTCCGCACGCAGCTGCAGAAGTCGCTGATCCGCAGCCACGCGGCGGGCATGGGCCCGGCCGTTGAACGCGAAGTGGTCCGCGGGATCATGTTCCTCCGCGCCAAGACCCTGGCCTCCGGCCGCACGGGTGTCCGTCCGGTGGTCCTGCAGACCATGGTGGACGTCCTCAACGCGGGCATCACCCCGCTGGTCCGCGAGTTCGGTTCACTCGGCTGTTCCGGCGACCTCGCCCCGTTGTCGCACTGCGCCCTGGTCCTCATGGGCGAAGGTGAAGCGACCGGTCCCGACGGCGAACTCTACGGCGTTCCCGGCAAGCAGACAGTGGCTGAACTCCTCACCCAGCACGGCATCGAGCCGGTCACGCTGGCGGAGAAGGAGGGCCTGGCGCTCGTCAACGGCACCGAAGGCATGCTCGGCATGTTGCTGATGGCCATCGCCGACATCCGTTTGTTGCTTGCGACGGCGGATGTCACCGCCGCGCTCAGCGTCGAGGCGCTGCTGGGCACCGACCAGGTGTTCCTGCCCGAGCTCCACGCAGCACTGCGTCCGCACCCGGGCCAGGCCGCCAGCGCCGACAACATGCTGCGCGTACTGTCCAACTCGCCCATCGTCGCATCCCACCGGATCAACGACACCAAGGTGCAGGACGCTTACTCGCTGCGTTGCGCCCCGCAGGTTGCCGGCGCCGTCCGCGACACCGTGGACCACGCCGCGCTGGTCGCTTCCCGCGAGCTCGCAGCTGCGATCGATAACCCGGTGGTCCTCCCGGATGGCCGCGTCACGTCCAACGGCAACTTCCACGGCGCCCCCGTGGCCTATGTCCTGGACTTCCTGGCCATCGCCGTGGCGGACCTCAGTTCCATCGCCGAGCGTCGTACGGACCGCATGCTGGACCCGGCCCGCTCACACGGACTTCCGGCCTTCCTCGCTGGAGATCCGGGCGTTGACTCCGGCCTGATGATCGCCCAGTACACGCAGGCCGGCCTGGTTTCGGACAACAAGCGCCTTGCTGTTCCGGCGTCGGTGGACTCCATCCCGAGTTCCGCCATGCAGGAAGACCACGTGTCCATGGGCTGGCACGCCGCCCGGAAGCTGCGCAAGGCCGTGGAGAACCTCCGCCGGGTGCTCGCCGTCGAGCTTGTCACCAGCGCCCGTGCCATCGACATGCGCACGCAGATGTCCGACGGCGAGCTCACCCCGGGTCCGGCCGGTGCGGCCGTGCTCGAGGTACTTCGCGAAGTGGTCCAGGGCCCAGGCACCGATCGGTTCCTGTCCCCCGAACTGGAAGCGGCTGACCGTTTGGTTGGCTCCGGCGCGGTCCGCGCGGCCGCCGAATCCGCCGTCGGGATTTTGGCCTGACGTCGAATAAAACGCTCATTTGATGGGCAGATTTGTCACGCCCCGGACTTTGTTCGCAACGCAATCTCCGGGGCGTGGCAAATGTAGTAGAACTTATGGTGTACGTCACGTCCACGACAACGGTGTCGTGGGCTTGACGGTCAACCGTTCACACAACTCAACACACAACAGAGAACATCCACAAAGGGGTAGAAGTTCAATGAAGGCACGCGGAGCAGTCCTGTCCAGGCGAAACGCCCACTCGGCGACGGTTTACGACTGGAAGACGCTGAACGTTGGCGAGACCGTGGAAGTGGTGAAGTACGCCCATGTGATCGCCACCGGCCGGGTCGAGGAAATTTCCAGCAGCGGGAACGTGGTGTGGCTTGAGCATTCGGGGCCGGGCGTCACCGAAGAGGGCAAGGAACTGTTCATGAAGTCCGACGGCGTGACTCTCCGCCGCGCGTAGGCGTCAGTTCCTGGAGGTAAGCGTTAAACAGAAACCGGGGCTCGTTCCCTTTCCGCGGGTAGTAGTAGCGGAAGGGAACGGGCCCCGGTTTTTGGCGTCGCTGCCGTAGATACGTTGGGGGTATCAGGCGGCGAGGACTTCGTGGGTCTGACCGAAGGGAACGGATTCGTCCAGGGCCACGGTGTAGGTGCCGGGCTCGTGGCGCGTCACCAGAATTCCGCAGGCAGCGTCGGCTGCTGCGTTTTCGATCAGGGCATCCACGGCGCGGTCGAGTCCGTCGTGGATCTCGTCTGCCTTTGAAAAGGACAGGCGAATTTCGCGTTCTGCAGTCATTGCAGGGGTCATTGGGGGGCCTCCTATTACGTGCCGCATGCGAGGGCGACCCATCAATCATAGGTGGTGGCAGCAGAAGATATGTAAGATGACTGGCACGCTAGTGACCTGCGTCTCTTTGGCGGGTGGCCAGGCTGCTGCGGTGGGCGGGGCTCCAGTCTTCGAGCCCCTGAGACGTGGTGGCGGGATTCGAACCCGCGTGCGCTGCTTTGCAGGCAGCTCCCTGGCCTCTCGGGTACACCACGTGCAAACGACCCTAGGCGCCTGGATGTGGTCGGAGCAAAGTTCATTGCCCAGGCTTTCCCAGGGCTACGGAACCTTGCGCAGGGCTACGTGGTGTTGCTTTTGGTTGCCGCCCATGACAGGGTCCGGCCAGCCTGGATAAGGCGGCCTAAAGCTGCCGCGATCAGGAGGGTAAGGATCGCTGCTGCCATGTGGGTGTACAGGAGGAGATGGATGTCGCCGGCACTGGATGTGGTCCCGGCGGGCACGTCTCCCAAGACCTGGCCGCCGTGCAGGTGATCCAGCACGCCATTGCCCGGAAAGAATCCGCCCAAAGTGACGAAGCCGAAGTGAAGCAGTTGCTGGGCCAGCGCGGAAAAGAGCAGCAACAGCAACGGCCCGTGCACCCAACGGCCAATGAGCTGGGCGGCCAGCGCGCCCAGCGCAGCGAACGCCAGGAGAACAGGTATGGCCGGAGCGCTGCCACCGGCGACCATGTGGGCGGCCAGGCCCAGGCCAACTGCCACTGGGCCTACTGCCCAGGCCCACTTGTCCTGCACAGGATTTGCGCGCATCGCCGTCCTTCCCTCCCCACAGGCTAAGCGGAGGGAGGCGGTTGGAAAAGAGGGGGGGATCTATGCCAGCAGCGTGTTCACCAGCCGTGCCGCAACTTTCGCGGTCCGGGAGTCGATGTCGAACTCAGGGTTCAGTTCGGCGACGTCCAGGTGAAGCAGCTTCCCGCTCGCGGCGACCTGGCGGCAGATCGCGCTGATCACCGGCAGCGGCACGCCATACGCAGCGGGTGCGCTGACCCCGGGAGCCACCGATGCGGGCATTACGTCAAGGTCGATCGTCAGGTAAAGGACGTCGACGTCCGCGAGGAACTCCGCAACGAAGACCTCCACGGCCTCCGGGGAGCACTGCTCATCAAGGAGGTACTTCACGCCCCACCGATTGGCGGTGTCAAAAAGCGTGCGCGTGTTGTTGGGCTCTGAAATTCCGACGACGGCGTACTTCAGTGCGCGACCCGCGGCCGCCTCCGCGTGGGCCATCTGCAGGAACGGCGTGCCCGAGCTCGGAACCGGCTCATCGCGCAGGTCAAAGTGGGCGTCCAGGTTCAGCACACCCAGCCGCTTGCCGCCCGTGACCGCCTCGGAGCCTGCAACGCCGAGATAGCTGGCGAACGCGGTTTCGTGGCCGCCACCCAGCACCACGGTGAGGTTCCCGGCGTCGAGCAGTCCCGAAATGGCGCGCCCGGCGCGCTCCTGGCCCGCTTCCAGCAGGTCGTCCTCCACCACCACATCCCCGGCGTCGAAGACGTCACGGTCCAGATGGAACGCCAGCGGACCCAGCGCCGTTCGGATGGCGGCCGGAGCCGCGGCAGCACCCGCGCGGCCCTTGTTGCGAAGGACGCCGGCGTCGCTGCAGAATCCCAGCACGACGGCGGGACGCGAGGCTGCTGTGGGCGCCGGCTCAGGCAGGGGTGATACAGCCTGCCACCAGCGGCGATGTTCGGCACCGTCGCCGTCAAAACGGCCGGTCCACGGGGTGGGGCTGACATCTACGCTGAGGAGGCTTGTTTCCATTCTTAAAGCACACCCCACCCGAGCTGCTGAAACCAGCAGTTCAAAGCGGGGCGTGTCTGGGATTGTGGACTGGGCTACTTGACGCCCAACAACTCCTCCACAGTTCCGATGCCGAAGAACAGCAGGAACGCAGCGGCCACAGCCCACATCAGCGGGTGGACTTCGCGGGCACGGCCCTGGAACGTGCGGATCAGGACGTAGGAGATGAAGCCCGCACCCAGGCCGTTGGCGATGGAGTACGTGAAAGGCATGAGGGAGATGGTCAGGAACGCCGGGATGCCAACGCCCCAGTCCTGCCAGTCGATCTTGCCCACCTGGGAGACCATCATGAAGCCCACGACAACCAGCGCCGGGGCAACAGCTTCGAACGGGACAAGGTTGATCAGTGGCGTGAAGAACATGGCCACCAGGAAGAGCGCGCCGGTGACGATCGAGGCGAGGCCGGTACGGGCCCCTTCGCCGATGCCCGCGCCGGACTCAACAAAGATCTGGTTGGAGGAAACGGACGCGCCGCCACCCACGATCGCGCCGAGGGCATCGACCTGCAGGACCCGGTCAACATTGGGGATGTTGCCGTCCTTGTCTACGGTTCCGGCTTCGTTGGCCAGTCCCACCATGGTGCCCATGGCGTCGAAGAAGATGCTGAGGAGGATCACAAATGCCAACAGCGCTGCAGCGATGAAACCGAGGTGCTGGAACGCGCCGAACGGGTTGGCCTTGCCGATGAGGGACAGGTCCGGGGCGCCCCACTCGGAGAGCGTGGGAGCCACGAGCGACCAGCCGCGCGGGTTGACGTTCTTGCCGTCGAAGCTGGGGCCGATGTGGAGCGTGAATTCAAGGATGGCTGCCAGCGCCGTGGACACGACGATACCAATCAGGATGGCGCCGCGGACCTTACGGACCACCAGGGCGATGGTCAGGATGAGGCCCACTGCGAAGACGAGTGTCGGCCAGCCCATGAGCTTGCCGTCCACGCCCAAGCCAAGGGGAACGGTGGTGCCGGCAGCATCGGGGATGCGGCGCACGAATCCTGCGTTGACCAGGCCGATCAGTGCAATGAAGAGGCCGATGCCCACCACGATCGCGGTCTTCAGGGCTTCCGGAACGGCCTTGAACACGGCAGTACGGAAACCGGTCAGCACCAGGATGAGCATGGTGACGCCGGACAGCACCACGAGCCCCATCATGTCCGGCCAGGTCAGCTCCGGGTGGGACGCAACGGTGACGGCCACGAAGGCGTTGACGCCCAGTCCTGTTGCCACAGCGAAGGGGTGCTTGGCCCACGCGCCCATGAGGATGGTGAGGATGCCCGCCACGAACGCGGTGGTGGCAGCGACGGCCGTGAAGCCGAGGGAGGCTCCACTCGAATCCGGACCGGAGAGGATCAAAGGGTTCAGCACCACGATGTAGCTCATGGCAAAGAACGTCGCGAAGCCGCCACGAATTTCCCGCGAGTACGTGGATCCACGTTCAGTGATTTTGAAGTAGCGGTCGACTGCAGAACCTTGTTTAAGCATGGAGGACTCCGGGGATCGAGGGGAGTGTGCTCTCAAATCCTATGCGGTCCGGTACGGGCGTTCCGGACCATTCGCCTAGTCTGTAAGGAAGCCAACACTAGGAGAAACCGCCCCATGCGTACCATCCGCCCACTTCTGGCCGCCGTCGTCGCTGCTCTTGCCTTCGCGGCCGCCTTGCTGTTTTCTGCGGCTCCGGCGTCCGCCCACGACGTCGCCGAGTCCACGACGCCGGCCAACGGCGCCAGCGTCCCTGAAGTGCCGGCGTCGGTATCCATTACGTTCAACAACCGGCCGCTCGCCATCGGATCCGGCGTAACCGTCACGGCGGGCGGCGAAAACTGGGCCGATGGTCCCGTGGAAATCATCGACAACCAGGCCGTCCAGAAGTTGCGCGAAGGCGCCCCGGCCGGCGAGTACACGGTGGTTTGGCGCGTGGTCAGCAGCGATTCGCACCCCATCGAAGGCACCTTTACCTTTACGGCGGCCGCAGGAAGCACGACGGCGACGGGCAGCACAGCAGTCGCCTCACCGTCGGGTTCTGCGTCGTCAGGAGCAGTACCGACAGCAGCCGTGCCGACGGCGGGGACCGCAGCGCCGGGAACCGCTGTCAGCGAGCCTGCGGCGGACGCCTCCCAGCCCTTCCCGTGGAGCATCGTGGGACTGGCTGTTGTTGCTGTCGGTCTCGTTATTTTCCTGGCCGTGACAGCCCGCAAGAAGCTTGCTTCCAACGACTCAGATGGCGATACTTCCGCGGAATAACGCGGTTTTCTACGTAGCTGCGAAGATCTCGAAACGGTTACCGCGACACGCCAAAAGCCTGCTTCTCGTTACTTAAATGTGACTTCCGCGAGATCATCGCGTACGGTTGTACCTGTGCCTGTTCCACGTAGCGGGCACTTCCGGCCTGATTGCCTAGCTCTGCCGCAGTCCGGAATCCGTTCGCAGACAAACCTTACGGCAGAGACGGGGAACCCATTTTAGGTCGCTTTCGAGCGTGCCTTGGGGTGAAGTCACGAAGCTTCCGCTGAACAGCGGGAGATAGTGACCGGGTGACTCCCATCCGAATCCGACAGCTAACCTCGCAGGCATCGGGAGAGGCTCTTTCATGTCTTCACGCATTCTTCGCGGCCGTCGTAAGGCGGACAGCGTACGTCCTAATCCGTTCATCTCCATCTCCAAGGCAGTCGCCAGCAACGCTTCCGGCGCTGGCCGCCAGGCAGCTGTTATCGCAGCAGCCTCGGGACTCGTCCTGACCGGCTCCATCGCTGCCCACGCAGCCGAAGCTCCGGTTCAGCGGGACTCCAGCCCGGCCACGGTCGCCGAGACCGCCTCCGAGGCTCCCACCCAGGTTGTTACCGCTCTGGCTACGGCTACCGTGAACTTCGAGCGCCCTGCTGTTGCTTCCGTAGCAGCTCCGGTCATCGAAAAGCCTGCACCGGTTGCTCCGGCCCCCGTAGCCAAGAAGGCAGCTGTCACCACTGCTGCTGCAACGGCTCCGGTTGCCAAGGCAGCTGCTGCCGCTCCGGCCGCCGCTCCTGCAGCCCCCGCTGCTGCTGCCCCGGCCGTCGGTGGCGTCAACGCTGCCATGGTTGCCTCGGCCTACGCCCAGATCGGCATCATGCAGGACTGCACCGCCATGGTGGAGCGGGCCCTCGGTTCCGCCGGCATCCCCGTTGGCGACCTCGGCCCCATGCAGTTCATGAACTACGGCAAGGTTGTCAGCGACCCCCAGCCCGGTGACATGATCGTCCAGTCCGGCCACGTAGCCATCTACATCGGCAACGGCCAGGCGATCAGCGGCGGCATCAACGGCAACCAGACGGGCATCCACCCGATCAGCTGGTTGACCGCAACGGGTCCCCTGACCTACGTACGCGCTGGCGCATAAGCCTCACGCAACAGTTCAAAGGCCGGCGCCTCCGAAGACACTGTCTTCGGAGGCGCCGGCCTTTGACGTTAAATTCTGCTAAGCGGTGGCGATGTCCGGCCCTGCGGGCAGCGCAACCTTGGACGAGATCGCTTGGCCCACGGCCTTTGCCTGCCGCAGCACTTCTTTAGGTGTGGGCGTAATGAGCTCACCTACTCCTACAAGGTGCATCCCGACGGCCCTCATTGCGGCCACCAGGTTCTGGCCTATCGCGATACCGAGTTCCGCGAGCATTCGGCGCAACTGGCTCTGAGCGCAGCGCGTGACCACAATGTGGTCGGCAAGGAGAACGCCGTTGGCGGTGTGGACGGCCCACTGGCGGCGGGTGGATTCCAGGGGCCCGGAGGCGTGGAGCCCGGTCCTGAGCCCGGCTGTCGTCATGCTGGCGGCCAGTCCATAGCCGATGTGCTGGGAGGGGTCCGAGCCCAGGAAATCAAGGCGGACCGCGCGGGTGGTGTTGCGGACGTCCAACTGATGGCTTGCGGCGTAGTTCCGTAAGTGGCGGAGGATCTCGTTGCGTTCCTGCATTGCTGCAGGATCGCCGGCATCGCACCGTTGAAGCATGCCGGTGTGGACCGACGGGCCGGTTCCGGACAATGCACCGAAGCCATCCACCACTATGGAGCCCACGCCGTAGCGGCTGAGCTCACTGGCAACTGCCAAACCGGACAGGCCGGCTCCGATGACCACGGTGGTGGTGCGTTCCGTGGCGGAATCAGGCGTGGGTGACACTGCTTGGTTCCTCCTTGACGTGTGTGCCTTTCGGCATCGCATGGGGTCGCGTCCGAGTTCCCCAAGCGGCCGCAACTGAAGGGCCGGAGTGTGTTGTGAAACACGGTCGCCGGCCATTCAGTGACTCGAACACTACCGAACTTTTTCTGCCATGGATAGCCTCCCGCCTCCGCGTGTTTGCGTTGTTCATCCGCGGCGCAAACAGGGCCCGCGGCAACCTTGCCCGGACCGTTATACACATAGCCCCAAGCCGCCTTGATTCGGCGTTGCCGACCGAGAATAGTGGGCATTGGGAGGAGGAATTTCCGAGTTTCTTCTGCCTCGACCATTGACAATGACGCCATGAGGGAATCCGACCCGGAAAACCTCTGGCAGAATGGCCGGAACATCAAGCAGCAGGTGGAGAGGCGGGCCCCAATGGACCAGCACAGCAGGCACAGTGAAGAGCCACAGGACGGCCAGGACCAGGCAGTGGCACCCGGTGGCATCGTCGTTGGAGTCGACGGTTCCGAGCATGGTCAATGTGCGTTGGTGTGGGCGGCGCGGGAAGCCGAACGCCGTCAGTTGCCCTTGCACATCGTGACGGCCTACTCCGTCCCCATTTTTGCCGCATCAGGCCTCGACGGCGGCTACGCGACAGTGGATGATTCCGTGATCCGCGAGGGCGCCGACGCCATCGTGAAGCAGGCCATGGACAAGGTCTCCGGTTATGCCATCGACGTTGATGCTTCCGTCGAGAACGGCGACGCAGCCGGTGTCCTGCTTGACCTCTCGGCAGACGCCGCGCTCCTTGTCTTCGGAAGCCGGGGCCGCGGAGGTTTCGTGGGACGCCTTTTGGGATCGGTCAGCAGCGCCCTGCCTGCCCACGCAAAATGCCCCACCGTGACAGTCCCGCTGTACTGCGCCGACCGTCTTGGCGAAAACACCGAGGACAAGCACATCAAGGCCGAGCACGCCAAAGCCGGTCCCCGTACCGTGGAAAACGTGGTTGCCGTTGGTGTGGACGGCTCCGAGCAAGCCCGCGTGGCGGTGCTTGAAGCGGCCGAGGAAGCCCAGCGCATGGGAGCCAGGCTCCGCGTGATTTGCGCTGTACCGCAGTACAGCGGGTCTTTGGCGTGGGTGCCGGCTCCCTTGGACCGTGACGCACTGTTTGCCGATATCAGGGTCCAGCTTGACGCCGGTGTTTCCTGGCTCAGGAGCCACTTTCCCCAATTGACCATTGAGACCGATCTTCGGGACGGCTCACCGGTGGACGTGCTGGTGGAAACCAGCCGCAGCGCCGAACTGGTGGTTCTGGGAACACGTGGCCGCGGCGGATTTGCGGGCATGCTCCTGGGATCCACCTCCGATGGCGTCCTGCACCATGCCAAGGGTCCCGTGCTGGTTGTCCCGGACCGCGAGGACCCGAGACTGGCCGATCGTCCCAAGTTTGGGCCAATGCTCGGCGCAGCATAAGCCGCGGCCGTTCACCGTCCATGGACAGCCAGCAGCCTCGGGAACAGCCACACGATTCCGGCAAGAGGTTTGGTGCGCCCGCGGGGCTGTTCATTCTGGACATCGCCGACGTTCGCGCACCCATGCTTCCTGACGTGGGTGGCAAGGCTGCCAACCTGGGTGAGTTGGCCAGCGCCGGACTTCCGGTTCCACCCGGCTTCTGCCTGACGACTGATGCCTACCGGCACGCCCTTTCGGGCGGCGGGCTGCAGATGGTCCTATCCTCGTTGGTGGAAGCGGACGCCTCGGACCTGGACCAGTTGAACGGCCTCGCCGCCCAGGCGCGGTCCCTGGTCCTTGACGCGGGCATCCCGGCCGAAGTGGCCCAAGCGCTGCGGTCCGCCTACGAGCAGTTGGGGGAGAACGTCCCGGTCGCCGTCAGGTCATCAGCGACCGCGGAGGACCTGGCCTTCGCCAGTTTCGCCGGTCAACAGGACACCTACCTGAATGTGGTGGGTGTGGATTCCGTCCAGGATGCCGTGAGCCGTTGCTGGGCATCTCTCTGGACGGACCGTGCGGTGACCTACCGGACCATCAACGGGATCGATCACGCGTCGGTTGCCCTCGCTGTGGTGGTGCAGGAGATGGTGGATTCAGCGACGGCTGGGGTCATGTTCACCGCCAACCCAGTCACGGGTAACCGCTATGAGACAGTGATTGACGCCAGCCCGGGCTTGGGGGAGGCCGTGGTGTCGGGCGCCGTGAATCCGGATCAGTATGTGGTGGACGTCCGCCGTGGCGTCATCGTGAAAAAGACTGTGGGGGACAGGCTGGTGGAGATCCGCTCCACTCCCGGCGGTGGGACGGAACGAATTGAGCGATCCCCTGAAGCTTCCCGGCAACAGCCCCGCGATCCGAGCCCGCAGCCATGCCTCAGCGATTCCCGGATCCTTGCGCTCGCGAGGTTGGGCCGCAAGGTCCAGGACCATTACGGCGCTCCACAGGATACGGAGTGGGCCATCGACGACGCGGGAAAATTATGGCTCACCCAGGCTCGTCCCATCACCACCCTGTATCCGCTCACTACGCGCACTCCGTCGGCCCCCGGCGAGCACGCCTTCCTGAACTTCAGCCTCGCACAGGGGCTCACCAGGCCGTTGACGCCCATGGGGTTGGCTGGCATTCGCCTCATAGCCTCATGCGTTGCCAGGACTGCGGCGTTCGATGTGCCGGATCCCAGGTCCGGACCATCGCCGTACTACGAGGCCGGGCAGCGTATCTTCTTCGACCTCACCGCCGTGCTGCGGAGCCGCATCGGGCGGACCATTGTGCCTCGCGTTTTCGATGTCATGGAGGCGCGCTCAGCTGCCCTGATGCGGGGTCTCTTCGATGACCCCCGTTTCACTGTGACCACCAGGACACCCCTCAAGCTGTTTCGGCACGTAGCCCCGGTGGCAGCCAAGTACCGGGTTCCGGAATCACTGTTCCGGGGTCTTTTCCGCCCTGATTCGGCAATGAAGCGGGTTGGGAGGCTCTCCTCCGAACTGCACAGCACCTTTGCCGTTCCGTCTGAATCAACGGCACACCAGCGGCTCGGTCATGTCCAGCGAATCCTTGGAGAGGAAGTCTTTGCCACAGTCCCGCAGGTGCTGCCTCTTCCGGCTTTGGGTTTTGCGATGTTGGCGCTGGTCAGGCGGATTCTGGGCGAACAGGCTTCTTACGACGAACTCCAAACAGTGATCCGCGGGCTGCCCAACAACGTCACCACGGAGATGGATCTGGCGCTGTGGCAGCTTGCCTCGCAGATTCGGGAAGACCCCGACGCCGTCGCCTCCATGGCGGGCAAGCCGGCAGCCGAGCTCGTGCAACAGTATCGGGACGGCAACCTTCCGCCGGTCGCCCAGTCCGGAGTGGAATCGTTCCTCGGCGCGTTCGGGCACCGGGCCGTCGCGGAGATCGACCTCGGCATGCCCCGCTGGTCGGACGAGCCAACCCACATCCTTGGGGTCGTAGCCAACTATTTGAGGCTCGGGGCCGGTGCGGATTCTCCGGACCAGCAGTTCGAAAAGGCTGCGCGTGAAGCGGATGACCAGGTTGCGCGCTTCGTGGCCCGCGCAAGGGCGAAAAGCCCGGCACACGCGGTGGTCGTGCGCACCGCCCTGGACCGCACACGGAGGTTCGCGGGACTGCGCGAGTTGCCCAAGTACAACCTCGTTCTGGGCTTGGCTGCTGCAAGGGAGCAACTGGTGCTGGTCGGCAGCCAACTCGCGGCGTCCGGGCGGATCGCGCAAGCGGAGGACATCTTCTTCCTGGATCTCGACGAAGCTGAGACAGCCCTGGCTGGAGATGACCTGCGCGGGGTGGTCGCGGAGCGTCGTGCAAGCTATGAGCAGGAACTCCGGCGCAGGCACATCCCCCGAGTGCTGTTGTCAGATGGAACCGAGCCGGAAGCCACCCCGGGGGGCAACGGACAACAGCGCCCGGGCACTTTGTCCGGCAGTCCGGCGTCGTCCGGTCAGGTGACAGCACCTGCGCGCGTCATCATGGACCCCGTTGGTGCGCACCTTGAACCCGGTGAGATCCTGGTGGCACCCTCAACCGACCCCGGCTGGACGCCGTTGTTCCTGACGGCCGGCGGATTGGTTATGGAGATGGGCGGCCCCAACTCACACGGCGCAGTGGTTGCACGCGAATACGGCATCCCCGCCGTAGTGGGGGTTCCGGATGCCACCTCGCGCATCATCACCGGCCAACGGGTCACCGTGGATGGCGCGGCAGGGACGGTCAGTACAGAGAATGTTGGGGGAGGAATGACCTAGGCGTGCTGGTGTGATTCGTGCTCCGAGTGGCTCACGGGCTCCAGTTGGAAAGTGCAGTGCTCGGTGTCGAAATGCCGGCCCAGGCAGGATCCGAGCTGATCCAGGATGCTGTCGGCCCCGCTGGCGTTGAGGACCTCGTCCTCCACCACAACATGGGCCGAGAACACGGGAACGCCGGACGTGATGGTCCAGATATGGATGTCGTGGGCTTCCACCACGCCGTCCACCGCCAGGATGTGCTCGCGGATCATGTTCACGTCCACGCCCTTCGGGGTCGCCTCGAGGAGGACGTCCACCACGTCGCGAAGCAGGTGCCACGCGCGGGGGATGATCATCAAAGCGATCACCACTGACGCAATGGGGTCGGCGGCGCTGAACCCGGTGGTCATGATGACGATTGCCGCAATGATCACCGCGATGGAACCCAGGAGATCGCCGAGGACCTCAAGGTATGCCCCGCGGACGTTGAGGCTTTCCTTCTGGGCTCCTTGAAGGATCAAGAGCGAGACGAGGTTGGCCACAGCACCCAGAATGGCGGCCCACAACATCACGTCAGTATGGATTTCCGGGGATTCCCCAAATCTGCGGATGGCCTCAATCATGATCACCACAGCGATGACAATGAGGATCAGGGCGTTGGCCAAAGCGGCCAGCACCTCGGCCCGCTGGTATCCATACGTCCGCTGATCGCTTGCGGGCCGAGTGGCTATCCAGGCGGCCATGAGGGCGATGAAGACGCCTGCGGCGTCGGAGAGCATGTGGCCGGCATCGGCCAGCAGCGCCAGGGATCCGGATACGACGGCGCCAACCACCTGGATGCCCACCACCCCTAAGGTGATGGCCAGGACGGCGATGAGCCGCTTCCGATGCTTGCCGGTTGCCGTGACTCCGTGGGAGTGGTTGTGGTCGTGCCCCATGTCTATAAGGCTAGCCCCAGCCGAGTTCGTGCAAGCGGTCATCGTCGATCCCGAAGTGGTGCGCGATCTCGTGGACCACGGTGATGGCCACTTCGTCGATCACTTCTTCACGCGTGCTGCAGATGTTCAGGATCGGCTGCCGGAAGATGGTGATCCGGTCCGGTAACGAACCGGCCTCCCACCAGGAATCCCGTTCGGTCAGGGGGACGCCCTCGTAAAGTCCCAACAGCACAGTGCCGGGATCTTCACCCGGTTGTGGCGTGTAGTCGTCCTCAATGAAAATTGCCACGTTGTCCATCGCGCCAGCCGCTTTGGGCGGGATCAGTTGAAGGGCGTCGCTGACGGCCTCTTCGAACTCCTCGGGCGACATGTCAAAGGGCCCGGCACCGTGGGCCACCTCCGCCGGTGTGTGCTCGGCAGGACTGTGCACCGCGCTCCGTTCCCGGAGTGGCGATGAGGGGCGCTCGCCGTCCGGGACTATGGGCAAGCCGGGAGGTAGATTCGCGGGCATGATCTGACTTTAGTCCGATCAGGCAGCATCGGCGCCGTGTGTGATGAGAGATACTAAAAGTCAATCCTCTTTTCGACAGACACAGGAACCGCATGACCGGCACCTCTTCCCTCGCGCCCGAGCCACTCGACGTCGTCGTTGTAGGTGAGGCATTGATTGACATCGTGCAGTCCTCGGAAGGCCAGGTGGAGTACCCTGGCGGTTCGCCGGCCAACGTCGCCTTCGGCTTGGGACGGTTGGACGTCAAAGCCGGCCTCCTGACTGCCATTGGCCGTGATGACCGCGGCGACGCCATCGCCGCACATCTGCAGAGCGCCGGCGTGGTGCTGTTGCCGGGCTCCATGTCCGCGGGAAAGACCGCGACGGCGACGGCCCGCATAGCTGCCGACGGTTCGGCTGATTACACGTTCGATATCGATTGGGCTTTGGCTCCGCTTGCACTGCCTTACGCGCCCAGGATCCTGCACACGGGCTCCATCGCGACCTTCCTGGAGCCAGGAGCCAGCGTTGTCCGGAGCTTGCTGGAACAGGCCCAGGGTGGCTGCATGGTCACCTATGATCCCAACATCCGCGCCGATCTACTCGGAAGCCATCACGAGGCACTCTCCCTCTTCGAGGAAATCGTGCCACTGACCGACGTCGTAAAGCTCAGCGGCACTGACGCACGCTGGCTGTACCCGGGCAAAGCGCTGGAGGACACGGCGAACCACCTCCTGGCCCTGGGCACCGGGTTGGTGGTGGTGACCCAGGGGGTCAAGGGTTCGCTCATGGCCACCCGACACATACAGCTCAACGTTCCGGCGGTCCCGGCCACTGTGGCCGACACCATCGGCGCCGGTGACTCATTCATGGCAGCGCTCATCATGGGGCTGCTGCTGCGGGGCAGTGACGGACTTGCCCCCACCGTCATGGAACGGATCGGAACCATTGCCTCCATGGCAGCGTCCATCGCGGTCGGCCGGCCGGGGGCCAATCCGCCCACACACCGCGAACTCCTGGTTGGAATGGCCCGCTAACGGAGGGCTTGGCGGGTCCGGCGCCGGGTCAGGCCCACGCCGATCAGGCACACCACGCCGCCGATCAGTCCCCAGATGGTGGGGACTTCCTGCAGCACGGCCCACGAAATCAAGATCGTCGTGCCCGGAACCAGGTAGGTGGTCGCGGCCAGCTTCCCGGCTGAGATGAGGGACAACGCGTAGGCCCAGGTGGTGAAAGCGATGGCCGTGGGGAAGATGCCCAGGTACACCAGCCCCAGGGTTGCCGGGAGCGGCGCTGCCTGTACTTCGGATATCAGTTGCCCTGTCCACGGCAGGCAGCAGATGGCGCCCACCATGATGCCGAACCACGTCGCTTGTCCGGCGGTGAACTTCCGGAGGACAGGTTTCTGCAGGATCGCGCTGACGGAGGCGAGCACAGCGGCAAGCAAGCACAACAGCACACCGGCGACATCCGCCGTCGAGCGCTGCCCTGAACCCAACGCGATCATCGCGACGCCGCAGAAGGCCACGCCGCTGCCGATCAGCAGCCAGCGGGGAAAGCCCTCTTTGAGGAAGATTCCGGCAAGGATCGCGATCAGGATGGGGGAAACGTTGATCAGCATGGCGCTGGTGCCGGCGTCGAGCATGTGTTCCGCGGCGTTCAGCGCCACGTTATAGCCGCCGAACCACATCACCCCGTACGCCACGATCGGCAACCATTCCCGGCCCCTCGGCCACACCTTCAGGGTCGGCAGCACTACGATTCCAAGTACGACGGCGGCAACCGCCAACCGTCCGAGCGTCAGGGAACCGGGGGAGAAGCTGGGGCCGACCGCACGGATGCCCACGAACGCCGAAGCCCACAGGACCACGGTGACGATGACAGCGACAATGCCGAGTTTGCTGATGGCCGCAGCCGGCGCTGGGGTGGTGCGCTGGGGCAGGTCCGGAGAAGGTTGGCCGGGTTCGGCCGAGGAGGTGGTTGTCATAGACCCAAATCTAGCTGTCGGGGCGTGCGTGCGGCTGGCGGTTTTCGGACGCGTCAGGACAAGATCCTGCCAATGTTTTATCGGCGGCGCCCGGAGCGCCTGCGGGGGATGGGCTCCCGGCGCTATCAGCCCTCCAAAGTCCCGGGATGCCGCCCCTCGATGGGCTTCAGTTGGAAGTCCTGGAACGGTCTGCGGACCCCGATTTGGGAATATCGCCATCTATGCTCTAAAGTTTTAGAGTCCAGTTCGGACGAGCGAGACACGGAAAGAACGCGTAAAGCGTTCCTTTTCCTTGCGAAATCCGAATTGAGTTCAGGCCCCCATCGTCTAGCGGCCTAGGACACCGCCCTTTCACGGCGGCGGCACGGGTTCGAATCCCGTTGGGGGTACGCAAGGAAGTGGTAAATCAGATGAAAAAAGTCTGGTAAGCTAGAAGCCTTGAAAAAAACGCGGTAGAGATACTGCAAACGCAAGGCCCTGTAGCGCAGTTGGTTAGCGCGCCGCCCTGTCACGGCGGAGGTCGCGGGTTCAAGTCCCGTCAGGGTCGCTCTGAGCGCCGAAGAAATTCGGTTCTCAAGGTGACATGTCACCTAGGCTCTGTAGCTCAGTTGGTAGAGCGTTCGACTGAAAATCGAAAGGTCACCGGATCGACGCCGGTCGGAGCCACCACTGGGAAGCATCAGTTCTTCGGAACTGGTGCTTTTCTTCTTTAACGCGCTGAGCCTGACTTCACACCCTCTTCCCATCGGGCCGCCTCAAATTAGCGCCGCGACCCCGGCATGCCATGGGAAGAGCCCATGATGGTGGTAGATGCCCTGGGCCGCAGAAGGCGCACACCTTGCCGCAAGCTCCGGCTCCGGCAAGGCGAGAGCTGGAAGGGCCCGCCGGCCGCTGGGAGAGCTCGTCCGCCGCTGGGAGAGCTCGTCCGCCGCTGGGAGGGCTCCGTCCGCCCCTGGGAAGGCTCGTCCGCCGCTAGGAGCGGGTCTGGACCAGTGGGCGGCGGGTCCGGGAGTAGCCGCGCTTCCGCAAGGGGAGCATGCGCAGCCCGGCATCCCTATCAGACCGGCGCCTGCGTGTGGTGCCTTGTCCATAACCCGTCGTCGCTTCTCCAAGCGCGCCTGCCTTGCAGCCACGGCGATCTCCCTCCGCTCGAAAGGAGCGACCCAAGCCAACCTATTGACGCCCCCATTTCCCCGTGACACCATGATGACCACATCTTGATACCGGTATCAATTTGTTTCATCAATTTTAGATCGTCATACGAAAGGACCATCCGTGCTTGGCTTCAAAGAAGAGGAATTCCTCACGCAGACCCGCAGTGCACTGGCACTGCAGGGGCAGATCGAATCGGTTGTCGACTCCATCCAGCAGCGGGGACTGACCAACCTGTTCCTCATCGGGGCCGGCGGAACCTACGCTGCGATGCTTCCGTACGAGCACTTCATCCGGTCCCGCTCCACCTTGCCGGTCCGTGCATCCATCGGCAAGGAACTCATGCTCACGGATGACCCCACATTTGGTCCCGGCTCCGTAGCCGTTTTTGCCTCCGTTTCGGGCACCACGGAGGATGTCATCGAGGCCATCGAGTTTGCCAAGGCCAAGGGCGCCTACACGGTGGGTTTCACAGGCTTCGGTGATAGCCCATTCGCCAAAGCCCTCGATGTTGCTCTGGTGACTGAGCCCAAAACATGGCCGTTCGATATTCCCATGATTCTCTTGAGCACCCGCCTGCTCGCTGCGCGGGGCGAATTTGAAGGCTTTGAAGAACTCGCTGCTGAACTGCAGGCCGTCCCCGAGGGCTTGGTGGGCGTCGCGCGGCAAGCAGAATCAGTGGCTGAAGTATTTGCGGAAAAGAACAAGGACGCCGACTACCATTTCCTGGTTGGCACCGGGAACCTGTGGGGCCTTACCTACCTCTATTCCATGTGCATCCTGGAAGAGATGCAGTGGCTGCGGACCACTCGGGTGCACGGCGCCGAGTTCTTCCACGGTTCCTTGGAACTCATCGAGGAAGACACGAGCTTGATGCTCCTCGTGGGCGAGGATGAAACCCGCCCGCTGATGGATCGTGTAGCCAAGTTCGCCGGGAACTACAACAAGAACACCACTTTGCTGGACAGCAAGGATTACGAACTCCCGGGGGTAAGCCCGCGATTCCGCGCACTCCTGGCCCCGCTGATTCTGGATACCGTTCTTGACCGGTTCAGCAAGCATCTCGAGCGCGTGCGCAACCACTCCCTGGATCTGCGCCGCTACTACCGGGTGGTCGAATACTGACCGTTCGCCGTGCCCCGGATGGGGCCCGTCATCCCGCGTTGCGGGCCCGGCCATGGCCGGGCCCGCAGAATCGAGACAGGAAGAGCATGAAAGTAATCGGGTTCGGGGACAACATTGTGGACCGTTTTCTCGACCGCAAAGTGATGTACCCCGGGGGAAACTGCGTCAACTTCGCGGTCTTTGCCCACCGTATGGGCGTTGAGTCCGCATATCTCGGCGTCTTCGGCTCGGATCCGCTGGGCGCTTTTGTCCGTGATGCCATTGAGGCGGCGGGGGTCGACACCAGCAGGTGCATCATCCGCGAGGGCCTCAACGGGGTCACGGAGATCAAGGTAGTGGACGGTGACAGGGTCTTCATGGGCTGGAACGAAGGAGGCGTCACCATGAGTGACCCCTTTATGCTCCAAGAGGAGCACCTCAACTATCTGGCCTCGGCCGACCTTGTGCATTCGAGTGTCTATTCCGCATCGGAGGCCGAGTTGCCGGGAGTCAAGAGCACTGGGGTCCTGGTCAGTTTTGATTACTCGTCGGAACCGGAGCGTCGAACCGACGCCTATCTGATGAAGACGGCGCCCTACGTGGACCTCGCTCTTTTGTCGTGCGGAAACATGACCATAGCCGCCGTCGAAAATGACCTGATGCGGGTGCACACGGCAGGCGCTTCACTCGTGATCGGGACCCGCGGTCAGTCCGGCGCCATCATGTACGACGGCGAACGCTTCCTCACGCAGGAAGCGGCAACTACCGATCCACTGCTGTTCGCGGACACGATGGGGTGCGGAGACGCCTTCCTGGCGGGGGTTGTGGTCAGTCTGCTTGGCTCAGGTTGGAGCCGAAGTCATCAGCCACCCGTCGACGCTTTAAGGAAGGGCCTGGCACGGGGGGCCGAGTCGGCTGCAGCACAGTGTTATGTCGAGGGCGCCTTCGGTTACGGCCGGCCCGTCGAGGTAGCAACTAGGATCTGATGCAGAGAGAAATCCATGGACGGAACTGCAAACGCGGATTCCACAACTGAAGGGGGCCGGATGGCGACGGATCATCAGAACCACCCGGCTGCCCCGACCATTACTGAAGTCGCCGCAGCTGCAGGGGTGGGGAGGGCCACGGTTGCCCGCACCCTTGGGAACTATGGATCGGTTAGTGAAGCCACCCGTGCCAAGGTGATGCGGGCGGCCGAGAAACTGGGCTATCAGCCGAATACCTTGGCGCGAAGCATGACCACGGGAGTAACCAAGACCCTTGGGATCGTGTTGGCGGACGTGGCCAACCCCTTCTTCTCGGGGGTACTCAAAGGCATCTCAGAGACCGCGAAAACAGCGGGCTACGACGCCATAATCTTGAGCACCGACGAGAAGCTTGAGCTGGAGCGCGATGCAATCGCCGTCCTGCTGGCAAAGCAGGTCGACGGACTCGTTGTGGCTTCCGCAGCGGGACGAAGTGACGACGTCTCGCATTTGTCCAATGCCATTGATCGCGGAACTCCCGTAGTTCTTATCGACCGTCTCGTGGACAAATTGGAGACTGATTCGGTGGTGATCGACAATCGGGAGGCCGCGCGGTCCGCCGTTGCCTCGCTCATCCAAAATGGTCATCGGCGCATAGCGTTCGCGTGGGGACCAGTGACCCTGAGTCCGGCAACAGACTTAAAACAAATGCACAGCATCCTGGATGAAGCGCTCTGGAGTGATGGTGAACGGCTGAGGGGTTACCTGGACGCGCTCGAAGAGGCGGGGATTCCCTTTGATACTGCCCTCATCACCCACGTTCTCAAGAATGAGGGCCAGGCGACGCGGGCTGTCAGCGGAATGCTTGCACTTGCAGACCCGCCGACTGCTATCTTCACCACCGAGACTGAGGCAACGGTGGGCGCACTCCATTCCCTGCGAGCCAGGAATCTCCGGCTGCTGAAAGACGTCTCCCTGATCGGTTTCGACGACAGCCCGTGGGCGGCCGTCATTGAACCACCGCTGACCATGATCCAGCAGCCCATGCGCCAGATGGGGGCGGTGGCTTCCCAGCAGCTCATTGCGAGGATCGACGGCGATACGTCAGCCCCGAAGAAGCACGTCCTGCCTTCCCTGTTGGTAGCCCGCTCCTCAGATGGCCCGGTGCGAGCCGGCAGCGGCAAATAAAAACCCCTTCGTAATTTCCTCCAGTATCTTCCCCGCTGCCACAAATCATGATTCACTGTGGTACCGGTATCACAAATTCCATCCCAAGCCCCATCCCGAGAGTTACCTCCTTCAGCCCGACTCCGTGAAGCCCATCCCAACGGCGGGCATGTCTTCCCACTCCCATAGAGGAGCCCCGGCTGATCGGCCTTCGACCGAAAGAAGAAATAATGCGAAAAAGCACCCAAACACTGATGGCACTGCTGGCTGGCGCTTCTCTGGCGCTCTCTGGATGTGCCGAGGGCGGCAGCCAGCCAGCCGCTGTCCTGGATCCCAATGCTGCGCCACAGTACACGGGGACCCTCAGCATCCTCACGAAGTTCGGCGGCGACCCGCTTGAGCCTTACTTTGAGGAACTGGCCACTGAGTACAAGAAGCTGCACCCGGAAGTGTCCTTTGAACTCATCCAGGAGACAGACCAGAGCATCAAGGACAAGACAAAGACCTTGACTGCGTCCCAAGCCATGCCGGACATCTACTTCACTTGGGCCGGCAGTTGGGCAACAAACTTCATTGACGGGGGACTTGCCGCTGATCTGACGCCGGCCATTGCACCTGGCACCGAGTGGGGCAACAACTTCGGCGAGTCGGCATTGAAAGCGTTTGAGAAAGACGGCAAGTACTTCGCAGTCCCGCTCTACAACAACGGCAAGTTCATGGGCTACAACCAGCGCATCTTCAAAGAACTGGGTCTGACGCCGCCCTCGACATTCGATGAACTCATCTCATCGTGCTCCGTGCTCAAGGGAGCCGGCTATGAGCCGATCTCCTTTGGAAACAAGGACGGCTGGCCGGGGCTCCACTACCTGCAGCAACTGTTCGCCTACGAAGTGCCGGCCGAGACGCTGCACGCTGACTTCAGTCCGGAAACGGCCAAGCTCGAGGACAAGGGCTACCTCAAGGCCATGGACCAGTTCACCAGTTTGGTGAACGAGTGCACCGGCAGCGGCAAAGACTCCAACGGCGTTCTCTACACCACTGCGCAGCAGGCCCTGGCTGAGGGGAAGTCAGCAATGTATTACCAGGAGATCCTGGAATTCGACTCCACCGCCTCTGCCGATTCAAAGCTCAAGCAGGATGGACTGGGCATCTTCAAGCTGCCGACGGCTTCCGATGCCAAGGGCGATCCAAAGGCGATTGAAGGCTCTCCCGAGGGCTACATCATCAATGCGCGTTCCAAGAACGTTGCCCTTGCCGCTGATTTCATGAAGTTCGCCACCAACAGCCAGAACGCCGCGAAACTCTCGGCTCCGCCTTACGGGCAGCCCAGCGCGGTCAAAGGTGCGGTCTCTACGGAGAACTCTTCCGGACCTGTTATCGAGGGCATCAAGCAGGTAAATGAAGCATCTGCGGCGATAACCTGGTTGGACTCCGTAACTGTTCCTTCCGTGGCTGATGCCTGGCTGGCCGGTGGGGAAGCCTTGGTCGCCGGAACACAGAACCCCGAACAGGTTCTTGCCTCGGTCCGTGCAGCTTCAAGTGCAGCCAAGTAGCAGGCAACCCCATGACCGTATCCGATACTGCCTGGAAGCCCGCAGCTCCGAGTCCTGCGCCTGCTTCCGCTAAGAAGCCGAAGGGCCGGGCAGCCAAGTCCGTCCGGACCCATCGCTGGCGCAATGTTGTTTGGGTGCTGCCGGCGGTTCTGTTGCTGGGCATCTTCGCTTACTTGCCGCTGGTTCAAAATCTGGGGTTCAGCTTCCTCAAGTGGGACATCTACAGCGGCCGCCAAACGTTTGTGGGCGTGGACAACTATGTCCGAATGTTCAACGACCCCATCTTCTGGAAGTCACTCCTTAACAACACGCTGTACGCGATCATCTCCATCGCATTCCAGGTGTTCGGAGCGATGATCCTCGCTGCGATGATCGAGGGACTACGAAGCCAACGATGGAGGGGGATCCTTCGAGCCGTCTACTTTGTACCTTCCGCGATCTCCCTGACAGTTGCTGGCCTCTTGTTCTATTTCATCTACGAACCCGAGATGGGCATCTTGAACGCGGCGTTGGATTTCCTGGGCCTTGGAAACTTCACCCAAGCATGGCTGGGCCAGGAAAACACGGCTATTTTCGCCATCATCGCGATGAGTCAGTGGCAAGGCTTCGGCTACTGCACGCTGCTGTTCTCAGTGGCGCTCCAACGGATCCCCTCCGAACTTTATGAGGCCGCTTCAATCGACGGTGTCGGCCCCTTCCAGCGGTTCTTTTCGATTTCCTTGCCACTTGTCAGGGAAATGACCGGCCTCATGATGATCGTCACGGTGTCCGGAGCCTTCCAAGTGTTCAACGAAGTCATGGTGATGACCAGCGGAGGACCCAACAATTCCAGCCAAGTCCTCGGCACATGGCTGTACAGAAGCGGATTCGTCCGCAACGACTTCGGCTATGCGGCCGCCGTCGCGACTGCTGTCTTCATCATCACGCTGGTCCTGGCTGTCATCCAGCTGCGTATTTCCAAGAAAAGGAGGGTCCAATGGTGACGCGCTCTGCGGTACTGCTGGTACTCGGACGGGTCCTCGTCAAAGCGTTCCTGCTTGCCCTCGCCGTCGTCGTCATTTATCCCTTGGTTTGGATGATGCTGAACGGTGTGAAGTCCAACTCCGAACTTTTCTCCAACCCCTTCGCCCTTCCCATTGCGTGGAAATGGGACAACTACGTCACTGCGTGGAACCGCGGTGTGGGCGACTATCTCACCACCAGCGTCCTGGTCACCGTCGCTTCCACCATCGCCACAGTGTTTATTAGCGCGTGGGCAGCCTACGGCCTGACCCGGGTGAATATTCCCTTCAACAAAGTGGTGCTGATTCTTATCCTTGGCGGTCTGATGCTCGCTCCCACGGTGGCACTGATCCCGCTGGTCAAGATGTTCCAGAGTTTGGGCCTCTATAACAATCTCTGGGCGTTGTTGATTCTGTACACGGCCTTCCGTGTTCCCTTCACCACCTTCCTCATCCGGGCTTACATGATGGACTTACCCGCCGAGGTAGATGAGGCAGCGTCCGTGGACGGAGCTTCGAAGGCCCGTGCGTTCTGGCAGGTAATTTTGCCCATGTGCAAGCCAATCCTGGTTTCGACCGTCCTTTTGAACATCCTGTTTACGTGGAACGAGTACTTGTTTGCCATGGTCTTCACCAGCGGGGGAGCACTGCAAACCCTGCCTGTTGGACTGACCAATCTCATGTCCAAGCACGGCACGGACTACCCGGTGGTGTTTGCTGGTATGGCGATCGCTGCGATTCCAGTGATTGTGCTCTTCTTTGCCGGGCAGCGGTACTTTATCCGTGGACTCGCCGATGGAGTTGGAAAGTAGCCGTGCGTGTACTGGGCTTGGAGCAGGTCTGTGGCTCAAACTTCGCTTACCAGCACCACACCCTTGAGCGCTGCCTCGATGATATGGCCGAACTGGGCAGGGCCAGCGTGGAGCTGTGGGGTGTAGCCCCGCACCTGCACATTCCGCAAACTGATTCGGCACACCTGCGAAAGGTAAAAGGTCAGCTGCTGGAGCGGGAACTCGCTGTGTCCTGTCTTACTCCCGAACAGGTTGCCTATCCCGTCAATATTGCCTCGGGGGAAGAATGGCTCCGAGATCAGAGCCTGCAGTTCTTCTTTCGGGCTGCGGAGGTGTGCAGTGAACTTGAGTCCCCGCTCTTGTTCTTGACCGCGGGACGGGGCTACGAGGACGAACCAGCCGAGGTTGCTTGGGGGCGGTCCGTCGAGGGCCTTCAAGCCATTGCTCACCGAGCCTCTGAGCTGGGAGTGTCGTGCGTCCTTGAGCCTCTCCAACGTGTCGAGTCGAATCTCGTCACTGATGTCGGCTCGCTCCGTTCCATGCTCGACGACGTCGGATCCTCACCTTTGGGGATAGTGATTGACACTGTTGCCATGGCAGCAGCGGGTGAGAACATCAGCGACTATGCCAAGGCTTTTGGCGAGGACATCCGACACGTACACCTGGTTGATGGCGCTCCCACCGGACACCTGGCTTGGGGCGACGGTTATCTGGATCTCGATGAGATTCTGCACGACCTCAGTCGCTTGAATTACAGCGGAGCCCTGACCTTTGAACTCTTTGGTGACGGATCCTACTCTCTGGATCCCCGGGCTGCCGTAACCCAGTGCATCAGTGCTGTTGAGGCCAGCCTGGCACAGCTCCCTGCTTAGTCTTTTGCTCCGGGGCAGCCCCAGGAGTTGGGGTTTTGCTGGCAGGTGTCGGCGACGAGTGCTCTTTGTGTTTTCCAGACGTGGAGGGTTTTGGCTGGTGTGGTGATGTCGAGTGTTCCGTTGATGGGTAGGGGTGGGCCGTTGTTGACGGAGTAGGTGCCGGTGAAGCTGGTGGTGAGGGTGGTTTGGTAGTTGCCGGTTTCGGTGTAGCTGTGGCTGGTGCGGGTGGTGTTGCTGAGCCAGTCGCTCTCGGGGATGGGGTACCCGGCTGCTGGTGTGGGTCCGAGGTTGGTGCCGTCTCCGAAGGTGTAGGTGTAGCTGGCGGGGGTTGCGGTGAGGTGGACTGTTTGGCCGAGGATGGTGAGGTCGAAGGCTTGTTCTGTTGTGGTGGCGTAGAAGTTGGTGGGCCCGCCTTTGAGGGTGTGGGGGAACGGTTGGGCTTCGAGGGTTCCGGGGTTGACGGGTAGTTGGCGGAAGTCGTTCAGGATGCGTGCGGCGATGTCGGCCAGGACATTCTCGGGTTCGGCTTCGTAGAGGCAGGTGGGGCCACTGACGGGAATCCAGTCCGTCCATCCCGGGTTAGTAATGGCATTCGGTGCTTCCTTCCAGATCACCGGCGTGCCCTCCTGACCGTCCGGGGTGGTGGCGGGGCATTCGAGCGCATCGCAGCCCGGATCCTTGGTGTCCGGCCCGTCGGCACGGCAGTGGGTGTCGGCCATGTACTGATTTGGGTCGTCAATTGTCGGGGAAGTTCCGCGTACGCCGAGGCCAGGGGATAGCTGGCCCGTCACGGGGTCAAATACGAATCGCGCACCAATATCGATCCCCCGATCACCGGCGTTGTTTGCGGCCCACGTATCGTCCGCCGCTGCGGAAGGCGCGGCCAGCGCAGAACAGACTGAAAACCAAAGCACTATCCCATAGGCCACGACGTTGGCCCTTCCGGCGAACTTACGCGATGACGCCAAGGTCCACCACGATCCATGAATTGCCCGTGTATTTGGCGAAAAACGCGAATGCGTCATTGGATGCTGCTGAACTCGACCGCCCAACGCTGCCGTCAGCGTTGTAGTAGTCGATTTGGTCTTGTACCACCTGCACTTTCGCCGTTTGTAAAGAATCGGCGCCCCAAAGAACCTCTACCACCGGCACCGAAATCTTCCCGCCGACCAGCCACCGCCCGTCAACATATCCGTCTTCGCCGGATTCCTGGAGTCGGAGACACAGCCGGCGGTCCTCGGAAATCAATGGCTGCCATGCCGACATGTCACCGGTTTCGTCCACATAAGACAATTGCGCGTACCAATACCTAATAAACGCCTCCAGCCCCGCCTTCGAGTTCTCCTTCGCCAGCTCGGGCATCACGGGAACCGGCACGTTTTGGGCCTTCCCCTTGGCATCCGCCGGCTTGTACACGGCGGACGACGACGGGTCACCCGGATTCCCCGGAGTAGCCGCAACAGGCGGAAGCGAAACGCCCGCGGTGGGTGACGCCGTCGTCGTGCCTGTCTCGGAGGGCAGGCCGCCGGGGGCGGCGCCGCCCTGGCATCCCGTCAGGAAGAGGGCAGAACCCACGGCCAAAGCTGCAGTCCTGAAGAGCACGGAACGACATACGGTAAATCCACGGCGTGGCATGACAGGCTCCCCAGCAGCTGTGTTGGCGATGTGTCGGCCAGTCTAGGGGCGGCCATCGAGCCCATCACAGTCGTGAAACGTGCCTTGTGGATAACCTGGCTCTGTTCACGGGAGGGCGCTGGACATGGTCTCGCCTCGCCGGCTCGTCTCCCGCACGCATTCAGTGGGGAACCCGGCGACGGATGCCGCTGGCAGGACTGGATGAGCACGAACTGCACAAAGCCGCCGCCGCGCGTTCCCTTCTCTCCGAGGGTTCTCCCAAAGCGTCGGACCTAGACGCTAGGGTGGTAATCAAGAGAAGGGGAGTGCTCCATGGAAGACCAGAACGTGCAATTGGATCCTGTGCCTGGGGGCGAGGTCCTTGGTACTGGACGCACCATCATCTCCGAGGCGGCCGTGGCCAAAGTTGCGGGCATCGCTGCCCGGACGGTACCGGGCGTTTACTCGTTGGGGTCCGGGCCATCACGGGCGCTTGGCGCGATCCGCGACGCCGTCGGCAGTTCGGACCACGCAGCAGGCGTCCGTGCGGAAGTCGGCGAGACCCAGGTGGCCGTGGACATCAACCTCGTTGCCCTCTACGGGCACCCCTTGCACGGCGTTGCCAACCAAGTCAGGGCCGCTGTTTTCCGCGCCGTTGAAGAGCTTGTCGGCCTCCAGGTCATTGAGGTCAACATCGAGATCAATGACGTCTACGTGGCCCCCTTGGTCAAACCTGCCGGTGGCAAGACCGTCGTCGTGGAAAGGGAGGCACTCCAGTGAGCATGACCGTTGTTGGAATCGCGATCGGCGCCTTCGTGGCGTTCATGTCCTTCTCCTTTGGACTGTGGGGATTCCTTATCTCACTGCTGTTCATGGGCATCGGAGCACTGCTTGGCCGGGCGGCCGAGGGCAAGCTTGACCTCCGCAGCGTCCTGGACGCCATTACGGGCCGGCGCTCTTCGTCATGAGCGTGGCTGAGGCTGTGGAATCCACCACCAGCCTGGCCGGCCACAACCGGATCAGTACCCAGGCTTTGACATCCTTGGCGCGTGCCGCTGCCGCCGAGGCCCTCGGCGTTGAGGCCAGCGACATCCGCGCAGACTGGGCGGACGACGACGGCCTGCTGGCTTTGTCGATCGTGGCACCCATCAGCATCCCGGCTTTGACAGAGGTCCTCCGTGATCCGTCCCGCGTCCAAGGCTTCGGCGGCTCCATCTGGGACCGGACGGTAGCAGCCAAGGCCGCTGTCCTCGAGACGGTCACACGTCTTAGTGGCTCCCAGCTCAGCAGGGTGGACATCAGGATCAGCGGGGCACACGTCAGGGAGGGGGGCCGCGTTCAGTGACTCAGGACCAGGAAACCCAGGACCATCAAACCAAGGCAACGCAAAGCCAGGTGGCCTCGAACGCAGGAGCGACTCCTATGGCGGGCGAAGATCCCGCAATGAGCCGCATCCTGCGCCGTGAAACCCACTCCTCCCGGGCCGGAGCAGCCGTCATCGCCGCTGTGCTGGTGATCGTGCTCTGCGTGTACGCGCTTCTTGAGGCGGGGGTGCGGGCCGTTGGCCAACCCCCGTGGTTGATAGATCCGACCACAGCAGCCGAGCGAATCATCGCCCTTCCGGAAGGAATTTCCCCTCTGCTGCTGGGTGCCAGTGGCGCCGTCGTCGCGATGGTGGGTCTGTTCTTCTTCCTCCACGCAGTGCTGCCCGGCAGGCGTGCCAGGCACCTTCTCCGGGACCCGCGGACCGCCGTCGTGGTTGATGACGAAGTCCTTGCCTCGGCACTGGCGCGACGCGCCCGGACCGCTGCGAACGTTACGCAGGAACAGGTCATGGTGATCGTTTCCCGGCAGTTGGTGGTGGTCAATCTACGGCCTACGTCGGGAAGCAGGGTGAGCGAGGAAGCCGTGCTGGCAGCAGTGCAAGCTGAACTTGATGAAATGTCACCGGTGCCAATGCCCTCCGTCCGGGTCAACCTGGCGTCGACGGGGGTGATTGGCGCATGAACGGTACACCACGCACCCTCAACCGTGTCCTGTTATTCATCATCGGCGTGAAACTCCTGGCTGTCGGTCTGCTCCTCGTGCTGCTGGCCACCGTGCCGGCGGTGGCGACGTGGTGGCATGGCTGGTCCGCGGATGCCTGGGCAGGAATGGAGAATGCCTTCCGCCAGACGCGTTTTCCCGGGCGCGAAGAGAGCTGGTTATGGATTGTGGCCGGAGTGATCCTGGTGGCCATCATCATTGCCATGGTCGCCTGGCTCTCCCAGCAGGGTAAAGGCCGGGCCAACCTCTTGGTTGCCAGCGATGACGACAGCCACATCAATGGTGAAGTGCGCATCGGTGGAGGGGTGGCCGAGCAAGCGCTGAGGGCGGCCCTGGCTGAGCGGACTGACCTCGCAGGCGCCTCCGTTGCGACCTACGAGTTCAAGGGAAAACCCGGCCTGCGCATCCGGATCCAGCCGAGGCAAGGAGTGGCACCCCATATGCTCGCCGCCGATGTATCACAACTGGTTGAAGCGTTGGATCTGGTGATCGGTCAGAAAACGCCAGTATTGGTTCACATGGTTTCCGGCGCCCGGTCCCGGTTCACCAAGGCGGAACGTGTCCGTTGACATTGCGGAAATAACGCTCCAACCCATAAGTTGAACCAAAGGGGGATTTCTTCCTTTGGCACGTACTGTCACAGATCCAATCGTCACAAGGGAGAGCACCATGAGTGAAGAGACCACTGGAGCCGAAGCGGTCAACGGCGATGCGGAAAATGCCAAGAATGCAACTGGCGAAGCCCTGGAAAATGCCAAGGAATTTGCTGGCGAGGCAGTTGAAAATGTCAAAGAATTTGCGGGTGACGCTGCAGTGAACGTCAAAGAATTTGCGGGTGACGCTGCAGAGAATGTCAAAGAATTCTTCTCCGGGGACGTCGGAGAGAACGCCAAGGAATTGGCCGGCGACGTTGCGGAGAAGTCAAAGGAAATTGCTGGAGACGTAGCCGAAAACGTCAAGGGCCTGGGGTCGAAGATTGCCGGCCTGTTCAAGGGCGAAAAGTAAGAGACTCCGAACACGCGGGATGACAGTCCCACCGCCACGGCATGCGCTGGCGGAGGGACTGTCATCCCGTTGTCCATGGCTAGTAGCCTGACTTCAGGACGTTTGATGGACAGGAGACTGCAGTGGCTGGAACAACGGTCCTTGAGTCGGCAGTAGCTGACATCATGGCCGAACTGGCGGCGTTGGAAGAGCCCCGGGCCCGGGAAATCAACGAGAAACACGGTGACGACCACGGCGTGAACCTCAGCAAGTTGCGCGCCGTTGCGAAGAGACTGAAGACGCAGCAGGACTTGTCACGTCAGTTGTGGGCTACGGGCGACACCGCTGCCAGACTGTTGTCACTGCTGATCTGCCGCCCCAAGGCCTTCGGGCGGGACGAGTTGGACCGCATGCTCCGGGAAGCGCGGACCCCCAAAGTGAATGACTGGCTGGTGAACTACGTCGTCAAAAAGAGCCCCCACAGCGAGGAATTGCGGAAGGCCTGGTTCTCGGACTCCGACCCCGTGGTGGCCAGCGCCGGCTGGGCGCTGACATCGGAGCGCGTCGTGAAGAATCCCGACGGTCTCGCCCTTGATCAGCTGCTGGACGTTATCGAGGCGGGAATGAAAGACGCCCCGGACCGTCTCCAGTGGGCCATGAACCACTGCTTGGCCCAGATCGGGATTGAGTTCCCTGAACATCGCGCCAGGGCCCTGGACATTGGTGAGCGCTTGGAAGTCCTTAAGGACTACCCCACGCCGCCGAACTGCACTTCACCGTTTGCACCCATTTGGATCAACGAGATGGTGCGGCGCAAGTCCGATAAGTAGAACTGCCTAGCCCCTGTTGCGGTGCATCATCCGGTACGTGAGCTCGGCGAGGAGTTCTTCGTCGGAGAGGTGCGACGCCCGGGCGATGGGTGCGGCGGGGACTGCGATGCGGGGAGGTCCTTGCCGCGGTTCGTCTCCTGAGCGCATGTCATCCGGGGTGATCATTTCCGGGGCAAAGGTGGATTTTCCCTTGAGGACTTCGGAAACGGAGCCAGCACGCCAGCCCAGCGCGTGCTCAAGCTTCCGCTGGTTGATTTCCTGGGTGCGTCGCGTTCCCGACTCCAAGGTTCGGACGGTCTTGATGGCGGTTCCTGCCTGCTTGGCCAACTGCACCTGGCTCAAGCCTTGCGCCAGGCGTTCTTCCTTGATCAGTCGTCCGATGGTTTGCAGTGCTTCAAGTTCATCCACACTTCCTACCTTTCCATAGGCAACACTGGGCAATCAAGTCGACGGGCGCCCACGCTTGCTCTGTGGTCCGCCCATGGCGCTGCTCCGGCGACCCGGTCCGACGTCGCCGGCAAGATCGGAAGGCTGCTTGGTATCGATGCGGTTACGTTCGGTGTAAGCGCTTGCATTTAGGCGTTCATCATGGCTAGTGTGAGCGTCACCACATCAATTGCGCCGCCGAATCACTTGTACTCAGCGAGGAGTCTTTAGCATGAAGAAAACCAAGTACCTGCTACCGGTCGCAGCCGCCGGAGTTCTGGCACTTACCCTTTCCGCCTGTAGCGGAGATGGTGGCGGTGGGGGATCCACCGCAGGCTCGGATGATTGCTCCGCCTACCAAAGCTACGGAAAGCACGACGGCAAGACGGTCTCCGTCTACTCGACGATCGTCGACATCGAGGCAACCAACCTCGAGGAATCCTGGAAGCAGTTCGAGGACTGCACGGGCATCACCGTCAAATATGAAGGCAGCAAGGAATTCGAAACGCAGATCGGCGTCCGTGCCCAGTCCGGCACCGCACCGGACGTTGCGATCTTCCCGCAGCCAGGTCTTCTTGCCACCCAGGCACGGGCCGGCTACCTGAAGCCTGCTCCCAAGACGGTCTCCGATCTGGTGGACAAGAACTGGTCCCCGGACTGGAAGAAGTACGGCACGGTGGACGGCACGTACTATGCCGCGCCGATGCTCGCGAACGTCAAGGGCTTCGTCTGGTACTCGCCCAAGACCTTCAAGGACAAGGGCTGGGAAGTCCCCAAGACGTGGGATGAAATGATCACCCTGTCCAAGAAGATCGCAGCGGACGACAAGAACATGAAGCCGTGGTGCGCCGGATTCGAATCCGGTGAGGCTACCGGCTGGCCGGGCACCGACTGGATTGAAGACGTAGTCCTGCGCGCCCATGGCCCGGAGGTCTACGACCAGTGGATCACCCACCAGATTCCCTTCAACGACCCGAAGATCGTCGATTCCTTCGACAAGGCCGGCGAGATCCTGCTCAACCAGGACATGGTCAACGGTGGTTTCGGTGACGTCCGCTCGATCCTGAGCACCGGTTTCGCCCAGGCCGGCCAGCCGGTACTGGATGGCACCTGCGCCATGCACCACCAGGCCAACTTCCAGGCTGCCAACTGGCCTGCAGGAACCAACGTTGCTGAGGATGGCGACGTTTGGGCCTTCATCACCCCGCCGATTGACGAAAGCAAGGGCAAGGCAGTCACCGGTGGCGGCGAGATGGTAGGCGCCTACAAGGACACCCCTGAGGTTCAGTCCTTCCTGGCCTACCTGGCCAGTGCCGACTTCGCCAATAACCGCGTCAAGCTGGGCGGCGTCGTCAGCGCAAACAAGGGTCTTGACCCCAACAACGCACAGTCCGACCTTGACAAGCTGACCGTCCAGATCCTCCAGGATCCTGAGACTGTCTTCCGCTTCGATGGCTCCGACCTGATGCCGAGCGCCGTGGGTTCCAACTCCTTCTGGAAGGGCATTGTGCAGTGGATCAACGGCACGTCCTCACAGGATGTTGCCAACAGCATCGAATCCAGCTGGCCTAAGAGCTAACTCCCAAAGTGCTGCCTCCCCTGACTGGGTTGCCCAGGCGGGGAGGCAGCGCTTTTCCCGGAACTTAGTGATTCACTCACGCCCCGGAGGTTGGGTATGGAATTTATCGGAGAAAAACTCCTTCAAGTAGTGATAGCCCTGGCGATTTTCGCCGCGGTCATCGGCCTCATCATGTTGCTGGTGGACAGGGCACCGAAATCGGTCAAGGACAAGGTCACGGTTGCGGGCTTCCTGGCCCCTGCAGCGATCCTTATGCTGGTGGGCTTGGTTTATCCGGCTATCCGCACGTCAATGCTGGCCTTTACGGACGCCAGCGGAAACGGCAACGGATTCGACAACTTCACCTGGATGTTCACGCAGCCCGAGGCTCTGACCACGCTGCGGAACACGGTCATCTGGACAGTCCTGGTGCCCCTGCTCTCTACCAGCTTTGGCCTTGCCTACGCAGTGTTCATCGACAAGGCACGCGGTGAGCGCGTCCTCAAGTCGTTGGTCTTCATGCCGATGGCCATTTCCTTTGTCGGCGCCGGCATCATCTGGAAGCTCGTGTACGACTACCGTGGCCCCGGCATCGAACAAACCGGCGTCATCAACTTCTTCCGGGACGCTTTGGGCATGGACCCCAAGCAGTTCCTGCTGGACGCCCCGGAAAACACGATCTTCCTGATCATCGTGATGGTCTGGATCCAAACGGGCTTCGCCATGGTGATCCTCTCTGCTGCCATCAAGGGCGTTCCTGTGGAACTCATTGAGGCAGCCCGCCTGGATGGCGCCAACGCGTGGCAGCAGTTCCGCAACGTCACGGTTCCGGGGATCCGTGGAGCACTGGTGGTGGTGCTGACAACCATTACCATCGCCACGCTGAAGGTGTTCGACATCGTCCGAACCATGACCGCCGGAAACTACGACACCTCGGTAGTCGCCAACGAAATGTACACGCAGGCCTTCCGCGCCGGCGAGCCGGGACGCGGCGCCGCACTGGCCTTGGTCCTGTTCCTGATGGTTCTGCCCATCGTTGTGTACAACGCTCGAGTCCTTCGCAAGCAAAGGGAGATCCATTGACAGCCACGCCAGCCCCGAAAGAGGCCTCGAAGGCCACCCGGCAGCGTCCTGGATCCGACCCCACGGAGGATGCCCAGCCGATCATGCGGAGGGTCAAGACCAAGCTGACCTCCAAATGGGCAACAGCGGCAGCGATCATCATCGCCGTCGTCTGGTCTGTCCCGACGTTCGGCCTGTTTGTCACGTCGTTCAGGCCCGCAGCCAAACAGGTGGGTCCCCGCTCCAACGGCTGGTGGAACGCCTTCGTGGACTGGGATTTCACGTTCAAGAACTATGCGGATGTCCTCACTCCGGCGGGCTCACAGTCGGCCAACCTCTCCCAGTACTTCGTCAACTCGATCGCGATCGTCATTCCGGTCACGATCTTTGTCCTGGTGCTGGCTTCAATGGCCGCCTACGTCTTCGCCTGGGGAAAGTTCAAGGGTCGCGACGCACTGTTCATTTTCGTCTTTGCCCTGCAGATCATTCCGCTCCAGATGGCCCTGATCCCGCTCCTGCAGTTCTTCACCCAGACCCTCCACCTGCCGGCGGGCTCGTACGCCCAGTTGTGGATCGCGCACACCATGTTCGGTCTTCCGCTGGGTATCTTCCTCCTCCACAACTTCATCTCCGAGATTCCCGGTGAAGTCATCGAGGCGGCAAGGGTGGACGGTGCCGGACACAGCACCATCTTCTGGCGGATCATCCTGCCGCTCTCCGTTCCGGCCCTGGCGTCCCTGGCGATCTTCCAGTTCCTGTGGGTCTGGAACGACCTGCTGGTGGCCTTGGTGTTCTCCGGTGGAACGGCGGACGTGGCCCCGATTACGCAGCGTTTGGCGGAGATTTCCGGTACCCGCGGCGCCAGGGACTACCTGAACCCGGCGGCGGCCTTCGTCTCCATCATCATCCCGCTCCTGGTGTTCTTCGGCTTGCAGCGCTACTTCGTACGCGGCCTGCTGTCCGGCGGCCTCAAGGGATAGGAACCGCAGCCTCGGTTACGCAGTCGCATTACGTCGCTGCGTAACCGAGGGCTGCAAACCACAAGTGCACCTTTAAGGTGAAGGCGGAGCAACGGCGGCCGGAGAGGGGAGCCTGTGTCACGTACAACGGGTAGGTCCCAACGCGGCGGCCATACGGGCGTCAGTATTGAGGACGTCGCAGCAGCAGCAGGAGTCTCGACGGCGACCGTCTCGCGCGCGGTGCGGGGATTGCCGCGGGTGTCTCCCGCAACCCGCGAGAAGATCCTCGAAGTGGCCAGCTCCTTAGGTTACGTGGCGTCGTCGTCGGCCTCGGGGTTGGCGACAGGCCGCACGCGCACCATCGGCGTCCTGGCCCCTTTCGTCAGCCGGTGGTTTTTCTCCAAGGCCATCGAAGGCGCGGATCGCGAGCTGCATTCGCGCAAGTACAACCTCTCCCTGTTCAACCTCGGCGGCCATGGCAGCAACCGTGAGCGGCTCTTTAGTTCCACCATGGTCTACAAGCAGATTGATGCCCTGCTGGTGCTGTGTATGTCCCTCACCGAGGAGGAGCTGGAACACCTCCACAAGATCGACATTCCGCTGGTAGTCGTGGGAGGCCATGTAGAGGATTGCGCCTACATCGGCATCAACGACTACGACGCCGCCTCCACCGCCGTGCGGCATCTCCTGGACCTGGGCCATAAGGACATTGCACTGCTCCACGGCGACGACGAAACGGACCTCAACTTCGATGTTCCCCGCGTGCGGATCCGTGCCTTCCAGGAAGTCATGACCGACGCCGGACTGGAAGTCCGTGCCGAGTGGGACCAGTGGGGCGATTTCACCGTCGCCAGCGGCCAGCAGGCCTTCAACAGGCTGTGGAGCCAGCCCGGACGCAAGCCCACAGCAATCTTCTGCTCCTCGGACGAGATGGCGATGGGTGTCATTTTCGAGGCTGGCCGTCACGGTGTCCGGGTGCCGGAGGATCTTTCGGTGATCGGTATTGACGATCACGACTTTTCGGCCTCCATGGGCCTGACCACCGTGGGCCAGCGTCCCGACGACCAGGCCGAACTCGCCACCAAGATGCTGCTGGATGAGCTGGACGGGAATCCGGGAGCAGTTCATTCGGAGGTGGCTCCGCACGAGCTGATCGTGCGCGAGACAACAGCGCCGCCCAGCGTCTAGGGCACAGGTCAGGAAGCGCGCGCCAACTGCCGGATGGGGATCCACCGTGAGGCGAGCCGGCGGTAGGCAGCGGCCGCGCCGGTCATGTCACCCTCGGCCAAGCACTCGATGCCGAGCCGGACATCCATGGGGGACTCGTCAGGGTACACCTTGTCCGCGACTGCGCCGTAGTCCAGCTCCACCATGGACTGGATGTGGAACAACTCCAGCCATTCAGTGAGCTGCGTGAGGTCATCCAGCATGTCCAGGTCCGGCGCTGCCAAGGCCAGGTGGGCAACGGCGAAGCGGGCCCTGTCCAGGGCCTCCGTGAGGGGAGTCCACACCCGAACGGTGAGAATCCGTCCCTCGGATTCCACCACGTCCTTGCGGTCGGACTCGGCGAACAGCGAGAACCAACTGAACGGGATTCCCCAGGTTGAGGCCCGGGTATGGACGCGCTTGGCAGCCTCCCCGGCGTTGATGCGGTCGATGCGAACCTGGTGCTTGTCCCGTTGAGAAACCGGAATAAGAAGGTCCGCGAGCGGGCTATGCACGCCGTCCATCAGCGCGTTGGCCGCCAAACCGGCCCGAATCACCAGCTGGCTGGGGCAATAAAGCAGCCGCCCGGCGTCGTGCCCTTCCTGGTCAGACGCCGCAGCGTGCCGCCCGGTGGGCACCCGCGTCATCCGGACCAGGTCCGTTCGTCCGGTGGGGAAAGGATCGCCGCCGGAACGTGTGATGCGCCCCAGCGAGGCTTGCAGCTCCGCATTCTCGACGGCGGCCCGGGAACCTGCCTTGCCGCCCTCCGCCAGGAGCTCGCGCTGCTGTTCGGGCGGGAACGCTTCGAGGGGCTCGTAAATGCGCAGCGACGAAGAGAACGGCAATCCCGCCTGGCCCCGGTACAGGTTTCCAGTCATCTCCAGCCGTCCCCTTTCGTCGTGGTGGGCGTGTAGTTAGTCTGCCAGCTCCACGATGACCGGAGCGTGGTCCGAAGCGCCCTTGCCTTTGCGTTCCTCGCGGTCAATGGAGGCACCCGTGACCCGTGACGCCAGCGCGGGGGACGCGAGGCAGAAGTCGATGCGCATGCCTTCCTTCTTGGGGAAGCGCAGCTGGGTGTAGTCCCAGTAGGTGTAGACGCCGGGGCCGGGGGTGTAGGGGCGGACGACGTCGGTGAATCCGGCGGCTTCAAACGCGTGGAAGGCGGCGCGCTCGGGTTCGGAGACGTGCGTGTAGTTGTTGGTACGGAACAGCTCGATGTCCCATACATCGTCGTCGAACGGGGCAATGTTCCAGTCACCCATAAGGGCGATCTGGGCAGTGGGATCGGACTTGACCCACTCGGCGGCATGGCCCTGAAGGACATCCAGCCATTTGATCTTGTACGGCATGTGTTCGTCGTCCAACGAGCGGCCGTTGGGAACGTAGAGGCTCCAGATGCGGATGCCACCACAGGTAGCGGCGATGGCGCGTGCTTCCTGGGCGGGATCCTTGCCGGCCTTGCCGAACGCGGGCTGGTCCAGGAACGTCCGTTCGACGTCGTCCAGGCCCACGCGGGAAGCGATGGCAACACCGTTCCACTGGTTCACGCCGAAGTGCGCAACCTCGTACCCCATGCGCTCAAAGAGCTCCCATGGGAAGTTCTCGTCCTTGCATTTGGTCTCCTGGATGGCCAGGACATCGCAGTCGCTGCGCTCAAGCCAGGCTTCAACGCGGTCTGCACGGGCGCGGAGGGAGTTCACATTCCAGGTAGCTATCTTCACAGCCACTAACTTACCGAACTTGGCGCTGAGCGCATCCCCTGACGGCTTTTTACCGTGACCTGGTGACCTAGTGGCCGTACAGCGGCTCCGCATGGGCCAGCCTGCGCAGCCCGATGCCGGAGACGATGAGCAGCAGGCCCGTCACGATCGCAAAGGCCGCCAACATCCACACCAGGCCCAGGAATCCCATGCCCGGATTGACCAGCACCACGATCCCGAAGACGGTGGTGATGAGACCTGTCAGGAACCAGATACCCCAGCTCCTGACGAACGTCCTGGCGGCCAGGGACAGCACGATCTGGGAAAGCCCGAGCACCAGAGCCCACAAACCGATGAGCACCCCGACGGCCGCTGCGGTGATGCCGGGCCAGGCGATGGCCAGGATGCCGGCGGCGATGGAGATCAGGCCACCTGCAATCGTCCAGCGGGATCGGCCCGCGGGGTCGTAGTAGTAATGCGCCACGCTGGTGATGCCGTCAATGATCGCGAAGACCCCGAACATGACGATCACCACGAACGCCGTGGCGCTGGGCAAAGCAAAGATCAACAGGCCAAAGACAATGGCGAGGACTCCCCGGACCAGCAAAGCAGTTCCGGGGGATTTGAACATCTTGCGATCCGCTGCGTCCGACATAGGGTCAGAGTAACCAACAGCGTCTCTTACCGCATCCCCTCGCGCCGGATCGCCGTTGCTATGGCTGCCGCCCGCGTCTCGACACCAAGTTTGGCGTAGATATGGGCCAGGTGGGTTTTGACGGTTGCCTCTGAGATGAAGAGCCGTTTTCCGAGATCACGGTTGCTGAGGCCCTGGGTCAGCAGGCTGAGCAGTTCGGCTTCGCGCGGGGTCAGGATCTCGTCCGGGTTCCGCAACTGTTGGAATAAACGCGATGCCACCGGCGCACTCATGACACTCTTGCCCTGGACGGCCCCGCGAACCGCTGCGAAGATCTCCTCCGGTGCGGCGTCCTTGAGCAGATAACCCATGGCTCCGGCGTCCACCGCACGAACGATGTCGGCGTCCGAATCGTAGGTGGTGAACACGATGATCGCTTGTTTGGGGGTGCTTTGCCTGAGCCGCTTGATGGCTTCGATGCCGTCCATTCCGGTGCCCATGGCCAGATCCATGAGGACAACGTCCGGAGCGTGCCGCTGCGCCGCTTCCAGCGCTTCCTCACCTGAGGCGGCTTCACCGACGACGGCGATGTCGCCCTGGGTGCCAAGGAGCGCTTTGAGTCCGCTCCGGACGACGGTGTGGTCATCCACGAGCACCACGGAAATGGTGGTCACAGGGCCTCCTTCGAAGAACCGGCAGGCGGGCTGGCAGGCAGTTGCGCTGCGATGATGGTGCCTTCGCCCGGTGTGCTTTCCACGGACAATTCTCCGCCCAACTGCTCCACGCGTTGGCGCATGGCACGCAGACCGTATCCTCCCGTTTCCGACGGCGGAGGTACCGATCCGGGATCGAAGCCGCGGCCGTCGTCGAACACGTCCAGGGTGACTGCGTCCGGAAGGTAGCCAAGCGTCACGCTGGCGTGGCCGGCACGGGCGTGCAGTTTGATGTTGGCCACGGCGCTCTGGGTGACGCGCAGCAGGGCGTGCCGCACTTCGGGAGCGAGGGGTCGCGGGTCGCCGGTGACCTGCACACGGATGATGTCCAGATACTGCCGCGCCGCGTGCTCCAGGGCCTCGGGGAGTGGCGCGGTTTCCAGGCCAGGGGCGGAGAGTTCGTGCACCAGGCTGCGGGTGTCGGCGAGGTTGCGTCGCAGGAGATCGGTCGCCTTGCGCACGTCAATGGTGGCCGCGGGAGCCGGCCAGGAACGCTGGGCCGCTTCCAGGAGCAGCAGGCTGCTGGCCAGGCCTTGGGTCACGGTGTCGTGGATTTCCCGTGAAACGCGCTCACGCTCAGCGGCGATTCCAGCTTCCCTCTCGCTGGCGGCCAGCTGCTCCTGGTCGCGCTCGATCTTGTCGTAGATCAGGGTGAGCAGTGCTCCGGCGGCCAGCGGCCCGAGCAGCATGGCGACATCGGTCCAGTCGCTCACCCGGAAGAGCCCGACGGCGGTGGCAGCCGCCGTCGCTCCACCGGCCACATACGCCGGCCACCCGCGGAAAGCCGTACGGGTGAGGAAGAAGATGGCGAAGGAGCACCACGCGAAGCTGGGAGCAATCACCACCAGTGCGACCCACGCCGCCACCAAGGCGACCATCCACACCAACCACAGATGACGGCGTCGACGGCCGGACTTGCGCTGATGGGCCAGCACCGCAGTGACCGCGTACAGCGCACAGACGGTTCCGGCCAACGCCACCGTCCACAGGTTGTCGGCGGGGGAGTGCCGCATGACGTAACGCACCGCCGAAGCGACCATCAGGACGGCAAAACCAAGATGCACCACAGCATCAATGCGGCCATCGAGCCGAATGCTCGGCGCAGGCTGTGGAGGGGCAGCTGGCATGGAGGGTTCCCGTTCCCGATTCCGTTGAGGGCGTCCTTCCCATGCTAGATCCCGTGTGCCCGCTGGTCTCTCCACCTTTTGGCTGATACAGCTGGCGGAAAGGCTGAGCCCGGAGGCGGCGGGTGGCCGATGTGGCTGCGGCCCGTCCCCGGAAGCATGGAGACGTACCTGATGCCCACAACGAGGAGAACTCCGTGAAGAAGTCCAACAAGATGATTGCCGCCGCTGCTGCCGGAGCACTGTTGCTCACCGGCGGTGTCACTGCTGTAGCCAATGCCGTGTCGCCCGCCGCGCCGGCTGCCGCCCCCGTGAAAGTTGCCGCCGACGTCCAGCCCGCGCCGGAAAACGTTGTTGCCCAGAACCGCATCACCGTGGGTGCATCAAGCAAGGCCGTCAACGCTGCGCTGGCCAAATGCCAGGCGGACAAACTGCCGTTCGTCACCGTTGCCTTGGTTGATCGCTTCGGCACCGTCCAGGCGCTCCTGCGCGGCGACAACGCCGCCGAGCACACCATCGAAGCTGCCAAGCAAAAGGCCTACACGGCTGCTGCTTTCGGGGCTCCGACCAGCGAGCTGGCCAAGCGCGTGAACGGCAACGGACCGTCCATCGCCGACCTCCCCGGGACCCTGTTCCTGGCCGGCGGCGTCCCGCTGAAGGTCAACGGGGTCTCGGTTGCGGGCATCGGAGTTGGCGGAGCTCCCGACGGCGCCCTCGACGAAGCCTGCGCCACCGCCGGTGCAGACGCCTTGGCCGCTGCGAAGTAGCCTCGACCGTATGAGCTTCACCAAGGTACGTGGCCTGGCTGCGGGTTCGGTGATCGGGGCAGGTCTTCTGATCGCCGGGCTCGTGGCCGGCTGCGCGCCGTCCCCGTCCTCCAGTTCGGGATCGGCCACGTCAAGCGCGACGGCGGACGCCTCACCTTCCACCCCGGCCCCGGCTCAAGCAGCCCCCACCCCAGCCGTACCGTCGAGCGCTGGTACGGGCCCGTCGTCGTCGGCCGTCGTGCCGGCCACACTGTCACCGGAGGTCCAGATGGAAACCGATCGGCTCCTGATTCTCGCCGCGAAGGCCAACGATATTGCAAAGGTCCGTGAACTGATCGCGGCCGGTGGCAACGTCAATGCCAAGGACGACATCCAGGACTCCGCGTTCCTGTATGCCGGGGCTGAGGGTTTCAACGAGGTCCTGCAGCTGACCTTGGCCGCAGGCGCCGACGTGCGCAGTACCAACCGTTACGGCGGCACGGCCCTGATCCCGGCCAGCGAGCACGGACACACGGAGACTGTCCGGATCCTTATCGCTGCGGGGGTGCCCGTGGACCACGTCAACAACCTGGGCTGGACCGCCATGCAGGAAGCCATCCTGCTCAACAACGGTGGGCCCAACCAACAGGACGTGGTCCGGCAACTCCTCGCGGCCGGAGCCAGCCCGGACATCCGCGATCCCCAAGGCCGAAGCGCCCTGCAGAACGCAGAGCGGCTCGGGTTCGCGGAGATCGCCGCGCTGATCCGTAACCGCTAGCTACATGGCTTCCAGGACACTGACGTAGTTGGCGATGCCCACGCCACCCATGTTTTGGACGGCGCCCCGGCGGGCGTTGGGCAACTGCATGTCACCGGCCGAGCCACTGAGCTGCATGGCCGCGATGACATGCTGCGACACCCCGGTGGCGCCAACTGGGTGGCCCTTCGCCTTCAGGCCGCCCGATACGTTGATGGGCAGTTTGCCGTCCTTGGAGACCCAGCCTTCCTTCACGGCCCGGGAGCCTTCACCGCGCGGCGTCAGGCCCATGGCCTCATACATGATGAGCTCGGCGATGGTGAAACAGTCGTGCACTTCGGCGAAGTCCAAGCCGTCAATCCCGACGCCGGCCATACCCAACGCCCGCTCCCACGACGCCCGGGTGGCAGCGAACTCGGTGGGATCGCGCTTCTCCGCCGGGAAGAAGTCGTTCGCGTGCCCGAACCCGGCAAGGCGTACAGGCGCGGCAGCGCCGCCGGCCGCCGACGTGGACAGTACGACGGCGGCGGCCCCGTCGGAGACGGGCGAACAGTCGGTGCGGCGCAGGGGCTCGGCCACCATGGGGTTCTTTTCGGAGGTGGTCCGGCAGAATTCCTCACCGAAGTCGCGGTGCATCTGGGCATAGGGGTTGTCCATGCCGTTCCGGTGGTTCTTGGCGGCGATGGAGCCAAGGACATCGCCCAGGCCCGCCTCGAATCCGGGACCCGCGATGTTCGCCCCATAGCGCTTTCCGTAGTGCTTGGCCACCTCCGCGAACAGCCCCGTGAATCCGGTGCTGGAGGCCTTGCCGGCCATCTCATAGGACGCTCCCAGCAGTGCTGCTCCCACGACGTCCGCCCCGGCGTCGGTCATCTTCTCGGCGCCGATCACCAGGACATTGCGTGCAGTTCCGGCCAATACTGCCTTGACGCCCTGCTGGAACGCCGCGGATCCGGAAGCGCAGGCGTTTTCAGTGCGGGTGGCCGGGACATTGGCCAAATCCGTCGACAGTTGGAGCGCCAGCGACGACGTAAAACCCAGCGGCTGCATCCCGGAGTTGAACTGGCCGAGGTAGATCTCGTCAATGTCCTTGGGGTCCAGGCCGGAATTCCGGATGGCGTCACCGGCCACCTGGACGATCAGCGACTCCAAGGTGTCATCCGTCAGCTTGCCGAACTTGCTGTGGCCCCATCCCGTGAGCAGGATGTCTTTGCCGAACTGGTCTTTGAGGCTCATGCGTTGGCTCCTTCGAGGGTTGTTTCCTGTGCGTCTTCTTCGAGCGCCACCTCGAACCCTGCGTCCGTCTTGCTGCGCACCTCGTCCACCGTGATGCCTGGGGCGAGGCGGGTCAGCACCAGGCGGGTACCGGCGTCGTGCGTTTCCGGTTCCGGGGCGATATCGAAAACGGCGAGGTCCGTGACGATCCGGTCGACGCACTGGAGTCCCGTCAGCGGGAGGGTGCATTCGGTGACGATCTTGGCCGAGCCGTCCTTGGCGTTGTGTTCCGTGAGGACCACGACGCGCGGTGTCCCGGCCACCAGGTCCATGGCGCCGCCCATGCCCTTGACCATCTTTCCGGGGATGGTCCAGTTGGCGAGGTCGCCGGTGCCGGAGACCTGCATGGCGCCCAGGATGGCCACCTTCACATGGCCCCCGCGGATCATGCCGAACGAGGTGGCGGAGTCGAAGATGCTCCCACCGGGGGTGATCGTGACGGTCTGCTTGCCGGCGTTGATAAGGTCGGCGTCTTCCTCGCCCTCGTAGGGAAACGGGCCCATCCCGAGCAAGCCGTTCTCGCTCTGGAGGACCACCCGCACGCCGTCGGGCAGGTTGTTGGCCACCAGCGTGGGGATGCCGATGCCGAGGTTGACGTAGTCGCCGTCGTTCAATTCTTCGGCCGCGATCGCGGCCATCTGGTCTCGTGTCCATGCCATGGTGAGTGCTCCTTATTCTCTCAGCGCGTCAGACCGTGAGCGCTTCAGCACGCTGCGATTCCGGGCGGGGCCGGACCGTGCGCTGTTCGATGTCCTTGACCCGGCTGGTTGCCTGCACCAGCCGCTGGACGTAGACGCCCGGAGTGACGATGTGGTTGGGGTCCAGTTCCCCTGGTTTCACCATGACCTCGGCCTCGGCTATGGTCACCTTGCCCGCGGTGGCCACCACCGGATTGAAGTTCCGGGCCGTGTACCGGTACACCAGGTTGCCGTCCGTGTCGGCCGTGTGGGCGTGGACCAGCGCGACATCTGCGGTGATGGCGCGCTCACGGACGTACGTCACGCCGTCGAACTCTTCCAGCGGCTTGCCTTCGGCAACCAAAGTGCCCACGCCGGTCCGCGTGTAAAAGGCGGGAATGCCGGCACCTCCGGCGCGGAGACGCTCGGCCAGCGTCCCCTGCGGGGTGAACTCGACCTCCAGCCGGCCGGCCAGGTACTGCTCGGCGAAGAGCTTGTTCTCGCCTACATAGGAGGCGATGACCTTCCGGACCTGCCCGGCTTCGATGAGCACGCCGAGACCCTTGCCATCAACGCCCATGTTGTTCGAGACGATGGTGAGGTCCTTGGCTCCCGACCCGCGGACGGCGTCGATCAGGTCGGCAGGGATTCCGCTGAGGCCAAAACCCCCGACGGCGATGGTCAAGCCGTCTGCCATCAGGTCATGGAGCGCTTGTGCTGCGCTCGCGTACATGGTGGACATATCGAACTCCTCGCTGAGCATGTGGGTGGTGTGTCCACTTTGTGGACTGCCGTGATTCTAGGAGTGAGCCTAGGTTCGTTCAGGGGTGTACGCAACGGTCCACGGTGTTGGTTACTCATGGTGTGGACGCTAGGCTCAAGGTTGTCCATATTATGGATGAAATCTTCTGGAGGGTGCTGTGGCGGTACAAGGAGCGCAGGTTGTCGGCAGGGTGGCGCAGTTGCTGCGGTTGGTGGGCCGCAAGCCGGAGGGCATGTCCCTGGCGGGCCTGGTGCGCGAATCAGGGCTGACCCGGCCCACAGTTCACCGGCTGCTGACTTCGTTGGCTGCCGAGGGCCTGCTGGAGCATGATTCCGATACCGGCAAGTGGGTCATGGGGCCGGAGATCTTCCTGCTGGGCTCCGTTGCTGCGGCCCGTTTTCCCATGGAGGACATTGCCCGTCCGTCGCTGCGCCGGCTGGCAGCGGAAACGGGGGAGAGCGCGTTCTTCTCCATCCGCCGGGGGAACGAGACCATCTGTGTCCTGCGCGAAGAGGGCTCATTTCCCGTGCGGTCGTTCGTGCTGCACGAAGGCGTGCGCTTCCCCTTGGGCGTGGCTTCTGCGGGGACTGCCATCATGGCTTTCCTGCCTCCGGACGAGCAGGAATCACTGCTCAAGGACTGGGGTGCGCATGCCGGCGACTTTGCTACGGGCCACCCTGCGGAGGTGGTGCGGGACAACCTGGAAAAGACACGGCTGGCCGGCTACTCCGTCAATCCCGGGCTGATCCTGGAAGGCAGTTGGGGAATGGGAGCGGCCGTCTTCGATCAGCAGGGCCGGCCGGCGTGGGCCCTTTCCCTGACCGGCATCGAGCCCCGCTTCCGGGCTGACCGCCAGGAGTTCCTGGGAAAGCTCCTGCTTGAGGAAGCGCACAAAATGACGGCACGGCTGCAGGGCTAGCTGAGGTCCAGCCGCATCAGGACCCTCGGGAAGCCGTTGAGTACGGACGTGGTTTCTGCGATTTTCTTGAATCCGGCCTTCTCAAAAAGCCTGCGGGTGCCCACGTAGGCCATGGTCAGATCCACTTTGCCGCCCTTGTTGTCCACGGGATAGCCCTCGATGGCCGGCGCTCCGTGGCTCTTGGCGAAGTCGATGGCCCCACGCAGCAACTCATGCGAGATCCCCTTCCCGCGGTGCCCCGGTCGAACGCGGATGCACCACACGGACCACACCCCGGAGTCGTCCACGTGCGGGATTTTCCGGTTCCTGGCGAAACTGGTGTCCGCGCGCGGATGCACGGCCGCCCACCCCACTACTTCGTCGCCGTCGTACGCCAGCACTCCGGGCGGCGGGTCCTCGGCGACCAGTTTCCTGGCGTACTTGCCGCGCTCCTGTTTTTGGAGCTCCTGGTTCAGCTTCGACGGGATCCTGTAACTCAAGCACCAGCACACATTGGAGTCGGGGCTCTTGGGCCCCACCATGGTTTTCACGTCATCGAACACCGTCGCGGGCCGAACCTCGATAGCCATCCGCCTATCCTGCCACCGCCCTCCGGCAGTCCGCTAGACTTGCCGATGTGATGACCGGATCGGGCCTCAGCCCTGCACGGATCGGCTGCCCGGCCGACCTCTGACGCGCTCCGTCAGCCAAAGCGCTGGCAACCCGCGGGCACCTCCTGGTGGATCGATGAACCCTCAAACCCATCGAAATGAAACCCACCAAAGGAGTTATGCGTGCCTGCACTTTTCAACCACACCATCATCGCGTCCCTCGACCGCACTGTTTCAGCCGACTTCTACCGGTCCATCCTGGAAGCCGACGACGCTCCCGGCTGGGGGCCATTCACCAACATCTCACTGGCCGGCGGGGTGATGCTCCAGTTCGCCGAGCCGCCGGTCGAGATCCAGATGCAGCACTACGCGTTCCTGGTTGACGACGCGCACTTCGACCGCGCCTATGCGCAGTTGGTGAGTACCGGCGTCGAGCATTGGGCCGATCCGCAGATGACTAAGCCCGGCGAGACCAACAGCAACCACGGCGGGCGGGGTGTCTACTTCAAGGACCCCTCGGGCCACGCGTTGGAGCTGATCACCACGCCGTATTTCTGAGCAGGAAGGGTTCGGCCCCGAAGGGGTTTAAAAAAAACTTTTTCAATCCGCACCCATCCACCCCGTCCCACCCTCCGAATAGCTGGTGAGACACAAACCGCCGGTGACGCAAAAGCAGCATCAGCAGCCCGTGTCCCACCACCCAATGGACCCAACGCCCTGGTTCCAAAAACAAGGAGAATGACATGTTGTCCACAAAGCGCCCCGCCCTCGCCTTCGTTGGCCTCACTGCAGCCGCCCTTCTCGGTCTTACTGCCTGTGGTGGTTCAAGCACCTCCAGCACACCTTCCTCATCGTCCGCCGCCCCGGAGACGTCGTCGGCAATGCCGTCTGCTTCGCCGTCGGCCTCCGCAACGAGCAGCGCCGCCATGGATCCGGCCGCCAACCTTGTGGGCCCCGGCTGCGCCGGTTACGCCGCACAGGTTCCGGACGGTGCCGGTTCGGTCATGGGCATGGCCCAGGATCCGGTTGCCGTAGCAGCATCGAACAACCCGTTGCTCAAGACTCTGACAGCCGCTGTTTCCGGCAAGCTCAACCCCAAGGTGGACCTGGTTTCCACCCTGAACGGCAGCGAATTCACGGTGTTCGCACCGGTTGACGATGCCTTCGCCAAGATCGACCCCGCAACAATCGAGACGCTCAAGACGGACGATGCCCTGCTGAGCAAGATTCTCACCTACCACGTAGTCCCCGGTCAGCTGACCCCGGACCAGGTTGTCGGTACCCACAAGACGGTCCAGGGTGGCGAAGTGACGGTAGGCGGCACCAAGGACGCCCTCACAGTTGATGGCGCCAGCGTGATCTGCGGTGGCGTCCAGACCGCCAACGCCACGGTTTACCTGATCGACTCGGTGCTGATGCCCAAATAGGCCCTAGCGCTCAACCAGCACACACAAGAAAGCAGGCGCCGGAATCCGGCGCCTGCTTTGCTGTGTAAGGAACTGCTAGCGGCTGAAGTCGGTGTCGACGTAGGAGCCTGCCCGGTTGTGTTCGGATCCGCAGGGGCAGTGGTCAACTTCAATACGCACTGTCATTGGTTTGGACGAGTCCAAGGTAAGAGTTACATCCTTGCCTGCCTGGGCGCTGGCCGGGGTGGCGAGGCGGAGGGTGCCTTGGGTGGAAACGTTGGACATGGTGAACCTTCCTGGTGTCTGAAGAGAGGGTCAGCTAAAGCTGGACTATTTGTCGTCGGATTCCAGCTGGGGTTTGCCCACCAAGGGAATCGTTCCCGTAGGTGCTGCCCCGTTGCACTCGGAATCCGAGCACTTTTCGGCGCATTCGTGCTTGGTGACGAGGTCGAACTGAACACCGCCATGCTGTTCCACGCCAGTACGGATGGCGCGTTCCACCACCGAAGTGGCCAAGCGCTTGTGCAACTGCAGGGGATCCCGGCGAAGGTCTTTGACCAGCGCGAAGCACAGCAGCAGCATGACGATGACGAAAGGCAAGGCTGCCACGATCGTCACTCTTTGCAGGCCTGATAGGGCTTCCGATGGTTTATCGCCGCCGGCAAGCAGCATGACCGCTGCCACGGCTCCGGTGAGGCTTCCCCAGAAGATCACCACTCCCCGACGCGGGTGCTCAGCACCGTTGGAACTGAGGGATCCCATCACGATGGAAGCTGCGTCGGCACCGGTGACGAAGAAGATCGCCACCAGGACCATGGCCAGGACGATGACGGCTGATGTCAACCAGCCTGGCATGCCCAGGTTCTTGACCAAATCGAAGAGGGCGCCGTCGAAGTTGATGGAAGGTGCACCGTCCACCATGGTCACGAGCCCCGGAGTGCCGGCTTTGTCTGCTTCCTGCTGAACGTTGAAGGCGGCCCCACCGAAGATGCCGAACCAGATGACGCTCACGACGCTCGGAACCAGCAGGACGCCGGTGACGAACTGGCGGATGGTGCGTCCGCGGCTGATCCTGGCGATGAACAGCCCCACGAAGGGCGTCCAGGAGATCCACCAAGCCCAGTAGAAGATGGTCCAGCTGGTCATCCAGCTGCGCAGGGAATCGTCTCCCACAGCCTCGGTCCGTGAGGACATCTCGGCCAGGTCCCGTGCGTAGTCACCCACGGCGGAAGGGATCAGGTTAAGGATGAACAGCGTAGGCCCGGCCACGAACACGATCAGGGCCAGAACAACAGCGAGGACCATGTTGATGTTGGAGAGCCACTGGATGCCGCGGCTGATGCCCGACACGGCGGATGCCACAAAACAGAAGGTCAGAATGGCGACGATGACTACGAGCACCGGAGTGCCGACCTCACCCAGCCAACCGTTGGACGTCATGCCGCTGCCGATTTGGAGGGCGCCAAGGCCCAGCGAGGCGGCCGTTCCAAAAAGCGTGGCGAAGATGGCCAGAATGTTGATGAACTTCCCGAGTGGACCTTCCACCATGCGGATGCCAAACAGGGAAGTGAAGGCTGCGGAGACCAGTTGCTTGCGGCCCAGCCGGTAGGTGCCGTAAGCCATGGCGATACCAACGACCGCGTACATGGCCCATGGGTGCAGGGTCCAGTGGAAGATGGAGGTGGCCATGGCAGTCTGGATGGCAGCGGGCGTGCGGCCATCCACTGTTCCCGGCGGCGGCGAAATGTAGTGGTACAGGGGTTCAGCCACACCGTAGAACATGAGCCCGATGCCCATGCCGGCGGCGAACATCATGGCCACCCAGGAAACGGTGCGGAACTCGGGCTTCTCGCCGTCCTTGCCCAGCGGGATGTTGCCGAACTTGCCCAGGGCAAGCCACAGGACGAAGACGACGAACAAGGATGCGAGGACCATGAACAGCCAACCTGTGTACTCCATGACCCAGTTCAGGGCTCCCTTGGAGGTTTCAGAGAGGCTGTCCCGCCCTGCAAAGCCCCAGATCACGAAGGCGACGGCGATGGCGCCCGTGATCCCGAAGGTGACTTTGTCGAGGGTAAGTTTGCGGTTCCGGCGGGCCGAAACGGCCTGCTCGGTCTTGGCATGGCGCAACTCTTCCATGATCTGTTCGTATTCTTCAGAATCGGGAAGGGTCTCTGCGCCTCCGTCCTCTACGTTGAGGGCGGCCAAGTCGGGGTTGTCAGGGGAGACGCTGATGACTTCTTCAGGCGTTTCCGTGCGGATGTGCTGAGGTGAGGCCGGAGTATCCGCCAACGATTCGTCGGCGGGTAACTCCTCAGGTGTTAACGGTTTTGTGTCACTGTTTATAGCCATGAGCGGGTCCTTTGCTCGGCGAGTCATGGGCTTGCGTTTATACGTGGCCCTGGTGGGTGGAGCGGAGGGAAAGGTTGGGGACTTGGTCCGCTCCGGTGACCACTGCGGGCCGTGATGCCTCCCCGATAACGCGTTCACGGAGCGGGCAGGCGATAGGCATGATGCACCTCTTCTGGTTCGTGATACGGGACGGCTGATTCGTCGGTTCAGGCCCTGACGAGTGTTCCGCAGGAATCAACAACATCCGCCCTAAGCAACAGAGTGCTCCCCGTCACACCCCAAAGTCAAGACTTCTGAGCAGTTTGACGGCAGATTGATATATCAATTGGCTTGAAGTAATTCCGTTGCGTATCATGGACTGAGTTGCGTAGTGCGCTCAGACTGATGGAGGCTCGGGCGCTTATTGGCCCCTGTAGCCCATCCTGGCGCTGATGGTCAGCCCCGCCCGCCGGAGTCCGTCGATGAGTCCGGGATGGTCTTCAGGCGAAAAGCGGAAGGCCGGGCCGGAAATACTGATCGCGGCAATAACAGTTCCCGCGTGGTTATAGATGGGTGCCGCTATGGCTGTGAGGCCGATTTCAAACTCTTCATGAACGGTGGCGTAGCCGTTCCGGGCAACCTCCAGCAACTGATTTTCGAGTTCCCCTCGATTGGTTACCGTCCGCGGTGTGCGGGCCGGAAGCCCCACCGCCTTGAAGACCTGGGTCCTCTCATCAGCCGTCAAGGCCGCCAACAGCACTTTGCCGCTGGACGTGGCGTGAAGCGGCGTGAGGCTGCCCACCCAGTCGTAGGTGGCCAATGTTGAAGGGCCCATGGCCTGATCCACATTCACGGCGTAATTGGAGCGCAGCACGGCCAGGTTGACGGTTTCCTTGTACTCGGCCGCGAGGGCTTCCAGGACCTCCCTGGCCTCGTGGACAACGCTGAGCCTGCCCGGGATGGAGGACGCCAGGCGGAGGATTCCAAAGCCCAGCTGGTACTTGCCGCGTTCACTGTTTTGCCGGACCAGTTCACGGTTGACCAAGGAGCCGACCAACCGGGACACGGTGGACTTGTGCACGCCCATTTCCTCAGCGATTTCGCTGACGCCGGCATCGCCCTCGCGGGCCAGGATTTCCAGGATCTGAAGCGCGCGGTCCACGGACTGCACACCGCCGGCTTGGGCGTCAGCGTCCTTGTCGATCTCCGGGTTATTGCGGGGGGCCATCGTGCCTCGTGTCATTGTCCAGGCAGGCCTCCCTGAGCTGGTAGCCCTGTTCGGCCTGCACCCTCGTCTTTCCTTATCCTAGACGGAGTTTCGAACGGACTCTTTCACGCCATGGGACCCGCGGAATTTACCTCCACGGCAGCGGCAGGACGGGAACGGGCGCGCCCGCTGCAACGCCTTCAGGAGGCACAGCCATGTATCCGTCTGCCCAGGCAAGCCCACGCATCATTCCCGGACCTGTGTGGGCCGCCGGGAACGCGAGGCCGTGGATCACGGTGCAGGGGACGAGCCGTGTCCGCCCGGGGTCCGGCTCGATGTCCGCCCCGGACGTCGTCGGCCTGGCTTCCGGGATGGGCCTGTTCCCCAAGGCGGCCAGCAAGGGTTCGCCCAGGGTCATGAGCGCCAGCATGGCGGCCAGAGGGTTTCCCGGGAGCCCGATGACGAAGCGGCCATCAGGAAGTTCGGCCAGCACTGCCGGATGGCCAGGCCGCATGGCAATGCCATCCAGGAGGAGCCGGCCGCCGAGGGCGGCAATGGCATCGCGGAAGTGGTCCGTCCCCGATTTGCCCGTTCCGCCGGTAGTGATCGTCACGTCCGGCCGTCCACCCGAGGGGGCAGCCAGGGCCGCCATCCACTCGTCGTACGAGTCGCCGATCCTGAGCTGCCCGCCGGGCTCTCCGCCCAGCTGCGTAATAACGGCATCCAGTTGGGGGCCGAACGCGTCGCGGACCTGTCCTGGTGCCGGCTCACCCGAAGTGACCACTTCGGAGCCGGTAAGTACGACGGCGACCCTCGGTTTGCGCTGGACCTGCACGTGATCGTGGGCTGCTACAGCGGCCAGGGCAATGTGGGCGGGATTGAGGAGAAGGCCCGCCGGAAGGAGGACATCTCCTGCAGCGGCCTCCTCTCCGGCTGGACGAATGTGCTTGCCCGGGAGGGTCTCGCCTGGCTTCACATCGTGCCTGAGGGAGAGGTACCCGTCCGCGGTGATGTCACCGCTTTCCTTGCGCAGGACTGCTGTTGCTCCGGCGGGGACGAGGCCGCCGGTGGCAATGACGCTGGCTTCGTGGGCGGCGAGCGGGCGCTCCGTCGTCCTGAGTATCCACGGTCCGCTGCCGTTGATGGCCCAGCCGTCCATGGCTGAGGACGCGTAGTGGGGCAGATCCTGCCGGGCAGTGACGGGGCTGGTCAGGATGTGCCCTATCGCTTCGCCCAGGGTGACGGTGGACGCGGGGAGCGGAACGGCGCAGTGGTAGGCCACCTGCCGTGCTTCGGCCCAGGTGGGCGCTTTGGTGCGCGTTGCTTGTGCGAGCATGGATGTCCGCTTCCTGGAATGAGGTGTGGCGCAGATACCGGGGACTGCCCGGCCTTCCCGTACTTCTTGCCGTGCAGTCCCCGGTATCAGTTGATGCGTGCCGGGTCGGACGTGTATCAGGCCTTCACGTAGCCGTTGGGGTTCAGCACGAACTTTGTTGCTGCTCCGGCGTCGAATTCGGCGTAGCCGCGCGGAGCGTCTTCGAGCGGGATGGCCTTGGCGTTGACTGCCTTGGCAATCTGGACCTTGTCATGGAGGATGGCCATCATCAGCTGACGGTTGTACTTCATCACGGGGCACTGGCCGGTGGTGAAGGACAATGACTTGGCCCAGCCGGTACCGAGGGACAGTGAGAGGGAGCCGTGCTTGGCAGCCTCGTCGATTCCACCCGGATCGCCAGTGACGTAGAGCCCCGGGATACCCAGGGAGCCGCCGGCGGCAGTGATGTCCATGAGGGAGTTCAGCACAGTGGCGGGAGCCTCGTGGGAGGCATCCTTGCCGTGTCCGCGGGCTTCGAAACCGACGGCGTCCACGCCGCAATCCACTTCCGGAACGCCCAGGATCTGGGCGATCTGCTCCTTGGGATCTCCGTTGGACACGTTGACTGTTTCGCAGCCGAAGGAGCGGGCTTGCGCCAGACGGTCCTCGTTCATGTCGCCCACGATCACCACGGCGGCACCCAGCAGCTGCGCACCGACGGCGGCAGCGAGGCCCACGGGCCCGGCGCCTGCAACGTACACCGTGGAACCCACGCCGACGCCGGCAGTGACTGCGCCATGGAAGCCGGTGGGGAAAATGTCCGAGAGCATGGTCAGGTCCATGATTTTTTCCAGGGCCTGATCGCGGTCCGGGAAGCGCAGCAGGTTCCAGTCGGCGTAGGGAACCAGCACAAACTCTGCCTGTCCGCCCACCCAGCCTCCCATGTCCACGTAACCGTAGGCGCTGCCGGGACGGTCCGGGTTGACGTTGAGGCAGATGCCGGTCTTCTGTTCCTTACAGTTCCGGCAGCGGCCACAGGAGATGTTGAACGGCACCGAGACGATGTCGCCCACCTTGATGAACTCGACGTCGGGTCCCACCTCCACCACTTCGCCGGTGATTTCGTGACCGAGGACCAGGTCCTGCGGAGCTGTGGTGCGGCCGCGGACCATGTGCTGGTCAGAACCGCAGATGTTGGTGGTCACCGTCCGGAGGATCGCGCCGTGCGGCACCTTCCGTCCTACGTTGGCAGGGTTGACGCCTGGTCCGTCTTTGAGCTCAAACGTTGGGTAGTCAGTGTCGATGATCTCAACGACACCGGGTTCCTTGTAGGCGACTGCTCTGTTTCCTGACATGGTCACTCCCTATTCTTTGGCTGTTACTGAAAATTGCTGCCCAATGATCCGAAAGCGGTGCTTCGATGAGGAATACCTCCCCAGGTTTCAGGCACCGAAGCACCCTTCACGGACCACTGGACGTGGTGATACTTGGACAAATCCGGTGTGGAACTCTGTTGCCGGTTCAGGCTTTCTCCAGCCGGATGATCACCGACTTCGAGGTCGGCGTCCCGCTGGTGTCGGCCACGGAATCCAGGGGCACCAGGACGTTGGTTTCCGGGTAGTACGCGGCCGCGCAACCCTGTGGGGTTGAATAGGAAACGATCCGGAAGTCCTCGGCCCTGCGCTCAACGCCCTGGAACTCGGAGACCAGGTGGACCATGTCGCCGTCGGAGAATCCCAGGGCGGTGATGTCCCCGGCGTTGACCAGGACCACGCGGCGTCCGCCATGGATGCCGCGGTAGCGGTCGTCCTTGCCGTAGATGGTGGTGTTGTACTGGTCGTGTGAGCGCAGTGTTTGAAGGACCAGCCGGTCGGGCGGGATCTTGATGAACTCCAGCTCGTTGCCCGTGAAGTGTGCCTTCCCGGATGCGGTGTCGAACTTCCTGGCATCCCGGGGCGGGTGGGGCAGGACAAAGCCGCCCGGATGCTGGATCCGCGCTTCAAAGTCCTCGAATCCATCGAAGACGGCCTCAATATGCTTCCGGATCAGGGTGTAGTCGTCCCTCATGGCCAGCCAGGCAGCCTGGGGTGTGTTGGGCAGGCGGTGGTGGCCGTCGGTGAACAGCCTGTGGGCGAGGTTGCAGACGATCGCGACTTCGGAGTGGAGGTGTTCACTTGCCGGTTTAAGGCGTCCCCGTGAGGCATGGACCGCGCTCATGGAGTCCTCCACGGTGACCCGCTGGTCGCCCGTACGCTGGGTGTCCTTCTCGGTGCGTCCCAGGGTGGGCAGGATCAGTGCCCGGCGGCCCGTGGACAGGTGCGAGTGGTTCAGTTTCGTGGAGATTTGTACGCTCAACCGGGTGTTGGCCAAGGCCAGTTCGGTCACGTCCGAATCAGGGGCGGCGCGGACGAAATTGCCGCCCATTCCCATGAAGAAGCGAACATTCCCATCCCGCATGGCGCGGATGGCGGCCACGGTGTCGAAGCCGTGCTCGCGGGGGGAGCGGAACTCGAATTCCTGGTCCAGCCGGTCGTGGAATGTCTCGGGCATCTTTTCGAAGATGCCCATGGTGCGGTCACCCTGGACGTTGGAGTGTCCGCGCACCGGGCAGACTCCGGCGCCGGGCTTGCCGATATTGCCCTGAAGCAGCAGGACATTGACGACGTCGCGGAGGGTGGGAACGGAATGTTTGTGCTGGGTCAGGCCCATGGCCCAACAAACGATGGTGGCGCTGGAAGCGAGCATCCGCTCTCCGGTTGCATGGATCTGCTCCAGAGTCAGGCCCGATGCCTCCACAATGTCGTCCCACTCCACCTTTTCCAGGTGCCGCAGGTAGTCGTTGATGCCCACGGTGTGCTTGGTGATGAAGTCATGGTCCAACACCGTTTGCAGGCCCGGGGTGTTCCGTCCGGCAGCTTCGGCTTCAAGCAGGTATTTGCCCAGGCCTTGGAACAACGCCTGGTCCCCGCCGGCCCGGATCTGCAGGAAGTCATCCGTCAGCTGGGTCCCCTGGATCATGCCGGCCACGTGCTGCGGGTTTTCGAAGTGCAGCAGCCCGGCTTCGGGAAGGGGATTGACGGAGACGATGACCGCACCGTTCTTCTTCGCCTTTTCCAGGGCACTGAGCATGCGAGGGTGGTTGGTGCCGGGGTTCTGGCCTGCCACGAAGATCAGCGACGCCGTTTCCAGGTCCGTCAGGCTGACGGAACCCTTGCCGATGCCGATGGTTTCCACCAGTGCGGATCCGGAGGATTCGTGGCACATATTGGAGCAGTCCGGGAGGTTGTTGGTCCCCAGGCCGCGAACCAGAAGCTGATACACGAATGCTGCTTCATTGGACGTGCGGCCGGAGGTGTAGAACACCGCTTGATCGGGGTGTTCCATCCCCCGCAGTTCCTCGGCCATGAGGTCATAGGCTTCCTCCCAGTCGATGGCCCTGTAGTGGGTAGCACCCTCGTCCAGGAACATCGGATGGGTGAGCCGGCCTTGCTGTCCCAGCCAGAAGTCGTCGCGGGTCTTGAGCTCGGCGATGGAGTGCTGGGCAAAAAACTCCGGCGTGACGCGGCGGCGCGTGGCTTCCTCGGCCACTGCCTTGGCACCGTTCTCGCAGAATTCTGCAGCGTTGCGCTTTTCATGCTCGGGCCAGGCGCATCCCATGCAGTCGAACCCGTCCAGCTGGTTCACGGCCAGCAGGGTCTGGACGCTGCGCAGCGGTCCCATCTGTTCCAGTGAAATCTTCAGGGCGTTGGCAACAGCGGGGATGCCCACAGCCTTGGTTTTGGGTTTGGTGACGGTCAGCTTTGACTCATCGATGTTCTCGCGGGGAGCTTTGGCGTGCATGGAAAACCCTTCAGGTCCGGGAAATGTAAGCAGTCAGCAGCTCGATTCGGGAAGACTGCCGGGCGGCTTCCACCGTGTGCAGCAGCAGGAGCGCGGTGGTCACGGACCCGACGCCGCCGGGAACCGGACTCAAGCCGCCCGCGACGCCGGTGACGCTGGCTTCGTCAACGTCTCCCACCAGGGAACCGTCGGGCAGAACGTTCGTGCCGACGTCGATCACTACCGCCTCGGGCGAAACGTGGCTGCCTTTCAGCAGTCCGGTCCGCCCGGCGGCTACCACCACGATGTCGGCGGACCGGGTATGGCGTTCCAGCGGGCCCGACTTCGAATGGCAGATGGTGACGGTCGCGTCCCTTTCGAGAAGGAGAAGGGACAGCGGCTTGCCCACCACGGCGGAACGCCCGACGACGGCCACGTTCCGTCCCGCCACCGGGACCTGGAAGTGGTCCAGCAACTCCACCACGGCTCTCGCGGTCGCGGGTGCGAAAGCGGGTTGCCCCACCGCCAAGCGGCCGAGGCTGAGGGGGTTGGCGCCGTCGATGTCCTTTTCCGGAGCGATGAGGCCCACCAACCGGTCAGCCCGGACGGCGGCCGGCAGGGGAGTCTGGAGGATAATGCCATGCACTGTTGGTTCCGCGCTGAGGTCCGCCAGGACACCCGCCAGAACCTCTTCCGTGGCGTCGGGGCCAAGATCGAGAACCCTGCAACCCATGCCCGCACGTCCCGCGGCACGCTCAATGGACCGGACATACCAGTGCGTGGCTTCGTCGTCCGTTGCAACAACAACAGCCAGGACCGGCCGGAGGCCCTCCTCATCCAGGCGGGCCGTCCCGTCGTGGGCACGCTGCTGGATAAGGGCCGCGAGCGGCTTGCCCGAAAGCACTTCGGTGTTCACGCGCACGCCACTCATGACAGGATCCTTTGGCGGACGCGCTTCACCAGGGCATCGGCGGCGAGGACAATCTTGTCCTCAATCCCATCCGTCTGTTCCGCCAGGCGGGAACGGGCTTCGCCGTGCTTGATGGCGACGACGTTGATGTCTATATTGACCCGGGCCGTGGTGGCGGCTGCGCGCGCTGCGTCTGCGGCAGCGGCGACGTCGCTGATGACATTGGGGTTGGCCACATCAAAGAGCTCGGTGGCAAGGTCCACCACTTCGCCGGCAACGTTGATGAGCTGCGCCGGCGTCCGGGCGGCCTGCACCAGGGCCTCCTGGATGGCTGCCGTTTTGACGACCTTGAGTTCGTCCGTATCCGAAGGGAGCTTGTACGAATCGATGACTGACTGGAAGGCATGCTCGTCCGCGTCGGCCAGCCGCAACGCCTCAGCTGCCAAGTGATCGGCGGCGCTGGTGATCCGGGTGACCAGCGCCGCATGTTCCTCATACTTGGCGCCGGTGGTGTACCTGGCCACCATGGCTACCAGGGCAGCACCCTGGGCCGCATGCAGGGCTGCCGCCGCACCCCCGCCAGGGGTGGGCTGGCGTGAAGCAAGCCTGGAGAGGTACTCATTGATGGTTTCTGAACTGATCATGGGTCGTCCTGGCCACTAGCCCCGGAGCCGGCTCATGGTGGGGTCGTACAGCGGATCCTCGGTGACGGTCGCCTGGATGCGGCGTCCGAAGTACTCGATTTCCACGGAGTCTCCCAGTGAGACAGCTGAGGGAAGGTAGGCGTAGGCAATCGGCTTCCGGACCGAGTAACCGTAGGCGGCGCTGGTGACGTAACCCACCGCTTGGTCCTTGTAGAACACCGGTTCCTTGCCGAGCACCAGGCTCCTGCCGTCGTCGACGGTCAAGCAGCGCAGGCGACGGGCCGAGCCTTCCTCGGTGCGTCCTTCCAAAGCAGCTTTGCCCACGAAGTTTTCCTTGGTCATTTTCACGGCGAACCCGAGGCCGGCCTCGTAGGGATCGTGTTCCGTGGTCATGTCCGTGCCCCAGGAGCGGTAGCCCTTTTCCAGCCGCAGCGAGCTGAATGCGGCACGGCCTGCGGCGATGACGCCGAACGGCTGGCCAGCCTTCCACAAAGTGTCCCAGAGACGTTGCCCGTTGTCTGCACTGGTGTAGAGCTCCCAGCCGAGTTCACCCACGTAGGACAGGCGCATCGCGGTGACGGTGACGCCGCCGATGGTGACCTTCTTGGAACGGAAGTACTTCAGGCCGTCGTTGCTGAAATCATCGGTGCTGACCGTGCTGATGAGGTCGCGGGCCAGGGGGCCCCAGAGGCCGATGCAGCAGGTACCGCCGGTGGTGTCACGGACCTGGACCCAGTCGCCGGCGTCACCGTTGTCGGTCTGGTGGCGGGCTGCGCGCTCAAAGTAGGCGGTGTCGATGTTGCCGTTGGCGCCGAGCTGGAAGGTGTCTTCGCTCAAGCGGGCCACGGTGATGTCGCTTCGGATGCCGCCGGCTTCGTCCAGGAGCAGGGTGTAGGTCACTGCGCCGGGCTTCTTGGCCAAGTCTCCGGTGGTCAGTTCCTGAAGCAACTTCAAAGCACCCGGACCGGACACTTCAAGGCGCTTCAACGGCGTCATGTCGTACATGGCAACTGCTGTGCGGGTCTTCCAGGCTTCAGCTGCGGCGATCGGCGAGCTGAACATGCCTGACCAGGCGTCACGGGCCGGCGGCTGCCACTCGTCCGGCATCTCCTTGAGGAGTTCGGCGTTGGCTTCGAACCAGTACGGGCGTTCCCAGCCGGCACCTTCCAGGAAGTAACCGCCCAGCTGCTTGTGGCGGGCATGGAAGGGGCTGACGCGAAGGTTGCGGGGGGAGAGCTTGGGCTGGAGCGGGTGCATCACATCGTAGATTTCCACGAAGTTCTGCTGGGAGGTTTCGCTGACGTATTCGGGGGTCAGCTGGACCTCTTCGAAGCGGTGGATGTCGCAGTCACCGAGGTCGATCCGGGACTTGCCGGTGGTCAACAGTTCGGCCACGGCGCGGGCAATGCCGGCGGAGTGCGTCACCCACACGGCCTCAGCCACGAAGAAGCCGTCCACTTCCTTGGATTCGCCTACCAGCGAGCCGCCGTCCGGGGTGAAGGAGAAGATGCCGTTGAAGCCATCCTCGATTTCGCTTTCGCGGAGGGCGGGCAGGATCTGCTTGCTTGCTTCCCACGCGGGGAGGAAGTCTTCCAGCGTGAAGTCCAGTCGCGAGGGCATGTTGTGTTCGGTGATGCTGCTGGGCTCGTAGCTGCCAAGCTCATCGAGGTCCACAGGCATGGGCCGGTGCGCGTAGGAGCCGATGCCGTAACGGTCACCGTGCTCGCGGTAGTAGAGGTCCTGGTCCTGGTGGCGCAGGATGGGCAGCTGGGCGCCGTTCGGCAGTTCGTTCTTGCCCTTCTGGGCGGGAACCGGTGTCGTTTTTACGTACTGGTGTGCCAGCGGCAGGAGCGGAACGGACATCCCGATCAACTCGCCCACCTTGGCGCCCCAGAAACCGGCGCAGGAAACGACGATGTCCGCGGGGATGACGCCTTCGGCGGTCTCGACGCCGGTCACGCGGCGGTTCGACTGCTCAATGCCGGTTACCTCGGTGTTGCCGATGTACTTCACGCCGGCGGCTTCAGTGCGCTTGATCAACAACTGCACGGCGCGGGCTGCGAGGGCCAGGCCATCGGTGGGGACATGGAGGCCACCGAGGATGTCTTCCTCATTGATCAGCGGGTAGAGCTCTTTGCATTCCTCGCGGGTGAGGATCTTGCCATCGATGCCCCACGATTGTGCGTAGCCGAGCTTGCGCTTGAGGTCGGCCAGGCGGGTCTCAGTGGTGGCTACTTCCAGTCCGCCCACCTGGTTGAAGCAGCTCTGGCCGTCCTCTGTGAGAGACAGGAGTTTTTCCACCGTGTACTTGGCGAAGAGCGCCATGGACTTGGAGGGGTTGGTCTGGAAAACCAGGCCCGGCGCGTGGGACGTAGAGCCGCCGGGCATGTTCAAGGGTCCTTGGTCCAGGACGGTGATGTTGTTCCAACCGCGGGTGACGAGTTCGTCGGCGAGGTTGGTGCCAACGATCCCAGCTCCGATGATGACAATGCGAGGCGTGGATGCCATGGGGGGTTCTCCTGCTGAAGTTAAGAGGGGTAGGTCTGCTGGTGTGCGAATGCTTGGTTAGCGGAAAACCACTGTGCTGGTCTGGTCCAGCAGCACGCGGTGCTCGCAGTGCCACCTGACGGCTCGGGACAACGCGAGGGCTTCGGCGTCCTGGCCCACGGTTGAAAGCGTGGTGGGGCCGTAGCTGTGATCGACGCGGATGACTTCCTGCTCGATGATCGGTCCTTCGTCCAGGTCCGCGGTCACGTAGTGGGCGGTGGCGCCGACAAGCTTCACGCCGCGGTCATAGGCCTGGTGGTAGGGGCGGGCACCCTTGAATCCCGGCAGGAAGGAGTGGTGGATATTGATGGCGCGTCCCTCAAGGGCGCGGCACAAATCGTCCGAGAGTACCTGCATGTACCGTGCCAGTACGACGAGGTCTACGTTGTACTCTTCCACCAGATCCAGCAGTTTTTGCTCTGCCTCGGCCTTGGTTTCCGGGGTAACGGGAATGTAGATGAAGGGAAGGCCGGCCGCTTCAGCCATGGCGCGGTGGGTCTCATGGTTCGAAGCCACCACTACGAGGTCGCCACCGAGGCTGCCGCCGCGCCAGCGGAAAATGAGGTCGTTCAGGCAGTGCCCGAATTTCGAGACCATCACCAGCACGCGCTTCTTGGTCTGGTCATGGAAGCTGAACTTCATCTCGAAGCGGTCAGCAATCGCGCTGAATTCTTCTTCCAGCCGCTCAGGTGAGTAGGACAATGGGCCGGAGAACGCCGTCCGCAGGTGCAGCGTCTGGCGGAGGCCGTCGTCGAACTGCTGGTGCTCTTCGATGTTGAAGCCGCGCTCGAACAGGAAGGTGGTGACTGCCTGAACGATCCCGGCGCGTTCGACGCACGACAATGTGAGTACGAACTTCTGTGCTTGCTCTTCATTGAGCAATTCGGGCTTCGGCAGTGTGCTTACCGGTGAGTCTGTCGCCACGAGGGTCATGTCTCCTCCTTTAGATATATTCCTGGGTCCTGAACTGATATATTAGGATTGGGAATCAGCGTATACTGGTCACCAGGGCAGGTCAATAGATTTTTCAGGAATCAGGGAAAGGGTCGGCACTGTGGCATTCGAGACTCTGGCAGCCGCGGACGGCGTTGGCAGGAAATCACTGGCCGATACCGCCTATGAACGCCTGCGCGACCGCTTGGTGATGCTGGACATCAAGCCCGGCGACCTCCTTAATGATGACCAGCTCGCCAAGGAACTCGACGTCGGGCGGACCCCGGTGCGTGAAGCCCTGAAGCGGCTGGAACTGGACCGGCTGGTGATCACTTACCCACGGCGGGGGACATTCGCTACCCGCGTCGAAGTCACTGACTTGGCTTTCATCTCCGAGATCCGGGCCCAACTGGAACCCCTTGCCGCGGCGCGGGCAGCGCGGATGGCTTCGGCCTCCACCAAGGCTCATCTCCGGGAGGTCATGACGGCCGTGGAAGCCTTCGATGTCAACAGGGCGTCAGTCGTTGAAACCCTGCGGCTCGACGCCAGCGTCCACCAGGGAATCTACGCCGCAGCGGCAAACCCCCACCTCGAAGACGTCCTGATCCGCTACGACAATCTGGCCACCCGCATTTGGTGCATGGTCCTGGACCGGCTGCCCGACCTTGAGCACCACGTCCGCGAGCACCTCGACCTGCTGAGGGCTGTCATTGAAGGCGATGAGGACAAGGCGGCCGAGTTGGCCCGTGTGCATGTCAGCGGGTTTGAGCAAGCGGTGCGCCAGGCACTTTTCGCGGCCTAGCCAAGCGTTGGAGGACTGTTGACTCCGCGCTTCGGTGATTGCATACTGAACACTCCAACTAATATATCACCCGGATATCACGCGGTGGATGCTTCTTGTCCGTAGCTGCATCCGGGCGCTGGTGATGCAGTCACAGCCTTGAGCCCTTGGAGTATCCCATGCCTACAAGACCCCTCCTTTTCGAACACATCCCGCTGACGGGCAGCAGCCGCGTCAAGCGGGGCATGGCTGAGATGCTCAAGGGCGGCGTCATCATGGACGTCGTTAACGTCGAGCAGGCCCGCATCGCCGAGGACGCCGGTGCCGTCGCCGTCATGGCGCTCGAGCGCGTCCCGGCCGATATCCGCGCCCAGGGTGGCGTGTCCCGGATGTCGGATCCGGACATGATCGATGCGATCATCGCTGCCGTGTCCATCCCGGTGATGGCCAAGGCTAGGATCGGCCACTTTGTCGAGGCCCAGGTCCTGCAGTCCCTCGGTGTTGACTACATCGACGAGTCCGAGGTCCTGACCCCGGCGGACTACATCAACCACATCGATAAGTGGAACTTCACTGTTCCCTTCGTCTGTGGCGCCACCAACCTGGGTGAGGCGTTGCGCCGCATCAACGAGGGCGCGGCGATGATCCGTTCCAAGGGTGAAGCCGGCACCGGCGATGTTTCCAACGCCACCGGCCACATGCGCAAGATCCGTGCCGAGATCGCCAAGCTCGCGGCCCTTCCCGAGGACGAGCTGTACGTTGCGGCCAAGGAGTTGCAGGCCCCTTACGAGCTGGTCAAGGAAGTCGCCGCCACGGGTAAGCTCCCGGTGGTGCTGTTCACAGCCGGCGGCATTGCGACCCCGGCTGATGCTGCCATGATGATGCAGCTCGGCGCGGACGGCGTGTTCGTGGGTTCGGGGATCTTCACGTCCGGCAACCCCGCAGAGCGCGCGGCCGCCGTCGTAAACGCTACTGCCTACTACGACGATCCTGACGTGATCGCCAAGGTCTCCCGTGGCCTGGGCGAAGCGATGGTCGGCATCAACGTCGACGACATCCCGCAGCCCCACCGCCTCGCAGAACGCGGCTGGTAAAGCGAATGTCAGAACTTGGTCTCGTCAAGACCGCCCACGGACGTGGTCTTCGGAAGGATTGGGCCCAGCTGACGGGTCACACGGTCGAGGTGTGGCTTTCGGGCGACCACGTCGTGACCGGCGTGGTGGAGCAGGCTGCCGACGATGACTCCGTGCTGTGGATCGCGGCAGCAGGGCCCTTTACCAGGAGGCTGTTCGACAAGTCGACGGGCTACCAGGTCTGGGCCTGATCGCTTAACACTGCACTGCCCGGCCGTGCGAGGGCGCCGCCTCAGCGCTCGTCTTCCGGGCGGGTGGTAAGGATCCGTTGGGCATTGGCCTGGAGGATCCCGAGCGATTCCTGGATGAGGGGCGATCCGATGCTGCCCCGGCGCACTGCGGCGACTATGCGCCGGGCCGGCTTCCCTTTGCCTGTGATGCGCAGCCGAACAACGTTTTCGGCATGATGCAAGGGTGCGAGACGCGGCAACAGACCCACGCCGAGCCCCGCCCCGACGAAGGCGATTTGGGTTTCCCATTCGACAGCCTCATGGGCAATGCGCGGCGTCACGCCGACGGCCGTGAACGCCGCAGTGAAGAGGGAGTGGTACGTGGAGCCGGCGGACTCGGTGATCCACGGTTCCGATGCCAACTCGTCCAGCGTCACTGATTCCCGTGCGGCCAGAGGGTGGTCCGCGGGAATGATGACGTCCAGGGGATCATCCAGCAGGACAGTCTGCTCGAAGCGCGGATCGTCTTCAACGTAGGCGTCGGACTGCATGGCGACGATCACGGCGAGGTCGATTCGCTCTGCGACCAAGAGGTCGAAGCAGCGCGCCGGGTTGGCCTCAAGTACCTGAACCTCCAGCAGGGGACGGGTAGAGCGCAACGTGGCGGCCAGTGGCGCAAGCAACTGTGCGGCCGCCGTCGAAAATCCCCCCAGGCCGAAGCGGGACTGAACCTGGTCGCCGGCCTCCATGGCCGCTGCCCGCAGGCTTTCCCACTCCGCAATCAAGGTGTCCGAACCTTCCACCAGGAAGCGGCCCGTGGCGGTCAGGCGCACCCCCCGGCCGTCCTTGGTCAGTAGCTGCATTCCAAGCATCCGTTGGAGCTCGCGCAATTGCGCGGAGACGGCAGAAGGGGAGTATCCGGTGAGCTCTGCGGTAGCTCCGACGGTGCCGCAACGGGCAAACACCCGGAGCGTTATCAGCCTTGGATCGATCATGCACCAATCATGCACCGAATGTGCACGGTTATCTCCTAAATGTTGCGCTTTTGTTGCAGGGCATTCGTCCCTAATCTCGTACTACGAAGACTTCGATAACGCAGGGTGCGACGATGCGCCTGCGATTCCCCTGTATCCCATACTTACCCAGCCTCCCGGGAGGAAACCCATGACTGCTCCAGTGAACGTGCCCCTCACATCACGCGGAAAACTCGCTTCATCATTGCCTGCTGAGCAGCTGGCGGAAATTGCCGGGTTGTTCGAATTCCGGCGGACGGGTTACTCCCTTGACGCCCCCTTCTACACGGACCCGACGATTTTCAAGATCGACATGGAAGCAATCTTCGGCGAGCACTGGATCTTTGCCGGCAGCGTCGCCGAGCTGCCGGAGCCGGGAGACTATGTCACCGTCGATTACGGGCCCTACTCCCTGATCGTGCTGCGCAACGACGACGGCGGAGTCAACGTCCTGCACAACGTCTGCCGCCACCGCGGCGCCCGCGTCCTCACTGAAGCCGCAGGGTCAACCGGAAACCTGGTCTGCGGCTACCACTCCTGGACGTACTCTCCCGAAGGCAACCTGATCCATGCTTCAGCCCCGGGGGAAACCAAGTTCGACAAGGGGTGCTTTGGACTCAAGCGCGCCCACAGCCGCGTGGTCGCCGGACTCATCTTCGTCTGCATTGCCGATGAGCCGCCAACAGACTTCGACGAAACCTCAAAGATCTTCGAGCCCTACCTCGCGCCCCACGATCTGTCGAAGACGAAAGTCGCCTACCAGCAGAACATCATCGAAGAGGGCAACTGGAAGCTCGTCATGGAGAACAACCGTGAGTGCTACCACTGCGACGGACACCCCGAACTGGCTTGTTCCCTCTTTCCCACCTGGGGTCTGACGGAGGGCCTGATCCCGGCCCACCTCGAAGAAGTATGGGACCGGAACAAGGAAGCCCAGTCCTCGCTCGAGGAGCGTTGCCGCCGCTACGGCCTTCCCTACGAGGTGGTGGAGGAGCTCGATACGCGCATCGCCGGAATCCGTATCTCCCGTGAATCACTCGACGGAGAGGGTGAATCATTCTCGGCCGATGGGCGCAGGCTCTCCAAGAAGCTGCTCGGCGATTTGCCGGACTTCCGCCTTGGCCGCTGCTCGATGCACCTGCAGCCCAACAGCTGGTTCCACTTTCAGAGCGACCATGTCATCACGTTCGGCGTCTTCCCCGTCAACGAGCACCAGACCCTGGTACGCACCACCTGGCTGGTAGCTGACGACGCCGTGGAAGGCGTTGACTACGATCTGGACAAGCTCACCTACACCTGGAAGCAGACAAACCTGCAGGACAAGGCTTTCGTGGAGCTGTGCCAGACGGGCGCCGGCAGCCCCGCTTACGAGCCCGGTCCGTACATGAAGAGCGAGTACCAGGTAGAGGCGTTCATCAACTGGTACGTGCAGCGCGTGCAGGAGCACTTGGCATGATTGAACTCCTCACTGAGACGGCAGTCCAGGAGCCTCAGCGCATCCGCGGTCTTGAAATGCCGTGGAACAGGGTCATGGGCAGCACCGAGGCGCCCGCCCGTGCCGCCCGTGCTCTGGGTCCCTGGCACCCACAGGAGTTCACGGCCGAATGCGTGGAGACCGTTCCCGAGGCGGGCGGCCTCATGACCTTCGTGTTCCGCCGTTCCGACGGTGCGCCCCTGGCGTTCCGTGCGGGGCAGTATGTGAACGTCGCCTTCCCGGTAAACGGAGACGACCAGGATCCGGTGGACCGCAGCTATTCCCTGTCCAGTTCCCCGACGGAGCCTTGGACCTTCAGCATCAGCGTCAAACGCGACCCCGCGGGACTGGTTTCGCCGTGGGTGCACGAGAACGTTAAACCCGGCACTGTGCTGGAGATGCTCGGACCTGTCGGTGCGTTCCACTTGCCCGATGCCGACCGGCGGGCACGGTATCTGTTGCTGGCCGCCGGCGCAGGCATCACTCCCATCATGTCCATGGTGCGGACCATCCACTCCCTGCCCGGACATGCAGATGTCGTGGTGCTCTACCACGGAGCGGAGGCCGGAGGCTTTGCCTTCCACAAGGAGCTGGCCTACATCGCCTCCGTGGACTCGCGCATCAAGGTCTTCTACTCCCTGGGCGACCGCAACAAACCCGAGGGGTGGGAAGGGCTCAGCGGAAGGCTGACGGCAGCCATGCTGGATGAGGTGGCCCCCGATGCCAACGGACGCCAGGTCTATGCCTGTGGCCCCGAAGGTTACTTGAATACCGCCACCGAGCTCTTGGGGAAGGTTGGCGTCGACGACACCTCCATCTACATGGAGTTCTTCTCCGGAGATCGTCAGACGCTCCTTGAATACCAGGCCGAGCTCGCGCTCGCCGTGGACATTGCCGAAGAAATCGCCGAGGAAATTGCCGATTCCGCCGAGGACTATTACGAAAGCCAGCCAGCGGCCTTCGGACTCTACGAGCCCGGCTACGACGCGGAAGGTCCCCTTAAGGCCACCGGGTTGCCGCTGGAAGCCATGGACCCGGACTCACCTGATTCCGGGGACTCCGACGGCGGTTCGGCTGGGGGAGTGGAGGCCACGCCCCCTGATGCTTCGAGCTTCGAAACAGTCGGAACGGGAAGCCTCACCCTGTCCTTCATGCGGACCGGCATTAACTTGCGGATCGACCCCAGCGAGCACATTCTGGGTCCGGCCCAGCGTGCGGGCGTCAGGATCGGTGCCAACTGCAAGGAAGGCATGTGCGGTTCCTGCAAGGTCGTCAAGCTTTCCGGGGATGTCGACATGAACCACCAAGGCGGGATCCGCGCACGGGAAATCGACGCCGGCAAGTTCCTGCCGTGCTGCTCCACAGCGCTGACCGATATGGTGATCGACGCCTAGCCGGACTCCCGCCCGGGTCCGTTCTCCGCACGCCGCAGCTCGGCCCGTTCCACCAGCTCCGTGATCCACGGCCGCTGCGCGTGATGGAGGGTCAGGCCTTCCGGTAGTCCCTGGACCTGTGAGGATGAACCGACGACGTCGATGGTGATGCGCCCGCTTCCCATGGGGGCATTGCTGATGTGCAGGTCGCCGTAGGACTCCGGCAGGACCGGATCCAGCCAGACGCCTCCGAGGGAAATGTGGGCGTCGTACCGCATGAGCCCGGTCATCAGCTGGATGGGAGTAGTGGCAGCCCAGGCCTGGGGGGAACAGGCGGTGGGGTACGGCACAGGCTCCCTGAACTGATCGCGGTCAAAACCGCAGAAGAGTTCAGGGAGCCTTCCACCCGAATACTCGGCCGCTTCAAGGAGGGCCGTCGCAATGCGCTGGGCTTCTGCCACGAATCCGTAGCGCAGCAGCCCCGCCGATATCAGGGCGTTGTCGTGGGGCCAGACTGATCCGTTGTGGTAGCTGGCCGGATTGTAGGCGCCCATGTCACTGGCCAGTGTCCGGACGCCCCATCCGCTGAACATTTCGGGTGACATCAGCCGCTCCACCACCTGGGGAGCTTTGTCCTCATCCACCAGGCCGAACCACAGGCAGTGCCCCATGTTGGAAGCACACGCGTCCACCGGTCGCTTGTCCTTGTCCAGGGCCACCGCGTAGTAACCCTTCTCCGGCAACCAAAACTCTTCGTTGAACTTCTTTTTCAGGCGATCCGCGCGTTCGCGGAGTTCGGCCGCCAAGGTGAGGTCGCCGTCGTCGTACGCCATCCAGGCCCGTGCCATGTAGGCGCCGTGGACGTAGGCCTGGACCTCGCACAGCGCCAGAGGCGGCTCGGCGATGGTGCCATCGGCAAAGTTGATGCCGTCCCAGGAATCCTTCCAGCCCTGGTTGATCAGCCCGTGGTCGTTGGGGCGCCCGTACTCCACGAAGCCGTCGCCGTCCCGGTCGCCGTAGTTCATGATCCAGTCGAGCGCGCGATCGGCGTTGGGGAGCAGTTCCGCAATGACGTCCTTGGCAAAGCCCCATCGGCTGACGGAACCCAGCACAATGACAAACAGCGGTGTGGCATCGACGCTGCCGTAATAAGCGGACTTGCCGCCCAGGGCCAAGCCGCTGGAGACGTCGAGCCGCACTTCATGCAGGATCTTGCCAGGCTCTTCCTCGCTGGCAGTGTCCACCACGGTTCCCTGGCGATCAGCGAGCGTACGGAGGGTCCCCAGGGCAAGGGAAGGGTCAACGGGCAACGCCATTTCTGACGCCCACAGGGAGTCCCGGCCAAACAGCGTCATGAACCACGGTGCGCCGGCAGCCACCACCACCCTGTCCGGATGGTCCGGATCCTGGATCCGCAGTGCCCCGAGGTCTTCATAGCTGCGCCTGAGGGTTCGTTCCATGGAGCGGTTTCCCACCTGCAGGCGGGGTATTTTGGCCACCCATTCCTGCCGGCGCCGATCGCTGGGAGACAACTCGCCGCGGGACGGGTGGGTGAAACGCGTGCCGGCTCCGTCCGGAGCGGGAACAACGCTGGCGCGGGTGCTCCAACTCCCCGCCGGTGGAATCTTTACGGTGAAACCCAAAGCCCTGGCCCCTGCTCCGGCGTTCTCAGCCCGGATCACCACGCGTTGACGGATTCCCTCCCACGTTCCACGGATCTCCAAGGAATCGCCCTCCGGGACGCGGGTTTCCTTCCACTGACGGGTGATGCGGGCTTCTTTTACTTCGAAAAGGTCCGCGAAATCCGACTCGGCGGTCAGGAGGATCCTGCATTCGGCCGGTTGCTTGGAGTAGTTCCGGACCGTGATTTCCTCAAAGATGCCGGTCCCGACTTCCCTCAGCCGTTCAACCAGCAAAGGGCTGTCCGCATATCCATCGGAGCGCGGAACCCGGCCGATGAACAGCGCACGGTAGGGTTCCCGGGTTTCCGCGGCCAGCGGTTCGATCGCCTGGCCGTTGACGGTCAACTCCCAGCGGGAAAGGATGCGGGTATCCAGGTGGAAAACGCCCTGGGGCAATCCAGGATTAATGTCTCCGTTCGAGGAGGAGATGCAGAAGGATGAACCTTCCACCAGGGTGACCGTTCCCGCCCCCAGCGGCCCGGCTGCGGTGTCCGCATTCCAACCAACCACGTGATGCTCCTTACCGCCGGCCTTGCGGATCGTGTGAGCTGCCACGGCAGAGGGTCGCGGCCCCCCTGCATGACAAAGATGACGCTACGCCTGAGATGATGCCGGCACCAGAGCCGGCCGTACCTTCGGCCCTGGCGGGAGGGAACATTACCTGGCTGCAATCCAGAGTTAATCTGTTTTCCGGTTACTCCACGGTATGAGGGGTCTATAGTGGGAACAGGACATTCGCTGATGCAGCCCGGCGGCCCGCTTTTTCTTCCGACGCCGGAGGCCCGTAATGACCGACACCCAAATTTCCAGCTTTATCCAGGACTGTGTGGTGTTTGAGGACGACACTGAGAACGGCTTGGACTTTGACACTTTCTATGGCCTGTACATCAGCTGGTGCGTTCTTGGACGCAAAATCCCCATCCCCGACTCTGCCTTCAAGACGGCCTTGGAACTTGAGGGTCTCAGGCCCATCAAGGAAAATGGCCGCAAAATCTACGCCGGGATGAGCATGGTGGGCCCGGCCGCCAGGGACTACGTGATTAACAGCCTTCCCCTGTGGGCCGAGTCGGAGACCAATGCTCCGGTTCTTTCCGAGATCGAGGAAGCCGTTCCCTCCATCGCCTGACTTTTATTCAGCAACAGCGTTCAGCCTGTGCCCCTAGGATTTCCTCAGGGGGCACGGGCTGTTCCTGTTTCCCGGGTATCCGCTGAAAGGAATTAATGAAACCGTCCATCGTTTGGTTTCGCGACGACCTGCGGGTCGCCGACAATCCGGCCTTGCGGGCCGCGGTCGACGACGGTGAAGCCGTCGCGCTGTATGTCCTCGATGAAGAATCGCCGGGGATCCGCGCCCATGGTGGCGCTGCGCGTTGGTGGCTCCACCATTCTTTGACGGCGCTCGGTGAGGAGCTGGACAAACTCGGCATCCCGCTGCTGCTCCGTCGCGGACCAGCCGGTGAGGTGGTGCAGAAAACCGCGACGGCGGTGGGTGCCGGTGCGCTGTACTGGAACCGGCGGTACGGTGCCGTCGAGCGGACCATCGACGCCGGCATCAAGGCCTGGGCGGGCGAGGCCGGACTGCACGCGTCAAGTTTTCAGGCCTCCCTGCTTCATGAGCCGTGGAATGTGACCACGAAAACGGGTGGGCAGTACAAGGTCTTCACGCCATTCTGGCGGACCGTGTCAGCGCAGGATTTCCGGGAGCCACTGGCCGTGCCGGCCCCGGGCCATGGGTACACCGGCAAACTGCCGGCGTACGACGAGCTGGACGACTGGCACCTGCTGCCCACCACACCGGACTGGGCCGGGGGTTTGGCCGGGATGTGGACGCCGGGAGCAGCTGCCGGACACCAACGGCTTGCAGCATTCGTGGCCGATGGCCTGTCCAATTACAGCGAAGGCCGCAACCGTCCGGATACTGATGGCAGCAGTTGCCTCTCGCCTTACCTTCGCTGGGGCGAGCTCAGCCCGTTCGAGGTGTGGCACGCGCTGGGTTCCAAGCGTTCGGAAAGCTCCAGTATTTTCGCGTCCGAGCTGGGTTGGCGTGAATTCTGCTGGCACCAGTACTTCCATAACCCGGAGCTCGCCACCGCCAACCTTCGTTCCGAGTTTGACCGGTTCCCCTGGGCTTGGCCCGGCAGCAGCGGCGGCGACGGAAAGCATCCCGGCCACGAAAGTGCGCCGGAGGAGTTCCTCGCGTGGCAAAAGGGACGCACTGGTTTCCCGATGGTGGACGCCGGTCAACGCCAACTGTGGCACACGGGGTGGATGCACAACCGGGTCCGCATGGTGGCGGCGAGCTTCCTGGTGAAGAACCTGGGCATCCACTGGCAACTGGGCGAGCAGTGGTTCTGGGACACTCTGGTGGATGCCGATCCGGCGTCGAATCCCGCGAACTGGCAGTGGGTTGCCGGCTCCGGGGCAGACGCCTCACCCTTCTTCAGGATCTTCAATCCGGAGTCACAGCGCACCAAGTTCGATCCGCAGGGAAAGTACATCGCCCGGTGGCTTCCGGACTTCGGTACGCCCGACTATCCGGAAGAGATCGTGGATCTGAAGACCACCCGGGCCGAAGCGCTGGAGGCGTACAAGGGGATGAAGGAAGTCCACTAGCCCTCGAAAGTGCCCTCTGGAAATTAGTAGGAAGTCCGAGTATATTCGGGTTCAGAGATGACCTGGATCACAGTTGGTCACGTGTTCCCCGCAGTGGTCCCAGCACCCAGCGGCACGGCAGTCATTCACGATGCAAAGGAGCATTCCACCATGGTGCGCGAGCTTTCACACTACGTAGACGGCCAGAGGATCGACGGCACGTCCGGCCGGTTCAGCGATGTCTACGACCCCTGCACGGGCGAAGTCCAGGCCCGGCTTCCGCTGGCCAGCGCCGAGGAGGTCCGCAACGCCGTCGCAAATGCCGAAAAGGGCCAGCTTGAATGGGCAGCCATGAACCCGCAACGGCGGGGACGCATCCTGCTCAAGTTCGTGGACCTGGTCAACGAGAACATGGACGAGCTCGCCACGTTGCTGTCCTCCGAACATGGCAAGACGTTCGCGGATGCCAAGGGAGACATCCAGCGCGGCATCGAGGTGGTGGAGTTCTCCGCAGGGGCCCCGCATCTCCTCAAGGGCGAGTTCTCGGACAACGCCGGGCAGGGAATTGACGTCCACTCGCTGCGGCAGCCGCTGGGCGTCGTCGCCGGCATCACCCCCTTCAACTTCCCGGCCATGATTCCGCTGTGGAAGTCCGGCCCGGCGCTCGCAGCCGGCAACGCGTTCATCCTCAAGCCCTCGGAACGGGACCCGTCCGTTCCCTTGCGCCTTGCCGAGCTGTACAGCGAAGCCGGAGTGCCGAACGGCGTCTTCAATGTCATCAACGGTGACAAGGAGGCTGTCGACGCACTGCTCGAAGACCCGCGGGTGAAGGCCATCGGCTTTGTGGGGTCCACGCCCATTGCCCAGTACATCTACGCCACTGCCGCCGCCCACGGCAAGCGCGCACAGTGCTTTGGCGGGGCGAAGAACCACATGGTGATCATGCCCGACGCCGACCTGGACATGGCTGCCGACGCCCTCATTGGTGCCGGCTACGGTTCCGCGGGCGAACGCTGCATGGCGATATCCGTGGCCGTGCCCGTGGGCCAGGAAACCGCCGATGCCTTGGTGGCCAAGCTGACCGAGCGCGTCAAGGACCTGAAGGTGGGCCACAGCCTGGACAAGGACTCGGATTTCGGCCCCGTGGTGGCTGCTTCTGCGAAGGAGCGGATTGAGGGCTACATCCAGTCCGGCGTGGACGAAGGCGCAACCCTGGTGACCGACGGCCGTGGCCTTACCGTGGACGGTTACGACGGCGGATTCTGGGTGGGCCCGACCCTCTTCGACAACGTCACCAAGGACATGAAGATCTACAAGGAAGAGATCTTCGGCCCTGTCCTCAGTGTGCTCCGCGCAGCCGACTACGACGAAGCGCTCAGGCTCTGCAGCGAGCACGAGTTCGGCAACGGCGTCGCAATTTTCACCCGCGACGGCGACTCCGCCCGGGACTTCGCCAGCCGCGTTGAGGTGGGGATGGTGGGCATCAACGTGCCGATTCCCGTGCCCATCGCCTATTACACGTTCGGCGGCTGGAAGGCCTCCGGCTTCGGCGACCTGAACCAGCACGGCGCCGATGCCTTCCGGTTCTACACGAAGACCAAGACCGTGACCTCGCGGTGGCCCTCCGGCATCCGCCAAGGAGCAAGCTTCATTATGCCGGCAGGCAGCTGATGGGGGCCGTGGAGACCGAAGACGAGGTTATTTTTGAGCGCCGGGGCCACCTTGGCGTCGTCACGCTCAACCGCCCCAAGGCAGTCAACGCACTGAACGCCGGAATGGTGAAGGCCATGCTCCAGCAGCTGACCGACTGGGCTGACGACGACGCCGTTGCCACAGTTCTGGTCCGCGGCGCAGGAGACCGCGGGTTGTGCGCAGGCGGGGACATCGTGGCCATTTACAAGGACATGCTGCACAGCGGGACCGAAACGGCCGACTTCTGGGCTGACGAATACCGGCTCAACTCTCTGATTGCCCACTATCCCAAACCGTACGTGGCATTCATGGATGGGCTGGTTTTGGGCGGCGGAGTGGGCGTCTCGGCGCATGGCTCAGTGCGTGTGGTCACCGAGCGGACACGCACCGGTATGCCGGAAACCACCATTGGTTTCGTGCCCGACGTCGGCGGTACGTTCCTGCTGTCGCGCTCGCCAGGTGAGGCGGGAACCCACGCAGCGCTGACAGGGGCGCACCTGTCCGGTCCAGACGCTTTGTTCCTGGGGCTCGCGGACCACTTTGTGCCGTCCGAACACCTGCCCGCGCTGGCAGAAGCGCTGGAAAGCTCGACGGCGGAGGCCGCCGTCGAGCGCTTTGCCCGAGCCGCGCCGGAGTCGGCTTTGGCAGCCCAACTCCGGTGGATCGACACCGCCTATGCGCAGGACGACGCCGAGGAAATCGTCCGGAGCCTGCGCTCTGCGGGGGACGAGGCCGCTGCCGCGGCGGACACCATTGAGGCGAAGTCGCCGACATCCGTGAAGGTCGCCTTGGAATCGCTGCGCAGGGTCCGGGGGCTCACTCTCGAGGAAGCGCTGGACCAGGAGTACCGCGTGGGACTCCGCTGCCTTGCCGGACCTGATTTCCGTGAAGGCATCCGGGCGCAGGTGGTGGACAAGGACAGGAACCCGCAATGGAAGCCGCCCACCCTGGCTGACGTCCACGCGTCCGACGTCGAGAGCTATTTTGCTCCGCTGGGCGACCGGGAACTGGGGCTCGCCGGGTTGGGTTCGGACGCCACATGACCGCCATCGAGCAGCCAGCAATGAACAGCCAGTCGAAGGAGACGACGTGACAGAGAACGCAACACCGGCAACGGGACCCATTGCTTTCCTCGGGCTCGGGCACATGGGCGGGCCGATGGCAGCCAACCTGATCAAGGCCGGACATGACGTCATAGGTTACGACCCCGTCCCGGCGGCCGTTGAGGCAGCGGTGGCACACGGGATTCCCATGGCCTCCACGGCGCATGAGGCCGCGGTGGAAGCGGCCGTGGTGCTGACCATGCTGCCCAGCGGCAAGCACGTGCTGGACGCCTACCGCGGCGTGGACGGACCAGGGCTCCTTTCGGTTGCGAAGCCGAACACCTTGTTCCTGGACTGCTCCACCATCAACGTGGACGAGGCCCGGGAAGCCGCGGCGATTGCGGTGGACGCCGGACACCGTTCAGTGGACGCACCGGTTTCCGGCGGGGTGGTGGGTGCCGAAGCGGGCACGTTGACGTTCATGGTCGGCGCGCTTCCCGAGGACTTCGAGACTGTGCGGCCGATCCTTGAGCTCATGGGCAAAAGGATTGTCCACTGCGGGGACCACGGCGCCGGGCAGGCTGCAAAAGTCTGCAACAACATGATCCTGGGGGTCTCCATGATTGCCGTGGCGGAGGCGTTCGTGCTCGGTGAGAAGCTGGGACTCACCCACCAGGCGTTGTTCGATGTAGCGTCCAACGCCTCCGGGCAATGCTGGGCCCTGACCACCAACTGTCCGGTTCCGGGACCGGTTCCCACCAGCCCGGCGAACCGCGACTATCAGCCCGGCTTCGCCGGAGCGTTGATGGCCAAGGACCTGCGCCTGGCCTTGAATGCGTTGGAGAGCACCGGTGTCGCGGCGGAGATGGGGCCGCTGGCTTCGCGTATCTACGATGCATTTGCTGCCGGCGAGGGGGCGGGCAGGGACTTCTCCGGCATCATTACGGAGATCCGCGACAAGTCCGTGTGAGAGGTTTGACCTGAACGTATGACCAGCTTGGCGGAGAGGGAGAGCATGACGGAGCAGTACCAGAACATTGTGGTGGAACAGCGGGGCCGGGTTGGCTTGGTGACCCTGAACCGGCCGGAAGCGTTGAATGCGCTCAACACTGCGCTCATGAATGAGCTCGTGGACGCTGTCACGGCCATGGACACCGACGCGGAGGTGGGGGCCGTGGTGATCACGGGCTCAGCCAAGGCGTTCGCGGCAGGCGCCGACATCAAGGAGATGTCCTCCAACAGCTACATGGAGATGTACGCGGCAGACTGGTTCCGGCGGTGGGAGGACCTCACCCGCCTCAGGATTCCCGTTATTGCTGCTGTCTCCGGCTTCGCTTTGGGCGGTGGCTGCGAGCTGGCCATGATGGCCGACTTCATCATCGCCGGGGACAACGCCAAGTTCGGCCAACCCGAGATCAACCTGGGAGTCATTCCGGGGATGGGTGGATCGCAGCGGTTGACCCGGGCCGTAGGCAAGGCCAAGGCGATGGATATGGTCCTGACGGGCCGGTTCATGGACGCCGATGAAGCCGAGCGCTCCGGCCTGGTTTCCAGGGTGGTTCCCGCCGCCGAGGTAATTGATGAAGCGGTCAAGGCGGCGGAAGTCATCGCGTCCAAGTCCAAGCCCGCAGCGATGGTGGCCAAGGAAGCCGTGAATGCAGCCTTCGAGATGGGGCTGTCCCAAGGGGTTGTGTTCGAGCGCCGGGTGTTCCATTCCCTGTTTGCTACCGAGGACCAGAAGGAAGGCATGGCCGCGTTCAGCGAGAAGCGCCAACCGGAGTTCAAACACCGGTAATGCGCGCGTGTTTTGGGGTGCGGCGGGGATAGACTCGGGGCACTTACAAATGGGGAGAGAACATGTCAACGGAGATCGTTCAGGCTAACCACACTGAAGCGTCCACCCAGCCGATCAACCGGCAGGCCCTCGTGGCAGCCGCGATGGCCGTCGTCGCACTGGTGGGGCTGTTCTTCGCGGGTATGGCGGTCATCGCTGTGTTCGTCGTGGGGGCAGGGCATGTTGCCTTGAACCAGATCCAGCAGCGCGGCGAACGCGGACGCGCCTTCGCCATTGGCTCTTTGGTGGTCGGCTACGGCATCGGACTCCTGTCACTGGGGTCGGCGCTGATCTTCGCGTTTACCTCCGCAGGTTAACTAGGACGCAGCTCACGGTCCTACTTTCGTCATATCCGGGAACCGGAAGCCGCTTAGCGAATAGTTGCGGGGACGAGGGCGGCGTCGAAGAACGCCCGCTCCAGCCGTACCGCCTCAGCGAAGACAGCGGCAACCCGCTGACGCTCCTGCGGCTCTGAAGGCTCGACGGCGTCGAACTCGTCCCGCAGCCAGCTCACCCACGCGTTGTACCCGGGGTTGTTGTGGAGACGGATCCATTCGGCGTGCTTGGATTCGACAGGCCAGGTGGCAGGGTCTCCCGCGCGTGCGGCCCAGTCCCCGTAGAGCCACTCAGCAACCAACAGCACAGCCAGCACCTGGGGGTAGGAGCGGGTGCCCAGCGTGTCCCGCATGAGGGCATCGAAGTTGCGGGTGGCTTGTCCCGGAGTGGGTGCTGTCCTCTCCGCTTCGGGAACGTCCAGTTCGTTGAAGCAGTCCTGGAAGTACGTATTCTCGTCCGACGCGAACGCCCCGAGGACCGCCGCAAACACCAAACGGGAAGGCAGTGAAGGTGCCGAGGCCACGGCCTGGCCGAGGAGGGCTGTGAACGGGTCGCAGAACTGGTAATCCTGCACGAGATAGTGGCGCAGCTGCTCATCGGGGAGGGACCCGTCCAGCAGTTGGTCAACGAACGGATGGTTGACGGCGGCGTCCCAATCCTCGGCGGACCGGTTCCTGAGTTCTTCGGAAAATCCCACGGTGTTTCCTCCTGGAGTGTCAGCATCGGAGCCTAGCAGCGTACTGGGTTTTGGCGGCGGTCATGACGCCCTGATGCGGCTCCCGGTACTCTGGTGCGGCCCCCGGGGCCAGCGTAGGCTCGGGCCATGACGGAAACCCGCACGATCGTGGTCGGCTATGACGGATCCGAAGAAGCCAAGCGAGCCGTCCAATGGGCGGCCCGGCACGCGGCGCTGCGGGACTGTTCACTGCACGTTGTTCATTGTTCATTGTGGGTTCTGCTGTCCCATAACAGGGGACCGGTCCCCGGGGTGGCTGATAGTGGCCTCGAACGTGCGGCCCAGAAAGTCCTGGAGGAGGGACTGGCGCTCGCCAAAGAGACCGTCCCCGAATTATCTGTTCGCACCACCTTGCTGCACGGAATGCCGCGTGATCACCTCGCCCACGCTTCCCTTGGGGCAGAGATGCTGGTGCTCGGAAGCCGCGGTCTTGGTGGGTTCATGGGCCTGCTGGTGGGGTCCGTGAGTTTGGAATTGGCGGCCACCGCAGAATGCCCGGTGGCAGTCATCCGCGCAGATGACCACCCTGAGGGTCCGGTACTGCTGGCGGTGGATGACTCGGGATCACCGGCAGCACTTGAAGATGCCTGCCTTTTCGCTGCGGCAACGGGGGCTGAGCTCAGGATTGTGCACGTACTCCACGAACCTGCCGGGTACCGTTTGCTGCGCGAACCTGTGGAAGCGTACCCGGAGGCTGAAGCGCTCCTGGATTCCGTCATGAGCCAGGCCAGGCACAAAGCACCTGGAATCACTGTGAGCGGTGAGTTGCTGGTGGACGCATCCTTCTCCCGTGCTGTGGTCAAGGCTTCCCACAGTGCACGCATCACGGTGGTCGGCACCAAAGGCCATGGAGTTATCAAGGGCACCATCGGGTCCACGGCGCACGCTGTGCTCCACCACGCCCACAGCCCTGTGCTGGTGTCCCGCCGGAGTCCTCAACCATAGGTGGTCCTGGGAGGGACTCCCTCGGCGGCCGGTCCGGACCTAGGGTGAAGTCATGGACAATCGGGCAGAAGTACGTGAATTCCTGATCTCCCGGCGAGCACATGTGACGCCGGAGCAGGTTGGACTGCCAACCGGCTCCAACAGGCGGGTCAAGGGATTGCGGCGCAGTGAGGTGGCCACTCTTGCTGGACTGAGCGTTGAGTATTACACCCGTTTGGAGCGCGGTGCCATCAGTGGTGCATCGCCCCAAGTGCTTGAGAGCCTGGCGCGGGCGTTGTGCTTGGACGACGCGGAACGGGCCCACCTGTTTGACCTGGCCCACGCGGCGAGCCCAGTCGCCCGACCACCCCGGCGCCGGAACGCAAAGTCCTACGTGCCGCACCGTAGCCTGCAGTGGGCGCTCGACGCGATGACGGCCGGCCCCGCCTTCGTCCGCAATGGCCGCATGGATCTGCTGGCCGTCAACCGGTTGGCCCGGGCTTTCTACAAAGACTGCTACGACATGCCGGGCCAGCCGCCCAACATTGCACGATTCACGTTCCTGGATGAACGGGCCTACGAGTTTTACCCCGACTGGGATGCCTTCGCCGAGGTCACTGTTTCCATTCTGCGCACCGAAGCCGGCAGGGACCCGCACAATAAAGAGCTTCACGACCTCATTGGCGAACTCAGCACCCGCAGCCATGACTTCCGCACACGCTGGGGCGCGCACAACGTCCGCCACCACGGCACGGGGTTCAAGACGTTCAACCACCCGGTCGTCGGTGAGATGACGCTCGCCTATGAGGGCTTGGAAATGGCGGCCGAGCCTGGGCTCACCCTGACGATCTACGCGGCCGAGCCCGGGTCGCCGTCGGCGGAGCGCCTGCAACTGCTGGCGTCGTGGGCTGCCAGCGAATACGGTGTTCAGTCCGCCTCTGAAAAGACCCGCGCGGACAGCTGATAGCCCTCAATGGATGACTCCAGGCGAGCCAGCCCATCGAGGAAATCCTTGATGTCCTCGGTCTCAGCGCGCAGGTCAGCCAACCGTTCAACGTCGTCCGGTACGTCCGTCGCCGCATTTCCACGTTCTCGTCAAGCCTGTGGTCAACTGGACTGGCCGAGGCTGACGACGAGGTTGATTGCCACTGCGACCACGAAAGTGCCAAAGAAGTAGGAGAGCAAAGCGTGCCCCAGGGCGATCCTTCGGGAGGGAGTGGATGACTCGTTCACATTGCTCGCGTTGTATGCCATGCCGATAGAGAATGCTGCGTAGGCGAAGTCGCTGTACGACGGGTCCTCGTCCTGATTGAAGGTGAAGCGATGGCGGTCGTCGTGGTAGTACATGCGAGCGTACTTGAACGCGTAGACCGTATTGACGAGAGCCCACGCGAGCACCACGCCGAGCGCAGCCAGGAGCGCCGCGGCCACGCCGATAAGGTCCTTCTGCTGGCTGCGGATCAATGCGAAGACGACCGCCACGAGACTGATAAAGGTCGCGACTATGATGAGGGAGTCAACGAGCCGTCGGGACTGACCCTCCTGGCGGGCGAGTTCACCCGTGGCGTCCGGGCCAGCGGGCCACGCCTTGGTCCACGCCCACACCAGGAAGATGCAGCCGGAGACAGCCCATCCAATCAAGGGCGCGAGTTCGGGAACACCGAGCAACACCGTAATGAGCGCGATAACGAGACCGATGACGGCCGAGACCAGAGCCTTGAGATCTATGTGCGACATTGAAGAAGTTGCCCTCCAGCCTTGATTGACCGTGAAGGGATCCGATGGCCTGCCGCCTCGGTCGGAGCGAACCTCAACATCACGGAATATCTCAGGACCTATTGATTCCTTTGTTCTCAGAAGGAACCGGGCGGCTCAGTGCCCCCGATTGTACGCGGCGTGCTATCCGCTTTGAAGGTCGGATCGAAACCTTGCCCGGTGACAGGTCGGGGCTAAGCGCCATGGTCGATGTCGCCACCGGCGTGGCCACAACCTTCCTCCCCTGGGGGGGATCCCTCCTTCCGATCCCTTAGCAACAGCAAGGTGAGCGGCAGGAAGTAGAGCGCAGCGACGCCTGCGCCCACCAAAACCGGTCCGCTGGCCCCCAGCGCCGATTCCAGGGCGAAGCCTGCGACCCACGAACCCATGGCCGTGCCCAGGTTAAATGCGGACGTGCTGAGCGCCGAGGCCAGCGTGGGCGCATGGCCCGCATATCCAACGGCTTTGCCGATAAGGATCGGATTGGTGGCCATGCCGAAGAGGCCCAACAGGAAGATCAGCACCACAGTAACCAGGGCGTAGCCGGAGAACATGAACAGGGAGCCGAGGATCAGGAAGGTCATAGCTGCTGAGATGAAGAGCGCCGGATAGGGGTGGTGGGCACCGAAGCGGCCACCCAGAGTTGAACCGATAAACGCCCCGACGCCGTAAGCCATCAACACCAGCGGAACCGCGGCTGCGGCAAGTCCGGTGTTCTCCGTGAGCAACGGGGAGATGAAGGTGTAGGCAGCCAAGGATGATCCGCAGACGATCGCACAGCCCGCAAGAACAAGCCACACCCTCGAATCGCGCATACTTGCCAGCTCTGCACGCACCGACGGCGTGGACCCCGACCCAGAATCCGCGGCAACCAATCGATGGACCGCAACCGCCCCCACCAGCGCCAAGGCTGCGAGAACCCAAAACGGTCCCTGCCAGCCAATGACCTGGCCGGCAAACGCACCGAGGGGAACACCCACAACGTTGGCGAGCATGCCGCCGCCCAAAACAACGCCCAACGCACGGGACGCGGCCGCAGCGCCCGCGGCTTTTGCACCCACGACGGCGGCTACCGCCCAGAAAGCGCCCGTCGCCAACGCCGTGAGGAAACGCGCGCCAAGAATGATCGTGAAGTCCGAGGACAGCGCCACCATCACGTGGCCCACCGCGAAGACCACCAGTGCGAGGCTGAGCGTCAGGCGGCGTGACAGCCTAAGCGTCAGGATCGCCATCGTGGGAGTGCCGACGATCATGCCGACGGCAAAGATGGTGATCATGAGACCGGCGTCAGCTACGGAGATACCCAGATCGCCGGCGATCTCCGGCAGGATGCCCGCAACGATGAACTCTGTGGTTCCCATCAGGAACACACCCGCAGCCAAAATATAGGTCACCAATGGCAACCGGCGGCTCGTGGTGGTGGAAAGGGTGGTGGTGGTCATTCACCCAGCACATCAGGTTGACGGAGCGCCAGGGAGTCCCGCTTAAAGGAGGTCCTCCGGGGGACTCCCTTAATCGGACGTTATATTGTCGGTGCCTGCTGCAAGAGTAGGGGCATGGAGCGGATTGGGGAGACTCAGGCGGGCTCCGTCCCGGCTAACACTGTGGGCGGGGACCTGATCGAGCAGTTGCGGGTGCTGGAGGAGATGAAGTCGGCCATCTCCGCTCTACAGGCGCGTGTTGCTGTGGCTTTTGATCTTGTCCAGCGCGCCGGGCAGGCCGAGGCAGGCGTCCCTGCGTCCGAGCGTGGCCACGGGGTGGGAGCGCAGGTTGCATTGGCCCGGCGTGAGTCCCCGAACCGTGGGTCACGTCTCCTGGGTTTGGCGAAAGCCCTCGTCGCGGAGATGCCGCATACCTTGGCGGCCCTGAAGTCGGGGCAGTTGAACGAGTGGCGTGCCACGCTGCTGGTCAAGGAAACGGCGTGCCTGTCTGTTGAGGACCGGTGCGCGGTGGACGAGGAACTCGCCCCCGACGCCGGGACCTTTGCCGGGAAGGGCGACAAAGCGATCATTGCCGCTGCGAAAGCTGCCGCGTCTCGTCGGGATCCGCGCTCGGTGGCCGGGCGGGCCAGCCGTGCCGCCGCTGAACGGACCGTCAGCCTGCGCCCGGCGCCGGACACCATGACGTATTTGACGGCGCTGTTGCCGGTGGCTCAGGGCGTGGCTGTTTATGCGGCGTTGAGCCGGGCCGCTGACTCGGCCCGTTCCAGCGGCGGCTCTGGCGGGGTTGTCCCGACCCGCGGCCAGGTCATGGCCGACGCCCTCGTGGAACGCATCACGGGGACCCCGGGAGGGTTTTCGGGGATCAACCTGGATCTGGTCATGACCGACCGGACCCTTTTTCAGGGAGACAGTGAACCGGCCCGCCTGAGGGGTTACGGAATCGTCCCGGCCGAGTGGGGGAGGGAGCTCCTGGGGTTGGAGCAGGCCACGGGCTCAAGGCCAGTGAAATCCTGCCCGGCCAACTCCGGACAGGCAAACACCGGCCCAGGGCAGGCAACCCCGGATCAGGAGCTCACAGTCCGGCTTCGCCGGCTCTACACCGCGCCGGGCACAGGAGAACTCCTCGGCACGGACTCCAAGGCCCGGCTCTTTACCGGCCGGCTGAGGCGATTCATTGAGACCCGGGACCGAGACCTGCCGCACGCCGTACTGCGACGCGCCCATCCGGCACATTGACCATGTGGTTCCCTGGCAGTCCGGCGGAAAAACGAACTTCAGCAACGGCGCAGGACTATGCGAAGCCTGCAACCACACCAAAGAACACCCCGGTTGGACCACCACAACGTTCCACGGGGCCCGCACGGCGTGCACACCCTGGAAATCAGCACTCCCACAGGCCACACGTACCAATCCAAAGCCCCACCCCTGCCAGGGCACAGCCCCTCTAGAACGTAGGAACCTTCTATTCTTCCGTGAAGTCCCCGGCATCCCTGCGGAAAGTGCCCAAAACGCGGATGAGGTGATCGACGTCGTCGGGCCCGAACCCTGACTGGCCGAATACCTCGGCGTTGAGTGCCGCCGTCGCCTTCTTGGCGAGGGTGCGGCCTTCCGCCGTGAGTTCGATCAGCGTGGTGCGCCCATCGGTGGGGTGCGGAGAGCGGGCCACCAGGGCGGCCTTTTCCAAGCGGTCGACGGCGTTGGTCACCGACGTTGGATGCACCTGCAGGAGCGCGCTGGCTTTGTTCATGGGCAGGGCCCCGCTGCGGGCGAAACTCAGGAGCGCGAGGAGTTCGTAGCGGGCGAAAGTGAGCCCGAACGGTTTGAGGACGGTCTCGATGCGCGCGAGCAGGATCTGCTGCGTGCGCATGATCGCGGTGATGGCGGCCATGGGCGCGGCAACATCGCCCCAGCCATGCCGTTCCCAGTTGCGCTGGGCATCGGCAATGGGGTCGCGGGGGAGTGGGGTGCCCATGGGCCTCCTTCGGTTGCTTGGTTGGCCTGGTCTTCCGGGTGGCTAGTCTTTCAGATTCGGGAACTCTTCCTCGGTGTATTCGACGCCCAAACCCGAAGGCAGCGGACCGTCTCCGTGCCGCGCAACCTCCGTGCCGCGCAGTTCCACGCGCCGGATCTTGCCCGAGATGGTCTTGGGCAGCTCTTTGAACTCGAGCCGGCGGATGCGCTTGAAGGGGGCCAGATGCTCGCGGCAGTACTTCAAAATGTCCTCCGCGACCGCCGGTCCGGCTTCATAGCCTGCGGCCAGCACCACGAACGCTTTCGGCACCGACAGCTTTACCGCATCAGGCGAAGGCACGACGGCGGCCTCCGCCACTGCGGGGTGTTCGATCAGGACGCTTTCAAGTTCGAAAGGCGACAAACGGTAGTCGGAGGACTTGAACACGTCGTCGTCCCGGCCAACGTAGGTGATGACGCCGTCAGCATCCCGGCTGGCCATATCGCCGGTGTGATAGTAGCCATCGCGGAACGCGTCGGCCGTTTTCGCTTCGTCGCCGAAGTAGCTCTTCATGAGCCCCACGGGCCGGGGGTCCAAGCGCAAGCAGAGTTCGCCGTCGTCCGCTTCCTGGCCGGTGACCGGGTCAACCAGGACGACGTCGTACCCGGGGAGCGGCCTTCCCATGGATCCGATTTTCACCGGCTGCGCGGGGGTGTTGGCGATCTGGACAGTGGATTCTGTTTGGCCGAAGCCGTCGCGGATCGTCACGCCCCAGGCTTCCTCGACCTGTCCGATAACCTCGGCGTTGAGTGGTTCGCCAGCGGAGACCACCTTCAATGGTGGCGTGGTCAGCTGCGTGAGGTCGGCCTGGATGAGCATGCGCCACACGGTAGGGGGTGCGCAGAAACTGGTGACGCCTTCGCGGCCCATTTGGTCCATGAGGGCAGCGGCGTCGAAGCGTTCGTAGTTGTAGATGAACACGCAGGCTTCGGCGATCCAGGGTGTGAACACGTTGGACCATGCATGTTTGGCCCAGCCGGGCGAGGCGACGTTGAGGTGGACGTCGCCGGGTTCAAGGCCGATCCAATACATTGTGGACAGGTGGCCTACGGGGTATGACGTATGGGTGTGCTCCACCAGTTTGGCCCGTGATGTGGTGCCGGACGTGAAGTAGAGCAGGAGGGTCTCGTCCGCCTTGGTGGGGGCATCGGGCGTGAAGTCCGTGCCGGCGTCGTACGCATCTGCGTACTGTTTGGCGTCCGCGTTGGCGCGATCCGCACCGACCTCGATCAGCGTGTAATCGCCGTCAACCGCCGCGAACTTGCCGATGTTGGCACTTCCGACGGCCACCCAGCGGGCCCCGCCGCGCTCCACACGGTCCTGGAGATCGCGGGCACCCATCAGCGTGGTGGTGGGAATCATGACGATACCCAGCTTGATGCCCGCCAGCATAAGTTCCCAGAGTTCCACCTGGTTGCCGAGCATGATGATCATGTGGTCGCCGCGTCGAACGCCTTGGCTCCGCAGCCAGTTGGCTACCTGGGACGACCTTAGCGAGAGGTCCTTGAACGTGCGGCGCGTGGAACTGCCGTCCTGTTCCACGATGACCAGTGCCGGCTTGCCACCCTTGTCCTCGTCCGCTGCGATCCGGTCGAACCAATCGAGTGCGAAGTTGAACTCCTCGAAGCGGGGCCACTGGAATTCGCCGTGCGCCTGCTTGTAGTCCTCGCGCAGTTCCAGCAGCCGGTCGCGGGCCGCACGGAAGTCGTCTGTGACTGTCATAGTCCGCCTTTCGCTTTCGGGATTCACCGGCATCTTTGCCGGACACCCCGCCTAGTGATCCACATCACCTTGCAATATACTAGGACATCCAAGGGTTTGGAAGAGCCCGTATGGGAGATGACGAAGGGGTCTGATGCTCGACGACAAAGCGGCCGGCACCGTTACCAGCGGGGCGGCACCGGAACACGTCCTCCCTCCTTACCCGGAGGCGGACCTGATGCACGTACTGGACCTGCTCCCGGCGGGGGAGCGCTTGCGATATCTGGAGATCAGGGAGTTCCTGCAAACACGCATCCGCTCTGCCAGCATCGACTACTGGAACCGGGAGGAATTCCCGTTCGGGCTCCTCGCTGACATGGCCAAGTTCGGGCTCGGCGGACTGCAAACAGACGGCTCCACCAAGCTCTTCAAGGGCCTCATGTATACCGAGATCGCCCGGGCTGATGTGTCACTTTCGGCGCTGGTGGGCATCCACAACGAGCTCATCGTGGGCATGATTGACGAGCTCGGTTCTCCAGAACAAAAGAGTCGCTGGCTGCCGGGGCTGGAAGCCTTCACCCAGCTGGGCGCCTTCGCGCTCACCGAACCGGACCACGGCTCGGACATCGCCGGGGGACTGTCGACGACGGCGCGGCGCGACGGCGGCGAGTGGGTCATCAACGGTGCCAAGCGCTGGATCGGGGCCGGCACCATCGCGGACTTCGCCTTGGTATGGGCCCGCGATGTGTCCGACGGCCAGATCAAGGGTTTCATCGTGGAGACCGACCGCCCCGGCTACTCAGCCACCAAGATCTCCAACAAGATCGGACTCCGCATCATGCAGAATGCGGACATCGTCATGGACGATGTCCGCATACCTGCGGAGAATCTCCTGCCAGGGGCTACGGAGTTCTCGCGGGCCAACGATCTCTTGCGTGATTCCCGGGCCTGGGTGGGATGGCAGGCTGCGGGAATACAGTTGGCAGCCTTTGATATCGCCCGTACTTACGCGTTGGAGCGTCATCAGTTCGGCAAGGAGTTGGCCCGGTTCCAGCTTGTCCAGCAGCAGCTCGCCGACATCCTGGGCAATGCCAACGCCTCGCTGTCCATGATGGTGGAGCTGGCGCGGATCCAGCAGGCGGGGAAGCTTGAGATGGTCCAGGCGGCCATGTGCAAGGCCACCACCACCCGCCTGGCCCGGTCATCCGTCGCCATGGGCCGTTCTTTGCTGGGCGGGAACGGAATCACCACGGACTATGAGATGGGCAAGCTGTTTGGCGACGCCGAAATCCTGTACACCTACGAGGGCAGCTACGAGATCAACTCGATGATCGTTGCCCGCGCGGTGACAGGGAAGTCGGCGTTCGTCTAAGCCTTCACCGTTTGGGCTGGGTCCGCCTGTGCCGGCTTCGCCTGGGCAAGGTCCGCCTGTGCCGGCTTCGCCTGTGCCGGTTCCGGATCCGAAGGAGCAGCGGCCGCCGCGTGCTCGGCCAGGACTCCGGTGTGGTGCCGGATGCGGAGCCGGTACAGGAGCGTGCCGCCGATGATGACCGCGCCAACGAAGATCACTCCGCCCCATTGCAAGTACCACTCGAACGGCGGTACCGAGTTGTAAATCTCCGGCCGCGGCCACACAAGGTTCAGCGTCATGGCGCCGCCCCACAGTACGGCGAGGATGTTCACCGGGAGGCCCCATTTGCCGAGGCTGAATCCCGGTTCCGAACCGTCGTCCTGCAGGGGCCATTTCTTCAGGAACCGGCGTCGCAACATGGGCACCGTCACCAACAGGTATGACAGGTAGATCAGGACGATGCTGATGCTGGACAGGATAGTGAAGATGGCCGGCTGGGAGATGTTGACGATCAACGGAATCACCGCCACTACGCCGATAACGATCGCAGCCACCGTGGGGGTCTTCCGCGTGGGGTGCACCTTGCTGAGCTGGCGGCTGAAGGGAAGGTTGTTGTCCCTGGCCATGGCAAACATCATCCGGATGGCTGCTGCATGGACGGCCAGCGTGCAGACCACCACGGCTACGACGATGCACGCCAGGAAGGCCTTGCCGAACGGCCCGCCCAGCACCGACAACACGATGTACTGCAGCCCGCCATCGGCCGCTCCCAGCTTGGGATCGGACAGATCGGGTGCGGCCAGGATGCCGCCCAGGAGGAGCAGCCCTCCCAGGAGGAATGATGCGGTGACGGCGCGCAGGATCGCCCTGGGAGCCGTGCGCTTGGGGTCTTTGGTTTCCTCGCCCAAGGAGCTGGCGGTGTCGAATCCGTACATGACGTAACCGGAAGCCATGGCCGCAATGAGGAACACCCCGAAGAAGCCCAAGGGATGTTCTTCACCGAATCCAGCGGTATCCAGGAGGACTTCCGGTCCCCGCACCGAGTGCCAGATGAGCGCCGCAATGAGCAGGACGGCAGCAACCAGCTCCACGAACACGCCCACGCTGTTGATCATGGTCATGAGTTTCACGCCGAACGCGTTGATGAGGGTGGAGATGCCGATCATGATGCTGGCCAGGATGACCCCGTTGACGGCAAAGTCGTACGGGCCTGTTCCGTCGCCTACCATCTGGAAGCCGCTCCAAATCTGCGGCAGGGTGATTTGCAGCGCCAATGCTACGGAGCCCAGGGCCATGATGGAGGAGAGCAACAGCAACCAGCCGGCCAGCCACGCCCATGTTCCGGTGGAGAGCCTTTTTGCCCAGTTGTACACCGAACCGGCCACCGGGTAGCGGCCGGCCAATTCCGCAAAACACAGCGCGACCATGAGCTGGCCGACGAAGACGATGGGCCACGACCAGGCATAGGCGGGCCCCGCCGTCGAAAATCCGAAGTAAAAAAGTTGAAAAACGCCGGTGAGAATCGAGATGTAACTGACGCCGGCGGCAAAGCTGGCAAACTTACCGATGCTGCGGTCGAGGGTCTGGGCATAGCCAAACTCGTCCATGCCGCTTGCATCGCTCTTGCAGGGTCCTGTTTTGCTGGGTTCTAACATTCGAACTCCTAATTCAGACATGCATGAATGGTGATAGCCCGCGGCCGCCATTGGACGCAGTCGATATCAAAAAGCCGGGCACCACGGTGTGCCTGCGGCTGTTTCCCCCATTGTTTGTTGCGTGGGTCTAAAAGCAGGGTGCATTTCAGGCGAGGGACAAGCTGAAGCCGGCTTCCGCCGTCGTGGTTTCCTCCGTTCGGCTGGCGCTGTGGTCGGCCTTGATGAAGTCGGCGCAACGCTCGCCGATCATCATGACAGTGATGTTGGGGTTCACGGTGACGTGTTCCGGCATGACGGACGCATCGGCCACGCGCAGTCCGGTCACGCCCTTGACCCGAAGTTCGGGGTCCAACGGGGACATGTCGTCGTCCACCGCGCCCATGCGGACTGTGCCAACCGGGTGGTAGACGGTGTTGTGCGTCTTGCGGATGTAGTCCTGCAGTTCCTCGTCGGTTTGTGCCTCAAGACCAGGGGAGAGTTCCCTGCCGGTCCATTCGGCCATGGCCGGTTGGGCAGCAATTTCCCGGGCCTTGCGGATGCCGGCCACCATGACGCGCATGTCGTGGCCCTCGGGATCGGTGAAGTACCGAGGGTCAACCATGGGCTTGTCGCGGAAGTCCCGGCTCCGCAGCCGCACGGTCCCGCGCGAACGTGCATGGGTGACATTGGGAGTCAGGCTGAAGCCGTTCTCCGTGGTGGGGTAGCCGTACCGCAGGGTGTTCATGTCGAAGGGGACCGAACCGTAGTGCATCATCAGGTCCGGGCGGTCAAGGCCCTCTTGGGTGGGAGTGAAGATGCCGATCTCCCACCACTGGGTGGAGGTCTGCACCATGGGCTGCTTGGCCTCGAACTGCACCACGCCTTCCGGGTGGTCCTGCAAGTGCTCGCCCACGCCCGGGGAATCCACCAGGACCTCGATGCCATGCTGCGCGAGGTGTTCGGCCGGGCCGATCCCGGAGAGCATCAGCAGCTTGGGGGAGTCGATGGCGCCGGTGGACAGGATGACCTCGCGATGCGCCGAGAGCCTGTGCGTCCGACCGAATGCCGAGTCCACCACGTCGACGCCGGTGCAGCGCTTGTCCGCGTCGAACACCAGTTGGCGGGCCCGCAGGCCGGTCAGCAGCGTGAAGTTTTCGCGGTCGATGATCGGATGGATGTAGGAGACCGAGCTGGAGGAACGTGTCCCGTCCGAGCGGCGGTTGATCTGGAAGAAATTGGCGCCGGTGACCACGGTGGTGCCGTCATTGAACTTTGCGCGGGGAATACCGGCCTGCTCACAGGCATTGAGGAGGGCGACTCCCGCGGGATCGTTCGGGGGAACGTTCATCAGGTGCACTGGACCGGAGTCGCCGTGGTGGGGAGCATCCGGGCCGGCGTCCTCGTTCGTTTCCAGGCGCTGGTACAAAGGCCAGGCGGCGGCAGCGTTCCAACCGGTGGCGCCGTACTTCGACTCCCACTCGTCCAGGTCTTCGCGGGGAGCCCAGAAAGCGATGCAGGAGTTGTGGCTGGAACAGCCACCCATGACCTTGGCGCGGGCATGGCGCATGAAGGAGTTGCCATTTTCCTGCGGTTCTACCGGGTAGTCCCAGTCGTAGCCGGATTCCAGCAGTTCCATCCAACGATCCAGTTGCAGGATCTCCGGCAGGTTGCGGTCATCCGGGCCGGCCTCCACCAGGGCCACGGTGACGGCAGGGTCCTCGCTCAGCCGGGCGGCCACGGCAGCTCCGGCAGATCCTCCGCCAATGACGACGTAATCGAACCCGCGCTCGCTGAGGTTGTCGATGGTGTCGACGTGCATCTATTTCTCCTTGCCGTGGTCTGCGAACCAGCCGGTCACCTGCGGGCTGGTGTTCTGGTAGATGTGCTTGGCTTCCTGGTACTCACCCAGGCCGGTGGGGCCGAGTTCGCGGCCGACGCCGGACTGGCCAAAGCCGCCCCACTCAGCCTGCGGAAGGTAGGGGTGGTAGTCGTTGATCCAGATGGTGCCATGCCGCAAACGGCCCGCTACGCGCTGGGCCTTGCCGGCATCCTGGGTCCAGACCGCACCGGCCAACCCGTAGATGGTGTCGTTGGCGGTCGTGACGGCTTCGTCTTCCGTGCGGAAAGTTTCCACCGTTACCACCGGGCCAAAGGCTTCGTCGATGACAACCGACATTCCCCTGTGGACGCGGTCCAGGACGGTCGGCTGGTAGTAGAAACCGGCGTCGAACTTTTCTCCCTGGGGGGCCGCACCGCCACACCTCAGCCGTGCGCCTTCCTCGATACCGCGCTGGACGTAGGCGTCCACTTTCTCCCGGTGGGCCGCGGAAATCAGTGGACCGGTTTCGGCGGACTCATCGAACGGGCCGCCGATACGGATGCCCTGTGCCTTGCGGACCAGCTCGTCGACGAAGCGCTCGGCGATGGATTCCTCCACCACCAGCCGCGCGCCGGCCGAGCAGACCTGGCCCGAGTGCACAAATGCGCCGTTCAGGGCATTATCGACGGCGGCATCGAAGTCAGCGTCGGCAAACACGACGTTGGGGTTCTTGCCGCCGAGCTCCAGCGCCACCTTTTTCACGGTGCCGGCGGCAGCCGCGGCGATGCGCTTGCCGGTTTCCAGTCCACCGGTGAAGGAGACCAGGTCAATGTCGGGGTGCTCCGAAAGCGGCGCGCCCGCTTTTGCTCCGGGGCCGGTCAGCAGGTTGGCGACGCCGTCCGGCAGGCCCAGGTCCTGAAGCAACTGCATGGCAAGGATGGCGGTGGAAGGGGTGAGCTCGGCAGGCTTCAGGATGAAAGTGCAACCGGCGGCCAGTGCGGGGGCGATCTTCCACGCGGCCTGGAGCAGCGGGTAGTTCCACGGTGTGATCAGGCCGCAGACGCCCACGGGTTCGTAAACGATTCTGCTGACGACGGCGGGGTCCCCTGCGTCGACTACCCGGCCCGCCGACTGCCCGGCGAGTCTTCCGAAATATTCGAAGCAGGCAGCGATGTCATCGATGTCGATGCGGCTTTCGACGATCCGCTTGCCGGTATCAAGCGATTCGGCACGGGCGAACTTCTCGCGGCGTTCGCGGAGTTCAGCGGCGACCTTGAGCAGGAAGGCGCCGCGCTCGGGAGCGGGGACCGAGGACCAGACGCCGGAGTCGAAGGCTGCGCGGGCTGCGGAAATGGCGCGCTCGGCATCCTCGCGTCCAGCTTCGGACACGGTGGCGACCAGTTCGCCGTCGGCCGGGTTGTGGATTTCGCGTACCGCGCCGGACGCGGCCGGCTCCCAGCGGCCGTTGATGAAAAGGGTGGAGGCGGAGTCGGAAAATGTGGCTTGGGTCATACGAAGGAGGTTAGTGCATCTTGAACATCTGTTCAAGGAAAATTATGAACAGATGTTCAAACGTCTCGTTAGCGTGCATTGATGCTGATGTTGTTGCCAATTTCATCGAGGGTTGTTTTGAGCGTCTCGACGTTAGGGCAGAGCGCCTCCACTTTGACTGTGACCGCCGGCTTGCTGAAGGTTCTTACCGCGGTGTACCCATAGGAGTCGCCCGATGTGTAGGTGAGAGACAACATGTCCACTCCGCGATTACCCGCCATGCCGTAGCCCAAGGTCGCGTCCTTAACGTTCGCGGCGAGATCCGGCTTTCCGGGGATGAGGATGGCGAGGACCTTCAATGTTGACTCCCGGTCGTCACCGGGTACCAGTTCGGAGGGTTGGTTGCGCACCTGGATTGTTCGGACCTTGCATTGCGTGCTATCCGAGGTGAAGGTCATCATCCCGTCCGTTGCCATGCGGCTGTAGTCGGCCTGCCATCCGGCGTTGGGATCGGTCAAAGAGCTGGCAATGTCAGGGGTGTGTCCACCCTTTTCATCACCCAGGATCCTCTTGCCGTTCTCCCACGTGAGGGATTCAGTGGCGGGGTCGAGCTTTCCCTCGGCGCTGGAGTTGCCGGCGGTTGACTCAGCCTGAGGTGAGGTTGCTGTGCCACTTCTTTCAGTGCTCGATGGCGGCGTGGAGCTTGCAGCGGCCGTGCCTGGATTCTCGGCAGGGGCTGCTGTGCCGGCGGAGCATCCGCCCAGGGTCGAGATGACAAGAATGGATGCGGCCACCGCGAGCAACGGCTTTCGGGATGAGGTCTGCATGAGGGCTCCTAGGGTTATATCTATCAATTGGATTAATCTACCACTCGGCCGACCCATCCCCGGTCCCGCCCGCTACGAACTCCCTACATGAAAAAGCTCGGACTCCGGACCAAAGGTCCCGAAACCATGGCAGCGCTGGCAGGCGTGGTGTCGGCCGCCGTCGTGCTCGCCGTTGCGGAACTGATCGGCGCGTTCTTCACGGCAAGGGCAACCCCGGTGTTTGCGCTGGGCTCCACCTTCATCGACTTCACGCCACCGTGGATGAAGGACTTTGCCATAGCCACGTTCGGTACCAACGACAAGGCTGCGCTGTTCGTAGGCATGGGCCTCACCATCGCTGTGCTGGCCTGCGTTCTGGGTGTGGTGGCCTACCGGAAGTGGGCGCTGGGCGTCCTGGGCGTGCTGTTCATGGGCGCCGTGATTGTTGCCGCCGTCCTGACCCGCGCCGGGGTGGGACCCGCTGACGCCATCCCCTCCGTCCTGGGAACCATCGCCGGCCTCGTTGTCCTGCGCCGCCTCATCATGCCGCTATGGCGGTTGAAAGCGTGGCCGGAAGCCCCTGCTGACATAGCAGCCGACGCCGATGCCCAGGTCGGCGGCGCCGGCACCAGCCGCCGTCGCTTCTTTGCTGCCGCCGGTATCACCGCGGTGGCCGCCGGAATCGCGGCAACCGGCGGGCGGCTGCTGGGTGCCGCGCGCAACAACATAGCCCAGGCCCGGGAGGCGCTCCGGCTGCCTGCCCCTGTTAAGCCGGCGCCTCCTGTACCGGCCGGTGTCCAGTCTCCGGTGCCTGGAGTCTTCCCCTGGCTGACGCCGAACAGCGAGTTTTACCGCATCGATACAGCCCTGAGCGTCCCGGAAATCAATGTCAAGGATTGGGTGCTGCGGGTGCACGGAATGGTTGAGGAAGAGGTCACCCTCACCTTCCAGGACCTGCTCGACGCCGACCTGATCGAATCGCATGTCACCCTCACCTGCGTATCCAACCCGGTGGGCGGAAAGCTGGCCGGAAACGCCAAATGGCTTGGCCTGCCGATCCGAGACGTCCTGGCCAGGGCAAAGCCGAAGGAAGGCGCGGACATGGTGCTCTCACGTTCCATTGACGGCTTCAGTGCCTCTACTCCACTGGAAGTCCTGCAGGATGACCGTGATGCCATGCTGGCCATCGGCATGAATGGAGAACCACTTCCGCTGGAGCACGGATACCCCGTGCGAATGGTGGTTCCGGGGTTGTACGGGTTCGTCTCGGCCACCAAATGGGTGGTGGAACTCGAAGTCACGCGCTTCGCGGACAGCAAGGCTTACTGGACTGAGCGCGGCTGGTCCGAGCGTGGTCCCATCAAGACCATGGCACGCGTGGACGTGCCCAAGTCCTTTGCGAAGTTCCCGCCAGGGAAGGTCGCCGTGGGCGGCACCGCATGGGCCCAGACCCGGGGAATCACCAAGGTGGAAGTGCAGATCGACGACGGTGAATGGATGGAAGCAACCCTTTCCGACGAAGCCTCCACCATCACCTGGCGCCAGTGGTCCTATGAATGGGACGCCACGCCCGGCCTCCACTACGTCAAGGCCCGCGCCACCGACGGCACGGGCGAAGTCCAGACGGACAAGCGTGCAGATCCGGTGCCCGACGGGGCCTCAGGCTGGCCGTCGGTGATGGTCACTGTGGAGTAGGTGCGGGCGGGGGTGAGGGCGGGCGTTGGACCCCTTGACGTCGCACTTGCATTTTGCAAGTATGAGCCTCATGAACCTTTTCATCACTTGCCCGGTTGAGAACGTCGAGCGCGCGACTGCCTTCTATACCGCCCTCGGCTGGACCCTCAACGCCGAGATGTCCGATCACAACGTGTCCTGCTTTGCGATCGCGCCCGAGCAGTACATCATGCTCGGCAGCCGCGAGATGTACGCGAGCGTCGGGGGGTCCGAGGAGCTGGTCGGCGGACCCGAAACCCCGTCGAAGGTCACGGTCTCATTCGACCTCGGCAGCCGGGAGGCGGTCGACGAGCTCATCGAACGCGCCGGTGCCGCCGGAGGGCGGATCGGCGATACTGACGACTACCCCTTCATGTATCAGCGCCAATTCGACGACCCCGACGGCTACCACTACTCGCCGTTTTGGATGAAGCCGGACGCCGCTCCGACCACGTGAGCAACCTCGCCGCGGCCCTGGACGTCGTCGGATCACGGTGGGCCCTTCTCATCGTGGAGCGGCTGCTTGAGGGGCCACAGCGTTACGGCGATCTGCAGCGCGACCTCGGGGTCCCGACCAACATGCTCGCGACCCGCCTGCGTGAGCTCGAGGCCGCCGGCGTATTATCCCGCCTGCCCCTGCGCCACAACACCCGGGCTTACGCGCTGACCGATAAAGGGCTCGCCTTGCGCGAGGCGATCGACGCGCTGGCACGCTGGGGCGAGGAGTAGCGTCGACTTACCGCGTCGGTGCGAAAGCAATCTGCTCCGTGCGGGCAATGCCCCTTTCGATCGCCGCCTTGTCTATGCCCAGCAACGTGGTGAGCCACATACCGTTTTGCACCACGACGATGTCGGCCGCCCGATCCTTGCACTCATCAAGGGAAAGCCCGGGGACAGCATTGCCGATCAGGGCCGCAAGCCCTTGGAGATATCTGTCAAAGGCTGCAGCGTTGATCTGCGCGAAGTCCTCATCCGCCTGGGCGAGGGCCCACAGGTGGAGGCGGAGGGACAGGTAGCTTGTGGTCAGGAGTTCGGGGTCCGCAACGCGGCGCAGGGACTCCCGGAGTTGCTCGTCCGGGGTTGACGTAGGCGCTGGCTCCACCAAGAGGAGGTCGTGCTCTTCAATCTGGTGGAGCACCGCGCGGATCAAACTCGGTTTGTCTTCGTAGTAGTAATTCACGAGTCCAAGTGCGACGCCGGCTTCACGGGCCACAGCGCGCATGTTGATGCCCGAAATGCCGTGGCGGGACAGCAGTTCCAGTGCCGCATCGAGAATTCGCTTCTGTCTGTCAACCTGTTCGCCGGACTTTACGGTGCTTGTACCCATTCGGCCAGACTATTGTGAAAACCCTGATCGGCGCATCCCGGCCGTCTACAGGTTCTGCTCTGCGTAAGTCCGCAGCGCATCCCGGACGAAGGCCGCCCCGGTTTCCCCGCCGTAGTTGGCAGCAAACCTGGGGTCAGCGACATACATTTCGCCGAGGCCCGTGACGTAACCCTTGACGTCTCCGCCAGGTGCCGCCGTCGGGGTTCCCGGAATTCCCCGGAGCCATTCGACGTGGCGCCGCGCCAGATCCTGCGCGTCGGCGCTATCCGGTGAGACCCCGGATTCGGCAGCCGAGATCCAGTCCGTGCCCAGTTTCCGGACGCGGTCCTTCCACTGCTGCTTTTCTTCGGCGCTCATTCCGCGCCACCAGGAATCACTGGCGGCGTAGGCGTCCTTGCCCCAGCGCTCTTCCACCTCTTCTTTGTATTGAGTGTGGTCGAAGCCGTCAAACATATCCTGTGCCATGTACTGTCCATCCCCTTTCATTGTGTCGATGGTTTGCCGAACGGAGGCGATCTGCCGGGCCAGCCTGTCCTGCTCCTGGGCGAGCCATTCGAGATGGCTGCTCAGCGCTTTGACGGTGTCCGTCTCGCGGTCGAGGATCCCGGCGATGGCCGGAAGGCCGAGCCCCAATTCCCGGAGCAGGAGGATGCGCTGGAGCTGAACCAAGGCCGGACCGTCATAGTGGCGGTAGCCGTTATGGCCGGTCCGGCTTGGCTTCAGGAGCCCGATGTCGTCGTAGTGACGCAGCGTGCGGCTGGTGGTGCCTGCGATCTTGGCGATTTCCTGGATTGACCAGTCCATACGTCCTCCGTCCTGTGCTTGTTCTTCGACAGTAGAGGTTGACGTTACGTCAAGGTCAAGGGGATGGTGGCAAGCATTTAATCGGCCAGGATCAGGTAGAGCGCCCGGCGCGTTTCGTCCAGTTTCTCGATGGCGGCCTGGCGCTGTTCGTCAGTGGCTGCTGCGCGGAACTGGTGGATGACGCCCATGAGCTTGCCGACGCTTTGGTGGAAGGCCGCTCCGGTGCCGTCGGCCTCGGTGTTCCAGGCGTTGGCGAGCTCTTCTTCATGCTCGGCCACGTAGGCCTTGCCATCGTCGGTGAGCGTGAACTCGGTGCGACGACCCTCGCCAACAGCGATGATCAATTCCTCATCGACCAGTTGCTGCAGCGTCGGGTAGACAGAGCCGGGGCTTGGACGCCATGCGCCCGACGTCTTCTCGGCAATGGTCTTGATCAGGCCGTAGCCGTTGGACGGAGCCTCCGCCAGCAGCGAGAGAATCGCTGCGCGGACATCACCGCGGCTGGCCCTGCGTGAGCCGCCGGGACCAAATCCCCTGGGTCCGAATCCGGGTCCGAATCCCGGCCCAAAACCACCTGGGCCGAAGCTCGGGCCGAATCCGCCGCCGCCGTGTCCGCCCGGTCCGCGTCGCCCCTTGCCTCGATTGAAGCGACCCCGGCCGTGCTCGTGTTCGGGATGGCCGTGGCCGTGGTCCGGGAAGTTGTTGTCGTGTTCGTTGATGCCTTTCATAGCAGCATCGTCCTTTCGGTCGGTGTTACGCCGAAGGAGTATCGGCGATAGTTTACGATATATCGGTGACTATCGTGACGTCAAGAGTTGCAGGAAGAGAAATGCGGGGTCACCTACGGCTGCCGGACCGGCCGTAGGTGACCCCGCGTCGCTGTGGAGCGGCTTAGGAGAGAGGCGTGACGTACGCTCCCGAAATTCCGCCATCCACCAGGAATGTTGATGCCGTAATGAAGGATGCGTCGTCGCTGGCGAGGAATGCGACGGCGGCAGCCAGCTCTTCCGGTTCTGCGAAGCGTCCCAACGGCACGTGGACCAATCGGCGCGCCGCTTTCTCTGGATCTTTGGCAAAGAGTTCCTTCAACAGCGGCGTGTTCACCGGTCCAGGACAAAGGGCATTGATACGGATGCCCTGGCGCGCGAATTCGACGCCGAGTTCCCGGCTCATGGAAAGCACTCCACCCTTGGAAGCGCTGTAGGAGATTTGGGAAGTAGCGGCACCCATGACTGCAACGAATGATGCTGTGTTGATGATGGAACCCTTGCCTTGTTCCTGCATGTACGGGATGGCGTACTTGCAGCAGTAGTAGACCGAGGTCAGGTTTACTTCTTGAACCCTCCGCCAGGCGTCGATGCCCGTGTCCAGGATCGAGGCGTCATCCGCGGGGGAGATGCCGGCGTTGTTGAACGCAATGTCGACCCTGCCGTAGGTCTCTTTGGTCTGTGCGTAAAGATTGCGTACTTCTTCCTCACTGGTCACGTCCACCTTTACGAAAAGGCCCCCAACTTCGTTGGCCGCGGCAATACCGGAGGTCGGCTCAATGTCCGCGATCACTACGTTGGCGCCCTCGGCGGCCATCCGGCGTGCGGTGGCCAAGCCGATGCCGCTGGCGCCGCCCGTGATAACTGCGCTGCGGCCTGCGAGGCGGTTGGAAACTACTGCTTGCATGGGTTGCTCCTTTGGGAATGGTGGAAAAGATTAGGCGGGTTGGGTCGAGATGAAAACGTTCTTGACTTCGGTGAAGGCGTCCAAAGCGTCCGGGCCGAGCTCGCGCCCCAGACCTGATTGCTTGAAACCGCCGAAAGGTGTGGAGTAACGGACGGACGAATGCGAATTGACGGACAAGTTGCCGGACTCGACGCCGCGCGCCACGCGAAGTGCGCGGTCTACCTTGGAAGTCCAGATGGAACCGGACAGGCCGTACTCGGTGTTGTTGGCGATCCTTATAGCGTCGGCTTCGTCGTCGAACGGAACGACGGCGACAATCGGGCCGAAGATCTCGTCAGTGAAGGACGGCGCGTCCACGTCCGGCGTCAGCACGGTGGGCGGGAACCAGAAGCCCGGACCTTCCGGCGCCTTGCCCTGGAAGGCGACCGGGGCGCCTTCGGGCACGAACGCTGAAACTGTACTGAGCTGCTGCGCGGAGATGAGCGGACCCATCGTAGTGGCTGCATCGGCGGGATCGCCGACGCGCATGCCCAGGACTTCGGGTTCCAGCAGTTCGAGGAAGCGATCATAGACACTTCGTTGAACCAGGATTCGGGATCGTGCACAGCAATCCTGGCCGGCGTTGTCGAAAGCGCCACCCGGTGCGGCGGCCGCCGCGAGTTCAAGGTCGGCGTCGTCGAAAACGATGTTGGCGCTTTTACCGCCAAGTTCCAACGTCACCCGCTTCACCTGGTCAGCGCAGCCCGCCATGATCTGCTTCCCCACTCCGGTGGAGCCGGTAAAAACCACCTTGCGCACGGCAGGATGGGTGACGAAGCGCTGACCTACAACCGAGCCCTTCCCTGGAATCACCTGGAATACACCCTCGGGAATTCCTGACTCGAGGGCCAGCTCCCCAAGGCGGATCGCCGTCAGCGGTGTCACCTCTGCGGGCTTGAGTACAACTGTGTTTCCCGCCGCCAGGGCCGGCGCGAAACCCCATCCGGCAATTGGCATGGGAAAGTTCCACGGGACGATCACGCCCACTACGCCCAGCGGCTCATGGAACGTCACGTTGACGCCACCTGCTACCGGTATCTGCCTGCCGAAATGCCGTTCCGGGGCAGCGGAGTAGTAGTTCAGTACGTCCCGGACGTTCCCTGCTTCCCACCGGGCATTTCCGATGGTGTGCCCTGCGTTGCGGACCTCCAGTTGGGCGAGGTTCTCCAGATCGTCGTCGACGGCGGCAGCGAACCGTCGGAGCAGCAGCGCACGGTCCGCGGGCGCCACGGCCCGCCACGACTCGTACGCGGCAGCGGCCTTCTCGATGGCAGCGTCCGTTTCTGCCAGGCCTGCGAGTGGAACCGACTGGATGACCTCCTCGGTGGCTGGATTGATTACGTCAAAGACTGATGCAGTCATGCGGTGTACATCGCTTTCATGGTTGCGGTGTGGTCGGAACGGTAGTTCGCGGCTGCTTCCACGAAGCCGCGGAAGAGCCGGAGATCGTCGGGGTTCTGCTCCGGATGGAATTGGACTCCCAACACCCAGCCGCCTTCCGTTGTTTCCAGTGCTTGGACCATTCCGTCTGCGGACCGGGCTGTCACTCGCAGGGTCTGGGGCACAGAGTCCATGGCCTGGTGGTGGTAGCAGGGCGACTCAGCGGTGTCGCCGAGCAAATCATTGATCAGGCTGCCAGGGGTGGTGCTGAAGGCCGCCTCCCCGTAAACCCCGGGCGCTGGCTGGCACCTGGCGTCCGGGTTGACGTCAGGGATGTGCTGGATCAGGGTGCCGCCCAACACGACGTTCAGGAGTTGCGCGCCCCGGCAGATCGCGAACAGGGGTAGCTCGCGTTCCAGCGCGGTGTGGAGAAGCACGGAATCGTGGCTGTCCCGCAACGGTTGCGGCCGTGTCGTAGGGTGGGGCGCCTGGCCGTAAAGGGAAGGATCGACGTCCGGCCCTCCCACCACAATCAGCCCGTCCACCACGTCCAGGATCGAAGGGTCGGTACCCCGGGGTGGTAGCAGTATGGGTGTCCCACCGGCGGCGACTACAGCCTCGACGTATGTCGAAGGGAGGATTGCCGCCGTCGTATTCCACACTCCCCAAGAGGCCTCTTGAAGGTAACTCGTGAGTGCGATTCTGGGCCTGTACGTTGGCCCGTGCGTTTCAGAGTCGTTCGAAGCCACGGGTCCGCTCCCAGTCTGTGATGGCGCTGTTGTACGCGGTGAGTTCCACCGTGGCGGCGTGGACGTAGTGGTCTACCACGTCGTCGCCGAAGGCCTTTCGGGCGATGCTGCTTTCGGCGAGCAGATCGCGGGCGTCCCGCAGGGTTGTGGGTAGGCGGTCCGCATCGGATTCGTACGCGTTGCCCTTGGTGATGGCCTGCAACGGGAGATCATTCTCGATGCCGTGGATGACCGCCGCGATCATGGCTGCGACGGCGAGGTAGGGGTTGACGTCGCCGCCACCCACGCGGTTTTCGGTGCGGAGGCCCGGGCCATGTCCCACGACGCGCAGTGCACAGCTGCGGTTATCGAGGCCCCAGGCGATAGCCGTCGGCGCAAAGCTGCCCTCCACGAAACGCTTGTAGGAGTTGATGTTTGGCGCCAGGAAGTAGGTCAGTTCGCGCAGTGCTGCCAACTGTCCCGCCACGAAACGTTCCATCACGGGACTGAAGCCGTGTTCGCCGTCGCCTGCCAACACGGGATTGCCTTCCAGATCGGTGAGGCTGAAGTGGATGTGACAGGAGTTGCCTTCGCGCTCGTTGAATTTGGACATGAAGGTAATGCTTTTCCCGTGTCGGTCCGCGATCTCCTTGGCACCGTTTTTGTAGAACGAGTGTTTGTCACACGCCGCCAAGGCTTCATCAAAGCGGAACGTGATTTCCTGCTGTCCCAGGTTGCATTCACCCTTGGACGATTCCACCACCAGTCCGGCGGCCTCCATGTTGGTGCGGATGGAGCGGATCACCGGTTCCAGGCGCGCGGTGGCCAGCAGCGAATAGTCCACGTTGTACTGCGTAGCGGGCGTGAGGCTGGTGTAGTTCTTCTCCCAGGCTTGGCTGTAGGAGTCGTCGAACATGATGAACTCAAGCTCGGTTCCGGCGTAGGCACGGTAGCCAAGCTTTTCGAGTCGCTCGATCTGGGCCTTCAGGATCTGGCGCGGCGAGGCAGCGACCGGAGTGTGGTTCGTCCAGAGCACATCGCACTGCACGATCGCTGTTCCTTCCAGCCAAGGAACACGGCGCAGGGTGGAGATGTCGGGCATCATCACCATGTCTCCGTAGCCTGTTTCCCACGAGGACATGGCATAACCGTCTACCGTTTCCATCTCGACATCGACGGCGAGAAGGTAGTTGCAGCCCTCGGCTCCATGGTCCAGGACGTCCTCCATGAAGGACCGCGCCCCACAGCGCTTGCCCTGCAGGCGTCCCAGGGCATCCGTGATGGCGACAATGACGGTGTCGATATCGCCGCTGTCAATTAGCCCCCGAAGTTCGTCGAGGGTCAGTTGCTGGTTCCGGGCTGACTGTTTGTTCTGCTCATTCATGGTGTCTCCGCGGTTCTTGAGAGTGGACATTGTTGTTACTTCAGTTCGGCTTCCGCCATGGCCAGTTGGGCGAACTCTTCTTCGGGTGCGCCCGCCACGATCCGGTGCCGGCTGTAGAGCCAGTAGTAGAGAAGGGCGGCGGCAAAGATTGCCGCTGTGATGGAAGCTGCCAACACGTCGACGACGAACGTCGCCACCACCGCCACGGCAGAAAGGATCAGGGCAACCGACGTTGTGGCGATCCCGCCAGGGGTTCTGTAGCCACGCTCCAGGTTGGGTTCCTTCTTGCGCAAAACGATGTGGGAGAGGTTGAGCAGGACGTAGGAAACCGTGGCTCCAAAGACTGCGATGTTGATCAGCAGGGCGCCGTCCTGCGTCACTGCTGCGAGCAGGAAACCTATGGTGCCGGGAATGATGAGGGCCCAGTATGGGGTGCGACGCGCCCCGGTAAGGGAGAGCCAGCGCGGCAGATAGCCCGCCCGGGATAGTGCGAAGAGCTGCCGGGAGTAGGCGTAGATGATGGAGAAGAAGCTGGCAACCAACCCCGCCAGACCGGCGTAATTGATGAAGTCGGCCAAGAATGTGTCGCCGCCGTAGGCGATGCGCAATGCTTCGGGTAGCGGGTTATCTGATCCGCTCATGGCTTGGGAGCCGGCAGCCCCAGGGACCAGGACCAGCATCAACGATCCGAAGACCACCAGGATGATGACGGCCACGATGATGCCTCGCGGCATGTCCCGCTTCGGGTTGGACGTTTCTTCGGCTGCCAGGGGAACGCCCTCCACTGCCAGGAAGAACCAGATGCCGTAGACGAGTGCTGCGAGAATGCCGCTCACACCCATGGGGAGGAAGGCGCTGGAGCCTGCGGAGCCGTTCGGGACGATGTCGAAGAGCCTGGCAGCGTCGAACTTGGGAAGGAGGCCTATCACCGCGGCGATCAACGCAACCGTGGCGACTGCCGTGATGCCAAACATGATCTTCAGTGCCTCACCTACGCCACGGATGTGGATACCAATGAAGATCAGGTAGGTGACGAGGTAGACCGGCCAGGAGTTGGTGAGCCCGAAGAGCCCCAGTGCTTCCACGTAGCCGCCGATGAACGTAGCAATGGCTGCCGGCGCTACCGCATACTCAATCAGGACCGCCATGCCCGTGGCGTATCCGCCGAGTGGACCTAAAGCCCTGCGGGCGAACGCATAGCCGGCCCCCGCCGTCGGGAGCGTTGATGAAAGTTCGGCGAGGCCGAAGACCATGCAGGTATACATGACTGCCATCAGCACAAAGGCAATGAGCAGTCCGCCCCAGCCTCCTTGGGCGAGGCCCAGGTTCCAGCCGGCGAAGTCGCCGGAGATAACGTACGCAACCCCCAGACCGGCCAGTAGGATCCAGCCGGCTGCGCCTCTTTTGAGGCGCCGATGCTCTAAATACTCTTCCTCGCCACCGGGTGGCTGGTGCGCTGTTTCCATGCGTGTTCCTAACGTCTGAGGAATGCTTGTGGGAGAGTTCAATGTGTGGATCGATCGAGGATCCTAAAGGACTGTTTTCAGTCCAAAGTATGCTTCAAAGTGTGGAGTGTGATCTCCGCCTCGTCAAGGGTTCTCGAAAAATCCACCGCTTTTGATTGGCTGAGTATGCGCTCAATGGTGTCTTTCGTGACCATTGACATCCACGCAGCTACTATGAAAGCAGCAGGCACCACGGGTGCCGCGACCCGCGCGGAAGGAGATGCAGTGCCCGACTCGCCCTTTGGCTCGTCATTCTCGATGCTGCGTCCCGTGAGGGGTGGCAATGCGTTCGAAGAAACCATCGAGCACATACTGCAGACCATCAAGTTGGGTATTTTCGCTCCCTCCGAAAAGTTGCCCCCCGAACGTGAGCTGGCTGAACAGCTAGGGGTCTCCCGTGCAACACTCCGGGACGCTTTGGGGGAACTGCAGAGTGCTGGTTATCTTGAGGTCCAGCGGGGCAGGTATGGGGGGACGTACGTCTCCACCGCCACAGTGCAACGGACGCCTGATGACAGACCCTTGGATCCGGCCGAAGTTGAAGACGTCCTGCTCTTCCGGTCCATCATTGAACCCGCGGCGGCCGTCCTGGCAGCGAAAGCAGATCTATCGGCGGCAGCACGGCGGCACCTCCAGACCTGCCTTTCGGAAGTCAGTGCGTCCTCCGCGAACGGGTACCGCCCGCGGGATGCGCGGTTCCACATTGCAATCGCGGAATTGTCCGGATCCGCCAGCTTGGTCAGTGCAGTAGCTGAAACCCGTGCACGACTCAACGATCTCTTGGACCGCATCCCACTGCTAGCCACCAACCTGGACCACGCCAACGAACAGCACGCAGACATTGCGGATGCCATTCTGCGTGGTGATGCACCGGCTGCCGAACGGGCCACAGTGGAGCACCTTGAAGGTACCGCTTCCCTCCTGCGGGGCTTCCTGGCCTGAGTTCCTTTCCGCGCCCGCAACGGTCACGATCCAGTGGGTTCGCCGACGTCGAACTCGTTGGTCTTGCACGCCAGGTACAACGCCAAGTAGGCCACTGCTGTTCGCGTAGTCCAGCCTTGGAGTTGCTCGATCCTCTCAAGCCGATGAATAAGCGTGTTGCGGTGGATATGAAGGCGGCGTGCGGCGCCCACCAAGGAAAAGCCGCTTTCGCACCAGGCAATCACGGTGCTCCGAACGGTACTCCAATCGCCCACGGCCACAAGGGGCGCGGCCACGGCTGCCGTGTAGCGCTGCCTTGCACGCAGGCCGATGCCTGACAGCAACTGTTCCATGCGCACTTCATCGATGGTGGTGACGCTGCGGCGGGTGATCCGGCGACCCAGATGCAGGGCATCAGCCGCGTCTTCGTAAGCGGTGCGCATTTGGGTGGGACCGGCCCCTTCGGTTCCGATACCAATTTCGACGTCGGCGCCTAAGTGTGCGCGGAACTGGTCGACGCAGTGACGGGCTTGGGACAGGATTCCGACCATTCCATCCGGCGTGGGGCGGGCGAAAACGACGTAACGATTTGCGCTGATGGAGACGGCGATTGTCTGCCGGTGCTGAAAGCTTTCACGAAGCAGCACCAATGCGCGTGGTAGCCACTCCGTGGTATTCGAAGGAGCGGGCGTGCGGCCGGGAAGGTGGACAACCACTGCGATCCGCCGGGCAGAGAGGTCCACCCCTTGGTCGTTGGCTTGGTCCAGCAGGGTTGAATCGTCCGTCTCCTGCGGATCGAAGGCAAGAATGCTGCGTACAAGGTCCTCCAGCTCGCGCTCCCGCTGCAAGGTGGACCGGAGCAGTGAAGCTTGGTGGAGCAGGATTTCCGTCTGGCGTTCCACCATCAATCCAAAGCGCGTGACTTGGGCCGGAGCGCCCGTAATTCCGACCGTGCCCACCGCCTGGCCATTGAGCAGGATGGGCAGCGTGACCCCGGGCTTGACCCCCTCCAACGCCCGGGCCTGGGCGGCAGAATGGGTGGCCGATAAGCGCGTGCGGATCACTTCCAGAGACGCTTCATGGAAGCTGCCAACACGGCTCGTATCGCCGCTGCCGATCACCGTGCCGTGGGCGTCGGTGATAAGGATGTTGAAGCCCACGATTTGGCTGGTGTCACCGGCAATTTGCTGGGCAAGTGCCGGGGTTAGGGGGCCGGCTCCGGTGCGGATGGTGGTCACTGCCATGACGGATCGCTTTCGGTTCTTTCGTACAACAGGTTGGGCAGGAATTGCTAAGAACATGGATGAATAGTCCAATGACTTTCGTCACACCCAAGCCTACGGTTGTTACTAAGCGGCGCAAAGCCGAATCAGCAGAAGGCGTTCTGCATCAGCATTGAACCCATCGAAAGGCGACCACCATGTTTCGTCGCATCCACAAACCCATCCGTTCGTCCGTCGTCGCAGTCCTGGGTGCCGCGACCTTGGCTCTGACAGCCTGTGGCGGCAACGGCGCCGCCAGCAATTCAGATGCCCTGGACACTATCGAACCGGGCAAACTGAAGGTAGCTATCCAGCCGTATATGCCATACACGGCAATGAAAGACGGCCAGATGGTTGGCCTTGATGCCGAGATCCTGCAGGCCGCAGCGAAGAAGCTGAACCTCACGATCGAACCCCAGGTCACAGACTTCAACGGCATGCTTGGAGGTGTCCAAAGCCGTCGCGTTGATATCTCCATTGGGGGAATTGCCTGGACCAAAGAACGCGCCAAGGCTGGATTGTTCACCGATCCTCCCTACTACTCCCCGCCAGCGATGGCCGTGCAAGGCGACAGGGACGTCAAGACCCTTGCAGACCTCCGGGGGAAGAACCTGGGCACCGTTACGGGCTACGTCTGGGTGAAGTCGATCAAAGCGGTTCCAGAAGCCAAACTCAATTCCTATCCTGACGCCAACGGACTGTTCGCTGATGTCGGCTCGGGGCGGGTTGACGTAGGTTTCGTGGACCCCTTGCTCATCTCCTACACCCAGGCGCAACGCCCTGATCTGGGCATCCAAACCAAGTATTTGACGCCGCCCACGGACGAAGAAGTGCAGAAATCTCCGGATCTGGCCTATTTTCAGCCGTACATGACCAGCTTTTACGTGCCCAAGGAGGCCCCGAAGCTGGAGAAAGCGGTCTCCGGAGTGATTCGCGAAATGTACACCAACGGGGAGCTGGCCAGCCTAATTACCAAATACGGTGGCGACCCGGACCAGTACCTGAAGCCGTCGCCGTCCATGACAGCGGATCGGCGGGCCGAGGACCGCCCGGCCGACTGGACGGCTCCTTCGAACTGAACGCCAGATACCACTCCCAAAGGACAGGAACAAACATGAACCCCGCACCCGGCCTGTTTCAGGTGCCATGGCAGGAATATGTGCCAGCACTTGCCGATGGTCTGCTGAGGTCCCTTGGCTACACTGCAGCCGGCTTCGCCGGCGCGGTGGTGATTGGACTCGGCGTCGCGCTCCTGCGCATCAGTTCCCGTCGGCTACTCCGGATTCCGGCTGCCATTTACACGGAACTGTTCAAGAACATCCCCTTGTTGGCCATCATCTTCATTACGTACTTCGGCTTGGCTTCCATCGGAATCCGGCTTGACGCCTTCCAGGCCGGCACCCTTAGCTTGGTGATCTTCTACGGGGCGTATCTTTCGGAGATTTTCCGGGCTGCCCTCCTCGGTGTGCATGCCGGACAACGGGAAGCAGGCCAAGCATTGGGCCTCGGTCCGACGGTGACTTTCACCGGCATCATCTTCCCGCAGGCGCTCCGGCTCGCACTGCCGGGAACCGGCACCATGTTGGTGGACCTTCTAAAGTCCACATCCCTGCTGGTGGTGATTTCGGCGGCGGAGCTCATGTCCCAGGCGCAGCTGATCGCCAGCGAAACGTTCCGTGCCCTTGAGGTCTACATAGTCATTTCCGCCATCTACTTTGTGGTCTGCTACCCGCTCTCGCAAGTGGTCCTGAGGCTTGAACGCCGTGTTCAAGCCGGCGCGCCCTTGTCCCTGCGCCGGTACCGCAGGTTGGCCCAGGCACGCGCCCTCTTGGCAGCCGCGGAAACCACGTCATACTCGGAGGTAAAGCCATGACGATCGGAAGAGCCGAAACCAAAGGCCAAACAGTGAACAATGCCCGTCCAGTGGTGGAGATCAAGTCGCTGGTGAAGTCCTTCTCTGGCCGCGTCGTGCTGGATACCGTGGATTTCACAGTCAAGCCAGGCAACATCGTCAGCATCATCGGCCGAAGCGGCGGTGGCAAGACCACCTTGATGCGATGCATCAACCTCCTTGAACAACCCGATTCGGGCACCATAACGTTGCAGGGTGAGCCCGTGTTTGCTGGGCGGAAGACGGTGTGCAAGGATCTGGCCAAGCTGAGGCAACGGGTGGGGATGGTCTTCCAGCGCTTCTATCTGTTTCCCCACCTGACAGCCGTGGAGAATGTCATGCTCGCCCAGATGAAGGGGCTTAAGATCCCTGAGAAGAAGGCTCTCCATACTGCCCTGCAGTTGCTCGCCGAAGTGGGATTGTCGCACCGGGCCCTCGCATTTCCGGAACAGATGTCCGGCGGCGAACAGCAAAGGGTAGCGATTGCAAGGGCATTGGCACTGGGTCCCAGTCTCCTGTTGTTCGACGAGCCCACGTCCGCGCTCGACCCCGAGTCCACCCGGGACGTGCTGGCCGTCATGCGCCGTCTGGCCCGGTCCGGTATGACCATGGTCATCGTCACGCACGAAGTCCCCTTTGCCAGGGAGATCTCAGACCAAATCGTGTTCATAGATGGCGGACGCATCATCGAACAAGGTCCTCCGTCCGAGGTGATCGACAACCCTCGCGAAGAACGCACCAAGGTGTTCCTCCGCTCCTACAACTCGACCAGCTAAGTTCACTCCACCAGCGGCGCCCCTTCGTCGTAGTACCCCTTTGCCACATCGCGCTTATACGTGCCCAATTTCCTTGAAAGGGAACCATGACTTCGATTCAAAGCCCCGGCCGGACGGTTGATGTTGACGGCATCACAACCCCGGATTCGCCATACCCATCAGCCACCCGGGCAGGGGATACCGTCTACATTTCGGGTCAGGTTTCGTTTGGCGACCGTGGAACCGTGGTAGGTGAAGGTGATATCCAGGCTCAGACGCGGTGTTCCCTGGAGAGGCTTGTCACTGTCCTGTCCACCTACGGCGCCACCCTTGGTGACGTGGTTTCCTGCACGGTCTATCTCCGGGACGCCGCGCTAGCGGAGGCATTCAACAGAACCTGGGTCTCCGTCTTTGGAGGACATCGACCTTCCAGAGCCACTGTTGTTGCCGAGTTGCTGGACCCGCGACTCCTTGTGGAGGTGCAGGCAATCGCTTGTTTGCCACAAGGCGGACCTGACCGGGCGGAGGCACGGAAATGAAACTTCTGGTTGTTGGCGCTGGAATCATCGGTGTCACAACGGCCTACGAGTTGGCCCGACGGGGACACGACGTTGAAGTAGTGGACAGGGAGGCCGCTGAAACACTAGCCACCAGCGACGCTACGGCGGGCCTGATCGCGCCCGGGCACTCCTTTGCCTGGGCCTCACCCTCCGCACCCAAGGAATTGCTGAAGTCAGTCTTCAGTGCCGATACTTCTATCCGGGTAAAGCCACGCCTCGATGCTGAGCTAGTGTCTTGGGGTCTGAAGTTCCTGCGTGAATGCACAGGCCCCCGGGCGCATCGAAACACGCTGGCAAAGCTCCGCCTCGCCCAACGGAGCCAACAGCTCTTCAACGCGATGATCGAAGGAAAGGGCATGGACTTTCGGCCTTCAAACGGCGGCGTCCTCTACCTCTATAGGGATGCGGATGCCCTGGGGCGCGCAATGGCACACGGCAGCGTCATGCGTGAGAACGGCCAGGTCCAGCGGATCGTGTCCCGTGAGGAACTGCTTCATCTCGAGCCAGCGCTGGCCAACAGCCACGTCAGTTTCGCCGGTGCTGTCCATGACGAAACTGACGCAACGGGAAATCCCGCCAAATTTGCCGCGGAAGTCCGCAAGCTGTGTGAGGAGTTGGGAGTGCGGTTCACCTTCGACACTTCCGTTGAAGGCATCAGATTAGACAGATCACGGTCCGCTGCTCCCCGTGTGACAGCACTCAGGAGCAGTCAAGGTGAGCTTGTCGCTGACCGGTTCATCCTTGCAGGTGGCCCCGAAAGCGCGCGCCTGGCCCGAACCGCGGGTGTCCGGCTTCCGGTGTATCCGGCGAAGGGCTACAGCCTCACCGCTCCCATCAATGAAGGAGCCCTCGCCCCCGGCTTGGGCGGCATTGATGAGCGGTCCTTGGTGGCGTGGTCAAGGTTTGGGGACCATTTGCGGATGTCCGCTACGGCCGAGTTCGCCGGTTACTCGCAGCAGTACGCCCGGAAGGACTTTGCAAACATCCTCAAAGCAGGAAAGGAACTCTTCCCCGGGGTGCTGGATCTCAGCAGGGCTACCTACAAAGTGGGACTTCGCCCCATGACTCCGGACGGACCGCCCATCATTGGCCGGGCAGGCGAAAGCAACCTCTACATCAACACCGGTCACGGGCACCTTGGGTGGACCATGGCCTGCGGGTCAGCAGAGATGCTGGCGGACCTGATCGACGGTAAAACTACGGCGCTCGCGGCCGCGCCTTACGCCGTTGGCCGCTAGGTCAGGCTATTTCCACCACGTATCAAAGATCGTGACCGGAACTGTCCTCTTGTGGCGTGTCCGGAGGTACTTCTGCTCGATCAGCTCAGCGGCGCCCTCGGGGATGTCGCGGCCTTCGAGGTAGTCGTCGATCTGGTCGTAGGTGATGCCGAGCTCGTCTTCGTCGGTGCGGCCGGGCTTGTCGTCCAGGAGATCGGCGGTGGGCACCTTTTCCCAGACGCGGGACGGGGCACCCAGTTCTGCGAGGAGTGCGCGGTTCTGTCGTTTGTTCAGACCGAACAGCGGCAGGATGTCCGCGCCGCCGTCGCCAAATTTCGTGAAGAAGCCCGTCACGGACTCGGCACCGTGGTCCGTGCCGATCACCAGGTAGTTATGCTCGCCCGCCAGGGCGTACTGGGCGATCATGCGCGCGCGGGCCTTGGTGTTGCCCTTGTGGAAATCGGAGATCTCCGCGCCCGTGGTTTTCTGGAACTCTTCCTCGAACCCGTCGACGGCCTGGGAGATGTTGTAGGTCCACTCGGTCTTGGCCTTGATGAAGTCCAGGGCGGCCTGGGCATCGTCTTCGTCGTGCTGGATCCCATAGGGCAGGCGGACAGCGACAAAGTTCGCCTCCACGCCGTCGGCTTCCAATTCCTCGACTGCCAATTGGGCGAGGCGGCCGGCGAGCGAAGAATCGATGCCGCCCGAAATGCCCAGGACAAAGCCCTTGGTGCCCGTCGCTTTGACGTAGTCCTTCAGGAAGGCGACCCGTTTGCGGATCTCCTCCGCAGGATCGATCCGGGGCTGGACGCCCATTTCCTCAATGATGGTGGCCTGGAGTTCGCGCATGGTTCAACACTAGTCAGCCCGGCAATGAAGGCTCAACCATATTGCGCCTTTAGTTGGGGGACACCGGCCCTGTTGAGCCCCGGACCGTGAGATGGGTGGGCATGACGGAGCGGCTTCGGCTTCCGCCTCCGGCCAAGGGATTCAACTGCGCCAGCAGCATGGAGACAGCTACGCGGCCGGCTTGTTCGATGGGGGAGCTCATGGTGGTCAGGGGAGGGTTGCAGAAGTCTGCGCCGAAGATGTCATCGCAGCCCACAATGCTCATGTCCTCCGGGACGCGCAGTCCACGTTCGCGCAGCCGCTGCAGCATGCCGATGGCGATCAGGTCGTTGAAGACGATGCATGCCGTGACCCCGCTGTGCACGGCGGCGTCGGCGGCAGCGGCCCCGGACCGGGTGGTGGGCGCGAAAGGGCCCAGGCTCCGGACGTCAACGCCGCGGCTTTCAGCGGCGGCGGACAACGCGGCCCAGCGGCGTGCGCTCGATTGCGAGATGGCGGGCCCGGAAATATACGCCACAGAGGTGTGGCCTACGGAGATGAGGTGGTCAAGGGCCTGCGGCATGGCAGAGGGAGTGTCGATGATGACCGCAGGGACGCCGTCGACATCGCGGTTGACGGTGACCATCGGCATCCTGGACGCGGCAGCGGCGAGGGCTTCATCGGTGAGGCGGGAAGCAGCCACGATGACGCCGTCGGCACTTTTGCGCAATTGCTCCAGCGTGCTGGCCTCGACCTCGTCCGACTCTTCGGTATCCACCAGGAGCTGTGTATAACCGGCGGCCTTGAGTTGGAGCTGCGTCCCACGGATGAGATCGAAGTAGAAGGGGTTGGTAATGTCCGGGACCAGGACGCCTACGGCGCCGGTCTTTCCTGAACTCAGGGCTTTCGCCTGCGAGTTTGGCGTGTAGTTAAGCTCGACGGCGGCCGCCTGGATCCGCTCGCGGGTGCGGATATTGACGCGGTCGGGATTGGTCAGTGCCCTGGACACCGTCGATGCCGCCACGCCACACAGGGCGGCGATGTCATGGATGGTGGCGGGGCGTTCTGCCGCCACTGGGTGCGTAGCCACGGGCGTTCCTCTCTGAACGTTGGCTCATCCGGCTGTGACCGCTGCCACACCGTTGCTCAAGAGTGCCACACTATGGCAGGTTGTGGCAATCGGTTGTCATGATCCTGCCAAAATGGCTACACTCGTGGGGACAAGACACTCCTGTGAACTGGATCACCGCGCTTCGATCGGTGGCATCACGGGACTACCAAGGAGAATTCGTGACCCACCCCCATGCCGTGTGGAGCCTGTCCGGTTTCGGCGACGAAGTAGATCCAGATCCCACCATCCAGGCCGCAGTGCTGCTGGCCCTCGGCGCCAGCCACATCGAAGTGCGCAGCGCTTGGGGCACCAACGTCTCCGAACTGGAGCCGGAAGCCGTTCAGCGGTTGAAGGGAATCCTCGACGGGCAGGGCCTCAAGGTCTCTGCGGTCGCCAGTCCCATCGGCAAGGTGGATGTCAGCCTCCCCGTGGAGCACGAGGTCGCAAGGCTCCGCCGGATCATCTCCGTAGCCAAGGGGCTGGACGCCAAGTACGTCCGGATCTTCTCGTTCTACCGGGGCGAGGGCCGGAGTCAGGAAGAGATCCGGGATGCCGTCATGGAGCGCATGGCTGCGCTGGCTGCAGAGGCCGCTGCCAATGATGTGATCCTGCTCCACGAAAATGAGAAGGGTATCTACGGCGACACCCCGGAACGTGTCCTGGACATCATGGAAACAGTGAACTCGCCGGCACTGCGGGTCGCGTGGGACAACGCCAACTTCGTCCAAGTGGGAGTCAAGCCCTACACCGAGGGCTACGCCCTGCTGCGCCCGTACCTCGAGTACCTCCAGGTCAAGGATGCGATCGCCACCACGGGCGAGGTAGTTCCTTCCGGCGAAGGCGACGGTGAACTGGAGGCCACCATCGCTGCGCTGGCCGCCGACGGCTACACCGGTTTCGCTTCGTTGGAACCGCACCTGGCCAGCGCCCACGAACTCGGCGGCTACTCCGGCCCCGTGGCCTTCGGCATCGCGGCCCGGGCCTTCGCCGGCCTCGCCACCAGGAACGGCGTCACCCTCGCCTAAGCACGGCAGGGCCATCAGCAGCACTATCCGGCAGCATCATCCTTCGAAGGAGCAGGACATGCCTACAGCGGCAATCATCGGTTGCGGTGACATCTCCACCGTCCATTCAGGGGCACTATCCACGCTGGACAACGTGGAATTGGTGGCCGTCTGCGACATCGACCCCGGCAGGTTGGAGGCGGCGGCAGCCGCCCACGGCGTCACCGGCTACGCGGACTACCTGGACATGCTCGAGCAGGTGCGTCCCGACGTCGTGCATGTTTGCACGCCGCACCACCTCCACGCCTCGGTGGCGGCCGACTGTCTTGAGCGCGGAGTCAACGTCATTGTCGAGAAGCCGCTCGCGCACACGCTGGAAGAGGGACAGCGGCTGATTGAGGTGGCGGAGCGGAGCCCGGCGAAGATCGCCGTCTGCTTCCAGAACCGTTACAACGCGACGTCGCAAGCCATGCGTGAATTGCTCGACGGCGGCACGCTGGGTCAGGTGGTTGGCGCCTCGGCCACTGTGATGTGGCATCGGGACGGCGGCTACTACCGAAGCCGGCCGTGGCGTGGAACGTGGGCTGAAGGTGGTGGCGGGCTCATGATGAACCAGGCCATCCACACAGTCGATCTGCTCCAGTGGCTGGTGGGTGACGTGGCGAAAGTTGAGGGCCGGGCTTCCACCCGTGCCCTGGCCGGAGTGATCGAAGTGGAGGATACGGCGGAGTTTGTCGCCGAGCATGTCAACGGCGCCCGCAGCGTTTTTTATGCCACCTTGGCCAATGCCGTCAATGCGCCGGTGACGTTGGACATTGTCACGGAGAAGGCCGTTCTTAGCCTGCGGGGCGACCTTACGGTGACCCACGCCGATGGGACCGTGGAGGTGATCCCTGAACGGGTCGCCGACACGGGTGGCAGATCCTATTGGGGGGTCTCCCACGAGCTGTTGATCGCTGACTTCTACGCCCGGCTGGGCGACCAGGGGAAATTTTGGATCGATCCGGCCGAGGCTGGAAAGTCACTCCGGATCATCAAGGACATCTACGCCCAGAGCTACCCGGAAATGCTGGAACGCGTGGGCTGAGAGGCCTCCCCGCCACGGCTTGGCAACAATCTAAGAAACTTTTGACAATCGGTTGCCAAGCTCGGCCAAAGTCCGTACTGTAAATCCCACAACCAGAAAATGTGGCCCAGGCCACAGCCCTTGTTCTGATCGGAATCCGTTCGCATCAGGCAAAAAGACTCAGTAGGAGCCGACAATGAAGTTAGGTCCCAAGGCGGCAGCAGCCGCCCTCGTACTCAGCGCCTCCCTGGCGCTCACGGCCTGTGGTGGCGGCGGAACCGGTGCTGGAGCTGGTTCGACTGCCGGCGGCAAGACCGTCACCGCCCTGACGCTGGGCACCCTGCGTGACCTCACGTCCTGGGACCCGGCCCAGGCCCACGTTGGCCATGCGTTGCAGCCCTACCAGGCAGCCTATGATTCGCTGATCCTCCGCGAACCGGACGGCAAGCTCAGCCCCATGCTGGCAACAGCCTGGAAGTACAACGACACCAACACCAAGCTGACCGTGGACCTCCGCACCGATGTCACCTTCAGCGATGGAGCCAAGTTCGACGCCACGGCAGCCAAGGCCAACCTGGACCACTTCAAGAAGGCCAACGGCCCGCAGATGGCACAGTTGAGCTCAGTCTCCGACGTCGCCGTAGTGGACGCCGATACGATCGACATCAACCTCAGTGCTCCCGAGCCGGCCCTGGAATTCTTCCTCAGCCAGGCCGCCGGCCTGATGGGCAGCCCCGCAGCGCTGGGCACCGATGCCATCAAGACTGTTCCAGTGGGCTCCGGCCCGTACGTCATGGACAAGGCAGCCTCCGTGAAGGACTCCCAGTCGGTCTTCACTGCCCGCGAAGGCTACTGGAACAAAGACCTGCAGAAGTACAAGAAACTGACCCTCAAGGTCCTCCTGGATCCCACCGCCCGCACCAACGCGCTGGTTTCCGGCCAGATTGACGCCACGCTCCTTGACCCCAAGAACGGCAAGCAGGCCGAAGGCGCCAAGATGAAGCTTGAGACCAACCAGGTTGACTGGTCCGGACTGCTGCTGTTGGACCGCGACGGCACCAAGAACCCGGCGCTGGCCAACGTCAAGGTCCGCCAGGCCATCAACCACGCCTTTGACCGCAAGACCATCCTCGACCAGGTCATGCTGGGCCAGGGCACTCCTACCTCGCAGCCGTTCGGCAAGGACAGCGGAGCCTGGACCGAAGAGCTGGAGAACTACTACAGCTACGATCCCGGGAAGGCCAAGCAGCTCCTGAAGGAGTCCGGTTTTGAGGGCAAGGTCAGCATTGATGTTCCCACCCTCCCGGGCGCTGAGACCCTGATCTCGGTGCTCAAGCAGCAACTCGCGGATGTCGGCATTACGTTGAACCCGGGTGCAGCCATCACCAACACCTTCACCTCGGACGTTGCCGCCCAGAAGTACCCTGCGCTGTTCTACAACCTCTTCCAGGGGGAGCCCACGGTGGCAATCGACCAGATCGTCTCCACCAAGGCGCTGTACAACCCGTTCAAGACCACCACCCCCGAGCTCGAGGCCAAGATTGCGGCCGTACGCACGGGTGGCGAAGACGCCGGCAAGCTCGCCCAGGAAGTCAACAAGTACGTCGTGGAGCAGGCCTGGTTCGCCCCGCTGTTCCGCGTGAACCAGATGTACTACCACAACGACAAAGTGAACGTCACGCCGCAGGCGCAGCAGGCCGTTCCGTCCATCTACAACTACTCGCCTGCCAAGTAGGAACCCATGATCAAGTTCATTGCGAAAAGGCTGGGCAGCGGTCTGGTGGTGTTGTTCGTGGTCTCGGTGCTCACCTTCACCCTGCTGTATACCTCCAGCGGAAGCATTGCCCAGAACATCCTGGGCGACCAGGCAACACCTGAACAGGTCGCCTTGAAGGAACAGGAACTGGGACTCGACCAACCGCTTCTCGTCCGCTATTTCGCCTGGTTGGGCGATGCCCTGACCGGCAACCTTGGAGCCTCCTGGTTCACGTCGGAGCCGGTGGCGAACTCGCTGGCAACCCGGATCCCCGTGACCATGACCATGGTCTTCACCGCAATGATCCTGATCGCCATCTGCGCTGCACTGATCGGTGTTGCCGCGGCCGTCAAGCGCGGCTGGGTGGACAGGCTGGTCCAGATTGGGGCGATCGTGGGGGACTCCATTCCTGGCTACGTGATCGGCGTGTTCCTGGTGACCATCCTGGCCATACAGCTCGGCTTCTTCCCGGCCACCAGCACCATCTCACCCGAGGTGGGGCCGGAGGCCTGGGTTTACTCGATGACCCTTCCGGTGATTGCGCTGCTGATCAACGGAGTGACCGGTGGTGCGCAGCAGATCCGCTCGGCCGTCATCAAGCAGCTGGAACGCGACTACGTCCGGACGCTGCGCAGCCGCGGTATTGGGGAGCGTGAAATCCTCTTCAAGCACGTGCTGCGCAGCGCCGCACCCGCAGGCCTGACCGTTCTGAGCCTGCAGTTGATCGGCATGCTGGGCGGCGTGGTGATCATCGAGCAGATCTTTGCCCTCCCGGGAATGGGTCCGCTGGCTGTTGCCGCCACCACCCAGACCGATCTTCCCGTCGTCATGGGAGTGGTGATGTACACCGTGGTGGTGGTCATCGTCGTAAACCTCCTGGTGGACATCCTCAATGGCTGGCTCAACCCGAAAGTACGTGTGTCATGAGCGACTCCATAGATTCAGCTGCAGTTGCAGCAGACGCCACTGGCCTCGCGGCGAAACCGGAACCAGGCCAAAGCGGCACGGTGGTCCGTTCGACGGTCCTGCGGCGCCTCCTGAAGAACCCCATGGGTATCTCCTCGCTGGTGATCCTGCTGACCATCGCGGTGTTGGCCATTTTCGCCCCGGTGATCGCGCCCTTCGAAGAGAATTTCGCCAACATCTCCAAGACCCTGGCCGCGCCGGATTCAGTCAATATCCTCGGCACCGACAGCGCGGGCCGCGACACCTGGAGCCGCCTGCTCTTCGGAGCGCAGCTGACCTTGTTGTCCGCGTTGCTGTGTGCCGGTGTGGCTATTGCCATCGGACTTCCTGCGGGACTGATCGCCGGATACTATGCCGGAAAGTTCGAGGCAGTTTCCAACTGGGTGGTCAGCATCCTCATGAGCCTGCCGGGCCTGATTGTCCTGCTCACCATCCGCGCAGCCTTCGGGCCCTCGGTGTGGATCTCGATGATTGCCTTCGGCGTCCTGATCAGCCCTTCCTACTTCCGGCTGACACGTACCGCAGTGCAGTCGGTCCGGAATGAGCTCTACGTCGATGCCGCCCGGGTTTCCGGCCTGTCCGACCTGAGCATCATCGCCCGCCACATCTTCTCCGTGGTCCGCGCACCGATCATCATCCAGACCGCGGCCATCGCCGGCGTGGCGATTGCCATTCAGTCCGGCTTGGAGTTCCTGGGCCTGGGCGATCCCACCAAGGCAACGTGGGGCGTCATGCTCTCCGAAGGCTTCAAGAACGTCTACCTCACGCCCACCCTGCTGCTCTGGCCGGCCCTGGCCATGGCGCTCACCATCGGCGGGCTGGTCCTGCTGGGCAATGCCATCCGCGATGCGCTGGAAGACGGCGAAAAGATCAAGCACCCCAAGAAGCGTGCAACCGCCACGGCAGCAGGTGCGGGTTCTTCTGCAACCACGACGGCGGACCCCGCCACGGCGCGCCCGTCACGGAAGTCCGTGGCCGCCGTCGAGCGTGGAACCGAACACCACTTGGTCAAGGTGACCAACCTCGGCGTCGGATATCCGCAAGCTGATGGCTCCATCAAGAAGGTGGTGGACGACGTGTCGTTCCACGTGGACCGCGGCGAAATCCTGGGCATCGTGGGCGAATCGGGTTCGGGCAAGTCCCAGACCGCCTTCTCCATCCTGGGCCTGCTGCCGGACAACGCACGGATTGTGGACGGTTCCATCCAGTTCGACGGCAACTACACTGTTGCCCCGGGCGATGACCGCGTCAGCCAGGAACGGTTGTCCAAACTGCGCGGCAAGCGGATTTCCTACATCCCCCAGGAGCCGATGAGCAACCTGGACCCGGCCTTCACCATCGGCTACCAACTGGTGACCCCCATGGTCCGGGTTTTGGGAATCAGCAAGGCAGAAGCCCGCCAGCGTGCCATCAAACTGCTCACCGACGTCGGCATCGCCAACCCGGAACGCACCTTCAACGCCTACCCGCACGAAGTCTCCGGAGGCATGGCACAGCGTGTGCTGATCGCCGGAGCCATCAGCTGCGAACCGGACCTGGTGATCGCTGACGAACCCACCACCGCCCTTGACGTCACAGTCCAAGCCGACGTACTGGACCTGCTGCGCGAGCTCCAGCAGCGCCTGAACATCGGCGTCATCCTGGTGACCCACAACTTTGGTGTCGTCGCCGACCTGTGCGACCGCGTGGCCGTCATGCAGAACGGCAGGCTCGTGGAAGAAGGGACCGTCCGGGACATTCTCCGGAACCCGAAAGAGCAGTACACGCAGACTTTGCTGGGGTCCATGCTCGAAGGAAAGACGCCCATGACCATGCTTGTTTCACAGAAGGAGTCGGTGGCATGAGCGCCTCGCTTGACCTATCGCAGAAGTCCCCGCTCCTTTCCGTGGAGGACCTGGTGGTCGAATACCCCAGCAAGCGGTTCAGGGCCAAGCCGTTCCGCGCGCTGACGGACATCAACATCACCATCGGCCAAGGCGAAACCCTGGGGCTGGTAGGGGAGTCCGGCTCAGGAAAGACTACGCTGGGCCGGGCCGTGCTGGGCCTTGCCCCAGTGACCGCCGGCAAGGTGATCTTCGAAGGCAACGACATCAGCAACGCCTCCCGCAAGGAACGCCGGACGCTGAGCCGTGACCTGCAAGTGGTGTTCCAGGATCCGTACACCTCACTGAACCCCGCGCTGGAAATCGGTGACATCCTGGCCGAGCCATTGGGTGTCCAGGGGATGGATGCTGCCGCCGCCAGGAAGCGCGTCAAGGAACTGCTGGACCAAGTGGGCCTGCCGTCGGATGCGATCCACCGCCTGCCCCGCGAGTTCAGCGGGGGCCAGCGCCAGCGCGTGGCGATCGCCCGGGCCTTGGCATTGTCCCCGAAGCTGATTGTCTGTGACGAGCCGGTCAGTGCACTGGACCTCTCCACCCAGGCCCGCGTGCTGGATCTCTTCCTGCAAATCCAAAAGGACACCGGCGTTTCGTACCTCTTCGTGTCCCACGACCTCGACGTCGTGCGGCACATCAGCCACCGTGTCGCTGTCATGTACCACGGTGAAATCGTCGAACAAGGTCCGGCGGAGATCGTCACACGGGACCCTGAACACCCCTATACCCAGCGGCTCTTGCTGGCTTCGCCCGTGCCGGATCCTGACCGTCAGGAACAGCGCCGCGCAGACCGGCACCGGCTGATGGCGAACCAGCGCAGCCAGAACGAACAGGCCGGTGCCGTGGCCTGAATGGCCGGGGCATCCAACAGACACCCATCGGCCCGCACCAAGGGCCGGAACTTTCGGAGGAAAAAGTGGCCACAATAGGCGTACAAGCGATGATGTTGAAAGACAGCTTCGCGGAAGTCGGGGCGTTTGAGACGCTTCGCAAGGTCAGCGCGATCGGCTACAACGCCGTCGAGATTTCCCAGATCCCCATGACCCCGGACAACGTTGACGAGCTGGACCGTTCACGGTCGGAGTTGGGCATGGACATTGCCGCGCTCTCCGTGAACATCGAAGGCCGCAAGGGGATGCCGGTGGAATCGCTGGCGGACAATTTCGACAAAATCGTGGACGATGCCAAACGCCTGGATACCTCCTTGCTGCGGATTGGCATGTTGCCCTTTGGTGCCATGAAGTCCCTGGACTCCGTGATTGAGTTTGCCAAGCAGGCCAACGGCTATGCGGAGCGCCTTCAGGAACATGGCCTCAGCCTCTACTACCACAACCACCACATCGAGTTCGCAAAGTTCGACGGCACGTACATGCTGGACATCATCGCCGACAACTCGCCGGCCATGGGCATGGAAATCGACGTCCACTGGGTACAGCGCGGCGGCCTGGACCCCGTCCGTACCCTCGAAAAATATGCGGGAAAGACGGCCATGGTGCACCTCAAGGACTACAGGATCGGCCAGTTGCCGGACTCGTCCTTCGGTCTTCTGGAGAAGGGCGACTTCCCCGGATTCATGGTGGACTTCCGCAACGTGGTCCAGTTCGCCGAAGTAGGCGAGGGCAACCTGGACTTCCCGTCGATCGTTCCCGCTGCGGTGGCTTCCGGCGCCCAGTACCTCCTGGTGGAGCAAGACGAGCTGTATGGCCGCACCGTATGGGACGCCCTCCAGACTTCGTACGACAACCTGGTGGCCATGGGCCACGGCGACCTTTTCTAGACCTCAACACAGGAGATTGCATTCATGAGCAAGAAAGTACGCCTCGGCATTATCGGCCTGGGCCAGCAGGGCGGCGCCTACGCCAGGTTCATCGCCGAAGGCCTCGTCCCGAACATGGAGATCGGTGCCATCTGCGACATCGATCCTGCCAAGAAGGAAACCGCTGCCTCCCAGTATCCGGACGTCCCGTTCTTTGAGGACTACATCGCGATGCTGGAGAGCGGTTCCGTGGACGCGATCGTCACCTGCGTACCGCACTTCCTGCACCCTGAAATGGGAATTGAGACGCTCAAGCGCAACATCCATGCCCTGGTGGAGAAGCCCGCCGGCGTCTACACCAAGCAGGTCAAGGAGCTCAACGAGTTCGCGGCCTCCAAGCCGGAACTCTCTTTCGGCATCATGTTCAACCAGCGCAACAACCCGCTGTACAAGAAGCTCAAGGAAATCGTCGACAACGGCGAGATCGGCAGCATCCGACGCAGCAACTGGATCATCACCAACTGGTGGCGCCCGCAGGGCTACTACAACTCCAGCGAATGGCGCGCCACCTGGGGCGGAGAAGGCGGCGGAGTACTGGTCAACCAGGCACCGCACCAACTTGATTTGTGGCAGTGGATCTGCGGCGTCCCGAAGTCCGTGTACTCGAAGGTGGCGTTCGGCTTCCGCCGGGACATCGTCGTCGAAGATGAGGTGACGGCCGTTGTGGACTACGGCGACGGCGCCACGGGCGTTTTCGTGACAGCCACCCACGACATTGTGGGAACCGACAGGTTCGAAATCCTGGGCGACCAAGGCAAGATCGTGGTGGAAGACAGCAAGGTGGCTACCGTCACGCGGCTGGTCAGGCCGGAACGGGAAATCAGCGACTCCATGGACATGGAGGGTGTCCGGAAGCTCTTCATGGGGCAGTTGAACCGCGATGAGCTCTACAGCAGCGAGGTCATCGAGTTCGAATCCGTCTGGGGAGGCCAGCACGCCGGCGTCCTGGAGAACTTTGCCGCCAACATCCTGGACGGTACTCCGCTGCTTGCCCCGGGCTCCGACGGCATCAACGGTGTCCGCCTGGCCAACGCCATCCACCTGTCCGCCTGGACCGGCAGGGAAGTGTCCCTGGATTTCGACGAGGACGAATTTCTGCAGGAATTGAACAAGCGCATCGCCGAAGAGGGCAAGTTCCCCGAGCGAGGCTGAAACGCCGCGCTTGAAACGCCGCGCTTGAAACGCCGCGCCTGAAACGGCGGAAAAGGGGCCGGTTGCCGATTTCGGTTGGCAACCGGCCTGTTTTTGTTGCCATGCGGTCTACGATGGAGCGGTGACTGACGTGACGAGCACCGGAGCAGCAACAGCCCCCCCTAAACGTGGACGGGGCGAGAAGTCCTCTGCCACCATCTACGACATCGCCAAGCTTGCCGGGGTGAACCCGTCCACGGTGTCGCGTGCCCTGAGCAAGCCCGGCCGTGTCAGCGCCAAGACGCAGAAGATCATCGAGGACGCCGCGGCGGAGCTGAACTACCAGGTGAATCCCTTCGCCCGGGCCCTCCCTACCGGCCGCACCCAGACCATAGGCCTCATCGTCGCGGATATCACCAACCCCACGTTCTTCGACATTATCCGTGGGGCCGAAACGACCGGTTCTGCCCGCGATTACACGCTGGTTTTGGCGGAATCCGCAGAGTCGCCGGAAACGGAAGTGACCGCTGCCCGGAGACTGTTGAGCACCGTGGACGGCCTCATCCTGGCCAGTCCCCGCATGGACGATGACCAGATCCGCGCCCTGGCTGCGGACAAGCCCGTTGCCGTCATTAACCGCGAGATTCATGGCGTCCCGTGTGTTGTCCCGGACGTCAACAAGGGCATTAGTGAAGCGGTGCGCAGCCTGGCCGCCAATGGGCACGCGAAGCTCGCGTACGTTGCGGGCCCCAAGCAGTCCTGGATGACGGCCCGCCGCTGGGATGGCGTCAAAGCCGCCGCGGAATGGTCCAAGCTCACTGCCGTGCGCCTTGAATCGTCAAAACCAACGGTCGACGGCGGCCGGCAGGTTGCGCGCGACGTCCTGGAAAGCGGCGCGACGGCCGTGATCACGTACAACGACCTCCTGGCCATTGGATTGATGCAGGAACTCCAAGCCGGTGGCATGCGCGTTCCTGACCAGATCAGCATTGTTGGCTTCGATGACATCTTCGGCGCCGACTTCACAACTCCTGCCCTGACCACGGTGCGCTCACCATTGGGGGAGTGCGGCACCCGCGCGGTGACCATCCTGCTGGACATGCTGCAAGGCCACGATGCCCCCGACGAAGCAGTCCGGGTGGAAACAGAACTCGTGGTGCGCGGCTCCAGCGGGCGGCTCCTGGCCTGAACCCATCCGGCCAGTTCATCCTCAGTCCTGAGAAACATCCTGGCAACAACTAGTTGGCAATTTTTGGCAACCGGTTGACAAAAGTTGGCCTTGACGGTGAAGATTGATCCATGTCACAGTCCATCGCCGCACACCCTGACAGGCTCCTGCCCGCAGATCCCGGGACGCGCAGCATCGCGCGGTCCTTGCTGGAGCGCGTCCAGGACCTGCCCATCATTTCTCCGCACGGCCACGTTGACGCCGCTGTCATCGAGCAGAACACGCCCTTCCCTGATCCTGCTGCGCTTCTGGTCAGCCCGGACCACTACGTCACCCGCCTGATCCACGCCAACGGTGTTCCGATGGACCAGTTGCTGGCCGGCACCGCGTCCGCACCGGAGTCGCGGGAAATCTGGCGGACTTTCGTTGACGCCTGGCCGCTCTTCGAGGGCACGGCGTCCGGCTACTGGCTGCGCACCCAGTTCGACAACGTCTTCAAGCTGGGTGCCGACCTCAGTGAGCTGCCAGCAGATGCAAGCTACGACGCGATTGCCGCCAAGCTGGTGGAGCCGGACTTCCGCCCGCGCCAACTCTTCAAGGACTTCAATATCGAGGTTCTGGCCACCACGGATGATCCGCTGGACAACCTGGCGAGCCACAAAGCACTGACCGAGGATCCCAGCTTCAATGGTCGCGTCCTGCCCACGTTCCGCCCGGACGCCTACCTGAATGTTGCCCACCCCGGCTGGAGCGCCAACGTCGACCGGCTCATCGAGACCGCGGCCGACGGCGCAACCGGCTACGCCGGCTACATCGCAGCCCTGGAAAACCGCCGTCGTTATTTTGTGGACCATGGCGCGGTCTCCGCGGACCATGGCGTCCGGACCCCGGCGACGCTCAAGTTGGACCCTGCCGAAGCCGAAGCGCTCTTTGAGCGGGCCCGTGCCGGCAAGGCCACAGCTGAAGACCGCGATGCTTTCGAGGCCCACATGATGTACCAGATGGCCCGGATGTCCGTGGAGGACGGCCTGGTCATGACCATCCACCCGGGGTCGTACCGGAACCACCACGGGCCCACCTTCGAGAACTTCGGCGCCGACACCGGGCACGATATTCCGTTCGCAGTGAATTACACGGAGGCCATCCGGCCGCTGCTGCAGGACTTCGGCACGGCCAAGGACTTCCACCTGGTCCTGTTCACGCTCGACGAAACGGTCTTCTCCCGCGAACTGGCGCCGCTGGCCGGCTTCTACCCCTCCGTGTACATCGGTGCACCGTGGTGGTTCCTCGACGCCCCCGATGCCATGCTGCGCTTCCGCTCGGCCGTCACCGAGACCGCCGGTTTCTCGCGCTCCTCAGGTTTCATCGACGACACCCGCGCCTTCTGCTCCATACCGGCACGGCACGACGCGTCACGGAGGATCGAAGCCGCCTTCCTCGCGCGCCTCGTCGCCGAGCACCGCGTGACCGAAGACCGCGCGCACGAGCTGATTCTCGACGTCGTCGATTCCTCGCCGCGCAGGGTGTTCAAGCTGTGAGCGGCCACCCTCCGCGCCTTAACCGCCAGGTTTCGCCCGCAGCCAAAGCTCCGGTCCGGATGGTGCACCTTGGCCTCGGTGCCTTCCACCGCTCGCACCAGGCCTGGTACACGCAGCACGCCGGCGACGCGGGAGAGTGGGGCATCGTCTCCTTCACTGGCCGCCGTCCCGACGCTGCTGATGTCCTCGCCGCGCAGGACGGGCTGTTCACCGTGGTGGAGCGTTCCGATGCGGGCGACTCCTTCGAGTTAGTGGGAAGCATCGTCGAAGCTGTGGATGGCGCCAACGTCCGCCGGTTGGTTGACCTTGTGGCCGCGGCGCAGACGGCCCTGGTGACCCTGACCATCACGGAAGCGGCCTACGGCCTCGGTGCCGCCGACGTGCCACTGCTGCTTTCCGGTCAAGAACCCGCCACACCGCTGGGCCGCTTGGTCCTCGGGCTTGCCGCCCGCAAGGACGCCGACGCCGGTCCGCTCGCCGTGGTTTCCTGCGACAACCTCTCGGACAACGGAAACGTCGCCAAGGATGCCGTGCTGGGTATCGCACAGGATGTCGACGCCGGCCTGGCTGCCTGGATCGAGTCGAACGTCAGCTTCGTGAGCACTTCCGTCGACCGGATTACGCCGCGAACAACGGCTGAGGACCTTGCCTTGGTGAGCGGGAAGTGCGGCTACCGGGACGACGCGCCGGTGGTCACCGAGCCGTTTCGGAATTGGGTGCTGAGTGGGGACTTCCCGGCCGGCCGGCCACGATGGGAAGACGCCGGGGCCGTCTTTGTGGACGACATCGAGCCCTACGAAAACCGCAAGCTCTGGCTCCTCAATGGTGCACACTCGATTCTGGCCTACGCGGGCCAGCTGCGGGGGCACGCCACGGTGGCCGAAGCGTTGGCCGACCACGTGTGCTTGCAGGCTGTCGAAGAGTTCTGGGACGAAGCCGCCAGGCATCTTTCCGGCGCGGATCTGCGCGTTCCGGAGTATCGGGCAGCGCTCCTGGAGCGCTTTGGCAACTCCCGGATCGCACACCATTTGGCGCAGATCGCCCTGGATGCCAGCACCAAGCTGCGCATGCGGGCCCTCCCGGTGCTCCGCGCCGAACGCGCCGCGGGGAGAAGCGGTGAAGCCGCGGCCAGGATGATCGCTGTGTGGTCCGCCTTCGTAGCGGGTCAACCGGGACTTCAGGATCCCCAAGCTGCAGGGGTGGCCGCAGCGAACCAGCTGACAGGCGGGGAGCGCACTGCTGCGCTGGTGGCCCTGCTGGATGCCCGGCTGGCCGGGGACCGTGAGGTGGTGGAGATGATTCATGAGCTCAGCCAGGAGTTTGACCTGCTGGACACGCGGGCAGGCCTCCGCCACTAAGGCAATCGGTTGCCGCTGGCGGCAATCCAACCTACTATCAAATCCCCGAAAGGAAAAGCTGTGAAAATCATTGCCGCTGACGTCTTTGTGACCAGCCCCTCCCGCAACTTCGTCACCCTCCGCATCACCACCGAGGACGGTGTCACGGGCATTGGAGACGCGACGCTGAACGGCCGCGAACTCGCCGTCGCTGCCTACCTCAAAGAGCACGTGGCGCAGCTGCTCATCGGTAAGGATCCGCATCGGATCGAGGACACCTGGCAGTTCCTGTACCGCAGCTCCTACTGGCGCCGCGGACCGGTCACCATGGCGGCCATTGCCGCCGTCGACATGGCGCTGTGGGACATCAAAGGCAAGATGGCCGGCATGCCGGTGTACCAGCTTCTGGGTGGAGCGTCCCGTAACGGACTGCGCGCCTACGGTCACGCCTCGGGCTCGGACATCCCTTCCCTGTTCGACTCGGTCCGTGAGCACCTGGAACTCGGCTACAAATCAATCCGCATCCAGACCGCCGTCCCTGGCATCAAGGCTGTCTATGGCGTGGCAGCACAAGCCCAGGCCTCCGGTGAACGCTATGACTACGAGCCCGCCGGCCGGGGCAACTTCCCGTTGGAAGAGGACTGGGATACCCGCGCCTACCTGCGGCACCTGCCCGGCGTTTTCGAAGCCGTGCGCAACGAGTTCGGTCCCGAGATCCCCCTGTTGCACGACGGCCACCACCGCATGACGCCCATCCAGGCCGCCAAGCTCGGCAAAGCACTGGAACCGTACGACCTCTTCTGGCTGGAAGACTGCACCCCTGCCGAAAACCAGGAAGGCCTGCGCCTGGTCCGCCAGCACACCACCACCCCGCTGGCCATCGGTGAAATCTTCAACACCGTGTGGGACTACCAGACCCTCATCAAGGAACAGCTGATCGACTACGTCCGCGCAGCCTCCACCCACTTCGGCGGCATCTCCCCGCTGAAGAAGGTCATGGACTTCGCCGCGCAGTACCAGATCAAGTCCGGCTTCCACGGACCCACGGACATCTCTCCGGTAGGTTTTGCCGCGCAGTTGCACGTCGGCCTGGCCATCCACAACTACGGGATCCAGGAATACATGCAGCACTCGGACAAGACCAACGAGGTCTTCCAGCAGTCCATGACCTTCAAGGACGGCTACCTGCACCCCGGCGACAACCCCGGCATCGGCGTCGAGTTCAATGAGGAAGCAGCGGCGGCGTTCCCGTACCAGCAGGCTTACCTGCCCTACAACCGCCTCGTGGACGGCACTGTTCATGACTGGTGACCTGAATTCCCGCCATCACATCGTGGTGATGGGCGTGGCCGGCTGCGGGAAGAGCACCGTTGGTGCCGCGCTCGCGGACCGTATTGGCGCTGAATTCCTCGACGGCGATTCGCTGCACCCCCAGTCGAACATCGACAAGATGGCCTCGGGTACTCCGCTGAACGACGACGACCGCGCACCATGGCTGGCCGAAATCGGCAGGCGGTTCCCGGCGTCGAAGTCTGCTCTTGTCATCGCGTGCAGCGCGCTCAAGCGCTCGTACCGGGACATCATCCGCAGCGCCGATCCGTCAGTGGTGTTCGTCCATCTGCAGGGAACCCGGGGGTTGCTGGATGCGCGCATGAACGCCCGCCCCGGGCACTTCATGCCGGCCTCGCTGCTGGACTCACAACTGGCTGCGCTGGAACCGCTGGAGTCCGACGAAGCCGGGATCGTTGTGGACATCGCATCGCCCGTGGAGGACATCGTGAAGGACGTACACACCGCGCTGACGAGCGTTTCAGCGGCGTCGGCTGAGTCGATGAGGACCGGCCCGTTCCTGGTGGATCTCAAGGCTGCTCCGTTCAACCTGGACGACGCCGCGGTGGAGTGGGTGGAGAACACCATTGGCTCCATGACGCTGGAGGAGAAGATCGGCCAGCTGTTCATCAACCACAACAACGATTACTCCGCGGAGTACCTCGATAGGGTACTGGAGAACTTCCACGTGGGTGGCATGCGGTACCGGCCTGGCCCCTCAGCGGCCGTGCAGGAACACATCCGCTACGCCCAATCGAAGACCCGGATCCCGCTACTCATTGCTTCCAACCCGGAAATGGGTGGGGCGGGCAGTTGCGACGACGGCACCTTCGTGTCCACGCATCTGCAGGCCGGCTCGCACCCGGACAAGTCCATCGCCCGGCAAATGGGTCAGGTGGCCGGCGTCGAAACCGCTGCCCTGGGCTGCAACTGGGCGTTCGCACCGATCGTGGACATCCACTACAACTGGCGGAACACGGTCATCTCAACCCGCGCCTTTGGCAACACCCCGGAGATCGTTGTGGAGCGGGCCAAAGAGTACTTCGACGGCATCAGCGAATCACCCACGGTCTGCGCCATGAAACACTTCCCGGGCGATGGCGTGGACGAGCGCGACCAGCACGTGGTCACCTCGTACAACACCCTTGGCTATGACGAGTGGAACAAGACCTACGGGCATGTGTACCGCGAAATGATCGGGCACGGAGTGCAGTCCATCATGGTGGGCCATATTGGTGCACCCGAGGTCGCACGCCATTTCCGTCCCGGTATGGCGGATTCCGAGGTGCTGCCGGCAACGCTTGCTCCGGAACTGCTGCAGGATCTGCTCCGCGGCGAACTCGGCTTCAACGGGCTGGTCCTGACGGATGCCTCCTTGATGGTGGGCCTGACGCAGGCAATGAAGCGGCGCGACCTGGTACCTGCCACGATTGCCGCGGGTTGCGACATGTTCCTGTTCTTCCGGAACCCCGGGGAGGACTTCGGGTACATGCTGGACGGCTACAAGTCCGGTGTCATCAGCGATGGTCGTTTGCAGGATGCCTTGCGGCGGATCCTCGGCCTGAAGGCAAGCCTGGGACTGCACCTGCGGGATGACCTGGTCCCACCCGTGGAGGCCCTGGGTGTTATCGGCAGCGAGGCCCACCGCGACATCGCAGCGGAGATCGCCGACAAGACCGTCACGCTGGTGAAGGACACGGCCCACAACCTGCCGATTACTCCCCGGACGCATCCCAGGATCCGTCTCTACGGCATTTCGGGCGGAGCCGACTTCACCCGCGCAGATCCCCTGGCATACCTGGACACGGTCCGGGAAGAACTGGAAGCTGCGGGCTTCGAGGTCAGCGTGTTCAAGACCGCCGAGCAGCACGAAGCCGCCGGGGAGGCCGGCATGAACTTCATGCGGGTCGTGTCCGAGGAAGCCACCGGCGACTACGCGGAGCGTTACGACGCCGCCTTCGTGTTCGCCAATGTGAAGGGTTTCGCGCAGGAGGCTGCCATCCGGATCAAGTGGTCCTCACCCATGGCTGCCGAGATCCCCTGGTACTCCACGGAAGTTCCCACGGTGTTCGTCTCCTTGAACCAGCCGAACCACCTGATCGATGTGCCCATGGTCAAGACGGCCATCCACGCCCATGCGGGAACGCGCGAGGCCATTCGCGCCACCATCCGGAAAATCCAGGGCAAGTCCGCCTTCCAGGGGACGTTCAACCAGAACGTGTTCTGCGATTCGTTCGACACCCGCCTCTGATTTTCCTGTTCCAGCAGGGAAGAAGTTCCGCCCCGCCATCACGGAGGGACGGCCTGAACCCGGTACCGCTCACAAGCGGGGCCGGGTTTTCCTGCGTTCTGGAGGTGTCCCGATGTCGTGGCCAATTATTGTGAACGCTAACAACGATTCAAGTCAATAGCCTCGGGAGCGGTTCCTGTCCGCAATCAATTCGTGATCCACAGCACTTGACCAACGGTAATGTTAGCGTTCACAATGGCATTCGCACCACCTTTCAGTGGCTAGTGTCGCCCCACGGCACGCAAGCCCACACCGCTTTACCGTGCCGGACGCGCAGATGCTCCGGCTGCATCAGAGTTCGCGGCAATGCTGCCGCGGAAGGAGAGCATCGTGAGATTGAAGAAACTCCTGGGCGCCGTCGCGGTTGTCCTGACCTTGACGGTGGGAGCCACAGGCTGCGGCAGCCGCGGTGGCACTGCCGAATCCACCAGCAGCGCCAACCCCAGCGATTCCCTGGTGGGCATTTCGATGCCGACACAGACGTCCGAACGCTGGATCGCAGATGGCGCAAACGTCGAGAAGTCCTTGAAGGACCTCGGCTACAAGACAGACCTCCAGTTCGCCAACGATGACATTCCCACGCAGGTCTCGCAGATTGAAAACATGCTGACCAAGGGCGCGAAGGCCCTCATCATCGCAGCCATCGATGGCACGACCCTGACCGACGTCCTGGCCAAGGCCAAGGAACAGAATGTCAAGGTCATCGCCTATGACCGCCTCATCAACGGAACCCCCAACGTGGACTACTACACCACGTTCGACAACTACACCGTGGGCGTCCAGCAGGCCACCTCGCTGCTGACCGGCCTGGGCCTGGTTGACGCCAGCGGCAAGAAGGTTGAGGGCAAGGGCCCGTTCAACGTTGAGCTGTTCGCGGGCAGCCCGGATGACAACAACGCCAACTTCTTCTGGACCGGCGCCATGGACACCCTTAAGCCGTACATGGATGCAGGCACCCTGAAGGTCCCCAGTGGCCAGACCAAGTTTGAGCAGGCAGCCATCCTCCGCTGGCAGGCACCTGTAGCCCAGAAGCGCATGGAAGACATCCTCACCTCGGCCTACAGCTCCGGCACCAAGCTCGACGGCGTCCTGTCACCGTATGACGGACTGTCCATCGGCATCATCTCGGCCCTGACCAGCACCGGTGGCTACTCCACAGGCAAGCTGCCCGTTGTTACCGGCCAGGACGCAGAAAAGGGCTCCGTGAAGTCCATCGTCGCCGGCGAGCAGTACTCCACGATCTTCAAGGACACCCGCCAGCTCGGCGCGCAGGCCGTGAAGATGGTTGACGCCGTCCTCAAGGGCAACGAGCCGGAAACCAACGACACCAAGACCTACAACAACAAGGTCAAGGTTGTCCCGGCCTTCCTGCTGAAGTCCGTCATCATCACCAAGGACAACTACAAGAAGGAACTCATCGACTCGGGCTACTACAAGGAATCCGACGTCAAGTAGCCAGTCCCTGGTCTGTGGTCCCCGCCTGCCTGTGCTGCAGTGTGCAGTGCGGCGGGGCCACAGCCTCCTCCAGAGCCTCCGAGTCCTCGGCCTGGCCAAGTTTCAACCAGTCAGCGGGAATTGACGATGAACGTACCCATTCTTCAAATGCGAGGAATCACCAAGACTTTCCCCGGGGTAAAAGCCCTGCAGGACGTCACCCTGGACGTCAACCGCGGTGAGGTCCACGCCATCTGTGGCGAGAACGGCGCCGGGAAGTCCACCCTCATGAAAGTGCTGTCCGGCGTTTACGCCCACAACACGTTCGACGGCGACATCCTCTTTGAGAACGAACCGTGCGATTTTTCAAGCATCACGGACAGCGAGAAGCGCGGCATCGTGATCATCCACCAGGAACTGGCCCTGAGCCCGTACCTGTCGATCGCCGAGAACATCTACCTCGGCAACGAACTGGCCAAGAACGGCTGGGTGGACTGGCGGAAGACCAATCTGGAAGCTGCCAAGCTGCTGGCACGCGTAGGCCTCAGCGAAAATCCGGTCACGCCCATCCAGCACATCAGCGTGGGCAAGCAGCAGTTGGTGGAGATCGCCAAGGCCCTGTCCAAAGAGGTGAAGCTCCTCATCCTTGATGAGCCCACTGCAGCGCTGAACGATGAAGACTCCGACCACTTGCTGGACCTCATCCTGCACCTCAAGGGCCAGGGCGTCACCAGCATCATCATCAGCCACAAACTTAACGAAATCCGGAAGGTGGCCGACGCCGTCACCATCATCCGCGACGGCAAGTCCATTGAGACCTTGCGGCTGGACCAAGGCCAGATCACCCAGGAACGCATCATCCGCGGAATGGTGGGCCGCGACCTTGAAAGCCTCTACCCGGACCGGACGCCCAACATCGGCGAGGAAGTCCTCCGCATCGAAGACTGGACCGTCCAGCATCCCCAGGACCATTCGCGCATGGTGGTGAACAACGCCAGCCTCAATGTCCGCAAGGGTGAAGTAGTTGGCCTGGCCGGCCTCATGGGCGCTGGCCGTACCGAGCTCGCCATGAGCGTCTTCGGCAGGACCTACGGGCGGGCAGTGTCGGGCAAGGTCTACAAATACGGCCAGGAAATCAACACGTCCACCGTTTCCGACGCCATCGAGCACGGGATCGCCTATGCCACCGAAGACCGGAAGCACTTCGGCTTGAACCTGATCGAGGACATCAAGCGGAACATCTCCATGGCCGCACTGAACAAGCTGGCCAAGCGCGGCTGGGTGGACGGTAACCAGGAAACCACCGTTGCCAACCACTACCGCAAGAGCATGAACATCAAAGCGCCCTCCGTCGCTGCCATCACAGGCAAGCTCTCGGGTGGAAACCAGCAAAAAGTGGTGCTGAGCAAGTGGATGTTCTCGGACCCCGACGTCCTGATCCTGGACGAACCAACCCGTGGAATCGACGTCGGCGCCAAGTTCGAGATCTACACGATCATTGCCGAACTCGCGGCCGCGGGGAAAGCAGTCATTGTGATCTCCTCTGAGCTTCCGGAGCTCCTGGGCATCTGCGACAGGATCTACACGCTGTCCGCAGGCCACATCACCGGCGAGGTCCCCATCGCCGAAGCCACCCAGGAAACCCTCATGCACTTCATGACCAAAGAGAAGGAATAGCGAACATGTCCGCCCTACGAGAATCCCTTGGCTTCCTCACAAGCCGCCTCCGCCAGGTTGGCATCTTCGTCGCCCTGATCCTGATCGTCATCCTTTTCCAGTTCCTGACCGACGGCATCCTCCTGGAGCCGCAGAACGTCACCAACCTGGTGGTCCAGAACAGCTACATCCTGATCCTGGCCATCGGCATGGTGATGGTCATCATCGCCGGACACATCGACCTTTCAGTCGGCTCCATCGCAGGCTTCATCGGCGCCGTAGCCGGTGTGATGATCGTGCACTGGGGGTGGGCATGGTGGCTCGCCATCCCGGCCTGCCTCCTGGTCGGCGCCCTGGTGGGAGCGTGGCAGGGATACTGGATTGCCTACGTAGGTATTCCGGCCTTCATCGTGACCCTCGCCGGCATGCTGATTTTCCGTGGCCTGACCCTCATCACCTTGAAGAACCAGCAGATCACCCCGTTCCCGAACGAACTCCGTGCTCTGGGCGGCGGCTTCCTGCCGGACATTTCCGGCGGCACCTCGGTGCTGGAGTGGCTGACAGTCATCCTCGGTGTCGGTGGCACCGCGGCCATCCTCTTCCAGGCACTGAAGGAACGCCGGGTCCGCCGCAAGTTCAACCTCGAGAATGAGCCGATGGCCTGGTTTGCCGTCAAGAACGGCTTTATCGCAGTGCTGATGCTCATCATCACCTTCCTCCTGGCCAGCTACCGCGGAACCCCCATCGTCCTGATCGTCCTGGCTGTCCTGGTGATCGTTTACTCGGCCCTGATGAACAACAGCATCTTCGGCCGGCACACCTACGCCATTGGCGGCAACCTCCACGCGGCTGAACTTTCCGGCATCAAGACCAAGAAGGTCACGTTCCGTCTGTTCGTCAACATGGGTGTCCTGGCCGCCCTGGCCGGCCTGGTGTTTACGGCACGCCTGAACTCGGCACAGCCTGCGGGTGGTACCGGCTTCGAACTCGATTCCATTGCGGCCGCATTCATTGGTGGCGCAGCCGTCCAAGGCGGCATCGGTACGGTAGCGGGTGCCATGATCGGTGGCCTGATCATGGGTGTCCTGAACAACGGCATGTCCATCCTTGGCCTGGGCACCGACTACCAGCAGCTCATCAAGGGCCTGGTGCTCCTGCTCGCCGTCGGCTTCGACATCTTCAACAAGAACCGGACCGGGGCCGGTGGAGGGTCCGGCATGGGCAGGCGTTTCAAGTGGAAGACCACGCCTCCGGCAACCGAAGCGGCCCCGGCCGCCACAGCTGAGCCTGTCGGCGTCGAAGCGAAATAGTCGCTGATGTCCCGAGGGGGAGCGGCCAGGCCTCCCGTCATGGGGGACGTCGCGAAAATGGCCGGGGTGTCGCACCAGACTGTTTCCCGTGTGCTCAACAACCACCCGAATGTGAGCGGACAAACCCGCGAACGTGTGGAATCCGCCATCGCGCACCTTGGGTACACGCGGAACACGGCAGCCCGCAGCCTGGTCACCCGGCGGTCCCGGACCATCGGTGTGCTGGCTTGTGAGACAGGCCAGTTCGGCCCGGCGAACACGCTGCTGGGGGTTGAACAGGCTGGCCGGGAAGCCGGGTACTTCGTCAGCATCGCCAACCTTCGCGAAGTGACGGGTGCGAGCATCAACGACGCCATTGCCCATTTCCGCAACCAATCAGTGGACGGGATCGTCATCCTGGTTCCGCACCCCGATGTCCTGGCCGTCCTGGGCGATGTTTCGGTACCCGTACCGATCGTCGCCGTAGGGGCCGGGGCCGGAAACCAGTTGACGGGCGCGTCCCTCGACCAACGGCTGGGAGCGCGGTTGGCCGTTGACCACCTGATTGGGCTGGGGCACCGCAACATTGCCCATATCTCCGGTCCTCCGCACTGGATTGACGCCGCGGAGCGGATCAAAGGCTGGCAGGAGGCGCTGGGCTCGGCAGGGCTGGAAGCCAGGGTCCTCCTCGAAGGTGGTTGGGATGCCGCCTCGGGCTACCGCGCCGGCCGGGAACTGCTGCAGCACCGCGGTATCACGGCTGTCTTCGTCGCCAACGACCAAATGGCCGTCGGCGTCCTCCGGGCGGTCCAGGAAGCGGGGCTCAGCGTGCCCGGCGACATCAGCGTCGTCGGATATGACGACCAGCCCGAAGCCGAGTTCTTCATGCCTCCGCTGACCACCATCAAGCAGGACTTCGAGGAACTGGGCCGCCGATGCATGGAAGCCGTGCTGCAACAGGTGGACGGAGACGAACCCAGCGACGAACAGATGGTCAACCCGGGATTGGTGATCCGCTCCACCACGGCTGCCCCTGGCGGTCGCAAAGCCTGGCCCGAAGCAAGTTCCCACTAAACTAGGAGCCATGACTTCCTCGCCTGACACTGCAGCTGCCCGCGCCCGCCTTCTTGAACTCATCAAAGAACTCGCGGTGGTCCGCGGCAAGGTGATCCTCTCCAGCGGCAAGGAAGCGGACTACTACATCGACCTCCGCCGCATCACCCTGCACCACGAGGCCTCCAAGCTGGTGGGCCAGGTCATGTTGGCCATGATCGACGACGCCGGCGTTTCAGTCGAGTGCGCCGGCGGGCTCACCATGGGTGCCGACCCCGTCGGTACCGCTGTGATGCACGCTGCTGCCGACGCCGGCCGTGCCGTCGACGCGTTCGTTGTCCGCAAGGCCCAGAAGTCCTACGGCATGGGCCGACAGGTGGAAGGCCCCTCGGTTGAAGGCCGCAATGTTGTGGTCCTCGAAGACACGTCCACCACCGGCGGGTCCGCGCTGACCGCCGTCGAAGGTGTCCGGAAGGCCGGCGGCAACGTCGTGGCCGTCGCCGTGATCGTTGACCGCAACACCGGCGCCAAAGAGAAGATCGAAGCCGAAACCGGAGTGCCGTACCTCTTCGCTTTCGGCAAGGACGAACTCGGCCTCGACTAAAGAGTTTTGTACGGATTCGGCCCTTAATAGCGCATCTTAAGGGCATCAGCTGTACGCAACCTACAGGACTGTGAGGCACCACCTCCCGAAGCCTATGCTTGCTGCGTGGACGTTCAGGTAGGGAAGCTCCCGGCACCGGCGGAGGTGGAAGAAAACCTCCCGGTGCCGGCTTCTCCCGAGGCGGGGAAGGCAGAGGATCCGGGCGCATGGGCCCGGATCCTGCCCTACGCTGCCCGCCTCAAAAAGACGAGCCGCCGCAACTTCCTCATCACCGCCGGAGCCTCCGCAGCGCTCGCCGGGGACATGTTGTTCACCCGCCGGGTCCAAGCTGACCGACGGGCTACCAGGATCCTCCGGGTCCCGGACCCGTACTCCGATCTGTACTTCCCGAAAGCCAGCTGGATCCTCTTCCCCGGGTACAAGACCAGCTGGGAGGAAGCACAGTGGATCCTCAACTCACTTCGTCCCGCCCTCCACCAGCGCGGCCGCCTTGCCGCCGTCGGATATTCCAATCTGGGACTGGACGTGGATGAAATCGTCCGCGAAATCATCCTCCACGTCCGGGAACTGCATCTGGAGAAGCTGTACTTCTACGGGCACAGTTTCGGCGGGATGCTCGCTACGCAGGTTGCCGCCCGCCTGCTGGAACTCCATGGCGTGGAAACGCAGCTGATCGTGCTGGATTCAAGCCCGTTCAGCCGGGCGGACGTCCTGGACCAGAGCTGGTTCGACGGTGTGGTGTTCTTGTACGAGAACGGCTTCCGCATCCCGTCAGTACTGCGCGGTGGTTACGAACTGGGGGAGCGCGTGGCCCACAAGGACGAGCGCACGTGGCGGCAGATCCTTGACCAAAGCCTTGAACAGCTCTCGCCCATCGCCCCTTCCAGCGTGCTCATCCAGACAGAGTCGGCGTACATTTACCACTTTGACGGACTCCGGTTGGCCGGAAAGATCGGCGGCGCGAAGATGGCGTTCATGGGAAACGCCAAGGACGGCACCGTGGATTACGAGTCGGCGCGTGCAGGGTGGAGCAAGGTCTTCGGAGCAAACATGGCCCTGCCCACCCTCAGCACGGAAGGTGCCAGGCCCGCGCATGCCAGCCCTCAGTGGAACGGCGGCGTGTACCGGCCGCTGCTGGAACGGGTCCAGAACGAGCTTGAACCCCTTCCGCCGGAACCCGTGGAGCCGTCGTACCAGGAGCCGAACGGCAAGGTCATCCGCCCGGCCTGACGTCTCTTCGGCTGGGCCTGCAGGCCTTGCCCATTACGCCAAGCACCGGAGGCCCATCGGGCACATGCCGGACGAACGCGGCCTCTACCCACAGATGCCATCCACCCAGGCATTACAGAGCCAGCGATTCAACCTCGACGGCGGTGAGGCCCGCTTCGCGCAGGAAGCTCCGCGCGTCGCCGAACTCCTGCTCAAAGCCGGCCAGGAAATGCCGCATTGCAGCTTCCGGGCTCTGCAGGACCATCAGTTCCGGGCTGAAATATGCTGCGGGGGTGGAAGGGACGTGCAAATGCCACGTCTCAGCCATGACCTCCAGCATGGTGGGGAGGCTGACGGTGGTAGCCGTGTAATCCTTGACCACGGCATCGTCGGACTCGCCTGAGGCCAGAAGGGCAACCGCCGACACCACCCCGGTCCTGTCCTTTCCCAACGAACAATGAACCAGCGTGCGCTTCCCGCGGGCGACGGGTCTCAGGGCGTCGGCCACCCACTGCGGCCGCAACCGGATCCACCCCAAATACAGCTCGCCGAGGTCTTCGGCCGTTTCCACGGCCTGGAGCGACCCCGCGATGGCGTTCGGGTCCAGCGGGTTGTGGATGAGTTCGACGGCGGGCGGGGCGGCGGCAGGCCCGCCGCCGCCGTCGTGAATCAAGCTATCGTCGTGAACCAACCACGGAACCAAGGAACGCTCGAGTTCGCTGCGGAGGTCCACAATGGCCTGGATGCCGTGCTCCGCCAGGAATCCCGACGTGGCAGCGGCATCCAAGCCGAACGGCTGGCTCCCCCTGAGTATCCGGCCACCGGCCAAGGGACGCAGATTGAGCACAGCCATGGTTTTGTCCTCTTAGATTTGGCTCTTGAGGTCGGCCACGGAGTTCAGTATCTGGTTGGGCCGGAACGGGAAGGAGACGATTTCTTCGCGCTGCGTGATGCCGCTGAGCACCAGGACCGTGTGCAGGCCTGCTTCCATGCCGGCCACGATGTCCGTGTCCATGCGGTCACCGATCATCGCGGTGGTCTCCGAATGGGCGTCGATCTGGTTCATGGCGGAGCGGAACATCATGGGGTTCGGCTTGCCCACGATGTACGGCTCGCGGCCCGTGGCTTTGGTGATCATGGCCGCTATGGCGCCGGTCGCGGGCATGGGGCCGTCCTTGGAAGGGCCGGTGGCATCGGGGTTGGTGGCGATGAAGCGGGCGCCGGCCAGGATGTGGCGGACGGCCATGGTGATCGCTTCGAAGGAGTACGTGCGGGTTTCGCCGAGCACTACGAAGTCGGGGTCAGTGTCGGTGAGGATGAACCCGGCCTCGTGCAGGGCTGTGGTGAGGCCTGCTTCGCCGATGGTGTAAGCGCGGTTGCCGGAATCCGAGGACTGGACCTGGTCCTTGAGGAACTGGGCCGTGGCCAACGCGGAGGTCCAGATGTTCTCTTCCGGAACTTCCAGGCCGGACGCGCGCAGGCGTGCTGCGAGGTCGCGCGGAGTGAAGATGGAGTTGTTGGTCAGGACGAGGAAGCGCTTGGACGTATCCACCCAGCGCTGGATGAGCTCAGCTGCGCCCGGGATAGCCTGGTTTTCATGGACCAGAACGCCGTCCATGTCTGTGAGCCAGCATTCGATTTCGTGGCCGTTCCGGTAAACCGAGGTGGATGTGTGGGGCGTGGATTCTTCTGCCATATTTGCCTCCGGCTGGTATTGGTCATTCACTGCCCTCAGTCTTTCATCATTCCGCTGCCCTAAACATCCTGCGCTTTCGCTTATGTGGGTAGTTCTGCCCATGTGGATAACCGTTTTGGCTTGTGTGGCCCGCCCTGACCTGCACTACGCTGGTGGCTGCGCGGCACAGGCCACGCCGTGGGTCGGGGGATCATCACGGTGGCCACTCAGTGCCTGCCGTGCATCAGCAGGTCCCCTTTTTCCAGATTGTCCACCGTGTCCTCAGACACGGTGCCAGCACTGCACTTTGAAAGGGCCTGCCATGAGCAGTAACAACGGAGCACCGCAGCCTCCCTACAACCCCGACGGCGTGCCGCAGCCGCGCTACGACACCGGCCAGGGCCAGTATGGCCAGTACCGGCCGGGGCAGCAGCCGGAAGGTCAGACGGAGGCCTTCCCCACGCAGCCGGCTCCCACCCAGGCCTTCCCCACGCAGCAGCAGAGCCAGCCCGCCGGACAGGGCCAGCCCGGCTTTCCTCCGCCCGGTTCGGGCTACCCCGGCCAGTCCGGCCATCCGGGCTTTCCTCCGCCCGGCTCCGGCTACCCCGGCCAGCCCGGAGGACCCGGCGACCACAACAGGAAGTCGCTGTTCCTCATCCTGGGTGGCGTCGCCGTCGTCGTGATCATTGCGCTGGTGGTGGCGTTCACGTGGTTGATTCCGTCGATGGCCAAGCCGACGGCGGTGGACACCCCGGCCCCATCAGTGACGTCTTCGGATGAGGCTTCCGATGCCGCGGCCGAACCCTCGGCCGAACCCTCCGCAGAGCCGTCCGGCGACGCTTCTGCGTCCTCCGACATCCCGGCCGGCGCCATCCCGCTGCCGGCCGTGTGGGAAGAACTCGCCGGTCCCACCAATGTTCCGGCCGACGGCGATCCGCTGTTCAGCAAATGGGTCACAGGCGAATCGTCCTTCCAGTACTTGGCCGAATGGACCCACGACGAGTCGTTCGGGATCACCAAGGACCCCTCCACGGGTGAAGAGATCCAAAAGAAGGCCCAAGGCACCACGGAGACCGACGGCGACGGAATCGCGCTCGCCTACGCGTTCTTCGCGGAGTCCGAGGAAGGCAAGTTCGGCAAGGATCCCGTGGAGGTCAAGAAGGCCATCCAGGACATCGAAGCCCGGTACAAGGGCATGACGGCCACGGAACTCCCGCAGAACCTGGTGGGCCACAAGTGCACGTCTGACTTCAAGACCTCCATGCCGGAAATCCGCGAGTTCCGCCGTGGTGCCGCTGTTGTCATTGCCTTCACCTGCACCAACGCCCGCGGTGAAGCCATCGAGGCAGTGAACTTGTTCTCCGTAACCCCATGGGGCACTCCCCAGATGCTCGGCGTCAGCGGACACAAGGAATACTGGGATGCCCACCCGGGGCTCTTCGAGCAGTTGGGCAACTCATACCGCATCAACAAGTGGAAGATGAGCTAGGGCCGGCTGGGCGATGACACGGGCAGGGCTAAAGTTGAGGGGTGACTGACCTTCCCCCCGCTACAGCCCTGCCCACGCCCGCCGAATCCCCTGACGGAACCACAGCAGAGGGCGAGGCGGAAGCGAAACCCGAGGTCGGCGTCGGGCCTTGGGAAGGTGAGTGGCCCGTTGGCGAGCACTGGGACCCGGACCTGTTGAGGGATGGTGACCGCCGGAACGTGGTGGACCAGTACCGTTACTGGAAGCACGAGGCGATCGTGGCGGACCTGGATTCCAAGCGCCACGATTTCCACATTGCCATTGAGAACTGGCAGCACGACCTCAACATCGGCACCGTGGTTCGGACCGCCAACGCGTTCCTCGCCAAGGAGGTCCACATTATTGGTCGACGGCGGTGGAACAGGCGGGGTGCCATGGTCACCGACCGCTACCAGCACGTCCGCCACCACCCCACCGTTGAGGACTTCGTCCAGTGGGCCGAGGGGGAGGGGCTTGCCGTGATCGGCATCGATATCTTCCCGGATTCCGTGCCGTTGGAAACCTACGACCTCCCCAAGAACTGCGTCCTGGTGTTCGGGCAGGAGGGCCCCGGCCTGACGCCCGAGGTGCACGAAGCCGCCGTCGCTACCCTGTCCATCGAGCAGTTCGGCTCCACACGTTCCATGAACGCGGCGTCGGCCGCGGCAATCGCGATGCACGCGTGGGTCCGCCGGCACGTATTCCAGCAGCCCGTCGTTTAGCCCCCGAGATGCCATTTAATGACAGTCCCGGAGCGGCGGGATTGTCATTAAGGGCCAACCCGGCGGAAGTGTTAAGGGCCCCAGTGACCCGAAACACGGCGGTCCGGCGGATATCGCTAGGATGGGTGCTAGCCGTAAGCGGTCTACTCCAGGGTTACCAACCCACAGACGAATTCAGCATAGGAGTCACCATGCCCATTGCAACCCCAGAGATTTACTCCGAGATGATCGACCGCGCAAAGGCTGGCGGATTCGCTTTCCCCGCGGTCAACGTGACGTCGTCGCAGACTCTGAACGCTGCGATCCGCGGTTTCGCCGAGGCCGAATCCGATGGCATCATCCAGGTTTCCACCGGTGGCGCAGCCTACTGGTCCGGCGCTTCGGTCAAGGACATGGTGGCCGGTTCCCTCGGTTTCGCCGCGTTCGCCCGTGAAGTGGCCAAGAACTACAACGTCAACATCGCCCTGCACACGGACCACTGCCCGCAGGACAAGCTGGCGGACTTCGTTCTGCCGTTGCTGGCTGCGTCCGAGGAAGCCGTGAAGGCCGGCAAGGATCCGATCTTCAACTCGCACATGTGGGACGGCTCGCACGAGACCCTTTCGGAGAACCTGCGCATCGGCCGTGAGCTGCTGGAACGCGCCGCTGCCGCGAAGATCATCCTCGAAGTTGAAATCGGCACCGTTGGTGGCGAAGAAGACGGTGTTGAGAACGAAATCAACGAGAAGCTCTACACCACCACCGAAGACGCCCTCGCCACCATCGAGGCCCTGGGTGCCGGCGAAAACGGCCGCTACCTGACCGCGCTGACGTTCGGCAACGTGCACGGGGTGTACAAGCCGGGCAACGTGAAGCTCCGCCCGGAACTGCTCAAGCAGATCCAGTCCGAGGTTGGTGCCAAGATCGGCAAGGACAACCCGTTCGACCTCGTCTTCCACGGCGGTTCGGGCTCCACGGAGCAGGAAATCGCTGACGCTGTTTCCTACGGTGTGATCAAGATGAACATCGACACCGACACCCAGTACGCATTCACCCGCCCGGTGGCCGGCCACATGTTCTCCAACTACGACGGCGTCCTGAAGGTCGACGGCGAAATGGGCAACAAGAAGACCTACGATCCCCGCGTCTGGGGCGCTTCGGCCGAAGCCGGCATGGCCGCGCGCATCGTCGAAGCCGCCCAGCAGCTCGGATCGGTGGGCAAGACCTTCTAATGTCCGACGAATTCCGGAAGAACCTGATGGGGCCGGAGCCAACGCTCCTGCCCGCCGAAAACGAGATCTACCAGCACCTGGCCCTCGGCAAGGAAGCACTGGACCTCGTAGCGCAGAACCCCACATCCTCGCTGTTGTGGGCCATTCTTGCCGAGGAAGCCTGGGCAGAAGGCCGTACCATCGAGTCCTACGCCTATGCCCGCGTCGGTTACCACCGCGGCCTGGATTCCCTGCGCCGCAACGGCTGGCGCGGCGTCGGACCCATTCCGTGGGAGCACGAGCCAAACCAGGGCTTCCTGCGTGCGCTCTACGCGTTGGGCCGGGCCGCTTCGGCGATCGGCGAAGCTGAAGAACCGGAGCGGATCGAGAAGTTCCTGAACGACTCGGACCCGAAGGCCAAGGCAGCCCTCGAAGCCCGCTAAAGCCGCAAACAGCGACGGCGACCCGCACCGAAAAGGTGAGGGTCGCCGTCGTCGTTAACCGCCGAAGTGCCTGATCGCCGAAGTCGTTAAAGTTAGTCCGTGACGGCCGCATGCCGTGGACGCCCCAACGGGACCACCAACGGCGTGTGCGTCACGGGGTCGTCGATGATCCGGCAGGCCATCCCGAACACTTCCTCCACCAAGGACTCGGTGATCACGTCCGAAGGGGCGCCCTCGGACACCACCACTCCGTCCTTCATGGCGATGACGTGGTCCGCGTAGCGGCTGGCGTGGTTGAGGTCGTGCAGGACAGCCACCAGAGTGTGGCCCTTGTCCAGGTTGAGCTCACGGAACAGCTCCAACAGCTCGATCTGGTGGGCGATATCAAGGAAAGTAGTGGGCTCGTCCAGGAGCATGAGCGGCGTTTGCTGGGCGAGGACCATGGCCACCCACACCCGCTGCCGCTGGCCGCCCGACAGTTCATCCACCAGCCGCCCGGACAAGGCCGCCACGCCGGTGGCCTCCATGGCTTCAACCACTGCGGACTCGTCCTCCACACTCCATTGCCGCAGCAGCTTCTGGTGCGGGTAGCGGCCGCGGGCCACGAGGTCAGCCACCGTGATGCCGTCGGGGGCAATGGAGGACTGCGGCAACAGCCCGAGGCGCCGGGCCAGTTCCTTCGCCGGCAGCGATGTCACGGACTTTCCGTCCAGCAACACCTGCCCGCTGCGGGGCTTGATCAGCCGGGCGAGGGCGCGAAGCAGCGTGGATTTACCGCATGCGTTCGGACCAACGATCACCGTGAACTTCCCCTCGGGGATGCGCACGTTGAGGTTCTCGGAGATGATGCGTTGCTCGTAGCCGATGGTCAGTGCTTCGGCATGGAGCTGAGGGGCAGCAGTGGTCAGGCTCATGATTTCCTTGCTTCCCTGGCCAACAGCCAGACGAGGTAGATACCGCCGATGCACACCGTCACAACACCAACGGGGAGCTGGATCGGGGCGAACAAGCGCTGGGCCGCGAGATCGCTGGCGGCCAGCAGGAACGCACCCATGAACGCCGAGGGGACCAACGTGATGCCCGCGCTCCGGGTGAGCCGGCGGGCCAGTTGGGGAGCAGCCAGCGCCACGAACGCGATGGGACCCGCGACGGCGGTGACGGCCGCCGTCAACGCCACGCCCAGGATGAGCAGCAGCAAACGGGTGGGTTCGGCCCGGACGCCCAAGGCGCGTGCGGCGTCGTCGCCCATTTCCAGAAGCTGCATCCGACGCGCGGCTGCCAGCGTGGCCAAGCCAACCACAAGAACCACGACGGCGGCGGGCGCCGCTTGCTCCCAGGTGATGCCGTTGAGGGACCCGGCTCCCCAGACAGCTGCCGCCAGGGCGGCCTCAAGTTCGGCCTGCAGGATCAGCCAGTGGTTGAACGCGGCCAGCATTGCGCTGATGCCGATGCCCACAATGATGAGCCGGAAGCCCTGGGATCCGCGCCGGTATGCCAGCAGATAGACCGCCAGGGCTGTGAGGATGCCACCCACCAGGGCGCCTGCTGCCACCCCCGCGTAACCGCCGCCCACCGTGAGCATCACGATGAGCGCCCCGGTGTAGGCGCCCGTGTTGAAGCCGATGATGTCAGGGCTGCCCAGCGGGTTGCGGGTCATCGATTGGAAAATACCGCCGCTCATTCCCAACGCTGCGCCGAACATCAGCGCGGCCACCACCCGGGGGAGGCGCCACTCCACGACGATGGTTTGGGCGAGTCCGGGGGCGTCGCCGGTGAAGGCTTGGAGGACTTGGGGCACGGACACCTCGTAGTCGCCGGTGGCCAGCGAGACCACGGCAACTGCAAGGGCGGCCAGGACCAACGGGATGCAGACGAGGATGCTTCGGACATCGAATCGCAGGCTCAGCGAACGGTTGCGGACCAACGCGACAGGCCGGCCGAAATCGACGGGGTGGAGCCGGCTCACAGCCCGCTCACCTTCCGGCGCCGGGCCAGCGCTATGAGGACCGGCGCGCCGAGGAACGCAGTCACCACGCCCACGGGCAGCTCACCCGGAGCGGCAACCCTGCCCACGACGTCCGATACCAGCAGCAGGATGGGAGAGAGCAGCACGGTGGCCGCCAGGATCCACCGCTGGTCCGGCCCAACGATCCACCGGGCGACATGGGGAATCATGAGACCCACAAAGCCGATGGCTCCAGCCCCGGCGGTAGCGGCGCCACTAAGGAGCGTGATGGCTATGACGCCGAGGATGCGGGTGCGGTTGACGTTGGCGCCGAGGGAGGTGGCGAGGTCGTCGCCCAGCGCTACGGCGTTGAGTCCGCGGACGCAGAACAGTGCGAGCAGCAGCCCAACACCCATGAACGGCACCACTGTGGCAACAGCCTCCATGCTGCGGGTGTCCAAGGATCCGATGCTCCACGAGCGCAGGTGGTCGAACGCCTTAGGGTTCAAGAGCGTGAGCCCGGAGCCGATGCCCGTCAAGACCGCACCCAAGGCGACCCCAGCAAGCGTCAGCCGGATGGGATTTACGACGTTGCGGCCCGAGGTTCCGATCAGGTACACAGCCGCCGTGGTCAGGATGGCACCAATAAACGCGAACCAGATGTAGCCACTGAGCGAACCGATGCCGAAGACGCCAATCGCGATCACCATGGCAAATGAAGCGCCCGCATTGACGCCAAGGATGCCGGGATCTGCCAGCGGGTTGCGGGTGATCGCCTGGATCAGCGCCCCGGCAACGCCCAAGGCAATCCCGACGGCGATGCCCATCACAGTGCGGGGCAGGCGGCTTTCGAGAATGATCGCGTGGTCCGCGGTGTCCTGCGGGTTGGTGAAGGCCTCAAGGACCACCGATGCCGGAATGAACTTGGCACCGACACCCAGGCTCAGGAGGGCGGCGCCCAGGAGGACGGCCGCGGCAAGGGCCAGGACGAGAATCCGCCAGCGGGATTTACTCACGACGCCGGACCCGGCCACCGCGCCAGCAGCTGGAAGGGCGGGAGCGGCTACTTGGGACATAGCGCCGTCATGTGGGACACAGCAGGGGACCATTCCGGGGAGTTGGGCGGCAGGAGGGCGGCCAATCCGTGACTGTCATCACAACGTCACAGAAGTGTGCCTTAATTAGGTTAGCCTTACTCCGTGAAAAACGACGATTTTGAAGTACAGCCGCGTAAGGCTTCCCAAATGCGACGAGGTGGAGGCCGCAAACTCGCACTGAAGGTGGCCGGCGCCGCCGTGGCGATTGCCCTGCTCGCGGGCTGCGGCACCAGTGGCGGCTCGGGTTCGAGCGCCGGCAACGCCGACGTTGCCACCGGCGGTTCCAAGTTCACCACGGCCGACCAGGAAACAGCCAAGCTGGGCACGGACGCCGCTCCCGGTGTTTTCCCACGGACCCTGAAGCATGCCAACGGTGAAACCACCCTGGAGAAGAAGCCCAGCCGCGTGGTGGTCCTCGACACCGGCGAGTTGGACGATGTCGTCAGCCTGGGTATCACGCCGGTCGGCATGGCCACCACCGAAGGCGCCAACCCCGTCCCCACCTACCTGGCCGACAAGGTCAAGGATGTGGCTTCAGTCGGCACCATCCAGGACCTCAACCTCGAAGCAATCGCGGCGCTGAAGCCTGACCTCATCCTGGGCAGCCAGTTGCGGGCGGACAAGTTGTACAAGCAGTTGTCCGCCATCGCTCCCACGGTGTTCAGCATCCGCCCGGGCTTCCCGTGGAAGGAGAACTTCCTGCTGGTGGGCAAGTCGCTGGGTGAGGAGGACAAGGCCGTCAAGGCGCTCAACGACTACCAGGCTGAGGCCGACGCTCTCAAGGCTGACGTCAAGGGTGATCCCAAGATCTCCCTGGTTCGCTTCCTGCCGGGCAAGATCCGTCTTTACGCGAACAAGTCGCTCATTGGCGTCATCCTGAAGGACGCGGGCCTGGCCCGTCCCGAGAACCAGAACATTGATGAACTTGCCTCCGAGATCTCGGCCGAGAACATCGAGCAAGGCGACGCCGACTGGATCTTCTACAGCAGCTACGGCGACCCCGGAGCAACCGGTGAGACGTCGGTGGTGGAAGGCGCCGTCTGGCCCAAGCTCGGTGCAGTGAAGGCCGGACAGGCAAAGGCCGTCAGCGACGACGTCTGGTTCCTCGGCCTCGGCCCCACCGGCGCCCAGCTGATCCTCAAGGACCTCCGCAGCATGCTGGTCGGCTAACGCCGCCGGACACCCCTGGGCACTCGACCACAAGCACCCCCAACGACGACGGCGGCCCTCACCAAAAGGTGAGGGCCGCCGTCGTTTGCTGCTGGTGACTAGGCCTTGCGGGGGATGCCCGTGCGTGCCATGGCCTCGGCGTAAGCGCTGTGGATGGCATCCAGGTATTCCTGCTGGCGGGCCGGGGTTCCGGCGAAGGACCGGCCACCCAGTGAACGGACTTTGAACGTCTTGAAGCCACGGCGGGCGATGCTGGCCGGGGCAGCCTTCATGAGCTGATCGGCAAGGCGGTGTGCCTCGTTGCCGTGTGCCACCAACGCGGAGGTGCGCGGCAGGAGTTGCAGGAGACGCAGGAGCGGCTTGAGGCCTTCGGTGATGTTGGCCGGCGTGAGCTTGCCCGGTTCCTCGGTGGGTTCGATCCACGGGTACGCGTTCCACGGCATCATGAGGGCGGGACGGAGACCCAGCTGCCACTGCATGCCGAGCATGCGGGTGTTGGCTTCTTCGTCACCTGGATTGATGAAGCCCTGGCCGGTGGTGGTGCGCTGGTTGGAGAAAAGGCTGACGATGCGGCAGTCATCCATGCTGTGGGCGGGGTCGATGTAAAGGACCTCGCTGCCCGGCTTCTGCTCCTTGATGGAGTCGCACAGCTCGTTGACCTCGGCAATGTGCGGTTCGTAGCGGCGGTTCCAGAGGATTTCTTCGGGTGATTCAGTCGCCAGTTCTTGCATCAGGGGTTAGGTCTCCTAGGTGTTACAGCGCACCGATCCAGGGGGCCGCGGGCATGCCGCAGCCGAACCTCAAAGGGTGCTGTTGGGGGCTAACTAACCTTACCGGACTATGGGGGTTAACGGGGCCTGCTCCGGCGCGCCCCTGAATGCGACGCGGCGTGTTGCCCGCAAAAGTGGCAGGCATCTCGACGGCGCGTGGTTGGGTCCCGACGACGGCATGCGGCAGGTGAGTGCGGCGCATGAGCCCATTTGCGCAGGTCAAAGCCGTTGACTTTCAGGTGTGGGGATGATGGGTTGGAATTATCGGTTTTGGGGGAAACCAGCGGGGACCTCCACCTCCGGGCTCCGATCTCTTGATCGTCAGCATCACATCTATCGTGGGGGTAATAGTGGTTGCAACATCAGCATCAACAGAGACAGAACCCGATCACGGCGAAGGCAGTACGCGCAATGCGCCGAAGATCCGTGCCATCCTTGCCGGTGGCCTGGTGCTGGGGGTCGGTGCCGCCATCACCCTGGCCGCCTGGAACGACTCCGAATTTGCCCAAGGAACATTCACCGCCGGCGCGTTCAACCTCGAGGGCAGCACGGACGGGACCACTTTCGGTGAGAACCCCGTCACTGCCCCGGCAACGTTGGGCTTCACCGCCGCACCGGCCAACCTCGCGCCCGGGGACGTCGTCACGGCACCGTTCGCGGTAAGGCTGGACGACACCACAAGCAACGACGCCACTGTGACGGTGTCCACGGAAGCATCGACGGGGGCCCTGACCGGACTGAGCTACTCGCTCACGCAATCCACTGACTTCGGCTGCGCCGAACCGGTGACGGCGACATTGGTGGCGGCCGGGCAGGAATTGGGCACGACGCCGGGCAGTGTCACCTTCGCGCTGGCGCAAGGGACCGGGACCGATCCAGGTGCGCCGGTGAACCTCTGCTTCCGGATCACCGCAGATGATGACCTCGTCCAATCCCAGTCCGGGACCACCACCTGGGAATTCGCCGCGCAATCGCAGTGATCCATGGGCCGACGACTAGCCAAGACCAGGCGCGGTGCAGCTTTTCTCCGCATCCGCGCACTCCTTGCGGGGGCGTTGGTGATGGGGCTCGGGAGCTCCGTGACCCTGGCATCGTGGACCGACAGCGACTTTGCCACAGGTTCCTTCGGCGCGAGCGTGTTCCAAACGGAATCCAACGTCACCAAGCCCTACAACGCGTCAGGGACGTGGAGTCCCAATGACGTTGCGCCCGGTGCGGCGATGGTCTTCACCGCAGCTGCGATGAGCCCTGGCACCGTGGCCTACGCGCCCTTCGCCATCCGAACCAAAGCGACGTCGGTCAGCGGAGAAGTGGTCCTCGGCATCCCGACTGTTACCAGCAGCGCCACGGGAACAGCAGATCTGGGGGCCGCCCTGCGCTACCGGGTCGTTCGTTCGGCAACGTGCGATGCTGCAGCCTTCACCGGAACCCCTGCCTTCGTGGTGGGCAGCGACGGCGCCAAGCCGTTCACGCAAGGGCAAGCGGCCGGCGTCGTCAATCCCTTGGCTGCTGCTTCGGCCACGTTGCCCGGGGCGCCCACGCAGTTCTGCTTTGAGGTCACTCTTCCGGCCGGCGCGAATAATGCGCTGCAGGGCCAAACCGCCACCGCGACCTGGCAATTCACTGCCACCTCCAGTTCATGAGCCGCCGCCCATTCCGCAGCAGGCTGCGGGAAACAGTGTTGAACCTGGCGGCGGTGGGCGGCGCCGTCTGCATCCTGGCCGTGGTCTGCGCAATGCTGTTCAACATCACTTTGGTCATGTTCAAGACGGGATCCATGTCGCCGGCCATTCCGGCGGGTTCGCTGGCCGTGGTCCGCGGAATCCCGGCGGAACAGATCGCCATCGGTGATGTGGTGACCGTGGACAGGCCCGGGAAGTTGCCCATCACGCACAGGGTCCAATCGATCGAGGCCGCCGACGGCCCCGCGCGAACCATCACCATGAAGGGCGACGCCAACACCGAAGCCGATCCTGCACCCTATGTGGTGGAGGACGTCCGGTTGGTTCTCTGGTCCTTGCCGGGACTTGCACACCCGCTGGCGGCAGCGGCCAACCCGGTGGTCCTCGGCACCACCACCGTTGCCGTGTCGGCGCTGGTGACATGGGTGCTGTGGCCCCGGGGCGCACGTCGACGCAGGAGCGGGCAGCATGTGGCAGCGTAGGCGGGTGGGGACGGCATGGTTGCTGGGCGTAGTGATGCTTGGGGCAGCGCCCGTGGCGCCTGCGGTCGCCGCGGTCGGTGACCCGCCGGCAGTTGCCGCGGACGGTTGGTTGGAGCTCGACGCCGGTCCGGCGGGGGAAGTGCATCAGCTCGCCCCGGGCGGGAGCGCGGATTGGCCGATGGAGGTGGAGGTCCACGGCGAGCCTGCCACGTCCCTCGAGGTGGGTCTTCGGCCCGAACCGGCGGCAACGGAGGTGCTGCGGGAGTTCCTCAGCGTGGAGCTTCAGGCGTGTTCCCAGCCTTGGGACGGACATTTCTGTGCCCAGGGGCAACGTGTGGTCATGCCTCGGACGTCACTCACCAGCGCAGAGGGGATGCGGGTGGACCTGATGGATCCCGGCAGCCCCGAAACAACCAAAGCCCATGTCCTGCTGACAGCGACCTTGGCGGCGGATGTTCCCCGGGAGGTGCAGGGAAGCCGCACACGGATTGTGGTGGGCGTCCACGGTTCAGGTGACGTTCCCGCCAACCCGGCCGGGCCGCCGTCGGGCGTCCTCGCTGACACCGGTTTCCGGCTGGGAGGGTTCGCGGTCCTCGGTTTCCTGGCTGTAGCGGCGGGATTTGGGCTCGCTCGCCTGCGGGGTCCTGCCGGGTGCGCAAACGCGGGGGGAAAGACATGAGACTGCGGTTCGCATTTCTTGGCGCACTGCTCAGTACGCTGACCCTGCTCTTCGCTGCCTCAAGCCCGCCTTCGGTCACGGAGGCTGCGTGGCAGCGCACGCCTTTCTCCAATGGCAGCTTCGGGACCATCACGGTTCCGCCGGCAGCGCTCAACGGCCCCTGCGAGTTCCACCCCGTCATTCTTGGCGTTGGCGCCTACATCAGGATCTTCTGGAAACCGCCGGCCGGGTATCCCAATCTGACGGACGCCGTGATAGACGTTCACTTGACTACTTCAGGATCTGCCGTGACGACGTTGCAGGGGTATCCGGGAGCGGCTAACACCACCGGAACCTCGGCCGGCTACACCACGGATATTCCGGCAACCCTCCTGGGCGGCTTGTTGGGCTTCAACACACAATTCCAAGTCGATATTTACATCACGAGTGCCGGTTGGAGGTCCACGCCGGTGTCGGTCAGGGCGAACGCGGGCGTCATCGCCGGTATCGGTGGTTCCTGTACAAATGTCGCCTGACCGTCCACCGCGGACCCGGCGGGGTTTCCGTGCGGAAAACTTCACCGGGCCGCCTCATAAGACGCCTTGACACCAGAGAAAGCGGTCTCATCGGCTAAACTTGGCTGGTAAGAGCCCCGTAACTCTTGCGTAAGTCGCCGCTCGCGGCAGGCTGCACCGGTAACGTCGGGGCATTCTCATGTACGGCGCCAAACCATCGCGGTTTGGCCCGAAAGAATGGGGGAGGATCCCATGCCCGCTATCGTGATCGTCGGAGCCCAGTGGGGCGACGAAGGCAAAGGCAAAGCAACCGATCTGCTCGGTGGCCGCGTTGACTACGTGGTCAAGCCCAACGGCGGTAACAACGCCGGGCACACCGTGGTTGTTGGCGGTGAGAAGTATGAGCTGAAGCTCCTTCCCGCGGGCATCCTGAGCCCCAACGCCATTCCCATTATCGGCAACGGCTGCGTGGTGAACCTCGAGGCCCTGTTCCAGGAAATCGACGGCCTCGAAGCCCGTGGCGCGGACACGTCCCGCCTGCGCGTTTCGGCCAACGCCCACCTCGTAGCCCCGTACCACCAGGTGCTGGACAAGGTTACCGAGCGCTTCCTCGGCAGCCGCGCCATCGGCACCACCGGCCGTGGCATCGGCCCGGCCTACATGGACAAGGTGGCCCGCCTGGGCATCCGCGTCCAGGATGTCTTTGACGAGTCCATCCTCCGCCAGAAGGTGGAAGGTTCGCTGCGCCAGAAGAACGAACTCCTGGTCAAGGTCTACAACCGCCGCGACATCGTGGCGGACGAGATCGTGGAGTACTTCCTGTCCTTTGCCGAGCGCCTGCGTCCGCTGGTCATCGACAGCACGTTGGAGCTCAACAACGCGCTGGATGAGGGCAAAGTTGTGCTGATGGAAGGCGGCCAGGCAACGTTCCTGGACGTAGACCACGGCACCTACCCGTTCGTTACCTCGTCCAACCCGACTGCCGGCGGCGCTTCCGTTGGTTCGGGCATTGGCCCCACCCGCATTTCGCGGTCCATCGGCATCATCAAGGCGTACACCACCCGCGTTGGCGCCGGCCCGTTCCCCACGGAACTGTTCGATGACATGGGCGTTTACCTGCAGAAGACCGGCGGCGAGTTCGGTGTGAACACCGGCCGTCCCCGTCGCTGTGGTTGGTACGACGCCGTGCTGGCCCGCCACGCCTCCCGCGTGAACGGCTTCACGGACTACTTCGTCACCAAGTTGGACGTCCTCACCGGCATCGAGCAGATCCCGGTCTGTGTTGCCTACGATGTTGACGGAGTCCGCCACGACGAAATGCCCATGACGCAGACCGAGTTCCACCACGCAGTTCCGATCTTCGAGTACTTCGACGGCTGGACCGAGGACATCACCGGCGCCCGCACCCTGGAAGACCTCCCGGAGAACGCCCGCAACTACGTGCTGGCCCTCGAAAAGCTGTCCGGCACCCGCTTCTCGGCCATCGGCGTCGGCCCGGACCGCGACCAGACGATCGTCGTTCACGACCTGATCAACGACTGACTTTTCTGTTATTTACGACGGCGGCGGGTCACCTTGGTTCCTCACGGAACCAGCAGGTGGCCCGCCGTCGTTTATGCGCAGTTTGTAAAGCTTCGCCCATCCGGGACTAATCTCCCGCCCAGCGGGGTTACGCCCTTCGGAGCGAAACTGGTGATGACCGCGAAAGGGAGCAGATGACGACAGCAACTGAAGAAGGAGTCGGGTTCCGTTCCCGGCGTGGACCCATTCTGATTGCACTGATGCTCGCAACGGGCCTGGTGGCGATCGATGCCACCATTGTGGCCACGGCGGTGCCGTCCATTGTGGAGGACATCGGCGGATTCGCCTCCTTCCCCTGGCTGTTCTCGGCGTACCTGTTGGCGCAGGCAGTCTCCGTACCCGTCTACGCCAAGCTTTCGGACGTGGTGGGGCGTAAGCCGATGATCCTGGGCGGGATTGGATTGTTCCTGCTGGGTTCGATTCTCTGTGGGCTGGCCTGGAGTATGCCGGCACTCATTGCCTTCCGCGTGCTCCAAGGGCTCGGTGCCGGGGCGGTCCAGCCTGTGGCCATCACGATCGCCGGCGATATTTACACGTTGGCGGAGCGGGCGAAGGTCCAGGGATATCTGGCCAGTGTGTGGGCCATTTCTTCGGTGGTGGGACCAACATTGGGAGGTGTCTTTGCCTCGCTGGGAATCTGGCGATGGATCTTCCTGATCAACATCCCGCTGTGCCTGATCGCGGCTTGGATGCTCCTGCGTACGTTCCACGAAAACGTGGAGCGGACGAAGCACCGCATCGACTACTTGGGCGCCGGGCTGCTGACGGTTTCGTTGAGCCTGCTCATCCTCGGGGCCCTGCAGGGCGGTCAAGCCTGGGCTTGGGATTCCGTGATCAGCATCTCCGTTTTTGCGGGCGGAGCCTTGTTGTTCGCTGCGTTCCTGTTGGTGGAACGGAAGGCTGCAGAGCCGGTCCTGCCGCCTTGGGTTGTCTCCCGCAGGCTGCTGGCCACCACGGCCATGATTTCCTTCGGCGTGGGTGCCGTCATGCTGGGGCTGACTTCCTATGTCCCAACGTTCCTGGAAGGGTCGCTGAAGACCTCGCCCCTCCTGGCCGGGCTCGCCCTGGCGGCATTGACCATCGGCTGGCCGATCAGTGCATCGCAAGCCGGCAGGTTCTACCTGCGCATCGGGTTCCGGAACACGGCCGTCATCGGCATTACGATCACGGTGATCGGCGCGGCCGTCCTTGCCCTCACTGCCTTGACGCCCAACATCCTGCTGGTTGCTGTGGCTTGTTTCGTCGTCGGTCTCGGGCTCGGGTTGGTGGCAACGCCCAGCCTCATTGCCGCGCAAACCAGCGTTGAATGGAATGAACGCGGCGTAGTCACCGGCACGAACCTCTTTGCACGTTCAATTGGAAGCTCCATTGGCGTGGCCGTTTTCGGTGCCATTGCCAACGCCATCTATGCCAACGGTCCCAGTGGCGGTCCCGATCCGCAAACCACCACGGACGCGTCCTCGGCGGTCTTCCTGGCGGTGCTCGTCAGCGCTGTCCTCACCGTGGTGGCCGTTCTGGTGATGCCCGCCGACGGAAAGGGCACTGCCAAGGAGCAGGCCCGGAAACCCAGCTCGGAACCCGCGAACGACTAGTCTCGAACACATGGAAGAACTCATCACCGGCACCCTGGAGAAGTTGTTCGAAGGAACAGTCTGGGCTGAGGGCCCGCTCTGGGTTCCCGAGTCGCAGACAGTTCGCTGGAGCGACATTCCCAACAACCGCATCCTGGAGTTCACGCCCGCCTCGGGCGCGACGCGTGAGTACGCGACCGGCGTCGAATATACCAACGGGCGGACCCTCGACCACGACGGCAGCGTGGTGCAGTGCAGCCATGGCCGCAGGCGCATGGAGCGGGATCACGACGGCGTGGTGACGGGTTTGGTTGATTCGTTCGGCGGGCGTCGGCTCAACTCGCCCAACGACGTCGTGGTGGCAGGGGATGGGACGGTCTGGTTTACCGATCCTCCCTACGGCATCATGCCTGGGACGGTGGAAGGACATGAGGGTCAGCAGGAGTACGGTGGGTGCTACGTTTTCCGCTTCGATCCGGTCTCAGAGGAGCTGACGCCAGTGATCACGGACCTGGTCCACCCCAACGGGCTGGCCTTCTCCCCGGATGAGTCGCTGCTGTATGTGGCGGATACTGCGGGTCCCGCCCGGGGAGTTCCGTTCCGGATCTCTGCCTATCCAGTGGCGGACGGTGGGTGTGGGGAAGGCCGGACGCTCGTTCAGCTCGAGGACGATGCGGTTTCGGACGGGTTCCGTGTGGACGTCGAGGGGCGGGTATGGACATCCGGTGGCTCGTCGGTGCGCGTGTACTCGCCCGACGGCGGGCTGCTGGCCGCCGTCGACGTTCCGGAAAGGGTCTCGAACCTCTGCTTTGGCGGACCTGATGGGAGCGATCTCTACATCACGGCCACCACGTCCCTGTACCGGCTGCCAACCTCCACGCAGGATGCGGCCCGGAGGGGCTAGGCGCAAAGAACCATTGGACAGCTTGCTGTCGAGAGGAGCATAATAGTTAGCGGAGCTAATTAGCATTGCTAACTATTATTCCCTTCAGGAGGCGCCTCCCAGTGACGGCAGATAAAACCCACACCGCAGCCCAGGAGCCCGATGGCATCCGGGCCGACACCCTGGCCATCGACCTCCGGACCGCCGTGATGCGTACATCGCGCAGGCTGCGTATCGAAGTGACCGGCGATGTCATTACCCCCGGGCAGTACACAGTGCTCGCCCACCTCAACGCCGGTTCGCAGACCCTGCGCGAATTGGCCGAGCGCGAGCACGTCCAAGCCCCTTCAATGACCCGGATTGTGAACGCCTTGACGGACCAAGGTTTCGCTGCCCGGCAACCCCACCCCGGAGACGGGCGTCAAGTCCATATCAGCATCACCCCCGCAGGCCAGGAAGTCCTGGCCGAAGCCCGCAGCCAGCGGACTGCCTGGCTGGCCCGGCGCGTTGCCGGACTGAGCGAGGAGGACCGACTGACGCTCAGCCGTGCCGCGCACATCATGCAGGAAATGAGCGCCAAATGAGTGCCATGTTCCGGGCCCTGGAAAGTCCCAACTACCGGGTATGGGCGGCCGGTGCGCTGGTCTCCAACATCGGCACCTGGATGCAGCGCGTGGCCCAGGACTGGCTGGTCCTGACCATCCTCACCAACCACTCCGGCACGGCGGTCGGCATCACCACTGCGCTTCAATTCCTCCCCATGTTGCTGCTGGGCCCCTACGCAGGCGTTCTTGCCGACCGGTACCGCAAACGGGTGATCCTCCTGTGGACCCAGACCGCGATGGGAATCTGTGGACTGATCGTCGGGCTGCTGGTGGTAATGGGCTGGGCGCAATTGTGGCACGTTTACCTCGCGGCCCTTGCGCTCGGGATTGCTGCGGCGATTGACGGCCCGGCCCGGCAGGCCTTCGTCTCCGAACTCGTAGGGCCGGACAAGATCTCCAATGCCGTGGCCCTCAATTCCGCATCATTCAACAGTGCCCGCCTTACCGGCCCCGCCATTGCCGGCGTGCTCATTGCATGGATCGGCACGGGGCCCGTTTTTCTCCTGAACGCTGCGAGCTTCGTGGCGGTCATTATTTCGCTTTTCCGGGTGAAGCTCTCCCAGCTTGAGCCGAGCACTCCAGTGGTTCGCGGCAAGCATCAAGTGGTGGATGGCCTGCGCTACGTCCGACAGCGTCCGGACCTGGTCCTCATCCTCGTCATGGTGGGGCTGTTGGGAGCCTTCGGCATGAATTTCGCTGTCACGAACTCGCTGATGGCCACCGCTGAATTCGGCATGGGGCCCGAAGAATTTGGACTCCTCGGCTCCATCATGGCCGTGGGAACACTCGCCGGCGCGCTGCTGGCGGCCCGACGTTCCGGTCCCCGGCTCCGCTTCATGCTGGGAGGTGCCTTGACCTTGGGTGCCTTCACCCTCCTGGCCAGCATCTCGCCAACGTTCTGGATCTACGCGGCTGTCCTCATCCCGGTGGGCCTCGCATCCATCACGTTCCTCAACAGCTGCAACACCACCATCCAGTTGTCCGTGGAACCTCAGTTCCGGGGACGGGTCCTGGCGCTGTACCTTGCCATCCTGCAGGGAGGTACGGCGATTGGTGCTCCCCTCATGGGCTGGATCGGCACGGAGTTTGGTGCTCGATGGGCAGTGGCCGCCGGCGGAGCGATCGTCCTCGCCACCGGCGTCGCGTCGGTGATCCTGGTCAGCCGCCGCAGCCAGCGCACCATCCGCGATCAGGTGCGTGCCGCGTGGCTCCGGAGGCGCGCGACGCAAGCCTCCTGAAGCCCTGGCACACGCAAGCACCCGCCGGATACCCTGAACAGAGCACCAGCACTGCGATCAAGGGCGTGATGGACATGTCAGGCAGCAACCCGGACCCCTACGAGGACAAGCTCACCGGACTGGAGCCCGGCGGTGGAGTCCCTCCGGGGGAAACACCTCCCGGCGAATCATCAACAGCCGGTCCCCAAGGCCACGACGAGGGCGGCCCCCGGAAGGGCACCCAGGTCTTCTGGTTGGCGGCCATCGGTGCCGGCGTGCTGCTCTCACTCTTGTATTTCATCGGCTACATCGTGGGGTTTTTCGACTAGGCGGCGTGGTGTTCTACTCGACGAGCTTCCCGGCGACGGACTCGTCCGCGGTGGCCTCGGCCAGGGCACGGAAGGAATCCGGAGCTGGAGGCAGGCTTTCGAACCTGACGCCCTCATCTGTCGACCAAACAAAGTTCCCCTGTAGTGAGGGATCTGCCGTTGGGAAGTCAGCACGGTTGTGGGCGCCGCGGGTTTCGCGGCGTTCAAGGGCGCACTCAAGGGTGGCTCGTGCTGCCAGCAGGGAGCCGAGCAGGTCGTAGGCGTGGGCCAGATCATCGAACCCTGCGATGTCCGGATGGGCGGTAACGAGCTGGGCGCGTTCCTCCAATGCGGTCAGCTTGGCGAGTCCTTGTTGCAGTCCCTGTTCGGTGCGCACCACTCCGGCGTGTTCCGTCATGAGGTTGCGCAGTTCACGCTGCAGCCGCCGTGCGGACTCTGTCCCGCGTTCACTGAGCAGTGACTGCATTTCCCCGCGGGCTATTGCGACGGCGGCGGTGTCCCTGACGATATGGGTGCGCGAATGGACGTAGCGGGCCACATGCTCGCCGGTGATACGTCCGTAGACGAGGAGCTCAATCAGTGAATTGCCGCCGAGGCGGTTGGCGCCGTGCAGCCCGGAAGAAGCCTCGCCGATTGCGTAGAGGCCGTTCACTCCCGTTCCGTGGTCCTCCGGTGAAACCCACACCCCGCCCATCGAGTAATGAGCAGTAGGCGCAATTTCGATTTTGGTAGTGGTGATGTCCAGCATCTGCAGGTCGATCAGAGTGCGATAGACCCGTGGCAGCTTTTCCATGATGGTTTCCCGTGGCAGGTGGGAGACATCCAGGTAGACGCCGCCCTTCCCGGTCCCGCGACCTTCTGCGACCTCGGTGAATGCGGCCAGCGCAACCCGGTCCCGGGTGGAAAGTTCCATGCGCTCAGGGTCATAGCGTTCCATGAAGCGCTCACCGAGAGCGTTGGTGAGGATGCCTCCTTCTCCACGCGCAGCCTCGGAGACCAACGTACCGGCCGCGTCGTCGGGCTCCACCAGGCCGGAAGGGTGGAACTGGACCAGCTCGGCGTCGCGGATCCGGGCTCCGGCCAGGGCGGCCAGCCGGAAGGAATCCCCGGTGTTCTCATCGCGCCGGGACGACGTGTGCCGCCAGATGCGGGTATGTCCGCCTGCGGCCAGGATGACGGCATCGGCGTGGATCTGCACGGGGGTGCCGTCCACAATGTCGAATCCATAGGCGCCGAAGACGGTGCCTTCGGCGACGAGCAACCGGGTGATGTAGACGGTGTCGATGATCGGCACGTTCAACTCTGCGGCCCGGCGCATCAGCGTGCGCTGGATTTCCAAACCGGTGTAGTCCCCTGCGTAGGCGGTGCGGCGATACTTGTGCGCGCCGAAGAAACGCTGCGAGATGCGGCCATCCTCCTCCCGGGCGAACGGCATGCCCCACTGTTCAAGGTCCTCGATGCCGCGGGCCGCGTTGCGGGCTACTGTCTCGACGATGGACGGGTCGGCCAGGAAGTAGGACTCCCGCAAGGTGTCGGCGGCGTGCTGCTGCCAGCTGTCCTCGGGATCCATCGTGCCCAAAGCGGCGTTGATGCCACCGGCGGCCAAGCTCGTGTGGGCGTCATGCTTGCGGCGCTTACCTACCGCCAGCACCTGCACGCCTTGTTGGGCGAGTTCAATGGACGCCCGCAGGCCGGCGCCGCCGGTACCGATGACAAGCACGGTAGTGGACATAAGACGTTCTGGGATGGTGTTGAGGTTCATGGTTTCCACGCTAGAAGGAGGAGCGTCATGTCTCCAATGAATTGTTTGAGTAAAGTCGATGCGTTTACGCTATGACCATGAAGCTAGAGCAGTTACGCTCCTTTGAGATGATCGCCCGGGTGGGCCATTTCACACGCGCGTCCGAGCAATTGTTTCTCGCGCAACCGTCTCTCAGCAGGCAGATCGCAGCACTTGAGGCCGATCTTGGAATGGCTCTTTTCCACCGCGGACCGTCCGGGGCAACGTTGACGAACGCGGGGGAGCTCCTCTTGCCCATCGCCCGTCGCATGCTCGGTGACGCGGAGATCGCGCGGGAGCAGATGAACGAACTGGCAGGGTTGCGCCGGGGCCGCATTCGTCTGGGCGCACCGCCTACCCTGTGCGTCTCACTGGTGGCCGATGTGCTTGCCTCCTTCCGAAGCGCGCATCCTGGAGTGGAATTGCACATCACTGAAGGCGGTTCGCGTTTCCTGGTTGGTGCCCTGCAGGAGAGCGCACTGGATCTGGCTCTGGTCGTCACCCGTGGAACGGACCCCGCTGTGCAGGGCACTGAACTGATTCCGTTGCTGACCGAGGAGCTGGTGGTTGTCTCCGCCTCCGGCTCGGCGTCGCCCGAAGAACTCACGCTGGAAAAGTTGGCGCGCATTCCGCAGGTGGCTTTCAACCGGAGCTATGATCTGCGGATGGCTACCGAGGCTGCGTTCTCCGCCAGAGGCTTGGAACCGGTGATCGCCGTCGAAGGCGCCGAGATGGACGCCGTGCTGCGGTTCGTGGAACGGGGGCTGGGTGTGGCGGTGGTGCCGGCAATGGTAGTCATCGGTCGGCCAGGACTCCGCAGTTCCCGCCTGGTCAATCCCTCGCTGACAAGAACCGTCAACCTGGCCCGACGCAACGACATTGGACCCTCAGCAGCCGTAGCAGCCATGCAGGAGTTCATCTTCAGCACAGTGGACCGGCTGGCGGCGCCCGGAACCGACCTCGCGCGGTTGGTGACCCCGACAGCACGTCACTGAGGGACATCAGATCAAGCCGAGCTGGGCCACGGCAGCCCGTTCGTCGGAAAGCTCGGCGGCTGTAGCGTCCATCTTCCTGCGGCTGAAGTCGTTGACTTCCAGTCCTTGGACAATTTCCCAGTTTCCGCCGGAGGTAGTGACTGGGTATGAATAAACAAGACCTTCGGGCACCCCATATGATCCGTCGGACGCAACGGCCATCGAAACCCAATCGCCCTCGGGGGTGCCGAGCAGCCAGTCGCGGGCTGCGTCGATGGTTGCCGAGGCTGCCGATGCCGCAGAGGACGCGCCCCGGGCGTCGATGATCGCTGCGCCCCGCCGAGCAACCGTGGGGATAAATTCGTTCTCTATCCAGTCCTGGTCGTTCACCACCTCGGCTGCGTTCCGGCCGGCGACCTCCGCGTGAAAAATGTCCGGATACTGCGTTGCAGAATGATTGCCCCAGACAGTCATCCTGCGGATTTCCCCGACCTTGACTTGGGTCTTTCGAGCAAGCTGTCCAAGGGCGCGGTTATGATCCAGCCTGGTCAGGGCGCTGAACCGCGAGGCTGGAATGTCCGGGGCGTTGCTCATCGCAATCAATGCGTTGGTGTTGGCCGGATTGCCCGTCACGCCGATACGGACGTCGTCGGCCGCGACCCGGTTCAGGGCCTTGCCTTGCGCGGTGAAAATAGCACCATTGGCACTGAGCAGGTCGCCGCGTTCCATGCCCTTGGAACGCGGCCGGGCGCCAACGAGCAAGGCAAGGTTGACGCCGTCGAAAATATGGTCGGCGTCGTCGCCGATTTCTACCGAGTCGAGCGCAGGAAACGCGCAGTCATCGAGCTCCATCACAACACCCTCAAGTGCCTTCAAGGCCGGCGTGATTTCCAGGAGCCGGAGTTGCACAGGAGTATCGGCGCCGAACAGGGCACCACTGGCGATCCGGAACAGGAGACTATAGCCGATCTGGCCAGCCGCGCCGGTCACAGCGATCTTGATGGGTCTGCTCACGTGACGTTCTCCTTATCGATGTGACGTACCGATGGGCTTTGCAAGCTGTACGTCATCGTGCCACAGAGCTGTGGCTCGCAGTACCTGCATGTGCCGGAGTTGCTGGTAGAGCTCGCCCGCTCGACCGACCGCGCTTACGGCCGAGCATCATAATTTCTGATGCGCTTGTGCTGTTTTATTCGCTATGCAGATGCACTTTGGGCGCGTGAGAATGAAATAACCGTCACAGAAAACGGCCACAGCGTCCGTTATTCCAGCCGATGCTCCCAAGGACGGGAGCTGTTGATTCGCGCTGTGACCTGTCGCTAAATAGGAGATCACATGTCAAGCCAAGAGGTTGAGGTCCTCGTCGTCGGTGCAGGCCAGGCCGGGGTAGCGATGAGCGAGCACCTGAGCGAGCGGGGAATTCCCCACATCGTGCTGGAACGCCACCGAATCGCCGAGCGGTGGCGTTCAATGCGGTGGGACTCCCTGGTTGCGAATGGGCCGGCCTGGCACGACCGGTTCCCGGGCCTGGAATTCACCGACATCGAACCCGGTTCGTTCCCCTCCAAAGAGCAGGTGGCAGACTACTTCGTGGCCTATGCCGAGCAGATCGGCGCGCCCATCCGCTGCGGTGTGGAGGTGACATCCGTGCGCAGGAACATCGGCGCGCCCGGCTTCCAGGTGCAGACGTCCGACGGAGAGTTCAACGCCCGCTATGTCGTAGCCGCCACGGGTCCGTTCCAGCGGCCGGTGATCCCCGCCGTCGTACCTGAAACCGCCGGCGTGATGCAGATGCACTCAAGTTCGTACCGCAACCCTGGCCAACTGCCCGAAGGCGCGGTGCTGGTGGTAGGGGCTGGCTCCTCTGGGGTGCAGATCGCGGCAGAAATCCAGCGCTCCGGCCGCCAGGTCTTCCTCTCGGTAGGGCCGCACGATCGTCCCCCGCGGAACTACCGCGGCCGGGACTTCTGCTGGTGGCTGGGGGTGCTCGGTAAGTGGGACGCTTCCACTCCGGCAGCGGGGGCCGAGCATGTGACCATCGCGGTGAGCGGGGCAGACGGCGGCCACACGGTTGACTTCCGCGCGCTTGCCGAGAACGGAATCAAGCTCGTGGGACGGACCACGGCGTTCGACAACGGAACAATGCGCTTCGCGGATGATCTCCGCACCAACATCGCGAACGGCGATGCCCACTACCTGGAGTTGCTCGACGAGGCCGACGCTTACGCTGAACGCAATGGCCTGGACCTCCCGGAAGAACCCGAAGCCCGCTTCCTCCGGCCTGACCCGGAGAGCCTCACCAACCCCATCCGTGAGCTCGACCTCGCCGAAGCCGGAGTCAGATCGATCGTGTGGGCCACAGGGTTCGCAGTGGACTACAGCTGGCTGCAAGTGGACGCGTTCGATGAAAAGGGCAAACCCCAGCAGCAACGCGGTGTCTCCACCGAGCCAGGCGTGTACTTCCTGGGGTTGCCGTGGCAGTCCCGCCGGGGGTCCAGTTTCATCTGGGGTGTCTGGCATGATGCCAAATACGTTGCCGACCAGATCACCATCCAGCGGAGCTATCTGGTGCACAACGAGCAGGACGCGCTGGTGGCGAGCGGAGCCGTCTAGCGACGGGGACGAGCACTCAAAAAGGGACCATGCCACATCGGCATGGTCCCTTTGCTGTGCTTGGCATTCTGTTTCGGTTCTGCACGGAAAGACCCGACGTCGGCACTCAGGTGGGTGCCGGCGTCGGGCCTTGCTGGAGTGGCGACTCAGGCTCAGTCGAGCCCTGCCAGCGACCTGGCAGACAGGGCCGCTTCCATCCTCTGCGGATCAAGCAGTCCCCGCTCCACCACGAGTTCCGCTATGCCCCGACGGGATGCGAGTGCATCCTTGGCGAGCTCCGCTGCTGCCGCGTAGCCAATCAAGGGCGCCAGCCCGGTGACCACGCTGATTGATTCGAGCATGCGTTGCTGCAGCACCTGTGTGTTCGCGGTGATGCCGTCCACGCAGTGAGTCCGGAGTTGGCGGCAGGCCACCGTGAGCCAGGCGATCGACTCCAGTAGGGCGTCAGCGATGACAGGCTCGAAAGCGTTGAGCTGGAGCTGGCCGGCCTCCACGGCCATGGTCACCGTCGCGTCAGCGCCGACAACCCGGAAGGCGACCTGGTTGACCATCTCCGGGATCACAGGGTTCACTTTGCCGGGCATGATGGATGACCCAGCCTGGACTGCGGGCAGGCAGATTTCCCCGAAGCCCGTTTGCGGACCGGAGGACAGGAGCCGAAGATCGTTGCAGATCTTGGATAGCTTCACTGCTGCCCTCTTCAAGACACCGGAGACGAGCATGAAGACGCCCGTATCACTCGTTGCCTCCACGAGGTTGGTGGCAGAGGCGAGCTGCAGGCCAGTCACCGAGCTGAGCTCGCTCATCACGGCGTGCCGGTATTCCGGGGGAGCGGTGATGCCGGTGCCGATGGCCGTGGCTCCCAGATTGGATTCCCGCAGGTGGGGCAAGAGTTCCAGGAGCCGTTGGCCGTCTTCGCGGAGCGTTTCGGCAAAGGCGCCGAACTCCTGGCCCATGGACATGGGGACGGCATCCTGGAGTTGGGTGCGGCCCACCTTGATGATGCCGGCGAACTCGGCGGCTTTGGCATCGAATGCTCCGATGAGCCTGCCGTGCTCGGCGCAGAACTCGGAGATTTCCCGCTGTAGTGCGATCTTGATGGCAGTCGGATACACGTCGTTGGTGGATTGGCTGCGGTTCACATCGTCAATAGGGTGGAGTGCAGCATAATCGCCCTTGGGGTGCCCCATGATTTCCAGGGAGCGGTTCGCAATGACCTCGTTGGCGTTCATGTTGGTGCTGGTCCCGGCTCCGCCTTGGATGGTGTCCACCACGAACTGCTCGTCGTGGAGGCCATCCATGACTTCCAGGGAAGCCTTTTGGATGGCCGCGGATTTGGCCGGATCAAGCAAGCCGAGGCCCTCATTGGCGCGGGCTGCAGAATATTTCACGGCACCCAAGCCCCATATCAGGGAACGCAGGGTGCCTATGGTCCGTCCGCTGACGGGGAAATTGTCCACCGCCCGCAGCGTGCTGATGCCCCAGTACGAAGCCTCGGGGACGTCTGCGTCCCCGAGGCTGTCATGCTCCCGTCGTGCTCCCGGGAGGGGAGGAGATAGTTGATCTGTCATGGTCCTGTTCCTGGAAATGCAGTCATTGGATGACCCGGCTACGTTGCCAGGTAGTCCAGCGCCGTAAGCGCCAAGGCGGCTGCGCCGTCGTGAATGGCAAGGTTGGCTGCGTCGCCGACGCAATGCGCGGCGAACTCCGGTTGGTGGTTGGCTGCAGGGAAGCAGCCGAGCCCTATATAGGGGTGGATGGCCGGAACCACTTGGGACACATTGCCCATGTCCGTTGAGGCGCGGTTCATGGTTGCTTGCTCCGGAGGCGCGTCGAAGTCGCGGCCAAGGGCTTCCGCATGCTTGACATACAGCTCCAGTGCCCGCAGGTCCGTGCGGAACTCCGAATAGGGTTCCGATTCCGGGGTCACCGACAGCTCGCAGCCCGACGCCAGGGCACCGGCTTCGAAGCACCGTTGCACGCGCTCTTCAAGCTCGCCCAATTGCGCGAGCGATTCAGCCCGGACGTACCAGCGGCCTTCCGTTTTCTCAGGTATGGCGTTGGGCGCTTCACCGCCGCGGGTCTGGATTCCATGGACACGGGTTCCGGCCGGCAATTGTTGGCGGAGGAGTCCCAACGCCACCTGGGCGACGATGAACGCATCGTTGGCATTGACTCCCTGATCGGGATAGGCAGCAGCATGAGCTGATTTACCGCGGTATCCCACGTGGTTGTGGGCCACGGCGTAGGGGCGGGCCTCGGCAGAATCGACGGGACTGGGATGCGCCATCATGGCCAGGTCCAGGCCCTGGAATGCACCCTTCTTCAGCAGCTCGATCTTTCCGCCGCCGCCTTCCTCCGCCGGGGTTCCGTAGAGTTCCACGGTCAGGTCGCGATCGGCGGCAAACTCTGCCAGAGCCACCGCGGCACCACACGATATAGCTGTGATGATGTTGTGGCCGCATGCATGGCCGAGACCTGGAAGAGCGTCGTACTCGGCCATGAGCCCGATGCGACGGGAGCCCGTTCCGAACACCGCACGGATGGCAGTGGGGAAGCCCAAATACCCGCTTTCCACCTCAAAACCGTGCGCCGCGAGATAGTCGGCGGTCCAGGCCGCGGCCCGGTGTTCCTGCCAGCCGAGCTCCGGGTTGGCGTGGAGCGTCTCGGAGAGTCGGCTCAAGTCCTGGTGCTGGGCACTGACACTCTTCAGGACCCGGTCGCGTTGGTTTTCCCGAGTCATCGTGGCAGCCGGTTCAGCGCTCATCGCCAGCCACTCCGTAACCGACGGAAGCGGCGGGGTCCAGGCCCCGGACGACGTAGTCATGCCGCTGCGGAAGCCACACCCCCAGCAGTTTCTCCAGTTCGGTCACCGGATCCTCATGCCAGTCCACCCGCAGGTCCGTGTCCCGCCAGCCATGTCCGGACACCACCGAGATGCCCGCTGACCGCACGGGTCCGGCTTCACCGCCTGCTGCCTCGGCGGCTCGGAGGGCCGCCATGAGGCGTACTTCCAGCTCGCCGGAAGCGGCTTCGAACGCGTCGCAAAGGGCCTGGGCAACACCCGTATGTGCCAGCATGTTGCCGGCAGCTACACTGTTCGCGCCCCGGCCTTCGCCAAACACTCCAAGGGTATGGGCTCCGCTGAACACCGCGGACCCACCCTTGCCGTCCAGGACCACCAGTTGGCGGTAGTCCACCGATCGTGACTCCTGCACGACGGCGTCGACGGCCTCCTGCGCGGAATAACCGGCTTGCAGGCGGTCGAGCAGCGCCGTTCCCAGGCGGGGATCGGTGATGTTCTGGGAGCTGACGGCGCCGATCCCGTCGCGAAGGTGCGCGCACCGCGCGGCCACGGCGGGGGAGGACGAGGAGACCGCTATGCCGAACCTGCCGTTGCCGTCAGTGGCGGCAATGCTGAACGTCACTGCTGTGCCTCCGTGGAGAGTACTGCCGTGGCGTCGATTTCCACGAGCCATTCCGGGCGGGCCAACGCTTGGACAACTATGCCGGTGGACACGGGAAACACTCCCTTGAGCCAGCGGCCCATGGTTCGGTAGACGGTTTCGCGGTAGCGGGGATCGATGAGGTAGACAGTCACCTTGACGATGTCTTCCAAGCTGCTGCCGGCCTCCTTGAGCAACATGTCGATATTGGCCATGGCCTTCTCAGTCTGGGCTTCGACGTCGCCGATTCCTACCGATTCCCGCGTCTCCAAGTCCTGTCCGATCTGGCCACGGAGGTAAACCACACCATTGGCCACCACTGCCTGGCAGAGATCGTTGTCCAAATTCTGCTCGGGGTAGGTCTCTTTGGTATTGAACGTGCGGATACGCTGGTGCTTCATGGTGCAGCTTGCCTTTCCTGTAAGCCGGGTGCTCGTATCCTTCAGCTTCCTGTGACGTGCTAAATCTGTCCAACAGTTCTTTTAGAACGATTGCATCGACTTTTCTGATGCACGGTGTAGTCTCTTGGCATGGATGTGACCCTCACGCAGTTGCGCTATTTCGTAGAAGCCGCGGCCCAGTTGTCCATGACGGGGGCGGCCGTGCGTCTGAATGTGGCGCAGTCGGCTGTATCGGCCGCTATTGCCCAGCTGGAGCGGCATGTTGGAACGCAATTCTTCATCAGGCAGCGCTCCAAGGGCCTGGTGCTCACGCCGGCCGGTGAGTTGTTTGTCAGGGACGCCCAGGCCATCCTCGCCCAGGTTGAGGAAAGCATTGACCATGCGCGTGGAGAACACCAAAGCGTCTCAGGGCGGATACGTATTGCTTGCTTCAGCACCCTGGCCCCGTTCCTGCTTCCCGGCGTGCTGACCAAATTGCGCGAAGACCACCCTGCCCTTGAAGCCGAAGTCATCGAAACCGACACGTCCGGCTGCATCAGCGCGCTGCTCAGCGGGCAGGCTGATGTGGCTTTGTGCTACGACCTCGACCTTCCCGAGGCGATCGCGAGCTCTGTGGTAGACACCGTCAGGCCATATGTGGCCCTCCCCCCGGAGCATAGGTTGGCTGGCTCAAAAACCATCCATCTGAACGCGTTGGCCGGTGAACCCTTTGTACTGCTGGATTTGCCGCATACCCGTGATCTCATGCTCTCCATCGCCAGGCTGGGGGGCCAGGAGCCGGATGTCAGGTTCCGTTCCGCCAGCTATGAGACGGTGCGCACTTTTGTGGCCCGCGGCCTGGGCTATTCCATCCTTCACCAGCGGCCGCAGCACCAGTTGACATACGACGGCGGCCAGCTGGCCGCCGTCGAAATCCGCGACGACGTGCCGGAATTGAAGACAGTGCTGGCACATCTGAAGTCTCACCGCCCCACAGCGAGGGTGCGGGCGGTAGCGCAGGCCGTGCGCCATCAAATCGTTGCTGCACGCGCTGGCCGAAGCTAAGGCACCTCAACTCTTCAATCTGTTTTGCAGATGCAATTGGTGTTAAAAATCTATTAGACAGATCACAAGAAAGCGCCCGAAACTGGATAAAACCAGCAATCGGGCGTGATCCCAGTCACGGCTCTGGTGGCGCAGTCCCGGGTTGGTCACGTCGACCCCCGCAGGCTCGTCTCCTATCCAAGCACCGGATCTTTTCCTCCAGGAGGAACTGTGAACATCAAAAACATCGAGGGGCAGATCAGCCGAAAGGGCTTGCGTACCAGCGTCGCCGCCGGTTCCATCGGCGTCTTTGTCCACTGGTTCGAGTGGGCCATCTACGCCTACCTCGCTTCCACCATCGCCGTAGTCTTCTTCCCCCAGCAGGACAGCACGGCAGCACTGCTGTCAGTCTTCGCCGTCTTCGCCATCAGCTTTGGCGTCCGTCCCTTGGGCGCACTGGTTTTTGGAACGCTCGGCGATAAGATCGGCCGAAAGAAGACCCTGTCCATCGTCATCCTTTCCATGAGCGCAGCCACGCTGGTGGTGGGACTCCTGCCCACCTACGACGCAATCGGTCTGTGGGCGCCCATCCTCCTTGTGGCCGCCCGGGTGGTCCAAGGCCTCGCAGCCGGTGGGGAGTTCGGAAGCGCGGCCGCTTTCCTGGCCGAGTACTCACCCAGGAAGCACCGCGGGTTCGGCGTCAGCTGGCTCGAATTCGGAAGTCTGCTGGGATTCCTGGCGGCCTCCCTGGTGGTCTTCGTGCTGACCAGCGCCATGGATGCCCAGACAATTACCGACGGTGGCTGGCGTATTCCGTTCCTGATCGCCGTTCCCTTGGGTGTCATTGGCTTCTTCATCCGGTCCAAAATTGAAGACACCCCGGAATTCCGTTCTCTGGAGGAACTGGGCAACGTCCCCCAGAGTCCCGTCAAGGAGGTCTTCACCAAACATCGGAAGCAGCTCCTGCAGATGAGCGGGCTGGAGATCATGATGCATGTGACCTTCTACGTGGTGCTGGTCTACCTGCTGACCTATCAAGAGAAAGTATTGGGGTTCGACGCCGGCACGGCTGCCCTGCTTTCCACCGCAGCTTCTGTGGCAGGGCTGATTCTCGTCCCGTTGGTGGGCGCGCTTTCCGACAGGATCGGCCGGAAGCCGCTTCTGATCACGGCCGCCATTTCGCTGGTGGTCCTGGCCTATCCCTTGTTCCTGATCATGCAGGCCGGCACAGCATGGGCCGGCATCGTCAGCACCATCGGACTGGGCGTCATCCTGGCCCTCATCCTTGGCGTTCATGCCGCCGCAGCTGCCGAACTCTTCCCCACCCGCACCCGCCAAACGGGGCTCTCCATCGCCTATAGCGTTACGGCGGCAATCTTCGCCGGCACGGTGCCCTACGTCCTGACCTGGCTGATTGCCCGGACCGGCAACGACATGATGCCCGCCTTCTACCTCATTGTGGTGGGCCTGATTGGACTGGGCGCCGTGCTGAGCATGAAGGAAAGCAAAGGTAAGGACCTTCTCAGCGAGGACGGCGTCACGGCTCTACCCGTTGCTGCGGCTACCAAGGAAGCACCCCCGATCAGCCTCTGACGCAACTGAACTGGCATCACTGAATTCGTTTCACCAGGCAGGAACCGCAGCCCGGGCTCAGGATCTGAGCCCGGGCTGCGCCTGTCTCCGGGTCGCCAGCCTCGCCAGCGCACGCTCCACCAAATGCCGCTGCCGGGAACCCGTCACGGCATCCGGATCCAGCATGGACGTGACATGCAACCCCATCATGATGTTCAGCAGCTCGTCGGCAACCGCATCCGGGTCAACCAAAGGTTCGCATTCGCCGTCGTGCTCCGCCTGGGCGAGGAAGCCCATCACCAGGCCACGCCAGTGCAGCAAGGCCTCCCTGCCGACGGCGCGCAGCGCGTCTTCCGTCTGGGCGCGCTGCCAGAAGGAGACCGCCACGCGGGCTTCAACCACGGTGAGGGGGTCGGCCGGGATGATTTCCAAGCACAACCTTCTCAGGGCGGAAAGGCCCCGGCGCCCGGCTGTGCCGGCCGCGATGCGTTCGTTGGTTCGCTCGCAGATCAACTCGTAGGATGCCAGCAGCAACGCGTCCTTGTTCGGGAAGTAGTGGGCCAGTACGCCCGGTGCTGCGTAACCGCACTCCCTTGCAATGTCACGCATGCTGGCGTTCTCGATGCCTTGGCCAGCGATCAACCGCCACGTGGTTTCGATGATGGAACGGCGCCGTTCCTCGTGATCAACCAAGCGGGGCATGGTGCTCCTTCGTTCGCGGGGGTCCATGGCTGGGACCGTGAGCACACTACCACCGCGGGAGCGCGGCTGCGCGTCCCGCGGCGGTGTGCGGTGCTCCGTGTGGCCCGCTTCAGTGCGCGCAGTGGCCGGGGTCGGAATGCCCGACGGCAGTACCGCAGTGGCCCGTCGCCGATGACGGTACGTTGAGCGTGGGATTCTCGTCGAAGAAGCCATGAGGCTTCAGGGTGAATCCGGTGGTGTCAACGGGCATAATCGGCCAGTCCTCCGGACGCGGGAAATGGGTCAGGCCAAAGGAGTGCCACACCACGAGGTCTTGGCCATCGATGTCACGGTCCTGGGCCACATAACTGGGAAGCCCTGCGCCCCCGGGATGCTGGTTGACGAAGTCGCCCGCGGCGTAGAGCTCATCCTCGGCATGCCGGGTGACCCACAGGTGGTGCTTGGCGAACGCGGCCCGCGAGGCGATGGAGGAGTCATCCGCCATGGCCAGCGTGGGGTTTCCTTCGGGGTAGAGGGTGTAGCCCACAGGGTGACCCAGGTGGTTCAGCGAGTCCGGGTTGCTGATGTGCCATACGCGCCCCTTGGCTCCATCGGCGTCGCGGACAGCCTCTGATTCGCGGGCCAACAACGTGCGCTTCTGCGTGAAGGCATTGCCGTGGGGGTTTCCCGGTCCCTTCGGGAGGCGCGCGAGGTCCAGTTCCTCAACGCGGTTCGTGGCGCCGTCGATCATCATGTCCAGCCGGGCGCTGAAGAGGTGCTGGTGGAAGGGTGCGCCAAGGCCGGGAGCGATCTCCGAGGCGTACGCGTAGTCCTTGTCCGGGAGCGCGGCAGTGAACACGATGCCGGTGGCCTTGGCCTCAAACTCGATGGTGCCGTCCAGGTAGAGGTACCAGTAAAAGCCGTAATCGTAGTTGCCCACGGTGGTGAAGAAGGAGACTACCAGCCGGCGGTTGCGGCGAACCTCGTTGGAGCCGGCCCACTCATCCGTGTGCTTCCACAGGATCCCCGCGTCTTCCTCGTGGATGCAAATGCCGTTCTCAATGGTTCTGGGATTGCCGAAGTCATCGGCCACAACAGGGGACAAATACGTGATGTCGCCCAAGCAGTCGCACCCAAGCTTGAGCGAGTTGGCGTCGCGGCCCACCAGGTATTCCCCGGAATCGAAGTAGTTCTGCCAGCTTCGGTAGGGTGAGGGATCGCCGTAGGGAACCACCATTTCAGAGATGGATGCGCGATGGACCACCGGGCGCCGGCGTCCCTTGTGCGAGTGGTTCAACTGGTGGAGCACCAAGCCTTCGCGGGCATCGAAGCCTACACGCAGGTCCCAGCCGGCCCAGGAAAGGTGGTTGCCCTCAAGGGTGAAGCTGGGCCCTTCGGGTTGCGTGATTTCGATCGGTTTCAGGTCCGTGCGGTGCTCGCCGTGAATCGTGGGGTCGGTGTAGTTGCCGTTGACCTCCGGGACTGGAACGGGACCGTCGTCGATCAGGTGGTTCACGCAGCGCTTTTCCACATCGACGAAGGCCACCAAGCCATCAATGGGGTGGGCCCACGGGTGGTCTGCGGCATGGTCCTGGCGGAAGCCGAGGCCGCGTAGCAGCCGTTTGCCTTCCTCGTTCCCGTACTCGAAGACTCCTGCCGACAGGGGAGCGACGCGGACCTGGGCCGACGTCAAGCCTCGGCTGGCAAGGGCTGCGTTCCATTCTGGATCTACAGCAAGGATGTCCTCGATGAGCCCGAATTCCTCGAGAAGGACCGGCAGCTGTCCATCGACGGCGGGATCCAGTTCACGCTGGTCGAGTATCAAGCCGGTGGTCAGGGACAGGCGGACATCGAGGGAGCGGGACAGCGCAGCGTCCCAGAGCATGGCCCGGACCAGGCGAGGGGCGTCGGCGGCGCGCCCCTGGAAAGCGGTTTTCGGCGGTTCGATGAGGCCGAGATAGGCGAAGCGGGTGGTGTCTGCAACGAGGTCCGCATCTGCCAGTATCAGGCGGGCCCGGTGAATTTCCTGTGCCGAGAGCTGCTCAAGCGGGTGCTGCCCCAGGGGAGCCTGCGTCGTTGCGGCCGAGGGGGTGGTCTGAAGGGTCATGGCACTTCCTGAAGTCGTTTTTTGATGGTACAACTGTTCAACCAACGCTTTGATGTTACCCACCTCACAAGCCGGCGTAAAGTCCTCGACCCAAACATCGCCGGCGGCCAGGAGAACCATGAACCAACCATCCCGCCTACCTCGGCGGCGCGGCCTAACCATGCCCGCTGCGGCGGGCCTCGTGGGTGTCTCCGCTGCGGGCAGCGCCGTAGCGCACGTGGCGGCGGCGGCAATGGGCCCGGCGGGCGTGATGGCGTGGTGGATGGCGGCGATGGGTGCTGCCTGCTTGACCTGTGCCGCTCCCATGGTGGGCTTTCCTGGCCGCAGGCTGGGGCTCTGTGCCAGGAGTGGTGCGCCACGCGCCGCCGGCCACCTCCTGGCCATGAGTGCCGCCATGATCCTCATTCACCTGGTCATCCTGTTGGGACCTGGCGGCGCGCACCACGTCTTGGTCCGCGAGCCCTCCGCGCCGGACCACCAGTCAGCCATGCTCACCCTCATTGGCGTTGAACTGCTTTGCCTTATGGCCGCTTCGGCGGCGCTCCGCATGACCCGTACCTCAACACCACCGGAATTGAAACCCCACACCCAGGAGTCACCATGAACACCACCTCCACCTCGCCGTCCCTCGATTGGCACGGCCGTGCCGACGCCCTGGCGATTGACGGCAGGGCATTCGTCGACGGCCGCCGAACAGCTGCAAGCGGACAACTCACGCGTCCCACCATCAGCCCGATTGACGGCCGCGTTCTAACGGAACTGAGCGCTTGCGGCCAGGCCGACGCCGATCGCGCAGTGGCGGCTGCCCGGCGCGCTTTCCCATCGTGGTCCCGACTGGGGGCTGACAAGCGAAAGGGGCTGTTGCTGGCGTTGGCATCCCTGATGGAGCGGGATGCCAACGAGCTGGCACTCCTGGAGACGCTGGACAGCGGCAAGCCCATACTTCAAACGACGACGGTAGATGTTCCAGGTGCCATCTCCACTCTCCGCTGGTATGCGGAAGCAGCGGACAAGCAGAGCGGGGAGCTGCCCGCAGTTCCGCCCGGTGCAACCGCGATGGTTACACGCGAGCCGTTGGGCGTGGTCGCGGCCATCGTGCCCTGGAACTTCCCGCTGGAAATCGCTGTATGGAAACTGGCCCCGGCGCTCGCCGCCGGGAATACCGTGGTGCTCAAACCGGCCGAGCAGACGTCCCTGAGCGTGTTGCGGCTTGCAGAATTGGCCACCGAAGCCGGGCTCCCGGATGGCGTGCTGAACATCCTGACCGGCACAGGCCGGGAAGTAGGGGCAGCTTTGGCGCACCACATGGACGTTGATGCCCTGGCTTTTACGGGCTCCACTGCCGTCTCCCGCACCCTGCTGGAAGCCTCGGGCCGCAGCAACCTCAAACGGCTTAGCCTCGAAGCAGGCGGCAAGAGCTCCAACATCATCTTTGCTGACACGGCAGACCTGCATGAAGCGGCAGCCAAGGCTGCCTTCGGCGCCTTCTACAACCAAGGCCAGATCTGCTCCGCGAACTCACGAATCCTGGTGCAGCGGGATATCCATGACGAGTTCGCGGCCCTGTTGCTGGAGGCCGCGGCCGGCTATCGACCCGCGGATCCGTTGGCTGGCTTGGAGGGCAACGGTGCCCTGATCAGCAGCGCCCACGCGAACGACGTCGAAGGCTGGATTCGGCGCGGGCGCGCCGAAGGTGAGGTGCTTTTTGGCGGTGAGCGGCGCGAGATCCGTGGTTCTGATGCGTACCTGGAGCCCACATTGCTTGGGGGCCTTGAGTCCGGCCACGACGTCCACCGCGAAGAGATTTTCGGTCCTGTGGCGGTGTTGCATTCCTTTGACACGGAGGAAGAGGCGGTTCTGTTGGCCAATGCCACCGACTATGGATTGGCGGCGTCTGTGTGGACCTCCAACTTGCCCCGGGCCCACCGGGTGGCGGGAGAGTTGCTGGCCGGAACCGTGTCCGTGAACACTGTGGATGCCTTGGGAAACACCACACCGTTCGGGGGTTTCAAGCAGTCCGGATTCGGCCGCGACCTGTCGTTGCACGCCTTCGACAACTACACCGCGCCGAAGACCACATGGATCCAATTCGGCTGACGAAATTCATCTGAAAAAACGTTGATATGCATCATGATTCCATGGTTTACGTGATGCAGTTCACAAGCCTACGCTGAGCCTGACAGCAGACCCGGCCAGGGGCCGAAGGGCCTTGGGGAAGCCCGCCCACCAGAATCTGCCAGCATCCTTCCACCGTCTTAAGGACACCCTCCATGAAATCGATGCTCCGCTCCCGCCTCTTCGAAATAGAACAAGAGTCCATCGCACCCATTCCGCCCGAGGCCCGGCATGGCCGTTCCAGGGAGCTTTTCACCATATGGTTCGGCATGAACATGACGCCCCTCACGGTGGTTACCGGTGCCACGGCGACAACGCTGTTGGGCCTTCCCATGCTTAGCTCCATCCTCGCGATCCTCCTGGGGCACGCCCTCGGCGGTATCGGCATGGCCCTGCACGCGGCACAGGGCCCGCAGCTCGGCGTGCCGCAGATGCTGCAGGCCCGCGGCCAGTTCGGTTCACGGGGTGCAAGCCTGATCGTTGCCGTGGCGATCCTCATGTTCGTGGGCTACTTTTCCTCGAACCTGATCGTTTCCTCGGATTCGATCACCGCCCTCCTGCCGGAAGCCAGCGGAACAGCCATGATCATCGGCTGCGCTGTCCTCAGCTTCGTCATCGCGGCGTTCGGCTACAACCTGGTGCGGAAAGTGACTGCCATGGGAGCGTACGTGGTTGGCGCACTGGTGTTGGTTTCGTTCGCGGCGCTGCTTGCCAGCGGCGACTTCTGGGGCCAGGTAAGCCACGGCGAATTCACCTGGACCGGTTTTCTCGCAATGCTGGCCATCGGCATCGTGTGGCAGCTGACCTACGCTCCCTACGTTTCGGACTACTCCAGGTACATGCCTGCCAAGTCGGGCACGAAGGGAGCCTTCTGGGGTACCTACCTGGGCTGCGTGGCGTCCAGCGCGTTGCTGATGATTCTCGGTTCGGGAGTTGGGATAGCCGTAGCCGGCGTGGACACGATGACCGGGCTTCACGGCATGCTTGGTCCCGGACTCGGAGCGGCCGTTTTGGTTGGCTTTGCTCTGGTTGCCGCCGCGGGAAACTCCGTGAATGCCTATTGCAGCGCACTGTGTGCCCTGACCCTGGTGGAAACGTTCTTCAGCGGATGGCGCCCCGGAGCCAAAGCCCGGCTCGTGACGTCAATGGTCCTGCACGTTCTCGGGGTGACCTTGGCCCTGGCGGCGGCAACCAGCTTCGCATCCTCCTACTTCAGCTTCCTCAGCGTGCTGCTTTACGTGCTCATTCCGTGGTCCGCGGTGAACTTGGTGGACTACTACGTCATCCGACACGGCTCGTACGCCGTGGACGAGTTCTACGCAGCCGATGGTGGCCGTTATGGGCGTTGGAATGCCGGCTCCCTGATCGTCTTCGCCATCGGCGTCCTCGCACAAGTCCCTTTCATGGCTACTCCCTTCTACACAGGAGCGGCTGCTGAAGCCATGGGCGGGATCGACATCGCCTGGCTGGTCGGCCTCGGCGTCAGTGCGCTGGCGTATATCGTGATCGCCCGCACCGCCCCGGCGCTGGTGCGCCTGGATGCCCACCACGGCCCCATCGAACCCCATCTCCTTGGAAAGTAACAACATGACCCACGCAGACTGGATTTTCAGCGGCGGCCCAGTTCACACCATGGACCCCGCCCACCCCCGCACCGACGCCGTTGCGGTGGCTGACGGGAAAATCGTGGCCCTCGGTGCTGACGCGGCGGACTGGCGCGGACCGGCAACCGAACTCGTCCCCCTTAGAGGCAAAGCGCTCCTTCCAGGCTTCCAGGACGCGCACGTCCACCCACTCGCGGGCGGACTGCAGATGCTCGGGTGCGACCTCTCAGGCGCCCATTCCCTTGCCGAATACAGGCGGCTGATCGCCCACCATGCCCAAGCCCACCCGGCCGCGGAGTGGATTCAAGGCGCCGGCTGGTACGGAGACGTCTTCGACGGCGGCTTCCCGCACCGCGGTCAGCTGGACGAGCTGGTACCTGACCGGCCTGTGTTCCTGATCAGCCATGATGGCCACGGTGCCTGGGTGAACTCCCGGGCTCTTGAGCTTGCCGGAATCACAGAAAACACCCCCAACCCGGACGGCGGCATCATTGCCCGTGACGGTTCCGGCCGCGCCACGGGCATGCTGATCGAGCATGCAGCTGACCTCGTTTCCGCCCTGATTCCGGACCCTGACCAACAGCACATCCGCCGGGCCCTCCTCGCCGCTCAAGCCTATTTGCACTCACTTGGCGTTACCGCCTGGCAGGACGCCGCCGTCGGACAAGCTCTGGGAATACCGGACTCTTTTGAGCATTACCTGGCTTTGGATTCCGAAGGGCTCCTCACTGCCACTGTGACGGGGGCGCTCTGGTGGCAGCGGGACCGTGGGCTCGAGCAGCTTGAGCGGTTCAAGGAACGCCGGGCCAAAGCCCAGGGACGCTTCCGGGCTACAGCCGTAAAGATCATGGTGGACGGCGTCTGCGAAAATCTCACAGCTGCCCTGACCCGACCCTACAAGGGGCACCCCCATGAAGTGGGCATGAGCCTGATCGAAGCGGAGGAACTGGCCCGCATCACGCGCGCCGTGGACGCGGAAGGGTTCGACCTGCACCTGCACGCTGTGGGTGACCAGGCAGTGCGGGACTGCGTCAACGCACTCGGGCTGCCCCGCCGTGAAGGGTGGGATCCCCGCCATCAGATCGCGCACCTGGACCTGGTGGACCCTGCCGATGTCACCCGTTTTGCCGCCACAGGGGCCATCGCGAATATCCAACCGCTGTGGGCCCGGCAGGATCCGGTGCTCGTGGAAACCAAACTTCCCTACCTCGACGAAACCCACCAAAAAGTGCACTTCGCCTTCGAAACGTTGCGCAGCGCCGGCGTCGAACTGGCGATCGGCAGCGACTGGCCAGTGTCCAGTCCGGACCCGCTGTGGGGCATCCACACAGCGGTGAACCGCACCGCTCCGCCGGGAGACCCCCATGCCCGCGACCGCCGCTCGCAAACTGAACCGTTGTTGCCTGCAGAAGCCATCACTCTCGGCGCTGCGCTCGCGGCCCACACCACCGGAGCCGCACGAGCCAACCGACTCGACGCAGAACGTGGAGCCATTCGGGTGGGCATGACCGCTGACTTGGTGGTGCTCGACGCCGATCCGCTCGCCGCCGAGGCCAAAGACCTGGGCGAAATCGGCGTCGATCTCACCTTCGCCGGAGGCCAGCCCGTTTACAGCCGCGCCCGTCACGGCGTGCTTCCCACCGTTCTTGCTCAGTAGGAAACCTAAGCAGTAGCAAAGGATCGATCATGGATCAGCCAGTAGCCTCAACGCGGCTCGCGCAAGAGCAAAGCAAGCATCTGCAAAAGTCCCTGGGCCGCTTCGACATTTTGTTGTTGGTGGTCGCCGCCGTCATCTCCGTGGAGGTCCTTGGCCAGGTCTCCGGTTTCGGCGGGGAAACCTTCACGTGGACACTCATCCTGGCCGTGACGTTCATGGTTCCGTATGGGCTGATCTTCGCCGAGACCGGCGGTGCTTTCACCGAAGAAGGCGGCGTCTACGTGTGGACAAAGATGGCGTTTGGCCGCGTCGTTGCAGCCATCACGTCCCTTTTCACCTGGGTGACGCAGCCGGTCTGGGTGGGCGGCGCCATGGCCTTCGTGGCGGTGGAAACGTGGTCCGAATACGTGGGCCACGTAGACGCCGGCAGTGTGGGTGACTACCTGTTCAAACTCGTCTTCATCTGGATCACGGTGACCTCGGCAATCATCAGCTTGAAGCACGGAAAATGGCTGCCCTCACTCGGAGCCATCCTTAAGGTCGCGTTCCTGACCTTTTTTATCATCGTCACCCTGGTCTACGGCATGCAGCACGGTTTCAACGGCCTGGATCTAGGCTTCTTCTCGCCCACGCTGGCTGGCTTTTTGGGTGTAACCCCACTGCTGCTGTTCTCGTTCCTCGGTTTTGAGTCCGGAAACAGCGCGGCGGGGGAGATGAAGAATCCGGCCAAGGACGTTCCTATCTCTGTTGCGCGCTCCTCAATGATTGCGGCCGCGAGCTACCTCCTTCCGGTCCTCGCCATCCTGCTGGTGGTGCCGCTCGACCAGATCACCGGCATCGGCGGGCTCTTCGGTGCCGTGGCTACGGTGTACACAGTCTTTGGCCCGGCTGCTGAGGTCATGTTGTCGATTTCAGCGATCGTTTTCTGCTTCATCCTGGTTTCTCAAGGGGCCGCCTGGATGATCATCAGTGACCGTATGCAGGCCATGGCTGCCGCGGATGGTTCCTTCTTTGGAGGCTTCTTCGGCCGGTTCCATCCCAAGCTGGGCACTCCCATTCGGGTGAATACGCTCTCGGGTGTGGTGGCGACCCTGTTCATGCTCGCAGCCATGCAGCTCAGCGGCACCAGTAGCGCCCTGTTTGGAGTGGTCCTTTCCATTGCCATCTCCACATTCCTGCTCAGCTATCTATTGGCCATCCCGGCGGCGGTGAAGCTCCGGAACAAGTATCCCCACGCTGACCGGCCGTTCAAGGTTCCCGTTTCCGACACAGGCTTCCGTATCCTCGGGTACATCTGCTTCGCGTGGATCCTCATCGGATCCTGGGTGGCTATTTTCCCGGGAACCTTGGACGTGCTCTTCGGCCTGGAATACGACTTCGAAGCAACGTGGGGCGTCTCCCAATTCACGTTCGAGGCCTTCGCACTGGGCACGTTGGGTTGCATTCTGGCCCTGGGGCTCGTGGGTTATGCCCGCGGCAAGAAGGTGCGTGATGCAGCAGCACCGGTCAGCGAGAGGGCGGAGTTGGTCAACGACTGAGCCGCGAGATCGCCGGAAACGCGCGAAATCGCCGGAAAGTTGCCATCGACTTGGCAGCTTTCCGGCGATTTCGACGGCGGTCGCCCCCGGTGAAACCTGTCTAGCGGACCTCGAGGTCCTCCAGGGTCTTGCCCTTGGTGTCCGAAGACAGGAGCGTTGCCACGGCTGAGACCAGGCAGATTCCCAGCGTGGTCAGGCCAATGACCAGGGGGATGTTCGCTGATCCCGGGGGAGCGATGGCAGTAAACAGGCTCGGGAAGAAGGACGCGATCATGAGCCCGATGTTCTGGGCGACCGCGAAACCCGTCACCCGCATGCGCATGGGGAACTGCTCCTGGAAGAACGTGGCGAAGGTGGCGTTCCACATCTGGAAGAGCACGCCTTGCACGATCACTACGCAGAGGAACACCAGCGGCAGGCTCCTCTGTTCGATCGCCCACAGGTAAGCCACGGTCAGCAATCCACCCGTGATGCCGCCGGCCACCATAAGGGCCCGCCGGCCGATCCGGTCAGAGAGGGCACCGAACAAGGGAATCGTCGCGACTGCGGCCACGTTTGCTGCCATGGTTACCCACAGGAATTCGCTGCTGGTGAATCCGATTCCGTAGCCCTTTTGGGTCGCGAAGGAGACACCAAAAATGAGGGTGGCCATGCCGATGACGTTGGTGAATGTCATGAGGATGCAGCGGACCAGGACCCACGGATGGGTGCGCAGGAGGTCCACCAGCGGAAACCGGCGCTTGGCCGGGGCATCGTCCGACTGGGCCAGGTACGCGGGCGGCTCCTGCACGCGGCGGCGGATGACGTACCCGGCAATAATCACGACGGCGCTGAGCAGGAACGGCAGGCGCCATCCCCACGCGTGGAATTGCTCATCCGGGAGGAGGGCGGCAAGGGGGATCAGCACGGCCGTGGCGAGAATGGAGCCCACCTGCGTGCCTTGGAGGCTGAAGCTGGCAAAGAAGCCCCGCCTGGAATCGGGGGAGTGTTCTACGATCATCGCGCTGGCGCCGCCGAGTTCCCCGGCGACCGCAAAGCCTTGGATCAGGCGGAGGATCACCAGGAGGACGGGGGCGAGGAGGCCCACCTGGCCGTAAGTGGGCAAGAGGCCCACGGCAAAGGTAGCGAAGCCCATGAGCAACATCGCGAAGACGAGTACCTTCTTCCGTCCATGCCGGTCACCGTAGGCACCCAGGACCACGGCGCCCAGCGGGCGGGACACGTAGCCCACGGCATAGGTGGCCAACGAGGCGATGATGCCGACGGTGGGGTTCTCGGTGGGGAAGAAGATGGTGGGGAAGAGGAGCGTCGCTGCCAGCGAATACAAGGCGAAGTCGTAGTACTCGAGCGCGCTTCCGATCCAACCGCTCATGGCGGCTTTCTTCGGATCCTTGGGCCTTACGGTGTTGTCGGAGAGGGTGGTATCCCTCCGGTGGGTGACTGACATGTGGCTGAACTCCTTTGTCGTCGTTGGCAAGGAACAAAAACTCTTCCAATCCAGGACTGAACAATGGTGCTCATTCAGCGTGAGGAAGGTTACATCTTGAATCGATTCATAAATCATAAGACGTGACCCACGTAACGTCAAAGTGCGACGGCGGGAGGCCGCCCTGGGTTCCGGGGGAACCGAGGGCGACCTCCCGCCGTCGAGCGTTCTACTTGGCCAGGAACCGCAGCAGGATCTCGTTGATTTCGGCGCCGTGTGTCCAGAGCATGCCGTGCGGCGCGTCCTCGATCTCGACGTATTCGGCGGAGGGGAGTCGCTTGGTGAACTCGCGGCCGGTCGAGTCAATCGGGAGAATGCGGTCGTCGGTGCCATGGACAATCAGGGACGGAACGGTGACCTTCTCGATGTCGGAGCGGAAGTCCGTCAGCCAGGAGTCAACCACGGCGAATGATGCGTACCAGGAGGAGCCGGCCGCGACGTTCCACGCATTGTGCAGCGCTTCCTCGCTGAGGCGGTTCCCCAGGAAGTTGTCCGTGTTGAAGAAGTCGTTGTAGAAGTTGGTGAACCAGGCGTAGCGGTCTTCGATGGCGGCATTGCGGATGCCGTCGAACACGGTGGACGGGACGCCGGTGGGGTTGTCATCTGTCTGCAGGAGGAATGGTTCCAGCGATGCCAGGAACGCAGCCTTTGCCACGCGGGCCTCGCCGTAGGTGCCGAGGTAGCGTCCCACTTCGCCGGTGCCCATGGAGAAGCCCACCAGGACTGCGTTGTTCAAGTCCAGGGTTTCGAGAACCGCGTTGAGGTCGGCTGCGAAGGTGTCGTAGTCGTAGCCGGTGGTCGGCTTGCTCGACTTGCCGAATCCGCGGCGGTCATAGGTGATGACGCGGTAGCCGGCGTTCAGGAGGGCTGCGGTTTGCTTCTCCCAGGAGCCGCCGTCCAGGGGGTAGCCGTGGATCAGGACAACAGGCTGGCCTGTTCCGTGGTCCTCGTAGTAGAGCTCGATGTCCGCGCTGTTCTCAGTTCCGACTTTGATGAAGCCCATGGTCCTTGTCCCTTTTCTTCCGTGGAGAACGATCGTTCTCCGCCTGTCATCACATCGTATAGAACGATCGTTCTCATTTCAAGTAGAATGGCTACATGGATAATTCCGAGGTCCGCCAACGCATCGTCGCCACCGCTGACGAGCTCTACAACGCCAAGGGAATCCAGGCTGTTGGGATGGACGAGTTGCGTTCCGCTGCCGGGGTTTCGCTGAAGAAGCTCTACGGGGAATTCCCGTCAAAGAGCAGCATTGTCATGGCGGTGCTGGAGCATCGGCACCAGTCCTGGACTGAAGGGCTGGACGCTACAGTCCAGCAGGCCGGGACGCCGCGGGAGCGCCTCCTTGCGATCTTCGACTACCTTGCCGGCTGGTTCTGCCAGGACTCATTCCGGGGATGTGGGTTCATCAACAGCTTCGCTGAACTCGGCGCGGTCAGTCCCGACGTTGCCGAGTATGCGCGCAAGCACAAGGAATCATTCCAGGAATACGTCGGCCATCTTGCGGCGGAGGCCGGCGCGCCGGCCTACCTCGCTCCGCAGCTTTCCATTCTTGCGGAGGGAGCGCAGACGACGGCGGCCATCGCCGGAACGTCCGACGCCGCCGGCCAGGCGCGTCAGGCGGCCGAAGTCCTGATCGAGGCGGCCTTGGGCGCTCCCTAGGCTTCTGGCAGGAGGAGCTGGGCCGGCCGGCTGGGCTGGAGCTGGCCCGGCGGGACCATCGGGATAGCAGAACAGCGCTGCCGGGACTAGGCTTCTGGGATGCGCCGAACGGCGCGTCAGGAAGAAGACCATTCGTGTTTGAAGTCGCCAGCATCTTGTTCGTCTCGGCAGGCGTTGCGGTGTTGGCCGCTGCTGTCTTGCCGAAGTTGTTACAACGCACTCCGCTGTCCATGCCCATGGTCTTTCTGGGCAGTGGGATCCTCGCGTTCACCTTGCTTCCTGAGCTGCCGGACCCGGACCCCATCCGGTACGGCGGGTTCACCACCCACCTGACCGAGATCTGCGTCATCATCTCCCTCATGGGTGCCGGTTTGGCATTGGACCGTCCGTTCCGTTGGCGTGGATGGTCCACCACGTGGCGCTTGCTCGGTATTGTCATGCCTTTGTGCATCCTGGTGATGACGCTCCTGGGGCTGTGGGTCCTGGGCTTGGGGCTCGCCGCAGCCATCCTCGTGGCGGCCGCGATCGCGCCCACGGACCCCGTGCTGGCTTCGGAAGTGCAGGTAGGCAGGCCCGCGGACAGCGAAGAGGACCCGGACGAAGACGAGGTTCGTTTCGCCCTGACATCCGAAGCGGGTTTGAATGACGGGCTCGCCTTCCCCTTCGTTTATCTGGCCATCCTCATCAGCCTGGTGGGGGCCTCCCCGGCCGGTTGGCTGGGGGAGTGGGTTGCTGTGGATGTTCTGTGGCGAACTGTTGCCGGCGTGCTGATTGGATTCGGTACGGGCAAGTTGCTGAGCTTGGTCTTTTTCGCTGCCAAACGCAAGAGTTTTCGCCTGTCCGAGCATTCCGAAGGTTTCGTGGCCCTGGCGGCGACCTTCCTGGCATACGGTGCAACGGAGATGGTGTCGGGTTACGGGTTCGTCGCAGTGTTCATTTGCGCCCTGACCATTCGATCCGCCGAACGCAACCACGCGTACCACCAAGTGCTGCACAGCTACGTCGAGCAGCTGGAGCGCCTCATGACAGTAGTGATCCTGGTCCTCCTTGGGGGCGCCATAGCCCGCGGCCTGCTGGATGGGATTGGTTGGACGGAGCTGCTGGTTGCCTTGGCGTTCCTCTTGCTCGTCCGCCCCGTGGCCGGATGGATCGGGCTCATGCGCGGAAAGACCGGCCCGCGCGAGCGCCTGGCCATCTCCTACTTCGGAATTCGCGGGATCGGGTCACTGTTCTACGTAGCCTTCGCGCTGAGCCATGGAAACTTCGACGCCGAGGCGCGCGGGTTGTGGGCGATGGTCGGCTTGGTGGTGGCTTTGTCGATCGTTGTGCATGGGGCCACCACTGCGCCCTTGATGAACCGTCTGGACCGTTTGCGCGTTGCTGCAGCGCGCAAACAACATGGCGACGAAGGCCGCGCACCGACCACTGCTGTGTAGGGCGAACCCTGAGGGCGTGGAAGACTGGACGCATGTCTCCCCGCCCCATGAAACAGCGCCCCCAGCCCGACGCCGTGGAAAACGGCGGCTCCCAACAGCCGCGTAACGGCCGACGTCATCTTGCACTAAGGCTCGACGACGCATGGTTGGGTCTGCAGACGCGGCTTGCCATCCGGCGTGGCAGGGTGGAGACCGTCATTCCTTACACCGGCTATGGCAGTACGTCCTGGGTCAGGGTGCTGGCGCGCGTTGTCCGCAGCGATCCCAGGGATGCGGCAGGCCACGCCAAGCCCTTGCAGGAAAGCATGCGCGGGTGGCGGAACTTCACCAGCGCTCCCGTGGCCCACGCTGCCGTGAGTGTGACTATCGCAGGCACGGTTTTCGAGGTGCGGGCCGACCGCGGAGGCGTGGTGGACGCCCGTATCCCTGTGGCCCTTGACGCCGGGTGGCACACCATCACCTTGCAATCCGGCGAGTCCCGGACGGTGGAGGCCCCCATCGAGATCGTCGCGGACGATGCCGACTTCGGTGTGGTCTCCGATATTGACGACACGGTGATGGTGACGGCGCTGCCCCGGCCCTTCCTGGCCGCCTGGAACACCTTCGTCCTCAACGAGCATGCGCGGACGCCCACCCCGGGCATGGCTGTACTGTACGAGCGCATTGCCCGGACTGCCCCCTCGGCGCCCGTGCTGTACCTGTCCACTGGAGCGTGGAACGTGGCCCCCACCCTGTCCCGGTTCCTGTCCCGCAATTTGTACCCTGCCGGCCCCAAGCTCCTGACCGACTGGGGTCCCACTCCTGACCGCTGGTTCCGCAGCGGCCAGGAGCACAAGAGGAACTCGTTGGAGCGGCTCGCGGAGGAGTTCCCCGGCATCAAGTGGCTGCTGGTGGGCGACGACGGGCAGCATGACGAAGCGATCTACTCCGACTTCGCCCAACGGCACCCGGAGAACGTCAAGGCCATCGCGATCCGCCAACTCTCCGCGGGTGAAGCGGTCCTCGCCGGCGGGCGGTCGAAGTCCGGCGGGCAGCCCACTCCCGGAGTGCCCTGGATCTACGCCCCGGACGGTGCGGGCATGTCTGCCCAACTAGAGGAGTTGGGCATCATCCGCAACGACGTCCGGTCCGCCGACGACCCCGAGGAAGGCGACGTCCAGGCGTAGTCCACCAGGGCTTCGCTCCGGCAGCAGCTAGGCGACGTCGATGAACACCGGGTTGGCATAGAACCAGGTGTCCGTCCAGGGGTCGGCGTCGCCCAGGTTGTCGCCGTGGCGGATGGGGCCCGCAGGATCCACTGCAGCGCCGTAGTATCCGGCGCCGTGCCTGTTTCCGTCACTGCCGCGAAGACGGAAGTAGCAGGATTGCTGGACGTCTTTGATGATGTGCTTGATGGTGAACGTTCCGGTGCGCCCTGATACGTCCATCTGCTTCCACACTGAGGTTCCCGGCGCCTTCAACGTGTCACGGTCCGCCGCGGCACCAGTCACCGGGCCGCCGATCACATCAACATGGGCGGGTTTCGGAAGGATCCCCGCGAAATTGCGGTAGTCCGTAGTCGTCATGGTGATGGATATTTCGACGTCGGCACCCCGCCTCACCTGCAGTCGGGAACCGAGCGTGACGCCGTTGCGTCCGTTGCTGTTGCCGGCACTGTTGCCGCGCACCTCGCGGACCCTGACGTCCAGGCCTTGGAGGAGGTGTCCGTGGTCGACCCACATGCGTCCACGGCGCATGGCTTCCAACACGCCGGCGTAGGAGTGCTGGGTGACGCCGGTGTGGAGGCGGCTGAATTGTCCGGGCCAGTAGTCGCTGCCGCCCTGCTTTTCGCCGGCGTCGAACGGGTCGGGGCGCTTGCCGGTCACGGACCAGCGGTCGAACTCGTTGGGGAGGCTGAGGTAGGGCTCCTCGGCCGGGTAGGGTCCGGTCTTCCACGTGTCCTTAACCGTGAGGTGGTTGTCCGAGTTGGACGTGATCCAGAACGGCAGCCCTTCGGCGAGCATGGAATCCCATACGCCGCCCACCGTTGCCGTGGCCCAGTCGAAGCCGCCATAGGGTCGGAACGCGTCTGCCGGGTAGCCGGGGAAGCTGTACTGCGTGGGGTTGTTGGTGTATTCGCCGCGCTGGTCGCCGGCCCTGGAGAACTGGCTGACGCCGGAGCCTTGCGCGCCGGGCGCCCCTTCCATGCCAATCATCACGTCGCGGGCGGCGTCACGCCATGCCCGGAGCTCGTGCGGGGAGTCGATGCCCAGGCGCATGGGGTGGTTTGCCAAAGCTACGACGTCGTCGATGTAGCCTGAGCGCTTCTGGTTGGCCAACCAGGCGATGGCTTCCACGGCCTTGCGTTCGAAGGTTTCCACCTGCGCCGTTCCCGGCATGGGCTTCTCCCACTGGTTCAGCTTGCCGTCCCACACCAGTTCGAACGTGCGCAGGAGGTTCACTTCGTTGGGCCCCGGAGCAACGAGGACCGAGGCATGCTCAGCTCCAGGGATGTACCACTCAAGCCCCTGGAAAATCAGCAGGTCAGGCCGGGCTGCACGCTGCGCCAGGATTTCTTTGTTCGCGTTGACTGCGCCGCCGTTGTTCGCATGGCCGAAGTTGCTGTGTTCCGTCAATGCAACCCAGTCGACGCCATAGGACTGGGCGGTATCAAGCTGCTGCTTGATCATGTACTTCGCGTCGTGGCTGTACTGGGTGTGTATGTGGTGGTCGCCCACCAGCCACTTCAGTTGGGGGTCGTTCCCGCCCGGGTTGGCCATCGCCGGCTGGGTCATCGCAGCTGAAGCTGCTGTACCGGCGGCCAGGATGCCGGCCGACTGCAGGATGCGTCGGCGGCTCAGGCCCATGGTCTTCAACTCAGCATCGGCCATCTCCACACTGCGGCTGTGGGTGGTCGTGTTTTCTTCTGCAGTGCACATGGCGCTTCCCTCTGTGTGATGGTGTGATCCCCCCAGCGCGATCACAGTAGGGAAGCGGGATGGCGCGGAGGTTAACCGGGCGGGAACGATGGGGGACTGGGTCTGCTGGTGCCCTGTACATATGTCGACAAAGCGGACAATTTTTCGCTCAATGTCGTGCCGCTTACGGCAGGTCCCTTCCCTACGGTGGAATCAGATGCTTCACACATCGATCCCGTCGCCAGAAAAGAGAATGCAGTGACTGAAATCAACGAACTCCCCGTGGTTCCGCACTGGATCGGAGGCGCTGAGGCGCCGTCGGCCGGTGATCGCACCGCCCCGGTCTTCGATCCCGCCCTGGGCCGGGAAACCACGTTGGTCAACCTTGGAAACGCCGAGGATATCGAGTCGGCCATCTCTTCCGCGCACAAGGCATTCCCTGCCTGGCGCGACATGTCCATCACCAAGCGCCAGCAGATCATCTTCCGTTTCCGGGAGCTGCTGAACGAGCGCAAGGGCGAGCTCGCCGAGATCATCACCTCCGAGCACGGCAAGGTGGTCTCCGATGCCCTCGGTGAAATCACCCGAGGCCAGGAAGTCGTGGAACTTGCCACGGGCTTCCCGCACCTCATCAAGGGTGAGCATTCAGAGAATGTCTCCACCGGCGTCGACGTTTACTCCACCAAAGCGCCGCTGGGCGTCGTTGGCATCATCAGCCCGTTCAACTTCCCTGCCATGGTGCCGCTGTGGTTCCTCCCGATCGCCATCGCCGCCGGTAACACTGTGGTGTTGAAACCGAGCGAGAAGGACCCGACGGCGGCCAACTGGCTCGCTGCCCTCTTCACCGAAGCGGGACTTCCGGACGGTGTTTTCAATGTCCTGCACGGCGATAAGGAAGCAGTGGACGGGCTCTTGGAGCACCCGGATGTGAAGGCGATTTCCTTCGTCGGTTCCACCCCGATTGCCCAGTACATCTACGAGACCGCGGCCCGCAACGGCAAGCGCGTCCAGGCGCTGGGCGGTGCGAAGAACCACATGCTCGTCCTGCCGGACGCCGACCTCGAACTGACCGCCGACGCCGCGATCAACGCGGGCTTCGGGTCCGCCGGCGAACGCTGCATGGCCATCAGCGTGGTGGTCGCCGTCGAGCCGGTCGCCGATGCCCTGATCGAGAAGATCACCGCCCGCATGTCCACGCTCCGGATCGGCGACGGCCGCCGCAACTGCGACATGGGCCCACTGGTCACCCGCCAGCACCGCGACAAAGTGGCCTCCTACATCGACGTGGCCATCGAGGACGGCGCCAAGGTTGTGGTGGACGGCCGTGGCATTGAGGTGGACGGCGACCAGAACGGCTTCTGGCTCGGCCCCACGTTGATCGACGACGTCCCGGTCACCTCGCGCGTCTACACCGAGGAAATCTTCGGCCCGGTCCTGGCCGTTGTCCGCGTCAAGAGCTACGAAGAGGGCCTGCACCTGATCAACTCTGGCGCCTTCGGCAACGGCACGGCCATTTTCACGAACGACGGCGGCGCCGCCCGCCGCTTCCAGACCGAGGTTGAAGTGGGGATGGTGGGCATCAACGTGCCGATCCCCGTGCCCGTGGCCTACTACTCCTTCGGCGGTTTCAAGGACTCGATCTTCGGCAGCTCCAAGGCCTACGGCCTGCAGGGTTTCCAGTTCTTCACCCGCGAAAAAGCCATCACCTCACGCTGGCTCGACCCCAGCCACGGCGGCATCAACCTCGGCTTCCCGCAGAACTAACTTGAGGTGAGAGAGCGTCGGTACTGGCTGACGCTCTCTCACCCCTGGTCGGTCCGGGGCTAACGCTCCTGCAAAAACTCGACGGCGGCGAACAGTTCCAGCCTGTCGCGCAGGCTGTCCAGGTTGAGTCCCAGGACGGCCCCGGCAGCATCGATCCGGTTCCTGAGGGTGTGCCGGTGGATTCCCAGTTGCCGGGCTGTCCGGTCCCAGACGCAGTTGTTCGCCAGCCACGCGGTGACCGTCGGCATCAGGTGGGTCTGTTCAGACTTATCGTGCCGGGCCAACGGCTCCACCAGGCGGCGGGCCACTGAGCCGGCCTCATCCCGGTGCAGCAGGCCCAGCATCCCGCCTTGGGAGATCTCGTCGAAGCCCACCAGGGGACGGGAGAGTTCAAGGGCCCGTTTCAAGGATCGATCGGCTTCCTTCAACGCTTCGGCCAAATTGGCGAAGTCCGTCTCTCCGGAAGCGCCCGCGGTTGCGCCGTATCTTTCCAGGAGGACGGTGACCTTTTGCTGGTGTGCGGGGCCGGCCAGCACCACAATGTTCTCGTTCCGCTGGGCGTAGAAAACGGCGCCGCGGTGGTCGTCCGACAACAACTCCAGTGCCTCCAGGAGGTTTTGTCCTTGCCCGGGCGGCTGCGCCATGGTCACTACCAAGGGGTCTGCGGGCAGTCGGCCCCAGACCTGGCGGGCCGTGCGCTCTGCAACGTCCGTACTACCTGCCAGCAATTGCTCAAAAACCCCGGCCCGCAGGTGGCGGCGTGCGGTATCGAGAGTACGCGTTTGCTCCAACGCAAGGCTGGCCAAGGCGATGACACTGTTGATGATGTCGGTGCGGGCCGGGTCCAAAGGTTCGATGGCACCCAGGACCAGGACCCCGCGCAAATGATTCCGGCGGCCCAGCGTCTGGAGGGTGATCTGCCCGCCGTCGACAGTCAGCTGCGACACCGATCGTGAACCCTGGTCCAGGGACTTCCGGACCGCGTCCACTACCTCTGGCATTAATGCCGACGGCACGGGACGGTTGTTGGGCATCAGGATGTGGTTTCCTGCGGCGTCGAACAGGGCTACCCAGCCGTGCAGTTGGCGCTCGAGTTCGGCCAGTATGGACCGCAGCCCGTCGGGACGAAGGGCTGCGCGCGCGATGGCCCGTTGCGCTTGGAGCGACCACTCCGACCGCGCGTTCTGTTCCCTCGCCAGCCAGTCCGCAACGAATCGGATGATGGCAATGAACGGGGTCCGGTCAGGCACTTCCACCAACGGCAAACCTTGCCGGCGGCAGGCATCCTCCAAACCCTGCGGCAGGACGCCGTGGATCACCTCGGTGGCAAAACCGAGGCCGCAGATCCCGTGGCGGACCAACCGCTCCACGTAGTCGCTGTAGAGCGAAGCAGGCGCGTCCCCGACCGGAAACTGCGTCCCGTCGGTCAGCAGCAGCTGCCCGGGATCCAGGAACGGAGTGGGGTCGTCGAGGTCGGAGCTGTGGACCCAGGACACAGGGGCGTCAGCTGCAGGATCATCTGGCGCAGGGGTCACCAGCCGCAGGTTCAGCGAGCTGTTGTGAAGGATGGTGGTGAGGGTTGGCGGCATGCTCAGGTGCTCCTTGGAAAAACGTAGTTCCACACCGCACCAACTATACAAATGTCGAGAGGCGTTGCTCCGCTCGCAAGCCCATGATGAAGGGGAAGCCCCACCCGCCTTTCGAGAGGACCTCCAATGTCACCCACCCGCACTTCCTTGGCTGTTTCCGCGACCAACGCAGAGGTCGCTGCACTGGACACCGCCAACGTCTTCCACTCATGGTCGGCCCAGAAGTCGCTGAAGCCTTTGGCTATCGCCGGCGGGTCCGGCAGCATGGTGTGGGATCACGAGGGCCGGACGTACCTGGACTTCTCCAGCCAGTTGGTCAACACCAACATCGGCCACCAGCATCCCCGGCTCATCGAGGCCATCAAGGAACAACTGGACACCCTCGCCACGGTTGCTCCCTCGCACGCCAACCACACCCGGGCAATTGCTGCCGGGAAGATCCTGTCCCATGCCCCGTCAAACATGGACAAGGTGTTCTTCACCAACGGTGGCGCCGACGCCAATGAGAACGCCATCCGGATGGCCCGGCTGCACACCGGCCGGGACAAGGTCATCTCCCGGTACCGTTCGTACCACGGCAATACGGGTGCAGCGATTGTGGCCACCGGCGACTGGCGTCGTATCCCCAACGAATACTCCCGCGGCCACGTCCACGTCTTCGGCCCGTACCTCTACCGCTCCGAGTTCTGGGCCGAGACCCCGGAACAGGAGTCAGAGCGCGCGCTGCAGCACCTGCGCCGGACCATCGAACTTGAGGGACCGCAATCCGTGGCCGCTGTGCTGCTTGAGACTGTTCCCGGCACCGCCGGCATCCTGCTCCCGCCGCCGGGCTACCTCGAAGGCGTCCGTGCCCTCTGCGACCAGCACGGCATTGTCCTGATCCTGGACGAGGTCATGTCCGGCTTCGGACGTACCGGCGACTGGTTCGCCCTGGACGCGTTCAACGTCCGCCCGGACCTCATTACCTTCGCCAAAGGAGTCAACTCCGGCTACGTCCCGGTGGGCGGGGTCATCATCTCCGGGGAAATCTCGGCCGCCTTCGACGAACGGGTCTTCCCCGGCGGCCTCACCTACTCGGGCCATCCACTGGCTGCGGCCTCCATTGTTGCCTCGATCGAAGCGTTCGAGGAGGAGAACATCATCGGGAACGCGGCCCGCATCGGCGCCGACCACCTCGAGCCCGGCCTGAAAGCCCTTGCGGCCAAGCACGAGGCCATCGGTGAAGTCCGCGGACGTGGCGTGTTCTGGGCACTGGAACTTGTGGAGGACCGCGAAACCCGCACGCCAGTCAGCCCCACCTTCATGGCCAGGCTCAAAACGGAACTGCTCAACCGCGGACTGTTGCCCTTCATGGCCGACAACCGCGTGCATGTGGTGCCGCCCGCCGTCGTCACCCCTGAGGAAGTGCGCCAAGCGCTGGCGATTTACGACGACGCCCTGGCCGCCGTCCGTTGAGGGGGGGGCTCGTGCTCAGCCTCCTGCCTGGCTGAGCACATCGGCACCCTTGGGCGCCCCGACGGATCCGCGCTGAATCAAACGCGCCACCAGTTCAGGGCTGGACGCAGCAGATTTCCTGCCTTCGATCTGTCGTATGAGCGCTGTCGCCGCAGCAATGCCCATGTCGTACACGGGCTGCGCGATCACAGTGAGCGGGGGCGTAGTGAGCCGGGTCCACGCGAAATCGTCATACATGAGGAACGAGACGTCGGCGGGGATGGAGAGCCCGGATTCCTGGATGGCTTCCACCACGCCCAAGGCGATCAGACCGTCGGAAGCGATGATGGCGGTGGCCGGCGACGGCCCGTCAAGCAGGTCCTTGGTGATCTTCTTGACCGATTCCGAGTCGCCGGCGTTGAGCCGGACCAAATCCGCTGGGTGGGTCAGTCCTTCGTCTTCGAAGGCGCGCTGGATACCGTCCAAGCGGTCCGAGATCTGTGAGGAGTCCAAGACCATCCCCTCTTCGTAGGGGAGGTCTGACTTCAAAGTGGAAACGAAGGCGATCCGCCGGTGCCCGGCCTTAATCAGGTACTTGGTCGACTCGTAGGAAATACCGCCCATCTCCACCGCGAATGTCTCGGCATCCAGTCCTTCGGCGGCCCGGTCCAGCAGGACGAGGGGACGTCCGGACTCGCGGACCTGCCGGAGGTGCGAGGTTTCCACGGAAGACGCAGGGGCAACGATGAGCCCGTCCACGCGCTTATCCAGCAACACCCGGACCGCATCCACTTCGGCTGCCCTCTCCTCGTCGGTGTTGATGAGGATGACGTTGAAGCCGCTCTTCTTGGCAGTGTCCGTAATGCCCCTCATGGCAAGCCCGAAGTGCGGGTTTTCGATATCGCCCACCACTACGCCGATCGTGTTGGATTTTCCGGTGTTCATGCTCCGGGCAAGCTCGTTGGGCCGGTACTCCAACTCTTCTGCCGCCGCCAAGACGCGCTCGCGGACATCGTCGCTGACAGCGCCGTAGTTGCCCAACGCGCGGGCAGCCTGGGCTTTTGACACTTGTGCGGCCTTGGCGACGTCGGCAACCGTCACGTCCCGCCGTCGGGATCCGTCAGTGCTCATGTTCACCTTTCACGAGGGGTGTTGACGCGGCTTTGTGAGTTCCGCTACATTTCAATCAATCGATGTGAGTCCGGTCTCAATCCTAGGGACTGAGACCGGACTCAGCAAGACCCGGCATCGAGCAATATCTTTCAGCGGCTCCTGACAGCACCGCTTTCCCTCCCACGATTGGACAACGCTGTGATCAAACTGAACTTCCGCCCAGCAGCGCTCGCAGCAGCAGCCCTGGCGGCCATCCTCGCCCTTTCCGGCTGCGGAGGATCCTCCGCCAGCTCCTCGCCGTCGGCCGACAATCCCTACGGCCTGATTGAGACGGGCACCATCCGCGTCGCCAGCCTGGGTGACTCCAAGCCCTACACTTTCACCGACGGCTCGGGTAACTTCACCGGCTTTGACGTGGAACTCTTCAAGGATGTTGCCCACCGCGCCGGCGTAGACAAAGTTGTCTTCACCGGCCAGGACTTCTCCGGCCTGCTCGCCGCCGTAGCCAATGGCCAATTCGACGTCGGTGTGGCAGCAATCGGCATCACGGACAAGCGCAAGGAAACCGTGGACTTCTCCGATGGTTACCTCGCCGGATACCTGACGGTGATTACCACCAAGACGTCAGGCATCAACGACGCCGACGGCCTCAACGGTAAGCGCCTGGGCGTTGTCCAGGGAACCCTGCAGGAAGCCTATGCGGTCAAGAACTTCACGTCCGCGCAACTGGTTCGATTCCCTGACAACAACACCGCGATCTCCGCCGTCAACAGCGGAGCCGTGGACGCCCACTTCCTGGACTACGAGGCGGCCAAGGAATACCAGGAGCAGTTCGGACTGGTCAGCGCCGCGGATATCCCGTCATTCGACGCCCCGGCCGGTTTCGCCATCGCCAAGGACAAGCCTGCCTTCAAGGAAGCCTTGAACAAGGGCCTGGCCGAAGCGATGGAAGACGGCACGTGGAAGAAGCTCTACGAGAAGTGGTTCCCGGGTTCGCCGATGCCGGAACAGTACCTTCCCAAGGCTGAGCAGACTTCAAGCCCGTCTCCGACCGCAAGCAAGTAAGCCCTGAACAACTAACGTCTGAGAGCATTCAATGGATTGGCTCAACACCATCAGCCGCACGTTCTTCGACTTTGAAGCAATGGTCGAAGTACTGCCCCAACTCCTCGGAGTTGGCCTCCTCAATACCCTGATCATTTCCATCGCAGCAACCATCCTCGGCGTAGTGATGGGCATGGTGGTGGCGGTCATGGGTATCTCGCGGTCCAAGTGGCTGCGCATCCCGGCACGGATTTATACGGACCTCTTCCGTGGCTTGCCCGCCATCCTCACCATCCTGCTGATTGGCCAGGGCTTTGCGCGGTTGAGCCAGTCGGTCTTCGGTCCTTCTCCGTACCCGCTGGGAATCATCGCCCTGAGCCTCATCGCCAGCGCTTACATCGGTGAGATCTTCCGCGCCGGCATCCAAAGCGTGGATAAGGGCCAGGGGGAAGCCTGCCGCGCCTTGGGTATGAGCTACTCCAAGTCCATGGCCCTCGTGGTGGTTCCGCAGGGTGTACGCCGGGTGCTTCCCGCTTTGGTAAACCAGTTCATTGCGATCGTCAAGGACTCCTCGCTGGTCTACTTCCTGGGCCTTCTGGTCAGTGAGCGCGAATTGTTCCGGGTCGGCCAGGACGCGGCAGTACTGTCCGGCAACCTCTCGCCGTTGGTCATGGCCGGGATCTTCTACCTGATCATCACCGTTCCGCTGACCCACCTGGTCAACTACTTCGACAACAAGTTCCGCACCGGCCGGCGCCGTCCCACGGCACCGACCAGTGGGCTGAAGGAAGTCAAGGAACTCGATGCGGCCTCGCCGCTCATCACCGGGAGCAACACGTGAACCTCACCAGCAGCAGTGCCACCAGCATCAACAAGTCAACGCAGGACATCGAGAAATTCCACGGTTCCAGCTTGGAACTACAGAACCTGACCATGGCCTACGGGGACGTTGAAGTGCTCCGCAACGTCAGCCTGAAGGTGGCCTCGGGAACCACCACCTGCATCATCGGACCCTCCGGCTCCGGCAAGTCCACGCTCCTGCGCGGCGTCAACCGCCTGCACGAACCCAAGAGCGGCGACGTTCTCCTGGCCGGCGAAAGCGCACTCAAGGTCAAGCCGGACATCCTCCGTGCCCGCATCGGCATGGTGTTCCAGCATTTCAACCTCTTCCCGGACCACACCGCCTTGGAAAATGTGGCGCTGGCACTGTGGAGCGTCAAGGGAATGTCCAAGAGCGAAGCCCGGGAACGCGCCCGGCGGCGACTCGCCGAAGTCGGCCTGGCTGAACGTTCCGATCACCGGCCGCGTGACCTCTCCGGAGGGCAGCAGCAGCGCGTCGCCATCGCCAGGGCACTGGCCATGGAGCCTGAAGTCATGCTCTTCGACGAAGCCACCAGCGCTTTGGACCCGGAGCTCGTCAAGGGCGTCCTGAACCTCATGGCCGGCCTGGGCCGCCGTGGCATGACCATGCTGGTTGTCACCCACGAAATGGGCTTCGCCCGCAAAGTGGCGGACCAGGTGGTGTTCATGGATGAAGGCGAAGTAGTGGAAATCGGAACCCCCACCGAGCTCTTCGACAACCCGCGGAGCGAACGCTTGCAGCGCTTCCTGTCGGAAGTCCTCTGATGGACGGGGCAACAGCGGCACCCATCCGGACCGCCGTCGTCGGGTTCGGCGTTTCGGGCAAGGTATTCCATGCGCCGCTGATCGAAGCGGACCCGGACTACTCCCTGGACGTCATCGTGACGGCGGACCCGAAGCGTGCGGCTGAGGCAGCGCGTCTGTATCCGGAGGCACGGATCGTGCCCACTGCCGAGGAGATGTTCGCCGTGGCCGGCGACCTCGACCTCGTGGTCCTGGGAACCCCGCCGCTGACTCACCTCGACCTGGGTTCCACGGCCATCGGCCATGGCCTCAACGTCGTGGTGGACAAGCCTTTTGTGACAGCAGTTGCCCACGGCGAGGAGCTGGCTGCCCGCGCGTCCGACGCCGGTGTGCAGCTCACGGTCTTCCAGAACCGCCGGTGGGATGCCGACTTCCTGACGCTGCGAAAGCTGCTGCAGGACGGCGCCTTGGGCGAGGTGCGGACGTTTGAGTCGCGCTTCGAATGGTGGCGGCCGGAAGGCTTCGGCAACTGGCGCGATACGGCCACTTTGGTTGAAGGCGGAGGCATCCTCCACGATCTCGGGGCCCACCTGATCGACCAGGCCATCCAACTGTTTGGGCCTGTGGTGGAGAGCTACGGCGAGACAGCCAACCACGGCCCCCGTGCGGAAGCTGCCGACACCGAAGCGTTCGTGTCGCTGCTCCATGAATCCGGGGTCCGGTCGCGGCTGTGGATGAACGGAATGGCAGCGCAAGTGGGCCCGCGCTTCCACGTCCTGGGCTCCAAAGCCGGCTACACCAAGTGGGGACTCGACGGCCAGGAACCCGCGCTCGCAGCCGGGGTCACGCCGTCGGACGCTGGCTACGGAGTGGAGCCCCGGGAGTCCTGGGGGCTTCTGGGAGTGGATGGTTCAGCCACGCCCGTCCCCGCCGAACAGGGCGACTACCCGCAGTTTTACCGGGAACTCGCTGCGTCCCTCCGTGGGCAGGGGCCGCTGCCCGTGCGGCCGTCGGAGGCACTGGAGACCCTCACAGTCATTGAAAACATTCACGCCTTCGCATAGGCGCGCTTCACAGCATCTACCTCGAAGAAAGGGAGAACTATGTCCTCCACCAAGCACGTAGCAGTTATCGGAGGCGGCATCCTGGGCGTCTCCACCGCTGTCCACCTGCTCCGCCAAGGGGCCTCGGTCACCTTGCTGACTGAACATGGCCTGGCCAGCGAAGCCACCGGCCGCTCGTTGTCATGGCTGAACTCCGCCGGGGAGCGATCCACCCCGTACCACCAGTTGCGGGTGGCCGGCGTGGACCGGTACCGGACGTTGTTCGCCGCAGACCCCAGCCGTGAGTGGCTGCAGTTCGGTGGTGGGCTCATGTGGAACGCCGCCGGACAAAGCGAGGTGACGAAGGCCCGCCATGCCTACGAAAACTCCATCGGCTACGACTCCAAACTGCTGGCCCCCGAAGAGATCGCTTCCTTCACAGCCGGCATCGACTCCAGTGCCGTTCCTGAGAACGCCATCTTCAACCCCGGCGAAGGATGGGTCAGCCTCCCGGACCTGGTGAACCACCTCATGGAGGAGTTCCACGCGCTCGGTGGTCGGCTTGTCCTCAACGCCGGCAAGGCTTCGGTGATGGTCGACGGCGGCCGGGCCACCGGCGTCGAAACTGCCGGCGGTGAAACGTACCCCGCGGACGCCGTCCTGGTTGCCTGCGGTGCGGCGACGCCCGCCGTCGTGAAGCCGCTGGGGGTGGAAATCCCCAATGGTTCCCCGGTGTCCATGCTGGTGATCACCAAGCCCGCGGAGCACCAGGTGACCACGGTGATGAATACTCCGCGCGCCGCCGTGCGTCCCAACCCGGGTAACACGTTCGCGTTGGATCACGACTGGTATGAAGAGCGGATCACCGAACATGCCGATGGTTCCTTCACCATCCCTGATGAGGTTGTCCAGGAATTGGCCGATGAGTCCTCCAAGCTGATTGCTGGAAACCCCGAGCTCAAGCCGGCGTCGTGGAAGATCGGCTACAAACCCATTCCCGGCGACGGCGAACCGGTGTTCGGTGAGCTCGGGCAGGTGCCGGGCTGTTTCGTCGCGTTCACGCACTCGGGTGCCACGCTGGGACTCATTGCGGGTGAGCTGCTCTCCGGCGAGATCCTGACCGGCGACGAGCACCCGATGCTGGCCACGTTCCGCCCCGGTCGCTTCTCCTAGCCCCTTTCGGATTAAAGGCCAAGGGCCCCGATACGCCGTCTGCTTCAGCGTGTCGGGGCCCTTGGAGTTTCTTGGGTGCCGCGTGGGAACCTCAGCAGCTCAGGTTGCCTTTGAGGACTTTGCCGGTCCAGGTGTTGGAGGTGCCGGGGACCTTGTAATAGCCGCGGATTTCGTAGGTCCAGGTACCGATGACTTCGTAGCCGGAGGTGTAGGTCTTGCCGGCGGCCTTACTGAGGTCTCCCGTGAATTCGAGGTTTCCTGAGCGGTCGAAGATTTTGATGTCGTGGTAGTTGGCGTTGGCCACGGTGCTGAAGGAGTTCACAGTGACCGTGGCGCGGATACCGAACGAGCACGTCATGGTCACGTTCGCGGCGGCCGGGGCCGCAAGGCTGGCGGTGGAGAACTGCGGGTTTGCGCGTGCGGTGTCGGTGAAGGCAGCGAAGGCCGCGGAGGGTGCTGCCACCAGGCCAAGGAGAACGGCGACGGCGATCACCAGGGCGCGCAGGAAGCTGTTCCGCGTAGGCATGGTCATCGTTCTCCCTCCGTGTGGTGGTTACTTGGTGGTTTCGGTGCGTTGGGTGCCGGTGAAGGAGAAGCCGATGGTGGAGGTGGCGCCTTGGAAGGTGTCGTTGGCGGTGGTGGGGAAGGCAGTGGTGACTTTGAGGTTGTCGGTTTTGGCCGAGGTCAGGGAGGTCAGGTTGTTCAGGACCTTGTTCGCTGCGATGACCGGGCCGTTGGCCAGGAC